>NZ_LMMY01000013.1:450955-506454 GCF_001422865.1 Aeromicrobium sp. Leaf272
TCTGAGGACTCAGACCTCGGAGGCGAAGACGACCCGGTTCTCGGTGTACCGGCCGATCCCGCGGTCGTAGGGTCCCGTGCAGGTGATGAGGCGGACCTGCGACCCCGCCGCCCTGCCGTAGACGTCCTCGGTGGGAAAGCGGCTGTCCTGCGGCACGTCGCGCACCTCGGTGACCTCGTAGGTGCGGCGCTGTCCGCGAGCGTCGAGGACGCTCAGCTGCTCGCCGACCTCCAGCTCGGTCAGCCGCGCGAACACGGCCGGCCCGGTGCGGGAGTCCTTGTGGCCCACGATGACGGTGGGGTAGGTCTCGCCCGGCTTGCCGCCGCCCGTGAACCAGCCGACGCGGGCCGGATCCTCGGGCACCTCGAGCTCGCCGGTCCCCGCATCGATGCCCAGGCCGACGAGCGACTCGTCCAGACCCAAGGGCGGGATCGTCACGCGGATCGGAGCTGCAGCGGCCCGCGGGGCCTGGCTCGTCGGCGCGGCCGTCGTGGTCGTCTCCGCCGGTCGCGGGGCAGGGGCCCGGTCCTGCCCGCCACACCCTGCGAGGAGCGTGACGAGCAGGACCAGGCCGGCCAGTCGGCGAATCTCAGGCACCCTGCCGACGACGTGCGGCGACGGCGCCCGCAGCAGCGAGTCCGACGAGCGTCAGGGCGACGTAGGGAGCGGTCGGGGTGGAGCCGGCGGTTCCGCCCTCCCCGGTGTCGACCCCGTTGCGCGGGACCACGCGATCCTCGTCGTCGGCGTTCTCCTCACCGGCGTCCTCGTCATCGGTCCCGCCGCTCTGCGGACCGCCGGCACCGTTGGCCTCGTCCAGGAGCTCCTGGCTGAAGGCCAGCTGACCGCGCACGGCGCCGGGGACGTTGGCGGCCGTGTGGGTGTCGGCCGAGAAGCCGGCGGGGTTCGCCTCGATCTGGTCGAGGGTGAAGCCCGTGCCGGTGTCCTGGCCTTCCGCGCTCAGGCCGGTCGTGAACGGTCCTTCGGAGCAGCCGCTGCTGTTGCGGATGTCGGAGTCCTCCGGGCCGGGGTTCGGGAACGACAGGCGCGGGGGCCCGTTCTGGCCGGCCGGCGTCTGGTGGATGTGCGTGGCGGTGCGGGCGGCGCTCTGGTACGGCGGTGCGACGCCCTCGGTGGTGATGTCCCAGCAGATGATCTCCTCGTCGGAGTTGATCAGGAAGATGAACGTGCCGGAGCCGTCCTCCTGGCCCACGCCGACCGTGCCGTCGGGTCCGACGACCTGGTCACCGGTCGCCTCGGCGACGAACGCGCTGGTGAAGGTCTCCGGGCGCTCGACCTGCTCCGTGGTGTCGGCTGTCGCGGTCGAGGCGAGTCCGCCGAGTGCCAGGGGCAGTGCGGCGGCGAGGCCGGCCGCTGCGGTCCATCGAGTCGATCGGGTCATGGTCGTCCCTTCGTCGTGTGGCGTCCGGCGACGCCGGTCGTGTCGGGATACGAGGCGGAGCGCCGGTGCGTTCACCAGGACGGCGAGGGATCTTCGCGAGAACGTTCGCGGCCGACGCGGCGTACACCTCTCCATGACCGCTTCCGTGACCGTGTTGCCGTGCCCCGGCGCGCCGACGGGCCTACCGTGGAGCAACCTCGCGAGAAGGGCGGTCCGGATGACGGCTGAGGGCTTCGACGTGCGCTCCGCGTACGCCGAGCACGGCCGTGACCTCCTGGGCTTCGCCGTGAACGCCGTGGGCGACCGGGGCCTCGCCGAGGAGTGCGTGCAGGAGACCTTCACCCGCGCCTGGCAGGCGCGCGAGCGCTTCGACGCCGCCCGGGCGTCGTCGAGGACGTGGCTCTTCGCGATCGCCCGCAACGTCGTGATCGACGCCCTGCGCCGCCGTGGGCGCCGCCCGATGACGCTGGTGCCGGACGTCCGGGAGCCGCGTGAGGTCCGACCGCCGGAGAGCGACCAGGTGGACGACCACGTCGGCCTGGTGTGGGCGCTGGCCCAGATCTCCGCGGACCAGCGCCGCGTGATCGTGGCGGTGCGCCTGGAGGGTCTCACCTACGATCAGCTGTCCGAGCGTGACGGGGTGCCGGTCGCGACGCTGCGCACCCGGATGTTCCACGGCCTGCGCGCCCTGCGCGCGCTGCTCGACGAGGAGGGAGCCTCATGACCACGCCCCAGGAGCGCATCGACCAGCTGCTCGCGGCCGCTGCCACGGGCGACCTCGACGAGGCCGAGGCCGCCGAGCTGGAGGCGTTGGTCGCCGAACGTCCCGAGCTGCGCGCCGAGCTCGACGCGCTGCGCAGCGCCGTGGGGACGCTCGACGAGTGGGCCCTCGCGGGCGGTGCGTGGAGCGACGTGCCGCCCTCGACCGCGCTCGACGCGGCGATCGGCCGGATCGGGGCCACCGGAGCAGCGCCCGTCGGGCCTGCGCCCCGTCCCCGGTCCGCTCGTCGTCGGCTGGGGCTGGTCGCCGCCGCCGTGGCGCTCGTCGCGGCCGGCTCGGCGACCACGCTCGGCGTCCAGGCCGTCCTGGGCGACGGCACCGTCGAGGGCCCGCCCGGCACGCTCGGCGCCGTCGAGCGGCTCGCTCCCTCGGTCAGCGACGACAGCCCGCTGCCCGGGCGCGTCGACGCGGCGTTCGTCGCCCACACCTGGGGCACGGAGGCCGTGCTCGACGTCGCCGGCACCCGGCCCGGGGAGGTCTACGTCGTCTACGTCGTGGACGAGCAGGGGCGCGACGTGGAGGCGGGCGCCTTCCTGGGCTCGGCGGTGGAGGTCCACTGCCGCATGAACGCCGCCGTGCTGCGCGAGGACGTCGCGGGCCTGCGCGTCGCGGACGCCTCCGGCGTCACGGTGGCGACCGCCACGGCACCCACGCTGTGAGCCGGAGCAGGGGTCCGTGCAGGTTCACCTCCGCGTCACCTCCGTCTGCCATGATTCGGCCGAGTCCGACCATGCGAGGAGCGAGATGGCCAAGGTGAAGAAGTCCGAGAAGGCGTCCGGCGGCGCGAAGAAGTCCTCGAAGAAGGGCGGCCCGAGCAGCGCGAAGGAGCTGGCCAAGGCGCAGGGGCAGGTCGAGAAGCTGCGTGGCTCGGTGGATCAGCTCGAGCGCAAGCTCGAGAAGGCCAAGGGCAAGGCGGCGCAGTGGAAGGCCGAGGCTCGGCAGGAGCGTTCCAAGGTGGCCAAGCTCGAGGCCAGGCTCCGTCGCGCCACCCGTGACGCCCCTGTCGACCACGCTCCGCCCGCGGAGCGCGGAGACCTGCCCGTCGAGGAGTCGCCCGTCCCCGACGAGTCCTGGACCGTGGTGCGGCTGCGCGCGGCGGCCCGCGAGAAGCAGGTCCCCGGTGCGTCCCGGATGACGAAGGGCGCCTTGCTCGAGGCCCTGCGCGGGTAGACGGAGGTCAGCCGGCGCGGCGCAGGCTCTGGCTGAGCCGTTCCGCGGCGGCGGCCACGGCAGGTGCGTGCATGCGCCCCGGCTGCCGGGTCAGGCGTTCCAGGGGACCGGAGACCGATACGGCGGCGACCACCTTGCCGGAGGGGGAGCGGACCGGGGCGGAGACCGACCCGACACCCGGCTCGCGCTCGCCGACGCTCTGCGCCCATCCGCGGCGACGCACGGCGGACAGCTCGGCGGCCGAGAAGGTGGCCTTGAGCAGCCCCTTGTTCATGCGCTCGGGGTCCTCCCACGCCAGCAGGATCTGGGCAGCGGACCCGGCTGCCATGGTGAGCTGGCCTCCGACGGGGATCGAGTCGCGCAGACCGGTCGGCCGGTCCGCCGCCGCCACGCACACCCGGAAGTCGCCCTGTCGGCGGTACAGCTGCGCCGACTCGCCGGTGATGTCGCGCAGACGTGCGAGCACCGGACCCGCGGCGGCCAGCAGGCGGTCCTCGCCGGCGGCGGCGGCGAGCTCGCCGAGCCGCGGTCCGAGCACGAAGCGTCCCTGCATGTCGCGGGAGACGAGCCGGTGGTGCTCGAGCGCCACGGCGAGCCGGTGGGCCGTCGGCCGCGCGAGGCCGGTCGCGGCGACCAGCCCGGCGAGGGTGGCGGGTCCGGGCTCGAGGGCCGAGAGCACGAGAGCGGCCTTGTCGAGCACACCCACTCCACTGGCGTTGTCCATGCCTTGATACTGCCGTATCGTATGGTGAGACGCAAGTGCTAGGCTGACGCCGCACTGACGACGACGCAGAGGAGAGATGATCGCGATGGGCAGGACGCTCGCGGAGAAGATCTGGGACGACCACGTCGTCCGCACGGCCGAGGGCGAGCCCGACCTGCTCTACATCGACCTCCACCTCATCCACGAGGTCACGAGCCCGCAGGCGTTCGACGGCCTGCGGCTGTCCGGCCGTCCCGTCCGCCGGCCCGACCTGACCCTCGCCACCGAGGACCACAACATCCCGACGACGGACCTCGACAAGCCGATCGCCGACCCCGTCTCCCGCACCCAGGTCGAGACGCTGCGTCGCAACGCCGAGGAGTTCGGCGTCCGCCTGCACCCGATGGGCGACATCGACCAGGGCATCGTCCACGTGGTCGGACCGCAGCTGGGCCTCACCCAGCCGGGCATGACCATCGTGTGCGGCGACTCCCACACCTCCACCCACGGCGCCTTCGGGTCGATCGCCTTCGGCATCGGCACGAGCGAGGTCGAGCACGTGCTCGCCACCCAGTCGCTGTCGCAGGCCAAGCCGAAGATGATGGCCGTCGACGTCGACGGCACGCTGCCTCCCGGGTCGACGGCCAAGGACCTGATCCTCGCGCTCATCACGCAGGAGACGACCGGTGGCGGCCAGGGCTACATCGTCGAGTACCGCGGCGAGGCGATCCGTGCGCTCTCCATGGAGGAGCGCATGACGATCTGCAACATGAGCATCGAGTGGGGAGCGAAGGCCGGGCTCATCGCTCCGGACGAGACCACCTTCGAGTACATCCAGGGCCGCCCGCACGCTCCGCAGGGCGAGGCGTGGGACGAGGCCGTGGCGTACTGGACGAGCCTCACCACCGACGACGACGCCCACTTCGACAAGGTGATCCGGATCGACGCGTCCGAGATCACGCCCTTCGTCACCTGGGGGACGAACCCCGGCCAGGGCGCCCCGCTCTCGGGCACGGTGCCGGATCCGGAGAGCTTCGAGGAGCCGACCGAGCGCGAGGCCGCCGCGAACGCGCTCGCCTACATGGGTCTGGAGGCCGGCACGCCGCTGCGTGACATCAGCGTCGACACCGTGTTCGTCGGCTCGTGCACGAACGGCCGGATCTCCGACCTGCGCCGCGCCGCCGAGCTCATCGAGGGCCGCACGGTGGCCGAGGGCACGCGCATGCTCGTCGTGCCCGGCTCGGTGAGGGTTCGGCTGCAGGCCCAGGAGGAGGGTCTCGACCGGATCTTCACCGACGCCGGCGCGGAGTGGCGCGGAGCGGGATGCTCCATGTGCCTCGGCATGAACCCCGACCAGCTGACCCCGGGGGAGCGCAGCGCCTCCACGTCCAACCGCAACTTCGAGGGACGCCAGGGCAAGGGCGGCCGCACCCACCTCGTCTCGCCCGACGTCGCCGTGGCCACGGCCGTGCTGGGCCACCTGGCCAGCCCGGCCGACCTCGAGCCCGTCCCCGCGACCGCAGGAGCCTGATCACGATGGAGAAGTTCACCTCGCACACCGGCGTCGGCGCCCCGCTGCGGCGCAGCAACGTCGACACCGACCAGATCATCCCCGCCGTCTACCTCAAGCGCGTCACGCGCACCGGCTTCGAGGACGGACTGTTCGCGGCCTGGCGCAACGACCCCGAGTTCGTCCTGAACCGCGACGCCTTCCGCGACGCGACCGTGCTGGTGGCCGGTCCGGACTTCGGCACCGGCTCGTCGCGCGAGCACGCCGTCTGGGCCCTGCAGAACTACGGCTTCAAGGCCGTGATCAGTTCACGGTTCGGTGACATCTTCCGTGGCAACTCCGGCAAGGCCGGGCTGCTGGCCGCCCAGGTGGACGACAAGGTCGTGCAGCGCCTGTGGGACCACCTCGACGCGAACCCGGGCGCGACCGTCACGGTCGACCTCGAGTCGCGCACGGTGCGTGCCGGTGAGGGTCCCGACGCCATCGAGGACTCGTTCACGATCGACGACTACACGCGCTGGCGCCTGCTCGAGGGTCTCGACGACATCGCGATCACGCTCTCGCACGACGACGACATCGCCACCTACGAGAGCCGGCGCCCCGCGTTCAAGCCCGCCACGCTCTGACGGAACGCCCCGAGCGGCACCGGGGCGCTACTCTCCGTCCATGACGACGGGGGTGGTCCGGAGCAGGACCAGGCGTGCTGCCTCGACGGTCCTGGCAGGTCTCGTGGCCGCGGCGGTGCTGACGGGCTGTGGCGTCGACGACGACGACGTGGCCGCGCTCGAGGAGCTCGCCGGCGTCGAGCGAGCGAGCTCCAGCTGCGAGCTGGGGCGCTGCAGCGTCCGCGTGGAGGTCCGCCCGACCATCCGCGCTTCGCAGCTCACCACGGTGTTCGGCGAGGCTCGCGACACGGGCGCCACCACCGTGGAGGTCGTCGAGGGAGAGGCCGACGACGCTGCGTCGTCCGAGCCGCGTGGCTCCGACCCCCGCGTCTCGGTGTCGCTCGACGAGGACAGCGAACGATCCGCGGACGCGGCCACGGCGCGCCTCGCCGTGGCCAGCTTCGAGCTCGCCGGTGTCTCGTCGTGGGGCCTGACGCGTGCCGCCGACCGCAGCACGCTCACCGCGTCGGTGCAGGAGTCGCCCGATCTGCAGTGGCCGACGGGCCGTGACCTCTGGGACGGCGTCGCGACGCTCCCGAGCCCGGGCATGGTCCTCACGACCCGGCCGGAGAACCGTTCCGGGGCCAGCCGGCTCGTGGTCTCCGAGGAGTACCCCGAGCGTGCCGTCGCGTTCACGGTGGCGGTGGCCGAGGAGTTCGGGGCGTCCCGGCTCACCGGCGTGAGCATCGGGTCCCGGCCCGAGGACGAGGAGCAGGACGGCACGGGCGTGCTCCTCGGGGTCCGGTCCGCCTCCGACGCGACGGCGCTGGAGGCCCTCCTCGACGACGCTCGTGGCGGGGACGGCCTCGCCGTCTCCGTCGTGGTGGCTGACAACGTGCTCGCCGCCCGTCCCGACCCGACGCAGGATCCCGACGGCGGCGACACCGGCACGGAGGCCGACCGCCGCGCCCTGCTCAGCAGCCTCGAGGACGAGCCCGCCGTGAGCGCCTCGGTCCAGGCCAACACGCTCCGGGTGCGTGCCCTGGGTCCGCTCGACGAGGTACGTGCGGCCCTCGAGCGCGCCCGCCGCGCACATCCCGACTCCTACGCGCGCGTGCCGGTCACGGTCGAGCCCGACACGGTGCCGTCCGGTACCGGTTCGGGCGACCCGGAGGAGCAGGAGATCGACCTGTCGACGGTCGGCAGCCTCGACCTGCTCGACCTCGTGGCCGACCTCGGCGAGGTCGACGGCGCAGGTGCGGTCGGGGTGCAGGCCCACGGCGAGAAGTACGACTACCTGAAACCTCCCTCCGACACCGACGCCTTCGTCTCCGTCCGGGCGCAGCGGCCCGGCATCGACGAGCTGGACGCGCTCGTGCAGGACGTGGCCCGGGTGCTGTCCCGCTGGAAGGGCCCCGAGACGTCTCTCAGCATGTCGATCGGCGTCGAGGACCCGGAGGGGCGTCAGGCCTCGGTGGTCCTGCGCATCGACCGGCGCTCGGGCACGTGGGTCGCCAGCTCGTCGGAGCGCGGGACCGAGGACAGGATCGCGAGCGGCATCCGCGCGTGGACGTCTGCGTCGTGAGCGCACCGCGATGACCAGGGTCGTCGTGGAGGTCTCCTCCGTGGTGCCCGCGCCGCAGGAGGTGGTGTGGGCTCGTGTGGCCTCGGTCGAGGGCATCGACCACGAGCTGGGCCCGTGGCTCTCGATGACGCTGCCTCGCGGCGCGAGAGGGCTCGACGTTCACTCGCTCCCGGTCGGGGTTGCCCTCGGGAAGGCGTGGATCCGTCTGTTCGGGGTGCTTCCCGTCGAGTACGACGACCTCACGGTGGTCGAGCTCGACCACGGCCGTCGGTTCCACGAGGTCTCGCGGATGCTCAGCGCGCGGCGGTGGGAGCACGAGCGCACGCTCACGTCCGGCCCGGACGGAGGCACGCACGTGCACGACCGACTCACGGTCGAGCCGCGGCTCGCGCTCGCGGCTCCCGTGGTCCGTCGGCTCGTCGGCGCGCTGTTCGGCCACCGGCACCGGCGTCTCGCGCGGTGGTGCGCCACGCGGTCGACCGGTCCCTAGGGCTGCTTCGTGACCGCCGCGTGGATCTGGGCGACCTGCTGGGCGATGAGCGGCACCTGGTGCAGCAGCTCCAGCTCGGACTGCAGCTCCGCGAGGAGGTTCTTGACCTCACCGAGGGCCTGCCGGGTCTCGGCCAGCGTGACGTCGACCGTGCCGAGGGTCGTGTCGACGCTGCCGAGCGTGCCGTCGACACGACCGAGCACCCCGTCCACGTTCTTCAGCGCAGTGTCGGCGCGGTTGAGCACGGCGGCGGGATTCGCGGGGAGGAGGGCCATGCACGACCAACGAGCCGAAGGGCTTCTCGTCACCCCGGGCGCCGACACGGTCCCCACCGCGGGGACCGCGACGCCGAACGAGCCCCTCTCGTCATAGGCTCGCCCCCATGGATCGCCCTGCGGATCGCCTCGTGCTCCCGAGAGCCACGCGGTGGATCGTCCGGATCCTCCGTCCGTTCCTCATGGTGGCGACGAAGCGGGACTGGCGCGGCGTCGAGAAGCTGCCGACGGACGGTGGCTACGTGCTCGCCCCGAACCACCTCTCGCACCTCGACCCGATCCTCATCAGCCACTTCATGGTCGACCACCAGGTCGCGCCTCGGTTCCTGGCGAAGGACACGCTGTTCTCGGTGAAGGGGCTGGGCGCGATCCTGCACGGCGCGGAGCAGATCCCGGTCCACCGCAGCACCGAGGGTGCGGCCGAGTCGCTGCGCTCGGCCGTGGCCGCCGTCGAGTCGGGCAAGGTCGTCACCATCTACCCCGAGGGCACGATCACCCGCGACCCCGAGCTCTGGCCCATGAGCGGACGGACCGGGGCCGTGCGCGTGGCCCTGGCCACCGGTCGACCGCTCGTGCCCATGGCGCAGTGGGGGGCCCAGAAGATCCTGTGGCCCTACACCAAGGTCCCGAAGTTCCTGCCGCGCAAGACCATCCACGTCGTGATCGGCGACCCGGTCGACCTGTCCGACCTCAGGGACCGGCCGCTCACCGAGGAGGTCCTGCGCACCGCCACGGGTCGACTCATGGACGCGCTCACGGCGATGGTCGGCGAGATCCGCGGTGAGCTGCCGACGGGGCCCCGCATCGACGTGCACACGCTGGCCCGGCCGCGCAGCGACTTCCGGGCGCCCCTCGAGGGCGGCCCCGCCCCCGCACCGAACGACCCCGCACCGCATGACGTTGCACCCGCCGATCCCGGCGGTGCCGACACCCCGAAGGAGCCGTGATGGTCAGGACTGCCGTGATGGGAGCAGGATCGTGGGGCACCGCGTTCGCCCTGGTGCTGGCCGACGCCGGCAACGAGGTGCGGCTGTGGGGACGCCGAGCCGAGCTCTGCGACGCGATCAACGCCACCCACGAGAACGCCGACTACCTGCCGGGGATCGAGCTGCCCGAGGCCATCCGGGCCACGAACGACCCCCGGGAGGCACTCGACGGCGCGGAGGTGGTCGTGCTGGCCGTCCCGTCGCAGCAGCTGCGCGCCAACCTCGGGGACTGGGGCGCCGCGATCGGTGACGACGCCGTCCTGGTGAGCCTCATGAAGGGTGTCGAGCTCGGGACCCACCTGCGGATGAGCGAGGTCATCGCCGAGCTCACCGGTGCGGGCCCCGAGCGCATCGCCGTGGTCACCGGGCCCAACCTCGCCAAGGAGATCGCCCGCCGCGAGCCGGCGGCCAGCGTGGTGGCCTGCGCCGACCAGGCCGTGGCCGAGCGCCTCCAGCAGCTCTGCCACACCGCCGCCTTCCGTCCGTACACCAACACCGACGTCATCGGCTGCGAGCTGGGCGGCACCACGAAGAACATCATCGGCCTGGCGGTCGGGGTGTGCGTGGGACTCGGGTTCGGCGACAACACCAAGGCGTCGGTGATCACGCGCGGGCTGGCCGAGACCGCCCGCCTGGGCATCGCGATCGGCGCCGACCCGCTCACCTTCTCCGGGCTCGCCGGCATGGGCGACCTGGTCGCGACCTGCTCGTCCCCGTTGTCCCGCAACCGCAGCTTCGGCGAGAAGCTGGGCCAGGGGCTCAGCGTCGAGGAGGTCACCGCGCAGACCCGTCAGGTCGCCGAGGGCGTCAAGTCCTGCCAGTCGGTCGCCGAGCTCGCCGCCGCGCACGACGTCGACATGCCGATCGTCGCCCATGTCGCCGCGCTCATCGCCGGCGAGATGGACCCGGAGAACCTGGTCAAGGCCCTCATCTCGCGCGAGGCCAAGCCCGAGGTGCGCTGACGCGGACGTCGCCCCGAGGCGTCAGATCGACGCGAGGGAGCGTTCCACGTCGTACCAGATGTCCTCGACGTCCTCGATGCCCACGGACAGCCGCACGAGGTTCTCCGGCACGCCGGACGGCTCCTGCTCGTGGCGCCGTCGCCGCTCCCACGTGGACTCCACGCCGCCGAGGCTCGTGGCGTAGGTGATGACGTCGGACAGCTCGGTGACCTTCTGCGCCGTCTCGGGACCACCCAGGACCTCGAAGGAGACGATCGTGCCCCAGCCGGGGTAGCGGACGCCGGTGACGACCCGCGACGTCTGCAGCCGGGTGGCGATCTCGCGGGCGTTGGCCTCGGCGCGGTCCAGGCGCACGTGCAGGGTGCGGATGCCGCGGGTGGCGAGCCAGCACTCGAGTGCGCCGGGGATGGCACCGAGGTTCGCGCGCCGTGCCTCGATGGCCCGGTGCGCGCGGTCGTTCCCGGTGACGACCGCGCCCAGGATCACGTCGCTGTGGCCCGAGATCAGCTTCGAGGCCGAGTGCACCACGAAGTCGGCCCCGAGCTCGAGCGGCTTCTGGCGGAGCGGCGTCGCGAAGGTGTTGTCGACGGCCACGGCCGTGCCGGACCGCGCGGCCTCGCTCGCGATGCGCTCGATGTCGGCCACCTCCAGCAGCGGGTTGGTGGGCGACTCCAGCCACACGAGGGCGGCGTCGTCGGCGGCGTCGATCACGGCCTGGGTGTCGGTGACGTCGACGAGGCGCAGGTCGATGAGTCCGCGCCGGGCACGCTCGCGCAGCTGCACGAGGGTGCCGGAGTAGGCCGCCGCGGGCGCGACGACGGCCGCCCGCGCGGGCACGAGGTCGAACACCGCGGTCGTGGCGGCCTGGCCGGAGGCGAACGCCAGGGCGCGTCCGCCCTCGAGGGCACCCAGCACCTCCTCGAACGCGGTCCAGGCCGGGTTGCCGTGCCGCCCGTACTCGGAGTCCCCGCCGGGCACGAGCGCGCTCGCGAGCGTGATCGGTGCGTTGAGTGGTGCCCCCGGGGTGCGAGCGGGTCGACCGGCTCCGACGGCGATCGTCGAGGAGGAGAGGTCGGGTCCGTGCATGGCCACCATTGTGCCCCGCCGGTCCGCATCGGCCCAGGGCCCGGGGACCCCCTTCCGTCGGTGACGTGGCGCACGCTCGGGACAGGGGTGGCCGGGCTAGGCTGTCGTGCGATGAACTCCAGCGCACCGGCAGTGACTCCGACGGGGGACTCGACCGCTCGACCCAGGGTCGCCGTCGTGTTCGGCGGTCGGTCCAGCGAGCACGGGGTCTCGTGCCTCACCGCCCGCAACGTGGTGTCCGTGATCGACCGGGGTCGGTACGACGTGACCACCGTGGGGATCACCCCCGACGGACGATGGGTGCGCGACGACCTCGGGGGCGTCGTCCCCGACGGTGGTCTGCCGCACGTCGATCCCGACGGGGCGCCGTTCGCGTGGGAGGAGTTGCGTGACGTCGACGTGGTGCTGCCGCTGCTGCACGGCCCGTGGGGCGAGGACGGCACGATCCAGGGTCTGCTGGAGATGGCGGGAGTCCGGTACGTCGGCGCCGGGGTGCTCGCGAGCTCCGTCGGCATGGACAAGCCGTTCACCAAGACCGTGTTCTCGGCCGCCGGGCTGCCGCAGATCGCCTACGTGACGATCACCCCGCGCCAGTGGGACCTCGAGCGCGAGAAGGTGCTGGACCGGGTGCGGGCGCTGCGGCTCCCCGTCTTCGTGAAGCCCGCACGCGCCGGCTCCAGCTCGGGGGTGACGAAGGTCGACGACCCCTCGCAGCTCGTGGCCGCGGTGGAGGCGGCCCGTGAGCACGATCCGAAGGTGATCGTGGAGGCGGCCGCGATCGACAAGCGCGAGCTCGAGGTCGGCGTGGTGCAGCGTCTCGACGGCACGGCCGAGGCGAGCGTGGTGGGCGAGGTCCGCAACGACGACGCGACCCACGACTTCTACGACTTCGAGGCCAAGTACCTCGACGGCTCGAGCGCCAACCTCGTGCCCGCCGACATCTCCGACGTGCTGTCCGAGCGGATCCGCGCCTACGCGATCCAGGCCTTCGAGGCGCTGGGCTGCGAGGGGCTCGCCCGCGTCGACTTCTTCCTCACCGGCACGGCCCCGGACGGTCTCGTGGTCAACGAGATCAACACCATGCCGGGCTTCACCTCCACGTCGATGTTCCCCGTGCTGTGGGAGGCCAGCGGTGTCTCGTACGCCGACCTGGTCGACCGCCTGCTGCAGCTGGCCCTGCAGCGCGAGCCCGGTCTGCGCTAGGCCGGTCTCGGCCGAGTGGCCGCGGCGAGGGTGGTGCCGGACTCACGCACGATTCTGCCTTCGGGAGTGAACCTCCGAAGGATTCTGCAGTCGCGACGGGATCCCGTCGCGAACGCAGCCTCGTTCGAGCTTCCGTGCACGAACGCAGAATCGTGCGTCACTCTGGCGGCGCTCCGGGTGCTCGCCTGGTTCCGGACCCGACGCTCAGCCGCGGCAGGGCTGCTCGACCGGCAGGTGCTTGTCGATGCTCTCGGCGAGGTCGACCAGCACGTCGGCCGCGGGGTCGTGCACGGCCGGGACGTCGACCTCGACGTTCGCGCGTCGGCCGACGGTCGTGAAGCGGAAGCCGTTGGCCGTCTGCTCGTCGAACCAGTCGACCCCGTCGACGAGCTTGCACTCGGAGGTGGGCTCGAACGCCTCGGGCGTGGGGACGCCGCAGCGCAGCACCACGGGCGGGTCGCCCCACGCCGCGGCGGGGACGTCCTGCTCGAGGGTGCGTCGGTCGAGGCCGTCCACTGACGAGGGCAGGTCGGCGATCAGTGCCCCGCAGTCGACGTCGGTGCCCGGTGCGGTGGGGTAGGCGTCGACGAGCACGCCGCTGCCGCAGGCCGCGAGCGGGACGAGGCTCGCGGCGACGACGAGGCCGAGACGACGCCCGGCGTGGCGGGGCACCGTCAGATCTTGACGACGGGGCAGGTCAGCGTGCGGGTGATGCCGGGGACCTTCTGGATGCTCTGGACGACGAGCGTGCCGAGCTGGTCCATCGAAGGACCTTCTGCGCGGACGATCACGTCGTACGGGCCGGTGACGTCCTCGGACACCGTGACACCCTGGATCGCGGCGATCTCCTGCGCGACCTGGGAGGCCTTGCCGACCTCGGTCTGGACGAGGATGTAGGCCTGGACCGTCATGCTGACCTCCGTGCTCGGGAACCTCGACACCATACTCGACCTCGCAGGTGGGTCGCCGCCCGGCTGGTCCACAATGGGCGGGTGCCAGCACAGGAGCAGGGAGCGGCCGACGCCTCGAGTCCGTCGTCGGTGTCCGACGTGGGCGAGTTCGGCCTCATCGACCAGGTGCAGGCGGCCGCGGGATCGCACCCGCGGGTGCTGATCGGACCCGGTGACGACGCTGCGCACGTGCGGACCCACGACGGGACGTTCGTGGTCTCCACGGACCTCCTCGTGGAGGGTCGGCACTTCCGGCGCGACTGGTCCTCGGCGCTCGAGATCGGCCGCAAGGCCGCCGCGGCGAACCTGTCGGACGTCAACGCCATGGGGGGTGTGGCCACGGCGCTCACGGTCGGGCTCGGCGTCCCCGCGGACACTCCGTCGGCCTGGGTCGTGGAGCTGGCGAAGGGGTTCGAGCAGGAGGCCGCTCTCGTCGGTGCACACGTGGTGGGCGGTGACATGACGGCCAGCGACGTCGTGGTGGTCGCGGTCACCGTCATGGGCGACGCGCCGCGACCGGTGCGCCGGTCGGGTGCCCTGCCCGGCGACGTCGTGGCGGTGGCAGGACGGCTGGGCTGGTCCGCTGCCGGGTACGCCGCGATGAGCCGCGGGTTCCGCTCGCCGAAGGCTGCGGTGGAGGCGCACCGCTGCCCCCGGCCTCCGTACGCGGCGGGTCCGGCGGCCGCCGATGCCGGCGCGACGGCGATGATCGACGTGAGCGACGGTCTCCTCGCCGACCTCGGCCACGTCGCCGTGGCCAGCGGGGTGCTCATCGACCTGCGGTCGTCGACGCTCGCGATCGACGAGCCCGTGCGCACCGTGGCGGAGGCGCTCGGCACCGATCCGCTCGCGATGGTCCTGACCGGGGGCGAGGACTTCGCCCTCGCTGCCACGTTCAGCTCGGCGACCGAGCTGCCGGCCGGGTGGTCCGTCATCGGCTTGGTGCGCGACGTCGCGGGGGAGGAGTCGCCCGCGGTGCACGTCGACGACGCCCCCTGGGACGGCGACACCGGCTGGCAGCACTGGCGCTGACTCGCGCCGTACGACCATCCGCTGACCGAGTAGCCGCCCCGGCGACGAAGGAGCACGGGGTGGTGTGTCGAGATCGAGGCCTTGGCGCCGCCGAGCGGAAGCGTCAGTCCTGGATGCGCGCGAACGGCTGGGCGGCCTCGAGCTCGTAGGACAGCTCGAGCAGCGTGCGCTCGTCGCCGTGCAGCGCCTGGAGCTGGACGCCGATCGGCAGGCCCTCGGCGGTGCGGCCGAGCGGCAGCGAGACGGCGGGGGAGCCCGTGGCGTTGTTGAGTGGGGTGAACGCGGCGTACCGGACCAGGCGGTCGAACATCTCCGGGAACGCGCCGTTGGGTGACAGGTGCCCCAGGCGCGGCGTGGTGTGCGCCAGCGTGGGGGAGAGCGCGGCGTCGAGACGGTTCTCGGCGAAGTGCTCGCGCAGCTCGTGCTCGCTGCGCTTGAGCGTACGGATCGCCCCCGGCGTGCGCCAGAACGAGCGGGCGAAGCGGCGCGCCAGGTGCTGCGTGAGGGGGTCGGTGGCCGACTTGTCGAACTGCGGGTGCATGACCCGCTTGCCGAAGTGGTGGGTCGAGAAGGCCAGCATCGCCCAGTAGTGCTTGAACGCCTCGGCGAAGGCGTCGGCCGCGGGCAGCGGCACCTCCACGACCTCGTGCCCGAGCGACGTGAGTCGATCCGCCGTGGCGAGCACCGCCGCGCGGGTCTCGTCGTCGGTCGGCGTGTCGGTGAGCGAGTCGAGCACCAGGCCGATGCGCAGACGACGGTCGCCCGGTCCCTCGACGAGGCCGACGAGGGGGAGCCCCGGGGCCGTGCGGTGCGCCTCGGCCGCGGCCAGGAAGTGGGCGGTGTCGCGCACGGTGCGCGTGACCACGCCGTTGCAGACGACGTCGACGGGCATCTGCTCGGCGTGGGCGTCAGGCGCCAGCCGTCCCCGGGTCGGCTTGAGCCCGACCAGGCCGCACGCGGCGGCGGGGATGCGGATGGAGCCGCCACCGTCGTTGGCGTGGGCGATCGGGACGACGCCGGACGCGACGAGCGCTGCTGCGCCGCCGGAGGAGGCGCCGCTGGAGAAGTCGGTGTCCCACGGGTTGTGGGTGGCTTCCCACTGGTCGAACTCGGTGCTGGCGCTCCAGCCGAACTCCGGGAGGGAGGACTTGCCGAGCGGGACGAGGCCGGCGGCGCGCAGCTGCGTGGTGAACGGCGCGTCGGCCGCGGCCGGTGTCGGCGGGATGGCGCGCGAGCCCTGCCGCGTGGGCAGGCCTGCGACGTCGGTGTTGTCCTTGACGAACGTCGGGACGCCGGCGAGTCGACCTGTCAGGGGGCCGGACGCCAGGGCGAGCGCACGCTCGAAGTCGTCGACGACGATCGCGTTGAGGTGCGGCTCGACCGCGGCTGCACGGGCGACGGCAGCCTGAGCAGCCTCGACCGCGCTGATGCTTCCATCGGCGATCGAGGCCGCCACGCCGACGGCGTCGAGCTCACCGAGAGCATCGTCGCCGAAGGCATGGACGTGCTTCAGCGGCTGACCTTGCCGGCCTTGAGGCACGACGTGCAGACGTTCAGGCGCTTGGGCGTGCCGTCGACGACGGCGCGCACGCGCTGGATGTTGGGGTCGAAACGACGCTTCGTGCGTCGGTGCGAGTGGGACACGTTGTGGCCGAAGCCAGGTCCCTTGGTGCACACGTCACAAACCGCTGCCACAGTGACCACTCCTGCTAACTCGATACGGGGATTCGTCGGACGACGAAAGATGAGGGGCGCCCGCACGGCGGGCAACCGCTCAAGGATAGCCGATGCCCACCGGGCGGGGCCAATCGCCCGTCGCGGGTGCCACCGGTACGTCCTGGGGCCACGCTAACCTCACCCCATGGTCCTGCGCCTGCGTCCCGACGCCTTCCGTGCGTGGACCCAGCTGTGCGTGCAGGCGCTGTCGGCCACCCGGGCCGAGATCGACGCGCTCAACGTGTTCCCGGTCCCCGACAGCGACACCGGGACCAACGCCTACCTGACCTTCGTGGCCGGGGCCGACGCGGTGGCGGCACTGCCCGACGACGTCGCCCTCGCCGACCTCGTCCGCGCCCACACCGACGGCCTGCTCACGGGAGCCAAGGGCAACAGCGGCGTCATCCTCTCCCAGCTCGTGCGCGCCACCTTCCACGACCTGTCCCTCGACGCCCCCGTCGAGCCCGCCGACGTCGCGCGGTCCTTCCGGGCCGCGTCCGATGCCGCGCACGCCGCCGTGGGTCGGCCGGTCGAGGGCACCATCTTGTCGGTGGCCCGGGCGGCGGCCGAGGGGGCCGAGCACGCGGTGGAGTCCGGCGCGGAGGCCCGCGACGTGTTCGCCCTGGCTGCCGCGTCGGCGCGGGTCGCGCTGGCCAGGACGCCCGAGCAGATGCCGAGGCTCGCCCAGGCCGGCGTGGTCGACGCGGGCGGTCGCGCCCTCGTGGTGGTGCTCGACGCCACCGAGCGCGCCCTCACCGGCCGCGCCCCCGAGCCGGCGGCCCACCACGTGCCGCGCCCCGTGGCGCCCGCCGGCGACGACTTCGTCGAAGGGGGTCCGGGCTACGAGGTCATGTACCTGCTCGACGCCGACGACAGCGAGATCCCCGCACTGCGCACCGCGCTCGACGGCCTGGGCGACTCGCTCGTCGTCGTGGGCGGCGAACGGCTGTGGAACGTCCACGTGCACGTCGACGACGTGGGCGCCGCGATCGAGGCCGGCATGCAGGCCGGCCGGCCGTACCGCATCGCCGTCACCCACTTCGCCGACCAGATCGCCCGTCAGCGGGGCGAGGCCGCGGTCGGTCGTGCCGTCGTGGTGGCCGCCACCGGCGCCGGGCTGGCCGACCTGTGCCGCGAGGCCGGGGCCCACGTCCTCGAGTTCACCCGTGACCGGCCCGTCGACGTCGCCACGATGCTCGGGACGCTGCGCTCCCTCGACGTCGCGGAGATCGTGGTGCTGCCCAACAACCAGCGCTACGTCGGCCTGTTCGACGCGGCGGCCAAGCAGGTGCGCGCCGACGGCGTGCGCGTCGCCGTCATCCCCACCCACGCCCAGGTGCAGGGTCTGGCGGCACTGGCGGTCCACGACCCCGGCCTGGACTTCGACGAGGACGTCGTCGCCATGTCGAGCGCGGCCGCCCACACCCAGCACGGCGCCGTCACGGTGGCCACCGAGCCGGGCATCACGATGGCCGGCCCGTGCGACGTCGGCGACGTGCTCGGCGTCGTCTCCGGCGACTTCGCGGTGGTCGGTCACGACGTCGCCGAGGTCGCGGGTGCGGTCCTCGACCGGCTCGTGTCCCCGGCGGCCGAGCTGGTCACCCTGGTCGTCGGCGACGGAGCCGACGACGACGTCGCGCAGGAGCTGTCCCGCCGCCTCCGGGCCGAGCGGGTCGACGTCGACGTGGTCGTCTACCAGGGCGGCCAGGAGAACTACCCGCTGTTCGTCGCGGTGGAGTAGGAGTGGGGCAGTGAGCACGACCCCCGCAGGCACGCCGACCAACCCGCCGCACCGTCGGCTGCGCTCGGTCGTGGGCGACGCGACGGCCAAGAAGCTGGCCACGCTCGGCCTCGAGACCATCGACGACCTGCTGCGCCACTACCCGCGGCGCTACGTGTCGCTGGGCGAGATGACCGACCTCGCGGCGCTCCAGGTCGGCCAGTACGCCACGGTCATGGCCCGCGTGGTCGAGGCGGTGAACCGGCGCTTCGGGCCGGGCGGGCGCAAGACCCGCACGGAGGTGACCATCACCGACGGGAACGCGCGGATCACCCTCACCTTCTTCTCCCAGCCGTGGCGGCAGGCGCAGCTGGCGCCCGGCACCGTCGGGCTGTTCGCCGGCGAGGTCGGGGCCTTCAACGGCCGTCTCCAGCTCACCCACCCGTTGTACGAGCCGCTCGAGGGCCCCGACGCCATGGAGGGGCGGATCGCGCGCGGCATCATCCCGATCTACCGGGCGAGCGCGAAGATCCCCTCGCTCGCCATCGAGCGCTCCGTCGAGACGGTGCTGGCGATCGCCGACGTCGAGGACCCGGTCCCGGCCGGCGTCCGGGCGTCCCGGGGCCTGCCGGCCGCCGCCGAGGCGTTCGAGATGATCCACCGGCCCCGCTCCACCGAGCAGTGGCAGCTCGCGCGCGACCGCTTCCGCTTCGAGGAGGCGTTCGTGCTGCAGACGGTGTTCGCCCAGCGTCGGCACGCCGCCCTGGGCCAGTCCGCAGCACCGCGACCCCGTCGCGTCGGCGGTCTGCGCGACGCCTTCGAGGAGCAGCTGCCGTTCACGCTCACCGACGGCCAGCGTTCCGTGGTGGCCGAGATCGAGGCCGATCTGGCCCGCGAGCACCCGATGCACCGGCTGCTCCAGGGCGAGGTCGGCTCGGGCAAGACGATCGTCGCGCTCCTGGCCATGCTCCAGGTCGTCGACGACGGTGCGCAGGCCGTGCTCCTGGCGCCCACCGAGGTGCTGGCCGCGCAGCACCACCGCGGCATCACGGCCATGCTCGGGGCGCTCGCGCAGGGCGGGATGCTCGGGGGAGCGGCCGAGGGCACGCGGGTGCGGCTGCTCACCGGGTCCATGGGGGCCAAGGCGCGCAAGGAGGCCCTGCTCGACGCCGCGTCCGGTGCCGCCGGGATCGTCATCGGCACCCACGCGGTGCTGCAGGACACCGTGCAGCTGGCCGAGCTCGGGCTCCTGGTGATCGACGAGCAGCACCGGTTCGGCGTCGAGCAGCGCGCCGTGCTGGTCGACCGCACGGAGGTCAAGCCACACGTCCTCGTCATGACGGCCACGCCCATCCCGCGCACGATCGCGATGACGGTGTTCGGCGACCTCGAGACCTCGACGTTGAGCGAGCTGCCCGGCGGACGTCGGCCCGTCCAGACCACCGTGGTCCCGGCGGCGGAGCGGCCCGACTGGCTCGCCCGGGCCTGGGACCGGGTGCGCGAGGAGGTCGCCGAGGGCCGCCAGGCCTACGTGGTCGTGTCGCGGATCGGTCAGGACGCCGAAGGGGCAGCGGTCGAGGCCGCCGACCCCGACGCCCCACCGACCCGGTCCCTGCTCGACCTGCACGACGAGCTGGCCGCCGGGCCGCTCGAGGGCCTGCGCCTGGGCATGCTGCACGGACGCCAGCCGGCCGACGAGAAGGACGCCACGATGACCGCCTTCGCGCGGGGCGAGATCGACGTGCTCGTGGCCACGACGGTGATCGAGGTGGGGGTCGACGTGCCCAACGCCACGGTGATGGTGGTCGTCGACGCCGAGCGGTTCGGGGTGTCGCAGCTGCACCAGCTGCGCGGACGGGTCGGGCGTGGTGGCCACCCCGGCCTGTGCCTGCTGGTCACCTCGGCGGAGGAGGAGTCGCCGTCGCGCGAGCGTCTCGACGCGGTCGCGTCCACGTCCGACGGCTTCGCCCTGTCGCGGCTCGACGCCGAGCAGCGGCGCGAGGGCGACGTGCTGGGCGCCGCCCAGTCGGGCATCCGCAGCAGCCTGCGCCTGCTGTCGGTGGTCAAGGACGAGAAGGTCATCGCCGACGCGCGTGAGGTCGCGACCGCCTTCGTCGAGTCCGATCCCGCGCTCGACTCGGCACCGGACCTGCGGCTCGCCGTCGACCGGCTCGAGGAGTCCCGGCAGGCCGACTACCTGGAGCGCACGTGACGCGGGTGATCGCCGGTCGGTGGGGCGGTCGCCGGCTCCGCACGCCCCCCGGCGACGGCACCCGTCCCACGTCCGACCGTGTGCGCGAGTCGCTCTTCGCGTCGTTGGTCTCGCTGTTCGGGGGCCTGGACGGGCTCCGGGTGCTCGACGTCTACGCCGGGTCCGGTGCGCTCGCCCTCGAGGCGCTGTCGCGTGGTGCTGCCTCGGCCGACCTGGTCGAGTCCGACCGTCGGGCAGCGCAGGTGGCACAGCAGAACGTCCGCGACCTCGGCGCCGAGGCCGTCGTGCACCGCACGAGCGCGGCGAGCTTCGTCGGGTCGGCGACGGGTCCCTACGACCTGGTCCTCCTGGACCCGCCCTACGCCGTCGGCACCGACGACGTCGCGGCCGTCGTCACCGGGCTCCACGCGGTGCTGGCCGACGACGCCGTGGTGGTGGTGGAGCGCTCGACCCGCACGCCGTTCGCGTGGCCGCCGGGCTTCGAGGGCTTCCGGGAGCGGGCCCACGGCGAGACGACCGTGTGGTTCGGAGCCCGCAGCGACGAGCCCTGATAGCGTCGGCGCCGTGACCCGTGTCGTCTGCCCCGGCTCCTTCGACCCGGTGACCAACGGTCACCTCGACATCGTGCGCCGGGCTTCCCGGCTGTTCGACGAGGTGGTCGTGGCCGTGCTGGTCAACGAGAACAAGAAGAGCCTGTTCTCGCTCGAGGAGCGCATGGACCTGCTCGCCCGAGCCACCTCCGACCTGCCGAACGTGTCGGTCGACTCCTTCCAGGGCCTGCTGGTCGACTTCTGCACCGAGCACGACGTGTCGGCCATCGTGAAGGGCCTGCGGGCGGTCTCGGACTTCGACTACGAGCTGCAGATGGCCCAGATGAACGGCAGCCTCACCGACGTCGACACCGTGTTCATCCCCACCAGTCCCGAGTACTCCTTCCTGGCCTCGAGCCTGGTCAAGGAGGTCGCGAAGGGCGGGGGAGACGTGAGCGGGCTGGTGCCCGACTTCGTGCTCGCGCGCCTGGACGAGGTCTTCGGCCGCTCCTGAGCTCCGGCGGACGGCTCAGTCGTCCGGCAGCGTCGGCATGGCGGGCCGCTCGCCCCGCCCGAGCTGGGCACCTCGACGCACCGCGAGTGCTCCGAAGCGATCACGGACGGCGTCGACCGCCGAGTCGAGCCCGGGGTCGTCGGCGGCCGTGAGCGGGAGCAGCAGCTGCTCGCCGTGGTCGTCGAGGCCGGCGGCCTGGAAGCCGACGAGGGTGATGCCCCGCCGAGCGATCTCGCCGTGACGCGACCGCAGCAGGTGCATCACCGCCTCGAGCAGCACCTGGGTGTGGGCGCTCGGCCGGGGCAGCGTGTGCGAGGTGGTGGAGCTGGTGAAGTCGTCGAACCGCACCCGCAGCACCACGGTCGACGCCGTCCGCCCCGCCGAGCGCAGACGCCGCGCCACGCGGTCGACGAGGCCGAGGAGCACCACCTCGACCTCCTGAGGGGTCCGTTCACCCCGGCCGAGGGCGTGCTGGGCCCCCATGGAGCGCCGCGACGGACGGGCCCGCACGCGCCGCGGGTCGTGGCCCGAGGCGAGCGCGTGCAGGTGTGCGGCCGCACCGACACCGACCAGCGAGGCGAGCTCACCTCGCTCCAGGGCGGCGACGTCGGCGATGGTGCGGATGCGGGCGGCGTGCAGCTTCTCGGTGGTGCGCGGCCCGACGCCCCACAGGGCCTGGACCGGCAGGGAGAGCAGGAAGCGGCGTTCGTCGTCGAGCGGGATCACGAGCAGGCCGTCGGGCTTGGCCATGGCGCTGCCGACCTTGGCGAGGTACTTGGTGCGCGCGACGCCCACCGAGATGGGCAGCCCGACCCGCTCGCGCACGTCGGCGCGCAGCTGCGTGGCGATCTGCGACGGTGCGCCCCGGATGCGGCGGAGGCCGCCGACCTCGAGGAACGCCTCGTCGATCGAGACGCCCTCGACCAGCGGGGTGGTGTCGTCGAAGACGGCGAACACCTCGCGGCTGGCCTGCGTGTAGGCCGCCGGACGGGGCGGCACCACCACCAGGTCGGGGCACAGCCGGAGGGCCTGACGCAGCCCCATCGCCCCCTTCACACCTCGGGCGCGTGCCTCGTAGGAGGCCGCCATGACCACGCCCCCGCCGACGGCCACCGGACGACCGCGCAGCGCGGGGTCGTCGCGGATCTCGACGGAGGCGAAGAAGGAGTCGAGGTCGGCGTGCAGCACCGTTCCCTCGCGCTCCGCCGACGTCTCCACGGCTCGAGGGTCCCACCATCCACCGACATACGGGGGCCCGTCGCTCCGGGGGAGCCCCGGAGGGCCCGGGCGGGTCGGAGGGTGCAGGTACGCGATTGGTGTCGCGGCGCGGGCACCGGTTATGATGGACGGCGGCCTGCTTGCAGGCTGTGATCTGCTGTGCACATCGACGGACGGACGTGAACGTGCAACCGGGCCCCTTGGTCTTCGACACCCAGGTGTTGGGACGCCGACCAGGGACCGAGCGTACGTTCACCAGGACCATCGAGGCGCCTGCGGATCTGGGCCACGACGTCTACGGCGTGCCCGAGGGATCGTCCATCGATCTCGAGCTCCGGCTCGAGGCCGTCATGGACGGGGTGCTGGCCACCGGCACCGCCTCGGCGCGAGCAGTGGGCGAGTGCGTCCGCTGCCTGGACCGGCTCGACGACACCGTCGTGGTGGACCTGCAGGAGCTGTACCTGTACGACCCGATCGGCGCCGGCGACGGTGCTGAGGAGGACGGGGAGGAAGACGAGCTTCCGGCCCTCGAGGACGACCTGCTCGACCTCGAACCCGTCCTGCGGGACGCGGTGGTGCTCGCACTGCCGCTCAACCCCGTGTGTGATCCGGAATGTCCGGGACTGTGCCCCGAGTGCGGGGCGCGCCTCGCGGACGATCCAGACCACACACACGGCGATCCGATCGACCCCCGCTGGGCGTCGTTGGGCCGCTTGACCCAGAACCTCCCGGGCGATGTCCCGGGGCCGAACAAGGAGTAGATCGTGGCAGTTCCGAAGCGGAAGATGTCGCGCAGCAACACGCGCCACCGCCGTTCGCAGTGGAAGACCACGGCGACCACCCTCGTCGACTGCGCCAACCCCGCCTGCGACTCGAAGGTCGTCCCGCACCGTGCGTGCGGTGAGTGCGGCCAGTACGGCGCGCGCGGTGAGCGTCGACAGGTCCTCTGATCCTCAGGGCCACGAAGCCCTGAGGGAGGTGCTCGGCGTCCCCGACCTGGACGCCGATCTCCTCGAGCACGCCCTGACGCACCGCTCGTACGCGTACGAGAACGGTGGACTGCCCAACAACGAGCGCCTGGAGTTCCTGGGCGACTCGGTGCTGGGTCTCGTCGTCACGGACGCGCTCTTCACCAACCACCCCGACCTCGCCGAGGGGCGGCTCGCCAAGCTGCGGGCCGCCGTCGTGAGTGCCAAGGCGCTCGCCGAGGTCGCGCACACCCTCGACCTCGGCTCCCACATCCGTCTGGGCCGCGGCGAGGAGGCCACGGGCGGACGCAACAAGTCGTCGATCCTCTCCGACACCGTCGAGGCCGTCATCGGGGCGATCTACGTGCAGTTCGGCATCGAGCGTGCCTCGGAGGTCGTGCACACGGTCTTCGACCCGTTCATCGCCCGTGCCGCCGACCTGGGCGCGGGTCTGGACTGGAAGACCTCGCTGCAGGAGATCGCCGCCAACCACGACCTCGGCGTGCCGCGCTATGCGATCGAGAGCGAGGGCCCCGACCACGACAAGACGTTCGCGGCGGCCGTGCTCGTCGGGGACCGGCGGTACGAGGGCGGCACCGGTCGTTCCAAGAAGGAGGCCGAGCAGCAGGTCGCCGAGATCGCGTGGCGGGCCATCACGGCCGAGGTGAGCCCGGCCGACGCCGTCGAGGTCTGAGCGGTTCGTGCCTGAGCTGCCCGAGGTCGAGGTCGTCCGGCGGGGCCTGGACACCCATGTCGTCGGCCGCACGGTCACGGCCGTCACGGTGCACGACGTGCGCTCGCTGAAGCGCCACCTGCCCGGCGCCGCCGACTTCGTCCCGCGGCTCGTCGGCCGGCGCGTCGCGTCGGCGCGGCGTCGGGGCAAGTACCTGTGGCTGGTGCTCGACGGCGACGAGGCGCTGCTGTGCCACCTCGGCATGAGCGGGCAGATGCTCATCAGCGACGCCGACGCCCCCGCGCCCAGGCACCTGCGCATCGTGCTGGACCTGGACGACGGTCGGCAGCTGAGGTTCGTCGACCAGCGGATCTTCGGCGGCATGATGCTCGCCGCCGTGGACGACGAGCAGGTCCCGACGACCATCGGCCACATCGCCCGCGACCCGCTCGACCCCTCGTTCGACCCCGACCTGTTCGCCGCGCGCCTGCGCCGACGCCGCACGGGCGTCAAGAGGGCGCTGCTGGACCAGACGCTCGTGTCGGGGGTCGGCAACATCTACGCCGACGAGTCGTTGTGGCGCGTGCCGCTGCACTACGCACGCGCCACCGAGAACCTGAGGGTGCGCGAGGTCGAGTCGCTGCTGGGCCACGTCGTCGACGTGATGGGTGAGGCGCTCGAGCAGGGCGGCACCTCCTTCGACGCGCTGTACGTGAACGTGAACGGCCAGAGCGGCTACTTCGACCGCTCCCTCGCCGCCTACGGCCAGGAGGGCGAGCCCTGCCCGCGCTGCGGCACCCCCATCCGCCGCGACGCGTTCATGAACCGCAGCTCCTTCACCTGCCCCCGCTGCCAGCCCCGCCCCCGCAACGGCCGCTTCTGACCCGGTCCGCGCCTCCGGGGCTGGACCAGCGATTCCCATCAGCTGATGGGAATCACGAGCTCACCTCGGTCTTCTGCAACTCAACCTGGCGTGCCCGCCGAGGTGGGTGGGGGAGAACCAGGGTCAGTGCGGGCCTCAGCGTCCGTCGCGGGGGCCGAAGGTGGTGAGGGCCTCGACGTCGCCGGCTGGGCGGAGCAGCGTCTCCTCGGCCCAGGCCGCCACCCCCGACCAGCTCGATCCCGCGACGACGTCGCGCACCAGCTGGTCGTGGTCGAGGGCGGTCCGCCCGAACGTGACCTGCCCGCCCGACAGCACTGCCCAGCTCGCGCCGTCGTGCCCGTACGGGAGCCCGACGCTGCCGGGGTTCACGACCAGGCGACGGTCGACGAGCCGCAGGTACGGCATGTGGGTGTGGCCGCAGACGACCGTGCGGACGTCGTCGGGCAGGTCGACGAGCACCTCGGCCCACCGCTCGAGCCGGCTGTCGACGAGCACGACCTCCTGGTCGTCGCGGGGTGTGGCGTGGCAGAAGCGGACGGGACCGAACCCCTCGATCTCCAGCGTCACCTGCTCCGGCATCGCGTCGAGCAGCTCCTGGTGCGCCGCGGTCATCTGGCCGGCTCCCCACACGGAGAGGGGGTCGTCCGCGAGGCCGACGTCGATGCCGCGCGACATCTGCAGCAGCTCGCGGTCGGCATTGCCGCGCACCAGCAGGACCGCCGCACCGAGGCCCCGGAGCCGGTCGAGCACCTCGGCCGGCTGCGGCCCCCACGTGTGGTCGCCGGTGACGACGACGAGGTCGGCGTCGGCCACGCCCGGCTCGGCGAGCACGGCCTCCAGCGCGGGCAGCACGCCGTGGACGTCGGAGAGCACCGCGACCGTGGAGAGCACAACGACAGCCTGGCACGCCGTGCGCTGCCGCCGTGGCTGCACCACGCGGTAGCGTTCCCGCCGTGGAGAGTCCGTACGGCATCGAGTCGCGGGCGCGGGTCGTCGCGGAGCCGACGAAGCGGGCCGGACGCACCCCGTTCGAGCGCGACCGCGGACGCGTGGTGCACTCCGCGGCGCTGCGCAGGCTCTCGGCCAAGACCCAGGTGATGGGCGCCGGGTTCGACGACTTCGTCCGCAACCGGCTCACCCACACCCTCGAGGTCGCGCAGGTGGCGCGCGAGCTGGGCGCCACGCTCGGCTGCGACCCCGACGTCGTCGACTGCGCGGCCCTCTCGCACGACCTCGGGCACCCGCCGTTCGGTCACAACGGCGAGGTGGCCCTGGACCTGGCCGCTCGCGACGTCGGCGGGTTCGAGGGCAACGCCCAGACGCTGCGCATCCTCAGCCGGCTGGAGGCCAAGACGGTCGACGCCGACGGCCGGAGCGTGGGACTGAACCTCACGCGCGCGACCCTGGCTGCCTGCGTGAAGTACCCGTGGGCGCGCGGGGACGCGCCGGACGGCGGCCCGAAGTTCGGCGTCTACGCCGACGACCGGCCGATCTTCGACTGGCTGCGGCTCGGTGCTCCGGAGGGTCGACGCCCGGTCGAGGCGCAGGTGATGGACCTGGCCGACGACATCGCCTACTCCGTGCACGACGTGGAGGACGCCGTGGTGGGCGGGTGGTTCAGCCTGCTGCCCGGGCGTCTCGACCTGGCGAACGTCTACCACGTGGCGCGCGACTGGTACGACCCCGACGCCGACGACGACCGTCTCGGTGCGGCACTCGAGCGACTGCGCGCGATGCCGGAGTGGCCGCGCGAGGACTTCGACGGGAGCCGTGAGGCGCACGCGGTGCTGAAGAGCCTGACCAGCGGGCTGATCGGCCGGTTCGCGGTGTCCGCGGAGAGAGCGACGGTCGAGCGCTGGGGGCCGGGCCCGCTCACCCGCTACGGCGCCGACCTGGAGGTGCCGGCCGACACCCGCGACGAGATCGTCGTGCTCAAGTCCATCGCGGCGCACTACGTGATGCGGTCGGACGACCGCGCTCGGCAGCTCACCGCCCAGCGCGAAGCGCTCGGTTCGCTCGTCGCGCTGCTGGTGGCCACGGGCGACGAGCACCTGGAGCCGGAGTTCCGCGCCGACCTCCTGCGTGCCGAGGACGACGCGGCGCGCACCAGGGTCGTGATCGACCAGGTGGCCGGCCTGACCGACGTGTCGGCCCGGCTGTGGGCCGACCGGCTCCTCGGTTGACGGCCACGGCCTAGGATCGTCTCGTGGCGGGACTGATCAACGACGAGGACATCCAGCTCGTCCGTGAACGCGCCCGCATCGACGAGGTCGTCGAGCAGTACGTCACGCTGCGCCGGTCGGGCGGGACCATGAAGGGCCTGTGCCCGTTCCACGACGAGAAGACCCCGTCGTTCCACGCCAACCCCGCGCGCGGCACCTTCCACTGCTTCGGCTGCGGCGAGGGCGGCGACGCGATCGCCTTCATCCAGAAGATCGAGGGCCTGAGCTTCGTCGAGTCGATGGAGCGGTTGGCGGCCAAGTACGGCATCCAGCTGCGCTACGAGGAGGGCGAGTCGCGCGGGCCTCGTCGCGACCCCCAGCAGCGTCAGCGGCTCCTCGAGGCCCACCGCCTGGCCGGCGAGTTCTACGCGCAGACCCTCGCCTCGGCCCCCGAGGCGTCGCCGGGGCGCCAGTTCGTGACCGACCGTGGCTTCGACCAGCGCGCGGCCGAGACGTTCGCGATGGGCTGGGCCCCGAGATCGGGCACCGCCCTCATCGCCCACCTCAAGGGCAAGGGCTTCACCGACGACGAGCTGGTGACCGGTGGGCTGGCCCGGCGCTCCAGCCGCGGGCTGTTCGACGCCTTCCAGGGCCGGCTGCTGTGGCCCATCCGCGAGATGACGAGCGAGATCATCGGGTTCGGTGCCCGGCGGATGTTCGAGGACGACTTCATGCAGGGCAAGTACGTGAACACGTCCGAGTCGCCGATCTACAAGAAGAGCCAGGTGCTCTACGGGGTCGACCTCGCACGGCGCCAGATCTCCTCGGAGAGCCGGGCCGTGGTGGTCGAGGGCTACACCGACGTCATGGCCTGCCACGAGGCCGGTGTGCGCACCGCCGTGGCCACCTGTGGCACGGCGTTCGGCGAGGGTCACGCCAAGGTGCTGCGACGCATCCTGCTCGACGACGGTGCGATGCACGGGGAGGTCGTGTTCACCTTCGACGGCGACGAGGCCGGCCAGCGTGCCGCGATGAAGGCCTTCGAGGGCGACCAGCAGTTCGCCGCGCAGACCTACGTCGCGGTGGAGCCGCGGGGGATGGACCCGTGCGACCTGCGCCTGGCCGACGGCGACGCCGGCGTGCGCGCACTCGTCGACGCGCGCATCCCGCTGTACCGGTTCGTGCTCGACAACGTGCTCACCCGGTACGACCTCGACCGCGCCGACCAGCGCGTCGACGCCGTGCGCGAGGCCGTCGGCCTGGCCACGTCCATCCGCGACAAGAGCAAGGTCGAGGAGTTCCTGCGCGAGGTGGCCACGCGCGTCGGCGTCGACGTCGACCAGGTGCGCACGGAGCACCGTCGGTACAAGCCGGCGGTCAAGCCGGAGCGTCGGGTGCCGACGCAGCAGGCCGAGACGCCCGCGCCGGCCCCGCCGCCGCAGCCCTTCGTCAGCTTCGGGGCGCGCCAGTTCGCCGACGAGCGCGAGGCGCTGAAGGCCCTCGCGCAGCACCCTCACCTGGCTCGCGTCCCGGCCGAGAGTCTCGACGACGACGACTTCACGCACCCGGTGGCACAGGAGATCTGGCGCACCATGCAGAAGGTCGGCCTGCCGGAGCAGACCGACCCCACGTTCGTGCCGCGGGTCTCCGACGCGCTGGTCTCCGACGACCTGCGCCGGGTGCTGAGCCTGGCCGCCATGGAGCCGTTGAGCTCCACCGAGGGTTCCACGGCGCGCGTGGTGACCGCGGTCATGGCCCGGCTCCGTCTGCTCACGGTGGGGCGTCTGGTGGAGGACCTGCGGTCCAAGCTGCAGCGCACCGACCCGGCGGAGCAGCCGGACGAATACCGCGAGGTGTTCAGCCAGCTGCTCGCTCGCCAGGGCGAGTTCCGCGAGCTGCGCGACAAGACCTTCGGCGGCGAGTAGCTCCAGCGGCTCGTCCCCAGCCGCGGGTCGGGTCGGGAGTGGTCCCGCACCGCCGTCCACAGTCGCTCTGAGCACCCTGGATCCCTTCGTCTCCGCGCAGCACGGTGGAGCCATGGACCTGGTGCGTCGTCTCCTGCAGGAAGCGCCGCTGGCGCCGGGGGAGGAGCGACGGCTCGCGCTGGCGTCCCGCTCCGGCGACCTCCAGGCGCGCGAAGCGCTGGCGCGTGGCTCGTTGCGCCTGGCGGCGATGCGGGTGCGGGCCCTCGGATTCGGACCGGGCGAGATCGACGACGCCTTCCAGGTCGGCGCGATGGCCCTCCTGGCCGCCGTGGCCCGCTTCGACCCCGACCGCGGGGCCCGCCTTGCGACGTACGCCTGGCCATGGATCACCCGTGCGCTGCAGGAGCACCGCCGGGCCCGCCTCGAGGTGCCGCACGAGGTGGTGCCGGAGCCCGCGTCGGCCGCGTGTGGACCGGAGAGCCCGGCGGTCCTCGACGACCTCGCAGCCCTGACGACGCAGGAGCGCGACGTGCTCCTCCTGCGGTACGCGAGGGCTCCCGACGGGACCTGTCCGACGCCCTGGGCCGACGTGGCGCAGCACCTCGGCATGAGCGTCTCGACGGCACGACGCACGGGGGACCGGGCTGTGTCACGACTGCGCCAGGAGGTTGGTAGAGTATGCGATCGTGCTCCCCAAGTGGGAGCCATTCCCCCGTAGCTCAATTGGCAGAGCATTCGACTGTTAATCGAAGGGTTATTGGTTCGAGTCCAATCGGGGGAGCACGATGAGCCCGGCGTCCCACAGGACGGCGGGCTCTCTGCTTGTCAGGGCAGCGTGGTCGCGGTCTAGCGCCCCAGCAGGGCGTCGAGACCCACCGCGAAGGCGGCGGCCAGCCGCACGTCCACACGGGGGTCGGGGACCGAGACCTCGTAACGGTCACGCACCGACGCCGCGCGCTCGACCGACATCAGCGGTGATCCGGTGGCGTCGTCGACGACGTCGAAGTGGAAGCGCAGGAACGGCACGTCGGTGAAGCGCCGCAGCACGGCCACGAGCTGGCTGCGCTCCTGCCCGGTGCCCGTGAACCCGTCGCCCTCGAGGACGAACGTGGTGCGCATGAGGCTCTGGCCGAAGAGCTTGCGGAACGAGCCGAGCGAGGCGCCCTCGGCGTCGACCACGTCGTAGCCGCCACCGAGATCCATCACGTTGCGCGCGGTGAAGGAGAAGGCGGGCCGGGTGCGCCCCTCGTCGGCGAAGAACGTCACCTTCTCCTTGAGGGCCATGCGCTTCTGCTCGGCGAAGCCGACGGGCGTGCCGTCGGAGGCGACCACCTCGTAGCGGTTGGTGGTCATCGCGAAGCGCTGCGCGACGGTGAACGAGGGCACGTGCTGCACGGAGGTCACGCTCGGAGCCTACGACGGCCCGTGGCGACGACGCGGGTCATTCGCCCCAGGTCATCGAGACGACCTCGAAGGCGGCGCCGTGGGTCACGCCCAGGCGTGAACCGGTGGGGCGCGACATGCCCTCGAGGAACTCGGCGGCGTCGAAGTGCTCCCAGCCCAGCCCGTCGATGTAGGCACGGTGCGCCTCGAGCGAGGCGACGCCACGGTCGAACGTGGCGGTCGTGTCGACGCCGTGCCCGGCGACGGGGGAGCCCGCCACCCAGACCTGACGGACGTCGCCCCACGGCTCGAGCCCGTCGGTCAGCTGCTCGCGGTGGATCCAACGGTTCCCCGCGTCCTGCACGGCGTGGATGGTGGCCCGCCCGACGGCGATGTGGTCGGCCTGGTTGGGCGAGCTGCCGCCCCAGGTGTCGTGGTGGTTGCCGGTGACGACCACGTCGGGACGGTGTCGGCGCACCTGCTCGGCGATGGCGGCGCGCAGGGCGATCGTCGGCTCGACGACGCCGTCGGGGAAGCCGAGGAACTCCACGACGTCGACGCCGACCACGCGCGCGGACTCGATCTGCTCGGCCTCCCGCACCGTGCGGCACTCGTCCGGCGGGAGCGCGTCGATGCCGGCCTCGCCGCTGGTGACCATGCAGTAGACGACGGTCTTGCCCTGGTCCGTCCACCGGGCGACGGCGGCCGCGGCACCGAACTCGACGTCGTCGGGGTGGGCGACCACCACGAGAGCGCGCTCCCAGTCCTCGTCGAGCGGCGTGAGCGGTGCGGGAGCGTCGTCGACCATGGCCTCAGGCTACGTCCGAGGCCTACGCTCGGGCCATGGCTGAGCAGGAGTGGCCCACGAAGGGCCCCGCGTCGTACTTCCCGTCGATCGAGAGGACCTGCGGGAAGTCGATCGACCACTGGATGGGTGTCATCAGCGCGCTGGGCGACGCGAAGCACATGGAGAAGGTGGCGGTGCTGAAGTCCGAGCACGGCCTCGGGCACGGCCACGCGAACGCGCTCGTGGCGTGGCACAAGGAGCACCCCGCCTGACGGACCCGCGGTGTGGGACGTCGCCTACGTGGCCCCGAACCGTCCGAGCACCTCGTCGAACGCGATGCTCTCGTCCTCGCCGAACTCCTGGCCGATGAGCTTGCGGGCCGTGTGCAGCAGGTGCTCACGCATGGAACGCGCGGCGCCGTCGGCGTCGTGGGCCCGCACCAGCCCGAGGATCTCGACGTGCGGCTGGAGGATCTCCTCGATCGACTCCGTCCGGTTGGCGGTCGAGACGCCCGTCCCCAGGACCACGTTGCGCAGGCCGTCGACGAACTCGGCGAGTCGGTCGTTGCCGCTGATGGTGAGCAGAGTGCGATGGAACTGACGGTCCGCCCTCAGGAACGTCTCGGCGTCGTCGGCGTCGCGCGCCTCGCGCATGCGGCCGATGTCGGCCTCGAGCGCCGCGATGTCGGCGTCCGTGGCCGCGAGCGCCGCGGCCCGTGTCGCGGGGACCTCGAGCAGCAGGCGCAACGAGAAGATCTGGCGCAGGTCCTCGGCCGAGGTGTGCAGCACGACGAAGCCCCGGTTGCGCTGCACCCGCACCAGGCCGTCGGCGGCGAGCCGGATCAATGCCTCGCGCACGGGGGTGCGTGAGACCCCGAGGCTGTCGGCGACGGTGTGGACGGCGTGCAGGGTGTCGGGCTCCAGGTCGCCGTTGAGGATCGCGGTGCGCAGGGCCGACGTGGCGCGGTCCGCCATCGATCCCTCGTGGGCCAGCGGCTTCATCCTGCTCCGTTCAGTCGGGCCGTCCGCTGAGGTCGCGGTCGGCCGGGCCTTCGTCCGTGCGCCGATCGTAACGGTCGTGTTTCATTTCGCGATTCTCGTTGACGAGAGCGGCATGTGGCATGTTGTATGTTACACACCAAACAGTGTGCGCTACGTCACGCGCTATCCCGCTAGGAGCACCATGAACCGACTCACGACACGCCTCCCGCGCCCCCGTCGCGGGAAGAAGGTGGCGCTGGCCGCGACCGTCCTCGGGCTGCTCGTCGCCCTGACCGCGTGCGGCGGACTGTCCGCCGACGACGGCGACGACGCAGCAGGGACGGGGGCGTACACCAAGCTCAACACCGGCGGCAAGGAGTCGGCGGCCGACAAGGAGGCGCTCGACGCGCTGCCGGAGTCGGTCCGCGACACGTACGCGGGCTTCTGGCACGCGACCCGCGTCGGCCCCAACCCGTACGCCGACTGGGAGCCGGGCGAGGCGCCCTACAAGTTCTGCTACTCCAGCGCCTACCAGGGCAACTCCTGGCGTCAGGAGGGCCTGACGGTCGCGAAGAACATCGTCGCCCAGCTGGAGAAGAAGGGTGTGGCCAAGGGTGGTCTCACGGTGAGCGACGCCAACAACAACGCGAGCCTCCAGGCCACGCAGATCACCTCGATGGTCCAGAAGGGCTGCGACGTCATCCTGGTCATGCAGCCGCCGACCGTGGGTGTCTGCAAGGCGTTCGACACCGCCCAGAAGGCCGGAACGCTCGTCGTCGTCATGCAGACCGGCACCGACTGCACGAACGTCATCCAGTCCGACTTCGGCGCCTACGACGCCGGCAAGAAGTCGGCCGAGTGGCTGATCGACAAGGTCGGTGACACCAAGGACACGGTCGTCATGTGCGACGGCATCCCCGGCGTCGCCGCGGCCGAGGCTCGCCAGGCCGGAGCGGCCGACGCGTTCGAGAAGGCCGGCCTGAAGGTCGACCACATCACAGGGGAGTGGACCACCTCGACGATCAAGTCGCAGATGCTCAGCTACCTCAGCACGCACCAGGGCAGCATCGCGGGCGTCTGGGACGGCGGCGTGTGCGCGGTCCCGGTCACCCAGGCGTTCCAGCAGGCCGATCGTGACCTGCCGCCGGTCACCGGCTTCGAAGGTGCCTGCTCCTGGCTCGCCAGCTGGAAGCAGACCGGCGCCGACTCCTTCGGCTTCGCCGGTGGTGCCGGCCAGGGCGTGAACGAGGCCTTCCGCGTCTCGTTGCGCATGCTCGCCGGCCAGAAGCCGAAGCACAACACGCTGCTCTACCCGCTCGCGCAGATCGACGGCTCCAACGTCGACCAGTACTACAAGAGCGGCATGAAGCTCAGCAGCGCGTGCAACGCCCAGCCGGTCGACGGCGAGTCGGTGCCCGCGTCGTACTACGACGACCTGTTCACCGGCTCCGGAGAGCCGGAGACGTTCGACGCCGGGCTCGCCGAGCTCCCGGTCAAGTAGGTCCGATGTCCATCACGACCTCACCCGAGGTGACGTCCGCCCCGGTGGCGATGTTCCTGGTCCTGGCGGTCGCCACGCCCGAGGTGCTCTCGCGCTCGGGGATCATGTCGCTGCTCGTGCTGTCGGCCGTGCTCGGGATCGCGGCCGTCGGCCAGACCTGGGCCGTCATGATCGGCGGCATCGACCTGTCCATCCCCGCGACGATCGGCATGGCGAACGTGCTGCTGCCGACGCTGTACGCGAAGGGCTGGGGCTTCGGCCAGATCGTGCTGCTCGTGCTCGTCCTGTCGATCGCCATCGGTCTGGCCAACGGCGTGCTGTCGAGCCTGTTCGGGCTGCACCCACTCGTCGTGAGCCTCGGCGTGGCCTCCATCGTGACCGGCGGCGTGCTCATCTCGGTCGACGGCAACACCGGTGGTGACGTCCCCGGCTTCATCACCTCCTCCGTCTCCCCGAACGGCTCGTTCCTGGGCTTCGGCATCCCCGCGGCCGTCGTCGTGTGGGTGCTCGTCGCCGCCCTCGTGATCGTCGTCGAGCGCCGCACGGTGATCGGGCGGCAGATCTACGCGCTCGGCTCGAACGTCACGGCCGCGCGCCTGGCGCTCGTCCGTCCGATGCTGGTGCGGGTCGTCGTCTACACGGTCGGTGCGGTGTGCGCGAGCACGGCCGGCCTGCTGCTCGGCGGTTTCAGCGGTGGCGCCTCGGTCGACATCGGCGCGCCCTACCTGTTCTCCACCATCACGGCCGTCGTGGTCGGCGGCACCTCGCTGCTCGGCGGCGCCGGCGGCTACGCCCGCACGATCGCGGGTGTCCTCGTGACCACCGGGTTCACCACGCTGCTCATCGGCTTCTCCGTGGGGCCGAACATGCAGCAGGTGATGCTCGGCATCGCGATCCTCGTCCTGATCACCGTCTACGGCCGCGACCGCCACGTCGCGCAGCGTCTGTGAGGACCGACCCATGACTGCACACCCCCTGGTCGAGCTGGCCGGGATCACCCACCGCTACGGCGCGACCGTCGCGCTCGACGGCTGCCACCTGCAGGTCCGGCCGGGCGAGATCCACGGGCTCGTCGGCGAGAACGGCTCCGGCAAGAGCACGGTCGTCAAGCTGTTGAGCGGCATCATGCGCCCGACCGAGGGCCAGGTCCTCGTCGACGGCGAGGCGGTCGGGCTGCGCTCGCCCGCGCAGGCGCAGCGCAACGGCGTCGTCACGGTGTTCCAGGAGACGCTCATCTCCGACGAGTGCTCGGGCCTGGAGAACGTGTTCGCCGGCACCGACGGCCTGTTCCGCCGCGGGCGCTCGCGCTCGGACGAGCTGGCCGCCGCGACCGAGGTCGTGGAGCGGCTGGGAGCATCACCGGCGATCCTCGAGGCGTCGCCCTACAAGCTGTCGCTCGCCGAGCGCCAGGTGCTGACCCTGGTGCGTGCGCTCGTGCGACCGTGGCGCCTGCTCATCCTCGACGAGGCGACCTCGGCGCTCGACCTGGCCACCCGCGACCGCTTGTTCGCGCTGCTGATGGACGAGCGCGAGAACGGCCGCAGCGTGCTGTTCGTGTCGCACCGGATGGACGAGCTCGAGATCCTCATCGACCGGGCGACGGTCCAGCGGTCGGGCCGGACGATCGGGACCGTCGAGCGGGCCGAGGCGACGCCGTCGCGTCTGCTCAGCATGATGGACGGTCGCAGCGAGGCCGAGCACCGCTCGCACACGACGACCGCCCGGGAGCGGGTCGACCGCGGCGTGGCCGCCCGGCTGCGTGCCGTCACGCTCGACACGGGCGCCCGCCCGGTCGACCTGGAGGTGCGCCGCGGGGAGATCCTCGGCGTCGGAGGGCTCGACGGGCACGGCGGCGTCCCGCTGCTGGAGACCCTCGCGGGCGTCCGGTCCGCCGTCGGTGGCGAGGTCGAGGTGGACGGTCCCGACGGACCGGTCACCCCTCAGGGGTATCGCGCCGCCGTGGCGGCAGGTGTGGCCTACGTGCCCGGCAAGCGCCAGGAGGAGGGGCTGTTCCGCACGCTCGACGTCCGCGACAACCTGGCCATGGCGACCTACGGCCGTCGGTCCCGGTTCGGCTTCCTACGGGGAGCGGCCGTCACCGAGCTCGTCGCCTCCTCCATGCGCCGCCTCGGAGTCCACCCGGACGACCCGAGCTACCCGATCACGGGACTCAGTGGCGGCAATGCCCAGAAGGTGCTCGTCGGACGGTGGATCGCCTCCGAGCCCGACCTGCTCGTCCTGAACGACCCGCTCCGCGGCGTCGACATCGGCACGAAGCGCGACTTCTACGCGCTGCTGCGCGAGCTCACCGACGACGGCATGACGGTCGTCATGCTGTCGACCGAGATCGAGGAGCTGCTCACGGCCTGCGACCGCGTCGCCGTGTGCCACGACCAGTCGGTCGAGGCCGTGCTCGAGGCCGACGAACTCACGTACGACGCGGTCCTCTCCGCGATGTTCGGCCAGGAGGCCGGCCTCGCCCTTCCCGGAAGGCAGGACGCATGACCACGGTCGACCTCGGACCGGTGCGCACCGCGCGCCAGGTCCCGTACTTCCTCCCGGCGCTGATCGCCGTCGTCGTGATGGCGGTGGTGACGGTCACCAGGAGCAGCGAGTTCATCGACGGCGGCTGGAAGCTCGTCCTCGTGTACGCCTCGCCCCTCGTGCTGCTGGCCATGGCCCAGACACCGGTGGTGCTGAGCGGCGGCGGTGGCCTCGACCTGTCGGTCGGGCCGGGCGCCGGTCTGGTCAGCGTCGTCCTGGCGGCCGGACTCATCGCGAACGACATCTCGGTCGCCTGGATCGTCATCCTCGCGGCGCTGGTGGTGGGGGCGGCCATCGGGGCGCTCAACGGCACCCTCGTCGCCATCGTGCGCATCCCGCCGATCATCGCGACGCTGGCCACCTACCTGGTGTTCGCCGGCATCGCCACGCAGGTGCTGTCGTCGCCCACCGGCTACCTGCCGGCCTGGATGTCCTGGTTCACCGACGTCGACGGCGTGGTGCCGAACATCCTCTGGGTCATCCTCGGCGTCGGTGGTGCCTGGTGGCTGCTGAGCCGCACGGCCTACTGGCGCAACCTGCGGATGGTCGGGTCCAACGACCGCGCGGCCTACACGGCCGGCGTCCCCGTCACCGCGGTGCGCTTCACCGCCTACGTCCTGACCGGAGCGATGGTCGGCATCTCCGGGCTCGTCCTCACCGCCGTGCTCGGCGGGGCCGACGCGAAGGTGGGGCCGACCTACACCCTGCTCGCCATCGCGGCGGTCGCCCTCGGCGGCATCAGCCTCGCCGGCGGCCGCGGCGGCCTCCTCGGCGCTGCCTGCGGGGCCGCGCTCCTGTTCCTGATCCAGAACTACCTGACCCTCACCGAGGCGTCGTCGTTCGTGCTGCAGGCGGCCTACGGGGTCGTCCTCGTGGTGGCCATCGTCATCAACGGCGCGTGGGACCGAAAGAGGAAGAGCTCATGACCACCACTGCACACACCGTCCGCGTCGCGGCGGGACAGTTCGGCTCCGTCCCGGGCGAGGCCGACAAGAACTCGCGCCGGACGGCCGAGATCATGGCCGAGGCCCGGGAGCAGGGCGTCGAGCTGCTGGTGCTGCCCGAGTGCGGGCTGACCGGGTACGTCTTCGACACCCCGGAGTCCGCCCGAGCCGCGGCGGTCCGGATCGACGGCCCCGAGGTGGCTCGGGTCGCGGAGGCGGCCACGTCGCTCGACCTGCACGTCGTGATCGGCTTCCTGGAGCTCCTGGACGACGTGCTGCACAACACCGCGATGCTGCTCGCACCGGACGGCACGTCGGGCGTCTACCGGAAGACGCACCTGCCCCACCTCGGCGCAGACCGCTTCGTCACGCCGGGCGACAACGAGCCGGTCCTCGTCGAGACGCGGCTGGGTGTCGTGGGACTGAGCATCTGCTACGACCTGCGCTTCCCGGAGTGGGCGCGCTGCCTCGCCCTCGGGGGTGCGGACATCATCGCCAACCCGACGAACTGGCCGGCACCCGCCGAGCGGGTCGCGGAGCTGTTCACGCGGGTCCGGGCGGCCGAGAACCACGTGTTCGTCATCGCCGCCAACCGCGGCGACCAGGAGCAGGGTGCCCAGTTCATCGGCCGCAGCCAGGTGATCGACCCGACCGGTACCGTCTTGGCCTCGGTCGAGCGCGAGGACGGACTCATCGTGGCCGACATCCAGCCGAGCCTGGCCAGGACCAAGGACGTGCGCCTGCCCGAGGTGAACTTCGCGATCTCCCTGTTCGGCGACCGCCGCCCCCAGCTCTACGGAGCCCTCAGCACGACCCCCGAGAACAGCCGGGACGCCGGCGCAGACGAGAGGAACTGACCATGTGTGGAGTCAACTTCGTGGACGAGGGAACGGCGCAGAAGATCGCCGCGGCGTCGGCGACCTTCCGCCAGATCACCGAGAGCCCGTTCGGTCCGGACGACGAGATCGGCATGCTCAACCTGATCACCCCCGACATGGCACGGTCGGTCGTCTCACGCGCGGACGCCGGGCACACGCTCGACCTGAGCGTCGACTACTTCCTCGGCATGCCGTCGTTCACCGCGGCCGGCCAGCCGCCGTACCAGATCTGGATGACGAACACCCCGCGCGGCACCGCCAACGACGACGCGACCGGCTTCGGCGAGCAGAACCAGCTCGTCGGGTACTCCGGTGACGCCGTCTCGATGTACACGCACTGCGGGACGCACATCGACACGCTCAACCACTTCGGCTACGGCCGCAAGATCTGGAACAACTTCGACGCCGACGAGTGGCTCGGCGCCCGGCACTGGATGTGCGCCGGCGCCGACAAGCAGCCGCCGATCATCACACGCGGGGTGCTGCTCGACGTCGCGGCGCTGCACGGCGTCGACGTCCTGCCGCAGAGCTACGGCATCGGGTCGAAGGACCTCCAGGACGCCGCCCGTCGTCAGGGTGTCGAGGTCCGGCCCGGGGACGCGGTGCTCATCCGCTCCGGCCAGATGACGCTGTGGGACGACCCGCAGGCGTACATCACGAACGAGTCCGGGGTCGACCGAGACGGCGCGGAGTGGCTCGCGAGGTCGGGCGCCGCGCTCGTCGCGTCGGACAACCTGTCGTTCGAGCAGATCCCCTCCGCCGAGGAGGGCAACTGGCTGCCCGTCCACACCTACCTCTTCGCCGAGGCGGGGGTCCCGATCATGGAGGTCGTGGACATGGAGGGCCTCTCGCAGGAGCAGCTGTACGAGTTCTGCTTCATCGGGGCCGGCATCAAGCTGCGTGGCGCGACGGCGGCTCCCATGCGTCCGCTCGCCATGCCCCTGCGCGACTGATGCCGGGCCTTCCGTCCGGTGCCCCCTCGGTGATCATCACCGGGGCCGGCATCGGGATCGGTGCCGCCTGCGCCGCCGCGTTCGCTCGTGCCGGGTACCGCACCGTGCTCACCGACGTGCTGGACGCGGGGGAGTCGGTCGCTGCCTCGTTGCGCGAGGAGGGCCACGACGCGGTCTTCCACCGGCTCGACGTCACGAGCACGGACCAGGTGCGGGCGGTCGTCGAGGAGTCGCAGGGCGACGGCTTCGACGCCGTCGTCGCCAATGCAGGGATCGCGCGACGACGAGCGTTCGTGGACCTCGAGGACGCCGAGTGGGAGAACGTGCTGGACGTCGACCTGCAGGGTGAGATGCGAGTCTTCCGTGCTGCCGCGCCCGCCATGGTCCGACGCGGTGGAGGGTCGCTGGTCGCGCTCTCCTCGGTCAGCGGCTCGACCTACGGGTGGGGCGAGCACGCGCACTACTCCGCAGCCAAGGCCGGAGTCCTCGGGCTCGCGCGCGCCCTGGCGGTCGAGCTCGGTCCGCACGGGGTGCGCGCCAACGCGGTGGCACCGGGCTTCATCCGCACGGCCCAGTCCCTCGACGACGAGCACTCGATGGGGGCCGCTGCACTCGACGCATCCGCCTCGGCCGTGCCGCTCGGACGGGTGGGGGATCCTGCCGAGGTCGCGGACGTGGTGCTCTTCCTCGCCTCCGAGGCGTCCCGCTACGTCACGGGCCAGGTGCTCGTCGTCGACGGCGGCCTGACGGTCCGGCAGGGGTAGGGATGCCACGTCACGAGGTCGTGGTGGTCGGGGCGGGCATCGTGGGCCTCGCGACCGCGCACCGTCTGGCCGGGCGCGGTCACCGCGTGACCGTCGTCGACAAGGAGCCGACGCTCGCCGCCCACCAGACCGGGCGCAACTCCGGCGTCGTGCACTCCGGGCTCTACTACCGCCCGGGGTCGTTGAAGGCGCGGCTCGGCACGGCGGGCGCCGCGTCCATGGTCGAGTTCGCGTCGCGGCACGGCATCTCGGTCGACCGGTGCGGCAAGCTCGTCGTCGCCACGGACGGAGCACAGCTGCCGGCCCTGGACGAGCTGGTGCGCCGCGGCGTCGCCAACGGCGTCCCGTGCCGTCGGGTCGACGCCGACGAGGCGCACGAGCTGGAGCCGTACGTCAGCGCGCTGGCGGCGGTGCGGGTCGAGAGCACCGCGGTCGTCGACTACGTGGGCGTCTGCGTGGTGCTGGCCGACCTGGTCGGACGGGCCGGCGGCGACGTCCTGCTCGGCCGGGAGGTGCTGTCGGTCGAGGACGACGGTCGCGGCCTGCGCATCGGGACGAGCGGGGGCGAGCTGCGGGCGGACCGTCTCGTGAACTGCGCCGGACTGCACAGCGACCGCGTCGCACGCCTCGCGGGTGTGGACCCGCAGGTGCGCATCGTCCCGTTCCGCGGTGAGTACTTCGAGCTCGCACCACACGCTCGACACCTCGTCAACGGGCTCGTGTACCCGGTCCCGGACCCGGACCTGCCGTTCCTCGGCGTCCACCTCACCCGGATGTTCGACGGCTCGGTGCACGCCGGGCCCAACGCCGTGCTGGCCGGGGCCCGCGAGGGCTACGACTGGCGCACCGTGCGCGTGCGCGACCTCGCCGACGCTGCGCGCTGGCCCGGCACGTGGCGGCTGGCCCGACGGTGGTGGCGCACCGGTGTGGACGAGGTCCTGAGGTCGCTGTCCCAGCGGCGCTTCCTCGAGAGCCTGCGCGAGCTCGTGCCGTCGCTGCAGTCCGGGGACCTCGTGCCCAGCGAGGCGGGTGTCCGCGCCCAGGCCGTGGACCGTTCCGGCGCGATGGTCGACGACTTCCTGCTGCGTCGAGCACCCCGGCAGCTGCACGTGCTCAACGCGCCGTCGCCGGCCGCGACGGCGGCCCTGGAGATCGGCGACCACGTCGCCCGCGAGCTCGAGGCCGTGCGGTGAGGCTCGACGCCATGCCCTGGAGCCAGTCCGCCGGCGACCATCCAGACCCTGCAGTGAGGACCACGATGCACGACGACACCCCGACCGGGCTCCGCTCGAACCTGACCAGCTACGGCGACCCGGAGTTCGCCCTGTTCCTGCGCAAGGCCTTCATCAAGGGCGCGGGGTACGGCGACGACGCGCTCGACCGACCGGTCATCGGCATCGTCGACACGGAGAGCGGCTTCAACCCGTGCCACGGCAACGTCCCCCAGCTGATCACCGCCATCGAGCGAGGCGTCATGCTGGCCGGTGGCCTGCCGATCAGCTTCCCGACGATCTCGGTGCACGAGAGCTTCGCCCACCCCACGAGCATGCTCCTGCGGAACCTCATGTCGATGGACACCGAGGAGATGCTCAAGGCGCTGCCCGTGGATGCCGTGGTCCTGATCGGCGGGTGCGACAAGACGGTGCCGGCCCAGCTCATGGGCGCGGCCTCGGCCGGCAAGCCCGCGATCCAGCTGGTGACGGGCTCGATGCTCACCGGCAGCCACCGCGGACGGACGGTCGGGGCGTGCACCGACTGCCGCTTCTTCTGGGGGCGCTACCGCGCGGACGAGATCGACGCCGACGAGATCGCCGAGGTCAACGGCCGGCTCGTCGGCAGCGTCGGCACGTGCTCGGTGGCCGGCACCGCCAGCACCATGGCCGCCGTCAGCGAGGCCATGGGGATCGCGCTGCCGGGATCGGCCTCCCCGCCGGCCGTGACGGCCGACCGGATGCGGATCGCCGAGGCCACGGGGACCCGTGCGGTCGGCCTCGCCCGGGAGCGCCTGACGATCGACCAGATCCTCACGCCGGCCGCGTTCGACAACGCCTTCCGGGTGCTGCTCGCCCTCGGCGGCTCGACGAACGCGCTCGTCCACCTCGCCGCGGTCGCCGGCCGCCGTGGCTACGCGCTCGACCTGGAGGCGTTCGACCGGATGGGCCGCGAGACGCCCGTGCTGGTCGACCTCAAGCCGTCGGGGTCGCACTACATGGAGGACCTGCACCGTGCCGGTGGTGTGCAGCGACTCATGCTCGAGATCCGCGACCAGCTCGACCTGGAAGCCCTGACGGTGACGGGTCGCACGCTCGGCGAGGAGCTCGCCGACGCCCCGGCTCCGTTCCCGCAGGAGGTGGTCCGTCCTCTGGCGGACCCCGTGCACCGGGGCGGCAGCATCGCCGTGCTGCGCGGCAACCTGGCGCCCGCAGGAGCCATCATCAAGCAGTCCGCGGCGTCCCCGGCCCTGCTCGAGCACCGGGGGAGGGCGGTCGTGTTCGAGGACGCGGCCGACCTGGCCGAGCGCATCGACCGCGACGACCTCGACGTCGAGGCGGACGACGTGCTGGTCCTGCGCAACATCGGTCCCGTCGGGTACCCCGGCATGCCCGAGGCCGGCTACATCCCGATCCCGCGCAAGCTCGCCCGGGCCGGTGTGAAGGACGTGGTGCGCATCAGCGACGGCCGCATGTCCGGCACGGCCGCCGGCACGATCGTCCTGCACGCCTCGCCCGAGGCGGCGGTCGGGGGACCGCTGGCCCTCGTGCGCACCGGAGACACGATCGCCCTGTCGGTCAGCGGTCGCTCCCTCGAGCTGGAGGTGGGGGAGGAGGAGCTGGTCGCCCGTGCCGCCGAGGTGGCCGACCGCGTGCGTGACGTTCCGCAGCGGGGCTACGCGAAGCTCTACGTCGACGAGGTCACCCAGGCCGAGGAGGGCTGCGACTTCCGCTTCCTGCAGGGCACCGAGGTCGTGGGCAGCGTCCCGCGTCGTCGCTGAGGTCCACCCGCGACCAAGACGGCCTCGCCGGGTGTTGGTGCACCACGGCGAGGCCTTGACCTGAAGTCCTCTAGATAGGGAGGAGCAACAGGCCCACGACGACTTTACCGCGACGCGTCGGCGTCTTCCGGCGCGGGAGTCGCGCCCGGTCCGGGCGGGAGGGCGCTCACCCTGGCGACGAGGCGTTCGAGGGGTCCGCGGCCGACGAGCGCCACCCAGCCGGTCGCGATCACGACCATCGCGAGCGACGTCCAGCCCCACAAGGTGTTGGTGGGGTCGTCGTAGCCGCCGAACGGGCCGCCGGCGAGGCCCACCGCCAGGAGCAGGTGCCCCGTGTACGCGGTCAGCGGCATCGAGCCCAGCGCTGCGAGCGGGAGCAGCAGCAGCCGCAGCGGTCGCGCGAGGAGCAGGCTGAGCCCGGTGACGGCCACGGCGAAGCCGCCGGACCCGACGATCTCGGGCGCCCCGCCCGTGTGAGGCTTGTACTGCATCGCCGTGCTCCACACGCGCTCGATCTCGTCGGACTCCCGCAGACGGGTGAGGTAGCCGGGCTCGTTCGTCGCGTTGCCGTCCTCGTCGGTGTAGTCCGGTCCGAAGAGGTAGGCGACGGGCTCGTCCCGGTCCGACCCGATGAGGTGGCCGGCCCCGTACCCGAACGCGGCGAGCACGATCCCGCCGAGCAGCAGCGCGGCGCCGGTGCGGACGTCGGTGAGCTGCAGCCGTCCGATCGCCATCCCGGCGAGGAGCATGGCAAGCCAGGCCGTGACGGGGTACAGCCCGAAGAGCGTCAGGTTGAGCCCTGGACCGTAGGCGTCGAGGCTCAGGGCGTGCAGCAGGGCCACCACGAAGGGGCCGAGGACGGCCAGTGACGCCGACACGACCCAGAGTCGACGTGTGGTCCAGTGCAGCACGAGGGTGGAGAGGACGAACAGGATCCCGTACAGCGGGAGGATGACGGCCACGCCGGTGTTCAGCAGCTCGATCACCAAGCCGATCGCCAGCACCGCCAGGCCGCGGCGCACGAGGGTCACCTGCAGACGGTGGTCGTCCCGACGCACCCTGCCGCGGCTGATGAGCGTGATGGAGACGCCGGCGAGCATCGCGAACAGCAGCGACGAGCGACCGTCGACGAGGCCGTCCCAGGTCGACGGGTCCGACCAGGTGACGTCGTCGGGGGTGTCGCCGAGGTGGGCTCCGACCATCCCGAGCACGGCGAGTCCCCGCGCCACGTCGATCCCGAGGAGCCGCGGCGGGCGCCCGAACGCCCGCAGTCGCTGCACCGGACCCACACGCCGGCGTGACGTCGTGCTCTCGTCGACCACGGTCGTCGTCACCTCACTGCCTCGTCCCTGACACGCCTGGGCAGAGCATGCACCACCAAGGTGCGACGAAGGCGCAGGCACGACCGGGCCCGCAGCGTCGGGCCGGACCTTCTCATACGTCAGCAACCGCTGTACTGTTCAGCGCATGCTGACGCTCGAGAGCCAGGTCGACGTGATGGCGCGGCTCGGTCGCGCCCTGGCCGATCCGACCCGTGGCCGCATCCTCCTCGCGCTGGCTGAGAGTCCTCGGTACCCGGCCGCCCTCGCCGGCGACCTCGGCCTCACGCGCTCCAACGTCTCCAACCATCTCGCGTGCCTTCGTGGGTGCGGCCTCGTCGTCGCCACGCCGCAGGGTCGCCACATGCGCTACGAGCTCGCCGACGTGCGTCTGCGCGACGTGCTGGCGCTGGTCTTCGAGCTCGAGCTCGTCGTCGAGTGCGCCGACGACTGCACGCCTGACGCAGGACCTGTCGCGTGAGCGTCTCCGTCGATCTCCTCGCGCCGGGGCGGCGAGCCGTCCTCGTCCGGAGGGTGCAGGTTCTCGTCGCGTGCACCATCGCCTACAACGTGGTCGAGGCCGTCGTCGCGCTGGTGTCCGGAGCCGCCGCCTCCTCGATCGCCCTCGTCGGCTTCGGCCTCGACTCCGTCGTGGAGGTGGCCTCGGCGGTCGCCGTCGCCTGGCAGTTCTCGGCGAGGACGGACGCCTCGCGCGAGGCACGGGAGCGTCGGGCGCTGCGGGTCATCGCCATCTCGTTCTTCGCCCTGGCGACCTTGGTCACGGTCGGTGCCGTGAGCGCTCTCCTCGGCGCCTCGGAGCCGCAGCACTCCACCGCGGGGATCGTGCTTGCCGCCCTCAGCCTCGCCATCATGCCGGCGCTCTCCTGGGCCCAACGGCGGACGGGACGCGAGCTCGGCTCGCTCAGCGCCGTCGCCGACTCCCATCAGACGCTCTTGTGCACGTATCTGTCCGGCGTCCTCCTGGTCGGGCTCGTCCTCAACAGCGTCTGGGGGCTCGGGTGGGCAGACTCCGTCGCAGCCCTGGTGATCGCGGCCGTCGCCGTAAAGGAAGGGCGCGAGGCGTGGCGCGGGGACTCGTGCTGCAGCCCCGTCCCGGCGCTGGGCGTCGCCCCGTCGGCAGACCGTGGGTGCCACGACGGGTGCTGCGTCTAGGTGACCCGCGAGCGCGTCCACAGCGCGTCGGCGTCTCGCCCGGCGCGGTCACCTGTCGGGCCCCACGACCCGTTCAGCCGCCTCGAACAGGCTGCTGCAGGTGGTCTCCGCCTCGGCGAGCAGCATGTGACGGGCCCGGTCGGGCGTGATCTCGTGTCGCGCTAGCGCGCCGGCGCAGTCAATGTGCCAAGCGGACCGTGGTGTCACCGCTGGCCACTACCGTTCACCTGGACCCACGAAAGGACCGAACATGACCCTCACCGGAAGCGATCGAGCCGTCCTCGACGCCACCATGCGCCTCGCTGGTGGTGGGTCGGCTGATGCCATCCAGGCCTCCGCCGTGGCTACCGAGACCGGGCTCGACCCGACAGGTATCGCCGCATCCGCCCGGCGCCTTGAGAGCCTCGGACTCATCAGCACGCTCTCGAGCGCGCAGGCGCTCCTACGCTTGCGCCTCACCCAAGCCGGCATCGACATGGGGAGCTGACCAGACGTGACCAAACCGCTGCCGGACACCTGGTACTCACGCGAGTTACCCGTGCTGCGGTACATCGTGAGCCAGTCCGAGTCCGAGCGCCCGCGGATCTCCGCGGGATGGATGTCGATGGAAGTGCGAGCAGCTGACGGCAGCAACTTCGGCATCGACGGAGTCGTCCGGGCCCTCCGAGCTCTTGAACGAGACTCGCTCATCCAGATGCAGTGGTTCGAGAACTCTCCCAATTCACCCACCGTAGGAGTGATGGACTCGTACGTCATCGACTTCTCTGCCGAGGCGTATCGAATCGTTGGCCAGTGGCCAAACCCCGAGTCCGCGGCTGACCGGATGATCGCCGCCCTCGAGCAGATCGCCGAAGACGGCACCGAAGACGAGAAGACCCGCGCGCAGAAGATCCTGGCGGCCTTCGCCGGGGCCGGCCAACAGATTGCCGTCGGAGTTGCCACGGCAATGATCACAGGGCGGACGGGGTGAGCGTGGACGCAGCAACCCTCGGCGTCTTCGTGACCGCAGCCCTTGGAGTCCTCGCCCTCACACGCGCGCCCGACCCGAGACTGACCCGTCTCGACGTCGAAACGCAGATCCTCGAGCGCCTCGCCCCCGACAGTGAAGCGGCCGCCGCGATGCGCAACGTTGTCGACGAGCACACCGGACAGCTACGCGACGACGTTCACCTGCGCCGCGACTGGCGGGGCGCAGGTGTCTTCGGAGGGGGTTACTTCGTGCTCGCCATGGTGGGTCTCGGGACGATCGATCGCACCGAATCGGTGTGGTGGCAGGTCGCAGGGATCCTCACCCTCGCCGCCGCACTCGTCTCCATGGGTCTGGCCCTCCGCCAGGCCGACCGCCGCCCCCGCAACCGAGACGGAAGCCCACGAGACTGACCGGGCAGCGCTGACCTGCAGCGCTCCTATCATCAGAGCATGTCCGAGACTGCGGCCGCACTCACGGGCTCCCTGATCGGCGCTGGCCTTGCCGGGGCGCTGATCGTCCAAGCGATAAGAAATCGGGACGAACGGACGACCCGCCTCGCCACGCTGGCGGCGCAGCTGAGCGCCGGCGCTAGGCGTCCCGTATTGCTGACGGCCGTTAGCAGAAGCCACGTTTCCCTAGGTCAGACACATGCCGGGGGATTGGTCCTCCCTTGCTCCGGTCATTCTGAATCCCTCCTGCCGAGCGCGCGGCATAGGGTCTGGTCATGCTTCGAGCCGAGGATGGGTACTGGGACCGGCGCATCGACATGTTCGCGGACCCGGTCTTCTGGCTCTTCGCAGTACCTCTAGCCGTTCTGTGGGGACTATGGGACAGGCACGCGGCGAAGAAGCGAGGCCGGCCCCTGACGCTCGCCGAGCACTGGGGTCAATTCCTCGTGGTGTTCCTGGTCCTCGTGTCCGGTGCGGGTGTGGTGTTCGTGGTGCTCGAGATGACCTGACGCAGGCCCAGTCACGGGGCAGCCCATTCGTGGGTCCTGCCGCGAGGGGGGCTCTCCATAGGTCCGCGCCTGTCCATGGGGTCCGAGGATCGCGGGGGTCGTCCATGGGGTCCGTTTCCGCTGAAGGATCGCAACACCTCGGGCACTACGACCGGGATCAGGGGCCGCTGTCGGGCACCCAGCTCGAGCCGGTCGAAAATCGTCCGTAACGCCGCGGCCACCATCTGACGGTGCGCTTCGGTCCGACTGATGCGCCGCTCCTCGATGCAGGCGGCAACAACGAGCTTCGAGATCGCGCCGCCCGATCCACCCAGTCACCCAGCGCCGTGGAATCAGCGACCGTGACCGGGTCGTCCGCAATGTTCGTCCTCAACCGCTGTAGAGGAGCGTGGGAGTCTTTCATGGCAGAGGTGAGAGCTTCGGCCGCTGTCTGCGGCGCGTCGAGCGCGGCGTCCGCCGCCACGACGCGCCTCACGCGCGTCCTTCACCTGAGGCACGTTTCCGCCATGCAGCAGACACGCGCCACCACCGACCACGATCCGAGCACACCGCCGACGGGTGCCCTTCGCGGCCGCGGTGCACTGCTCACCGGCGATCGTCCCGGTCACGATCCCGGCTCCATGATGTCCGAAGTTCCGTGAGGCCGCCGAAGCTGGGCCCTCTGTTCACGAAGCTCGCGCGGCCCTGGTTCAGGGGCTGATCGAGCACCTCCGCAGCGTGGGGTGCTTCTACCGCGCGGCGAGCAGGAGGGACCCAGATGCGAAGGAGTAGCAAATCGTAAGCAGCGGCTGCTGTTCAGCGACCTGGCGCACAAGCCGCTGACCTGCAACAACGCTGGTGGGGCGGGTGGGGCTCGAACCCACGACCCAAGGATTATGAGTCCTCTGCTCTGACCGGCTGAGCTACCGCCCCGGGACGCACAGCCTAGCGAGACGGCACACTGGGGCCATGACCGACGCCGTGATCGCCGACCTCGACGGAACGCTGGTCGACGTGTCCTCGATCCGCCACCTGGTGGAGGGGGAGGACCGCGACTTCCACGCGTTCCACGCGGCGTCGAAGGACTGCCCGCCGAGGTCCGAGGTGGTCGACGCCGTGCGTGCCGCGCACGCGGCGGGTCGTGCCGTCCTGGTGGTCACGTCGCGCGAGTTCATCTGGCGCGACCTCACTCTGGACTGGCTGGCTCAGCACGACGTGCCCTACGACCAGCTCGTCATGCGCATCGTCGGCGACTACCGGCCCGACCACGTGGTGAAGGCCGAGATGCTCGACACCCTCGAGGCCGACGGATTCGCAGTGCTCGAGGCGTGGGAGGACAGTGACGACATCGTCGAGCTGTGGCGCTCGCGCGGCGTCACGGTCCACGTCGTGGACTGAGCGGGCCTACAGGCCGAACGTCGGTCGCTCGTCGACGGGCACGAGGTCGAGGTGCTCGGGGTGGTCGCGGATCACCTTGGGCACGAACGGGCAGTAGGGGAGCACCTGGCCGCCCCGCTCGGAAATCTGCTCCAGTGCCCCAACGATCAGCTGGGAGCCGATGCCGCGACCTTCGAACGCCGGCAGCACGCGTGTGTGGGGAAGGGCGTAGACGTCGCCGTCCACGCGGTAGTCGACCCAGCCCGCGAGATCACCGTCGACGGTGATCTCGAAGCGTGACGACGACGGGTTGTCCAGCACCTCGGTGGTCATGGAGCCATCGTCACACGACTCGCCTCTCTCGGCGCGCGACGCTCCAGACCGGCGGAAACCCGTACCAGTGGTGCGCGAGGGGCTCATGGGGCTAGCATGGTCACGACGCGGAACGATGACGCGTGGCTCCGTGAGGTCGCTGGGGAAGGCGGATCTCGAGCTAGGAGGCACGATGAGCATCCCCACCCGTGGAGTTCTGTATGTCCACTCCGCGCCCTCGGCCCTGTGCCCACACGTCGAGTGGGCCGCTTCCGGCGTGCTCGGCGGCTCCGTCGACCTCGACTGGCAGCCGCAGCCTGCGGAGGCGGGGACCTACCGCGCCGAGCTGTCCTGGCAGGCCCCGGCGGGCTCGGCTGCCTCCATCGCCTCGGCGATGCGCGGCTGGGACCGCCTGCGCTTCGAGGTCACCGAGGAGCCGACCGCCTCGAGCGAGGGCGCGCGCTTCTCGTGCACGCCGGGCCTCGGCATCTTCCACGCGATGACGGGCCTGCACGGCGACGTGCTCATCCCCGAGGACCGCATCAAGGCGTTCCGGGTCAAGGCCGCGCTGGGCGAGATCACGATGGACGAGGCACTCGACGGACTGCTGGGCGTCAAGTGGGACGCCGAGCTCGAGCCGTTCCGCCACGCGGGCGAGGGCGCTCCCGTGCGCTGGCTCCACCAGGTGGTCTGAGCGGCTCGCGACGCCAGGTCAGCCGATCGTCACCTTGGCGGACGGCGACTCGGTGTCGCTGCCCTCGTGCACGACGCGGAACTCTCGCTCGCCGGTGCGCGACGTGTAGATCTTCGTCTCGAAGCGGCCACCGTCGCGGGTCTGCACCGAGACCGGGAAGTCGTCCCAGCTGCCGCCGGGGTCGCGCACCTGCACCTGGAGCACCTCGCCGTCGTCGAGCGAGGGGAAGCGGCCGGAGATGGTGAAGCGCTGACCGGGTGCCACGCGATCGCTCTCGACGGAGAACGTCGGCTTCTCCTCCTGGTCGTCGGTGGTGGCCGTGGGAGTGGGGGTGGGCGTGGGCGTGGCCGACGGGGTCGCGCTGGGCGTGGGCGAGGTGATGGGGGGCAGGTCCACGCCACCGAGGCCGGTGGCCCGCACCACGGTGGCTCCGGCGAAGCCGAGCGCGCCACCGATGGCCAGACCTGCGACCACGAACCAGAGTGCGAGGCGCCAGAAGGCGTCGGTGCGTCCGCGGCCGCCCTCGTCGTCCGTGCGCGACTTCTCCCGCGCGGGTGGGCGTCCCTCGGAGGCGAGCGAGACCGGCGCCGTGGGTGTGCGGCGCCCCCGTGCCGTGCCGGGCCGGTGGTCGACCACGGCGGCGACGGCGTCGGCCACGGTCACGAGCCCATCGACCGTCTCGTCGGCGAGATGGAGCCCGAAGCGACGTCCGAGCTCGTCGGCGACCTCGACGGCGGCGAGCGAGTCGACCCCGAGGTCGTCGAGCCGAGCGTCGTCGGTGACCTGCTCAGGAGTGCAGTCGACGACGCTGACGAGGATGTCGGTCAGCTGTGCGCGGACCTCGGCGGGGGTGGGCACGCCCCGAGTCTAACGAGGCGCACGTCATGGTCCGATGCGGCGCGGCCGAACCCGCGCACCTCCTACGATGGCCGGATGGACCGGGGAGACGAGCTGCAGTTCGTGGTCGTGCACGGCTACCGGCGCGCCTACCGGCGTCGCGGCTCCGGACCCGCCCTCCTGCTGCTCCACGGCCTGGGGTGCGAGTCGTCCACGTGGGAGCCGGTGATCGACGCCCTCGCCGAGCACTACACGGTCATCGCCCCCGACCTGCTCGGGCACGGTGAGTCCGACAAGCCCGACGCCGACTACTCGCTCGGCGGGTACGCGAACGGGATGCGCGACCTGCTCACCATCCTCGGGATCGAGAAGGTCACCGTCGTCGGCCACAGCTTCGGTGGTGGCGTGGCCATGCAGTTCGCCTACCAGTACCCGGACCGCACCGAGCGGATCGCGCTGGTCTCCTCCGGTGGACTGGGTCGGGAGGTCTCCCCGCTCATCCGCTTCCTGACCCTGCCGGGCAGCGGCACCGCGCTCTCGGTGGCCACGTTCCGACCGTGGCGTCGTGCCGTCGCAGCGGGCATGCGGGGGCTGTCGCGCACCGGTCTGGCGCCTCTGCGCGACCTCGGCGAGGTCGCCGCGATCTACGAGTCGTTCGCCGATCCTCGCGCCCGCCAGGCGGTGCAGCGCGTCACCAGCCACGTGCTGGACTGGCGCGGCCAGTACGTCACGATGACCGACCGCACCTACCTCGCGCGGATCGTCCCCGTGCTCGTCGTCTGGGGCGCCGACGACCTCGTCATCCCGGCCGCGCACGCCGACATCGCCCGCCAGCAGGCGTGGTCGGACGTGCACGTGCTCCCGCACTCCGGACACTTCCCGCACCGCGACCACCCGGGGGAGTTCGCCCGTCTGCTGCACGAGTTCGTCCGCGACACCGAGCCCGCCGCCTACCGGCGCGGCACGTGGCGCTCGATGCTGCGCCAGGGTCAGCCGGCGGTGGAGCCCGAGGCGTCCGACGGTCCGGGTGCGGTCACCGTGGCCGGCTGATCGGCCACCTCGGCCAGACGTCGCCTTCGCCGTCGTCCGCGGTTGCCCGACGCCCAGGCGCCGAGGGACACCGACGCCCAGCCGATGGCGATGCCGGCGACGTCGTCGGCGAGGTAGTGCCAACCGAAGTAGATGGTCGCCAGCACGGTGACCACGAAGAACGCCCACGTGATCACGCGGATGGCGAGCTTCTGCCCCGTCCGCTGCATGAACAGCGCGGCCGTGAAGGTGACCGACACGTGCAGCGACGCGAACCCCGCGACGCCGTGGATCTTCTCGCTGGCCCAGGGGTCGGTGAGGACGTCGACTCGGTTGCGGAACAGAGATCGTTGCAGCTCGGTCACGTCGGTGGCGGCGAGGTCCCAGTACATCGACGGCTGCGCGAACGCCGGGCCGAGCGTCGGCAGCGCGTAGTAGCTGATCACACCGAGGATCCAGTTGAGGCACAGCGCCGTCGCGTACCAGGCACCGATCGAGAAGTCGCGGTTCAGCACGAGGAACGCGCCGAGGGTGATCGGGATCAGCGGCAGGTAGGCGATGTAGGCGAACGACAGCACGTGGGCCATCACGTCGGTGCCCAGGAGGTCGTGCAGGACGGTCGCGGGGTTGTGGCCGAACATCAGCCAGTGGTCGAGCTCGAGCAGCTGGCGGTCGAACAGCACGCCCTCGCGGTACGTGGGCAGGTAGCTCTTGAGGTTGCGGTAGCTGACGTAGCTCGCGTAGAAGGAGATCAGGCCGGTCGCGATGTAGCCGACCCGCTTGAGCGTCCACTCCTCACGGACGACCTCGCGCGCCCCCTGCGGGATCTGCTTCCAGCCCCGACGTCGCACGGCGGCCGGCACGATGCCGGCCGCGAAGAACAGCAGGGCCAGGGCGGGCAGGCGCACGTAGGCGGGGCCGAGGAAGCCCTCGGGGTCCTTCATCGGAAGGCCGAGGTACCACGACGAGAACACCGCGGCGCCCGTCACGGCCACGGACAGAGCGACCGCGAACGTGTAGGGCCACTTGAGCATGCCGAACATCCTAGGGTGCCCCAACTTGGATTTACCTGAGACGTCGGTCGCTCCGACCGACGCCCCCGGGCCGCCCCTCAGGCGTCGCCGCCTTCCTGGACCACACCCTGCGTGGCCGTCGGGTCGTCGATCTTCAGCCGCGTGAACGCGTCGCGCACCACGGACTGCTCGACGAGCTCCTGCTGGGCCAGGCTCTGCAGCACCGACACCACGATCGACTCGGCGTCGATCTGGAACACGCGACGGGCCGCGGCACGCGTGTCGGCGAAGCCGAAGCCGTCGGCGCCCAGGGACTGCCACGGGCCGGGGACCCAGCGCGCGATCTGGTCGGGCACGGCGCGCATGTAGTCGCTCACCGCGAGCGTGACCGAGGCGTGGTCCATCAGCTGCGTGGTGATCCACGGGACCTTCTGGTACTCGCCCGGATTGTTGAGGTTCCACTTCTCGGCCTGCACGGCGTCGCGGGCGAGCTCGTTCCACGACGTGACCGACCACACGTCGGCGGCGACGTCGTAGTCCTCGGCCAGCATCTCCTGGGCGCGCAGCGCCCAGGGCAGGGCCACGCCGGAGGCCATGATGCGGGCCCGGTGCGAGCCCTTGGTGGCGGGGCGGTATCGGTAGGCGCCCTTCAGCAGGGCGTCGACGTCGAGGTCGTCGGGCTCGACCGGCTGCACGATCGGCTCGTTGTAGACGGTCAGGTAGTAGATGACGTCCTCACCCTGGGGGTGGTCGTCCGTGGAGCCGTACATGCGCTCCATGCCGTCGCGCACGATGTGGGCGATCTCGTACCCGAACGCCGGGTCGTAGTGCACCACGGCGGGGTTGGTCTGGGCGATCAGCGGCGAGTGGCCGTCGGCGTGCTGCAGGCCCTCGCCCGTCAGCGTCGTGCGGCCGGCGGTGGCGCCCACGAGGAAGCCGCGCGCGAGCTGGTCGGCCATGGCCCAGATGGAGTCGGCGGTCCGCTGGAACCCGAACATCGAGTAGAACATGTAGACCGGGATCATCGGCTCGCCGTGCGTGGAGTAGGCGCTGCCGGCGGCGATCGCCGAGGCCATGGCGCCGGCCTCGCTGATGCCCTCGTGCAGCAGCTGGCCCTGGGCCGACTCCTTGTAGGCGAGCAGCAGCTTGCGGTCGACGGCCTCGTACGTCTGGCCGGCCGGGTTGTAGATCTTCGCCGACGGGAACATCGAGTCCATGCCGAACGTGCGGTACTCGTCAGGCGCGATCGGCACGACGCGGCGCCCGATCTCCGGATCCTTCATGAGGTCGCGCAGGAGCCGCACGAACGCCATCGTGGTGGCGATCTGCTGCTTGCCCGACCCCTTCGACAGGGCCGAGTAGGAGTCCGGCTCGGGCAGCTTGACCGAGACGGGGTCGACGATGCGCTGGGGGAGACCGCCGCCGAGCGCGTCGCGGCGGGCGCGCATGTACTGCATCTCCTCGCTGTCGTGCCCGGGGTGGTAGAACGGCGCGAGGTCGTCGCCGTCGATCTGCTCGTCGGAGACGGGGATGTTCAACCGGTCGCGGAAGCCCTTGAGGTCGTCCTTGGTGAGCTTCTTCATCTGGTGGGTGGCGTTGCGTCCCTGGAAGGACTCGAGCAGCCAGCCCTTGATGGTGTGGGCCAGGATGACGGTCGGCTGGCCTGTGTGCTTCTGCGCCGCGTCGAAGGCGGCGTAGACCTTGCGGTAGTCGTGGCCACCGCGTGGCAGGCGCTCGATGTCCTCGTCGCTGAGGTGCTCGACCATGGCCCGCAGGCGCGGGTCGGGGCCGAAGAAGTTCTCGCGGTTGTAGGCGCCGGACTCCACCGAGAGGGTCTGGAACTCACCGTCGGGGGTGCGGTTCATCTGGTTGACCAGCACGCCGTCGACGTCGCGGGCGAGCAGGTCGTCCCACTCGCGGCCCCAGACGACCTTGATGACGTTCCACCCGGCGCCGCGGAAGTACGACTCCAGCTCCTGGATGATCTTGCCGTTGCCGCGCACCGGGCCGTCGAGCTGCTGCAGGTTGCAGTTGATGACGAAGGTCAGGTTGTCGAGCTCCTCGCGTGCCGCGAGGCCGATCGCCCCGAGCGACTCGGGCTCACCCATCTCGCCGTCACCGAGGAACGTCCACACGTGCTGCTGGCTGGTGTCCTTGATGCCCCGGTCGTGCAGGTAGCGGTTGAACCGCGCCTGGTAGATCGAGTTGATGCCACCGAGGCCCATCGAGACCGTGGGGAACTCCCAGTAGTCGGGCATGAGCCGAGGGTGGGGGTATGACGACAGACCCTTGCCGGCTCCGTGGGAGTGCTCCTGGCGGAAGCGGTCGAGCTGCTCCTCGGTGAAGCGACCCTCGAGGTAGGACCGGGCGTAGATGCCCGGCGCGGCGTGACCCTGGAAGTAGATGTGGTCACCACCGCCGGGGTGGTTCTTGCCGCGGAAGAAGTGGTTGAAGCCGACCTCGTAGAGGCTGGCCGCCGACTGGTAGCTGGCGATGTGGCCGCCGACGCCGAGACCGGGCCGGTTGGCACGCGAGACCATGACGGCGGCGTTCCAGCGGATGTAGGAACGGATGCGCCGCTCGATCGCCTCGTTGCCGGGGAACCACGGCTCGTGCTCGGGCGGGATGCTGTTAATGAAGTCGGTGCTGCGCAGCGCGGGGACGCCCACGTTCTGCTCACGCGCGCGCTCGAGGAGCTTGAGCATCACGTAGCGCGCACGGGACCGGCCACGCTCGTCGACCATCTGGTCGAGCGAGTCGAGCCACTCGGCCGTCTCGTCGGGGTCGATGTCGGGAAGCTGGGTCGGCAGCCCCTCGTGGATGACGGCGGGACGTTCGGTGGGGGACTGGCCGG
>NZ_LMMY01000013.1:506501-517163 GCF_001422865.1 Aeromicrobium sp. Leaf272
GGTGACACTGGCGGAGGTTGTGAACATCTACCGATCAGTAGGTTTTTGGCCTACTTTTCAGTAGGTCCCGCACCGTCCGACACACCGATCGACACCCCGACCCACCCTGGCCCGCACCCCGTGCCAGAGTTGGTCCACACCACGCACGACGCAACCCCGAGGAGATCCCGTTGGACGCCGCGAGGCTGGGCTTCAGCCCCGACACCGTCATCCAGGAGCTGGGCTGGGACGAGGACGTCGACACCGAGCTCCGAACGGCCATCGAGGGCATCGTCGGCCACGCGCTCGTCGACGGTGAGTCCGACGAGGTCGTCGACGGCGTCATCCTGTGGTGGCGCGACGACGACGGAGACCTCGTCGACGCGCTCTTCGACGCCCTGGCCGACCTCGCCGAGGGCGGGTCCATCTGGGTGCTCACGCCCAAGGTCGGTCGCCCGGGCTACGTCACGGGCGCCGACATCGCCGAGGCCGCTCCGGTGGCCGGGCTGTCCACGACGACCACGTCGTCGGCGTCGGCCGAGTGGTCCGCCACCAAGCTGTCGACGCACAAGCGCTGAGCCGATCCGACCGTCGCCGGCCACGGTCGTCCGCGCCCGGGTGACCACCTCGGTGCTCGTCGGCTGCAGCACCGTCCGGCGTCTAGGCTCGGGCCATGACGATCGAGATCGGCCAGCAGGCACCTGACTTCACGCTCAAGAACCAGCACGGCGAGGACATCTCGCTCTCCGCCCTCCAGGGTCGGAAGGTGGCGCTGGTGTTCTTCCCGTTCGCCTTCAGCGGCATCTGCACCGGTGAGCTGTGCGAGATCCGCGACAACATCGAGGCCTTCTCCGGCGGCGACGTCGAGGTGCTCGCCATCTCCTGCGACCACTTCTTCTCCAACCGCGCCTTCGCCGACGCCGAGGGCTACACGTTCTCGGTGCTCAGCGACTTCTGGCCCCACGGCGAGGTCAGCCGGGCCTACGGGATCTTCAACGAGGGTGCCGGTGCGCCCGAGCGCGGCACCTACCTCGTCGACGCTGAGGGCGTCGTCCGCTGGAAGGTCGAGCACCCGATCGGCGAGGCCCGCGACTTCGAGGCCTACCGCGCGGCCCTCGCGGAGCTCTGACGTGCTCGCGGCGTTCAGCATCAGCCCCGGCGCGGGCGACGAGTCGGGGTCCGTGGCCGCCGGCGTGGCCGAGGCGGTGCGCGTCGTGCGGGCGTCGGGCCTGCCGTGCGAGACCAACGCGATGTTCACGACCGTCGAGGGCGAGTGGGACGAGGTGATGGCCGTCGTGAAGGCGGCCGTCGAGGCCGTCGCGCGGACCTCGTCGCGGGTCTCGCTCGTGCTCAAGGCCGACATCCGGCCGGGGTACACGGGGCAGCTCACGGCCAAGGTCGAGCGGCTCGAGGAGCACCTGCGCGACTGACCGGCGAAGTTTGCTGAGAGTTGAGCCAAAAGCCTGCGGCGGCAACCACCGATGCGGTTGTATGTGAGTGCTGCGGCCGCCCGGGACCCGAGACCCCGGCGGCCGCGGCTCTTTCATGTCGGAGCCGTCCCGCGAGGACGCCGCGCGGGGCTGTCGGTGCGGTAGGGTTCCAGGCGCCCGGTGCCCTTCGCGGTGCCGTCCGGGGCGAATAGCTCAGTTGGTCAGAGCACTCGGTTTACACCCGAGCGGCCGGGGGTTCGAGTCCCTCTTCGCCCACCCTGGACCGACCGACGCCGCCGAGCGCGCGGCGTGCTTGCCCGTCCCTCCTCCGCGGCCCGGCGACGCAAGGTTCTGCGTTCGTGGGCGGAGGCTCGAAGGACTCTGCGTTCCCGACGGGATTCCGTCGTGAACGCAGAATCGTTCGGACTTCTGCACGCGAAGGCAGAATCCTGCGTCCGCCGGGGCGGAACCTCCACGCGCGTGTGCGACGGTGGGCGGGTGCGATCCCGACTCGCCGCCGTGGCGGCTCCCTGCACTCTGCTGGCCCTGTTCCTCGCCGGGTGTGCGAACCCGAACCTGTCCGACGACGTGGACGCGCTCGTCGCCGAGCTGCGCGACCTGCCCGGCGTCACGTCGGCGGACGCCGACTACTCCGAGCCGGTCACGCTCGACTCCGGCAAGGTCGCGTTGAAGGTCGAGGCGGAGCCCGACGTCACCTCGAAGCAGCTCCAGGAGGTGGGGCGCGTCGTCTACGAGGCGTTCAGCACCACCCACGAGAGCGAGGAGGGTGACGTCGACGTCACCTTCGGCCCGTCGACGGTGCACCTGCGCTCCTTCGAGCCGGAGGCGACGACCGACGCGGTCGTGCAGGAGTGGGCGCTCGCGCACGACGTCGCGCAGGACGGTGCTGCGGCCGTCGACATCATGACCCAGGACGTGCCCGGCCCGGACCACGTCGAGACCGACGTCGTGCTGACGCTGGGCAAGGACACCGGAGCCGACGACGTGTCCGTGGCGCTCGACCGGCTCGAGCAGGAGCACGGTGCCGACGACGCGCGCCGCGGCTGGGGCGTCGCGGCTGCCGACGGCTCCTCGGTGAGCGCCGACCGCGGCTTCCCCGGCGACGGGACCATGGACGCGTGGGCGGCGCTGCGGTCCGCCGCCGAGCCCGCCGAGGCGGTGGGACGCGTGGGCGTGGGGATGCGTGAGTTCGCCGAGAAGGCCGCCGACCCGGACCGGTACCTCGTGGTGCAGGTGTCGAGCGGCGGCACGGCGCCCGACCTCGACGACCCGGCCGTGCGCGGGCCGCTGCTCGAGGCGGTGCGCGCGCAGGTGGACCTGCTCGTCGACGGGACCTCCACGTGGAACCTCCGTCTCGAGGTCGGCGGCACGGTGGCCGCCGAGCTCGACCCGATGCTCTGCGAACCCGGCTCGGCGCCCACGGCTCCACTGGACGAGGAACTGCGCGACGACCGGACCTGTCCCGGTCCCTGACCTGCTGTGGACGGGCCGACGCCCGTGTCGGCACCCGCTGACACGATGGGTCCATGACGGCCACCACCACGAGCGAGCACGCCCTCGAAGCCCTGCGACGCCTCACCGGCCGCGACGACGCGCAGTTCCACGAGGGGCAGCTCGCGGCGGTCTCGGCCCTCGTCGACGACCACCGCCGTGCTCTCGTGGTGCAGCGCACCGGATGGGGCAAGTCCGCGGTCTACTTCGTGGCCACGTCGCTGCTGAGGGCGCGCGGCACGGGCCCCACGCTCCTCGTCTCGCCGCTCATCGCCCTCATGCGGGACCAGGTCGCGGCGGCGGAGCGGGCCGGGGTGCGAGCGGTGTCCATCAGCTCGGCCAACGCGCACGAGTGGGACGACGTCCGGGCGCGGCTCGACGCCGACGACGTGGACGTGCTGCTCGTCTCTCCCGAGCGCCTCACCAACCCCCGCTTCCGCGACGAGCAGCTGCCCGAGCTGCGCCGACGCATCGGCCTGCTGGTGGTCGACGAGGCGCACTGCATCTCCGACTGGGGCCACGACTTCCGACCCGACTACCGCCGGCTCGCCGACCTCATCGAGTCGATGCCCGACGGGGTCCCGGTGCTGGCGACCACCGCCACCGCGAACGAGCGGGTCGTCACCGACGTCGAGGAGCAGCTCGGCGGGGGTGCCGGGCCGGGGGCGGCGGACGGCGCCGGTCACCAGGGGGAGGTCCTGACGCTGCGCGGGTCCCTGGCCCGCACGAGCCTGCGGCTGGGCTGCCTCACGCTGCCGACGTCGCGCGAGCGGCTGGGCTGGCTGGTCTCGCACCTGGCCGACCTGCCGGGCAGCGGCATCGTCTACACCCTCACGGTCTCGGCGGCCGAGGACCTCGCGCGACTGCTCGCGGAGGCCGGTCACACGGTGGCCGCGTACACCGGCCGCACCGATCCCGACGAGCGGATCCGCCTGGAGCAGGCGCTCAAGGACGACCAGCTCAAGGCACTCGTGGCCACGAGCGCACTCGGCATGGGGTTCGACAAGCCCAACCTCGGCTTCGTCGTGCACCTGGGTGCGCCGTCCTCACCCGTGGCGTACTACCAGCAGGTGGGGCGTGCGGGCCGTGCCACCGAGTCCGCCGACGTGCTCCTCCTGCCCGGCACGGAGGACGCCGACATCTGGCGCTACTTCGCCACGGCCTCCATGCCCACGCAGGCCAAGGTCGACGCCGTGCTCGGGGCCCTGGGCACCACGCCGCTGTCGGTCGCGTCGCTCGAGGCTCAGGTCGACATCCGGCGCACGCCGCTCGAGCTGCTCCTCAAGGTGCTCGACGTCGACGGAGCGGTCCGGCGTGTGCAGGGCGGCTGGGTCAGCACGGGGGAGCCGTGGGTCTACGACGCTGAACGGTACGAGCGCATCGCCCAGGCGCGTGAGGCCGAGCAGGAGGCGATGCTGGAGTACCAGGCGGGTCGCACGTGCCGCATGGAGCTGCTCCAGCGTCAGCTCGACGACCCCACGGCCGCCCCCTGCGGCCGGTGCGACGTGTGCGCCGGACCCTGGTACCCCACCGGCACGGACGGTGCCGCGGTGGAGCGGGCCACGCAGTCGCTCGACCGGGTGGGCGTGGCGGTCGACCCGCGCGCCCAGTGGCCGTCGGGCGTCGGGCGGCTGGGGGTCGACGTGTCCGGTCGCATCCCGCCGACCGAACGGCCCGAGACGGGCCGCGTGGTCGCGAGGCTGACCGACCTCGGCTGGGGTGGCACGCTGCGCGAGCTCTTCGCCACGGGCGCGCCCGACGTGCCGGTGCCCGAGTCGCTGCTGGGGGCGTGCGCGCGGGCGCTGCGCGACTGGCCGTGGGACCAGCGTCCCGTGGCGGTGGTCGCGCTGCCGTCGGTGGCTCGGCCCACCCTCGTGGCCTCGGTGGCCGAGGGCCTGGCCCGACTCGGACGCCTTCCGCTGCTGCCCGCGCTCGAGGTCGCGCCCGGCGCGCCGGCCACCACCCAGGGCGGCAACAGCGCCTTCCGGCTGGCCGGGGTGTGGGGCCGGTTCGTCGTGCCCGACGCCCTCCGTGAGGCCCTGGCCGCGACGGACGGTCCGGTGCTCATGGTCGACGACCTCGTCGACAGCCGATGGACCGTCGCTGTCGCGTCCCGCGAGCTGCGGCGGGCCGGAGCCGACGCCGTCCTGCCGTTCGCCCTGGGCTCGGTGGGGTAGTGCGCTCCCGCCACGTCCTAGGGTGGCGACATGCCCACGCTGCGTGACGTCGTCCGTGTGCTCGACGAGCTCTACGACCCCCGCTGGGCCGACGACTGGGACGCGGTCGGCACGGTCGTCGGGGATCCCGACGCCGAGGTGGGCTCGATCCTGGTCGCCGTCGACCCGGTGCAGGCCGTCGCCGACGAGGCCGTCGCCCGGGGTGCGGACCTGCTCCTGACCCACCACCCGCTGTACCTCAAGGGCGTCACGTCGGTGGCGGCGACCACGCCCAAGGGTCGCGTCGTGCACACGCTCGCCACCCACGGCGTGGCGCTGCACACCTGTCACACCAACGCCGACTCCCCACCCCTCGGTGTCTCGGAGTCGATGGCGCTTGCGCTGGGGCTGCACGACGTGCGCCCGCTGGACGTCGACACCGATCACGGGCTCGACGCCTGGGTGGTGCACGTCCCGCGCGGCGACGCCGACGCCGTGGCGGCTGCCATGCACGCGGCCGGAGCGGGGCACGTGGGCGACTACGACTCGGCGGTCTTCCGGTCCGAGGGCACCGGGTCCTTCCGGCCCCTCGACGGTGCGCAGCCCGCGATCGGCGAGGTCGGCGCGCTCGAGCACGTCGACGAGACACGCCTCGAGCTCGTCGCACCTGCGACCCTGCGCGAAGCCGTGCGGACGGCACTGCTGCAGGCGCACCCGTACGAGGAGGTCTCCTACCTCGTGCTGCCCACGGCCGCCGCTCCGTCCAGCCGGGGGAGCGGTCGCATCGGCAGGCTCGAGACGCCCATGACCCTGGCCGCGTTCGCCGAGCACGTGGCTGCTGCGCTGCCGGCGCACCACGGCGCCACCCGCGTGGCCGGGGACCTCACGAGCGAGGTCACCACCGTGGCCCTCTGCGGTGGCTCGGGAGACTTCCTGCTGGGCACCGCTGACGCTGCGGGAGCCGACGTGTACGTCACCTCGGACCTGCGGCACCACCCGGTCAGCGAGCACCTCGAGCGTCCCGGCGCCTGCGGCGTGGTCGACGTGCCGCACTGGGCGGCCGAGTGGACCTGGCTGCCGGTGGTCGCCTCCGTGCTGCGCGAGCGGCTGGGCGATACGGTGGACGTCCATGTGTCCACGTTGGTGACCGACCCCTGGTCCCACGCGTTGGCTCCCGCACCCAGGAGGACCCCCTGAAAGCCGAACCGTCCGCCCAGCAGGCCCTGTTGGACCTCCAGGACACCGACTCCGCCCTCGCCCGGCTCCAGCACCGCCGTGGTTCCCTGCCCGAGCTCGCCCGCATCGAGGAGCTGACCGCCGAGGTCGCGCAGCTGCGCGGCCGCCAGGTCGAGGTCGAGACGACGGTCAGCGACCTCACGCGCGCCCAGAAGAAGGCCGACGCCGAGGTCGAGCAGGTCAAGACGCGCCGCACGCGCGACGAGGAGCGGCTCTCCTCCGGTGCGATCTCCAACCCGAAGGACCTCGAGAACCTCCAGCACGAGCTCGGCGCACTCGAGCGTCGCATCTCGACGCTCGAGGACGAGGAGCTCGAGATCATGGAGCAGCTCGAGATCGCCCAGGCCGAGCTCCGGGCGGTCACCGCCGACCACGACGCGCTGGTGGCCGAGCTCACGCACGTCACCGCGGCCCGCGACGCCGCGGTCGAGGCCATCGACGCCGAGGTCGTCGCGGTGAACGAGGAGCGCGAGAGCGTGGCTCCCGGCGTTCCGGCCGACCTGCTCGCCCTGTACGACAAGGTCCGTCACCAGTACGGCGGGCTCGGTGCCGCTGCGCTGCGTGCGCGCCGGTGCGAGGGGTGCCGCCTGGAGCTCAACGGCGCCGACCTGCGCGAGATCGCCGCCCAGCCCGAGGACGACGTCGTGCGCTGCCCCGAGTGCAGTCGCATCCTGGTGCGGACGGCCGAGTCCGGGCTGTGACCGCCGCCGTCGGGCGGGTCGTCGTCGAGGCCGACGGAGGGTCGCGGGGCAATCCGGGGCCCGCCTCCTACGGTGCGCTGGTGCGCGACGAGTCCACCGGCGACATCCTCGCCACGCGCGGTGAGACCATCGGCAGGGCCACCAACAACGTGGCCGAGTACCGCGGACTCATCGCCGGGCTCGAGCTCGCCGCCGAGCACGCTCCCGATGCCGACGTCGTCGTCCGCATGGACTCCAAGCTGGTCGTGGAGCAGATGGCAGGACGCTGGAAGATCAAGCACGCGTCGATGAAGCCGTTGGCCGAGCAGGCCCGGGGGCTCGCCGACCGGGTCGTCGAGTGGACGTGGATCCCGCGCGACCAGAACGCCGCCGCCGACGCCCTCGCCAACGAGGCGCTGGACGCCCAGGCCCGCACCGGCGAGCCCGCCGTCGTGGGCACGGCCGTCCAGCAGGAGACGACCCCGGTGCCGCCGGCCGACGACGTCACCGCACCGCTCGAGGCGCCGCCGAGTGGTACCGGCAAGGACACCAACCCGCTGCTCGGCTGGAGGGGCGACGTACACGGCCGCCCCACGACGCTCGTGCTGCTCAGGCACGGCGTCACGGCCAACACCGTGCGCAAGCTGTTCTGCGGCAAGGGTGGTTCCGACCCCGGCCTGGTTGCCGAGGGCGAGGCGCAGGCCGCGCGGGCGGCGGCCTGGATCGCTCGCCACCACGACGTCGACGCCATCATCTCCTCGCCGCTGCGCCGCACCCGCGAGACCGCCGGCTTCGTGGCCCGAGAGACCGGCGTGACGGTCGGCGTCGACGACGGTGTCGAGGAGGCCGCCTTCGGTGACTGGGACGGCCACAGCTTCGCCGAGATCATGGAGGACTGGCCCGACGAGCTGTCGACCTGGTTGTCCTCGACCGCGGTGGCCCCACCGGGCGGGGAGTCCTTCGACGAGGTGCAGGAGCGGGTGCGGCAGGCGCGCGACCGGATCGTCGAGGCACACCCGGGTGAGACCGTCGTCGTCGTCAGCCACGTGACGCCCATCAAGCTCATGACGAGGCTCGCCCTGGACGGGCCGATGTCGATCATCCACCGCATGGAGCTGGCCCCGGCCAGCATCACGACCATCGCGTGGTGGCCTGACGGCACGCCGTCGCTGCGCGGGTTCTCGATCGTCCCCGAGTAGACGGCCGCGCTCGGACGGCACGGCGTGGATGCGCCGATCGTCAGTGAGCGCCGGTGGTGACGACGTCGAGACGGGTCCCGTCCTGCTCGACCGTCCAGCCGAGGTCGCGCCAGGCTGTGGCCAGCTCGTCCACCGATGCCGGCAAGGCGCCCTCGGTGAGCAGCGCGCGCACCAGCCGCCCCTTCGTGGCCTTGTTGAAGTGGCTCACGACGCTGCGGCGGCCGTCCTGCTCGTGCAGCACCCGAACGGTGGCGGTGCGGGGGGCGAGACCCGCGGACGGCTTGCCCAGGTTCACGTAGGCGCCCGAGCGCAGGTCGACGAGCAGCCCGTCGGCCACCTCGTCGTCGAGGACCTGCGGCAGCACCGGCCGCCAGCGACCGGCGACGGGGCCCAGGCGCGGCAGCGTGACCGTGCCGGAGAGGCGGTAGGCAGGGATCGGGTCGCCGACCCGCACCAGGCCGAACAGGGCGCTCGCGACGGCCACGGTCCGCTCGGCCCGGGCGGTGGCAGCGTCGTCGAGGGTGGCGAGGTCGAGCTCGCCGAACAGCACGCCGGTGTACACCTCGCCCGCCGGTGCGCACGGCACCTCGAAGAGACGGGCGTCGGTCTCCACGGCATCGGCCTGCGTGGGGCCGAGCCCCAGCACCTCGGCGGCCCGTCGGGTGCCCGCGAGACGGACCAGGGCCCGCGACACCTGGTCGCGCACCTGCGTGAGACGCGGGAACGACAACGCGGCCAGGTCCAGCACGGGTCCGTCGGACGGTGCGGTCTTGCCCTCGGAGGGCGGGAGCACGATCAGCACCGGGCGAGCCTAGCGAGGCAGCGGACGGCGATCAGCGCACACCCTCGAAGATGAGCAGCGCGCCGAAGATCGCGAACGCCACGGCGGCGCCGTAGCGGATCGCCCGCTCCGGCAGGTGCTTGCCGAGCACCGCGCCGACGCCGATCGCGAGCGCGTCGGCCGCCACCATGCCCACGGTGCTGCCGATCCAGACGCCGAACCAGTCCTCGCGCACGGCGAGGGTGATCGTGGCGAGCATCGTCTTGTCACCCAGCTCGGCCAGGAAGAAGGCCAGACCCACCGCCAGCAGGGCCGAGCCCGTGGCCTTGCGCGCCTTGTCGGCCTCGCCCTCGGTGAGCTCGTCGCCCCGCAGCGTCCAGAGCGCGAAGCCGAGGAACGCCACACCGGCGGCGATCGCGATCCCGGACTGGTACTTCTCGAAGCTCGTGCCGATCCAGTAGCCGATGCCCACGGACGCGAGGTGGACGACCGCCGTCGCCGCCGTGATGCCGATGATGACGTCACGCGCCCGGTACCGGGTGGCGAACGTCATCGCCATCAGCTGGCTCTTGTCGCCGAGCTCGGCGACGAAGATGACAGCGGTGCTGAGCCACAGGGCCTCGAACATGAAGGAGCTCCTCGTCCCCCAGGACGAGGAGCCATGATCGACGAGCCTCGACCCAGGATCGTCAACGATCTATGGGTCGAAAGTCTCGTCCGCCGAGACCGTCGCCGGTCTGGCCCGCTGCACCGGAGGACAGACCCGAGGGCCCGGCTTCAGTATGTCGACGCAGCGATTGGGGACTACTCCCTTTCGCAGCCCTCAGCCTAGGGCATCGAGGACACGGAGCGCATCGTGACGTCGGTCCCACGGAACCACGAGGTGGTCGTGGTGGAACCCGGCGACCACGTTGCACGCGATCTCGTCGCCGGCCAGCGCTGCGGAGATCGTGGCCGTCAGGCCGACACCGTCGAGCGCGGAGACCACCGTCAGGGTGATCCAGGCGCCGACGAACTCGTACACCAGACCGTCCTCGTCGGCCTCCGTCTGCTCGACCACGACGGTGAGCCCCTCGGCCTCGCGCACCGCCGCGAGGGCGGTGGACGTGTCGAAGCCCTGCGAGACGATCGCGTACACGACGGGCTCGGGATGGAGCCGAGGGCGCAGGTCACCGACCCCACCCCCGGTCCTCGCCACGGCATCGGACGGCATCTCCTCGACCTCCACGACGCCAGCGTAGGGACCGAAGGTTGCAAGGACGTGACGAGCGCGCCCTAGACTGGCCCACGAACGAGGCGGCCGGGCGGCCGCGGCGGGCTCAGGCCCGTCGAGGAAAGTCCGGACTCCACCGAGCACGGTGGTGGCCAACAGCCACCCACGGTGACGTGCGGGACAGTGCCACAGAGAACAGACCGCCAACGGCCCCGGAACCCTCTTGGGTGACGGGGTGCGGGCAAGGGTGAAACGGTGAGGTAAGAGCTCACCAGCGACGTCGGTGACGGCGTCGGCTAGGTAAACCCCACCGGGAGCAAGACCAAGAGGGCGCTCCGGCGCCTGCGCTGACGGGCTGCTCGTCCGATGTCAGCGGGTAGGTCGCTCGAGGCGCGCAGCGATGCGTGACCCAGATGGATGGTCGCCCCCCGGTCCTCGGACCGGGGACAGAATCCGGCTTACAGGCCGCCTCGTTC
>NZ_LMMY01000013.1:517208-519654 GCF_001422865.1 Aeromicrobium sp. Leaf272
GACGCTTGCTCAGGTGTCCGGCGACTTCAGCACGCCTCGACCGTGTGCCACGCGGGCAGGCTCCACGGCTCTCGAACGTGTGCGTCCGGAGGACAGGTCAGGGGAGGGTGAGGATCTCCGCACCCTCGGGCGTCACCAGCAGGGTGTGCTCGAACTGGGCGGTGCGGGAGTGGTCCTGGGTGGTGGCGGTCCAGCCGTCGTCCCACAGGTCCCACTCGATCGAGCCGAGCGTCAGCATCGGCTCGATGGTGAAGGTCATGCCGACCTCGATGATCGTGTCGGCCGACGGCTCGTCGTAGTGCGGCACGATCAGCCCGTCGTGGAACGCCGGGCCCACGCCGTGGCCGGTGAAGTCACGGACGACGCCGTAGCCGAAGCGCGCGGCGTAGGCCTCGATGACCCGACCGATCACGTTGATCTGACGACCCGGCTTGACCGCGCGGATCGCGCGGTGGGTGGCCTCACGGGTGCGCTCCACGAGCAGGCGCGACTCCTCGTCGACGTCGCCGACGAGGTAGGTCTTGTTCGTGTCGCCGTGGACGCCGTCCACGTAGGCGGTGATGTCGATGTTGACGATGTCGCCGTCCTCGAGGGGACGGTCGTCGGGGATGCCGTGGCAGATCACCTCGTTCACGCTGCTGCACAGCGACTTCGGGTAGCCGCGGTAGCCCAGCGTCGACGGGTAGGCGTCGTGGGCGACGAGGAAGTCGTGGCCCACCCGGTCGAGCTCGTCGGTGGTCACGCCCGGTGCGATCGCCGCCTCCACCGCGTCGAGCGCCTGCGCTGCGATCCTGCCGGCGACCCGCATGCGCGCGATCGTGTCGGCATCGCGCACCGAAGACCCGCGGTAGGGCAGGGGAGCGGGCTGGCCGACGTACTCGGGCCGGTCGATGCGCGACGGGACGTGGCGGACGGGGGAGACGCGGCCGGCGACGAGGGGAGACACGTCCCGATGCTACGAGGCCGCTCCGCCTCCGACGATCGCGCGGGGCATCCACACCGAGGGTGGGGCAGGATGGGTCCATGAGCGCCGAGGCCCCCGCATTCTTCTTCTGTCTCAAGCACCACACCGTCGAGGGTGAGGACGGCTGCAAGGCCGCCGACCGCCTGGGCCCCTACCCGACCGAGGCTGACGCTGCGCGTGCCCTCGACAAGGTCCAGGAGCGCAACGAGTCGTGGGACAACGACCCCGACTGGAACGACGACAAGCCCTCCGCCGACGCGTGAGCCGCACGAACCTGCAGCTCGACCGCTCGGGTCCGTGGATCGGCGTCACCGGGCTGGTGGTGATGCTGTGGCTGGTGATCTCCACCGTGCTCTACGCGCCGTGGTGGGGCGTGCTGCTGCACCTCGTCGTGCTGGCGTGCTTCGTGCCGGTGCTGCGTCGCACGATCGCGACCCAGCCGGCCCGCGCCACCTGGGTGCCGCTCTACGCCCTGGCGGCCTGGTTCGCCGTCAACGCCGTCGGCGTCTCGCTGTTCGACTGGCGCACCTGAGCCGGGCCACGTCGGCCGGGCTCGCGGTCAGGAGTCGAAGGTGTGCTCCGGCCCGGGGAACGTGCCGCCCGCGACGTCGGCTGCGAACTCCTGGGCGGCGCCCAGGATCACCGAGTGCAGGTCGGCGTAGCGCTTCACGAAGCGCGGCGCCCTGCCCGTGCGCAGGCCCAGCATGTCCTGCCAGACGAGCACCTGGGCATCGCAGTCGGCTCCGGCCCCGATGCCGATCGTGGGGATGTGCAGCGTGCGGGTGATCTCGGCCGCGATGGGGGCGGGCACCATCTCCATGACGACGGACGAGGCACCGGCCTCCTGCACGGCGAGGGCGTCCTCCATCAGCTTCGCCGAGGCGTCGCCACGGCCCTGCACCCGGTAGCCACCGAGCGCGTGCTCGGACTGAGGGGTGAAGCCGATGTGCGCCATGACGGGGATCGCGCCCTTGGTGAGCAGCTCGATCTGCGGAGCCATCTCGGCCCCGCCCTCGAGCTTCACCACGTGGGCCTGGCCCTCCTTCATGAACCGCACCGCCGTGTCGTACGCCTGCTCAGGCGAGCGCTGGTAGGACCCGAACGGCAGGTCGGCGACCACGAGGGCACGCCGGGCGGTGCGGGTGACGGCCTTCACGAGCGGGAGCAGCTCGTCGACCGTGACCGGCAGGGAGGACTCGTACCCGAACACGTTGTTGGCCGCGGAGTCGCCGATGAACAGCACCGGGATGCCGGCCTCGTCGAACGTGGCGGCGGTGTACTGGTCGTAGGTCGTGAGCATGACCCACTTGTGGCCCTGCTCCTTCCACTGCTGCAGGTGGTGCGTCCGCACGCGGCGGATCGCGGGGTCGGTCGTCGGGCCGGCTGCCACGGGTGTGGCGGGGCTCGAGCCGGGGGAGTCGGGCGCGGAGGTGCTCGCGCTGCCGTAGGGGGCAGTCTCCTCGGCCGACGTCGGGGCAGGGG
>NZ_LMMY01000013.1:519692-533184 GCF_001422865.1 Aeromicrobium sp. Leaf272
CCATCCTGCCGCATCGACGCCGGATGTCGCGTCGATGTGCGGGAGGTCACGAGTCGAGCGACTCGCGCCACGCGTTGGTCATGGGCACGCGGCGGTCGCGGCCGAAGTTGCGGCGGCTGACCTTGGGTCCGGGCGGGTACTGGCGACGCTTGTACTCGGCCTTGTCCACGAGGGTGACCACCCGCTCCACGAGCGCGGCGTCGAAGCCCTCGGCGATCACGGCCGCCGAGCCGAGGTCGCGCTCCACGTAGGCGTCGAGCACGGCGTCGAGCAGCTCGTAGGGCGGCAGCGAGTCCGAGTCCAGCTGACCGGGACGCAGCTCGGCCGACGGCGGCTTGCTGATGGTGCTCTCGGGGATCGGAGGCTGCTCACCACGCTCCTCGGCCCACGCGTTGCGCCACCGGGCGACCTCCCACACCAAGGTCTTGGGGAGGTCCTTGATGGGGGCGTACGCGCCCACCGCGTCGCCGTAGATCGTGGAGTAGCCGGTGGCCAGCTCGGACTTGTTGCCGCACGCGAGGACGAGGTGCCCGTGCTGGTTCGACAGGCCCATCCAGACGACGGCGCGGATCCTCGCCTGCAGGTTCTCCTCGGCGATGCCGTCGAGCCGGGTCGTCGTCCGGCCCAACGTCGACTGGAACGCGTCGAAGATGGGCCCGATCGGCACGGTGTCGAGCTGCAGGCCGGTGCGGCGCGCGAGCTCGGCGGCGTCGGTGCGGCTGTGCTCGGAGGACCAGTCACTCGGGTTCGAGACGCCGAAGACGTTCTCGGCGCCCAGGGCGTCGACCGCGATCGCACCGACGAGGGTGGAGTCGATGCCGCCGGACAGGCCGAGCAGCACCGACGAGGCGCCGTTCTTGCGCACGTAGTCGCGCAGGCCCAGCACGATCGCCCAGTACCGCTCGCCGAGGTCGTCCCACCTCTCGGCGACCACCGGCACCGCCGGCTCGTAGGCCGGCAGGGGATCGGAGGAGATCACGGTGCGCTCGACCCGCAGACCGTGGAAGCGCGTGCCGGGGTCCGGCATGGGCGCGGTGGCGGCGGGCAGGTCGAGGTCGACGACGAGCAGCTCCGGCTCGAACTGGGCGGCGCGTGCCACCAGCTCGCCCGCGGCGTCGACGACGAGCGAGTCGCCGTCGAAGACCAGCTCGTCCTGCCCGCCGACGAGGTTCACGTACGCGAGCGCGCAGCTGCCCTCGCGGGCCCGACGGGCGCACAGGTCGAGCCGCACGTCGTCCTTCGCCGCCTCGTACGGAGAGCCGTTGAGCACCACGAGGAGTCCCGCCTCGGCGGCGTCGGCGGCCGCGGAGGGTCCGTCCTGCCAGATGTCCTCGCAGATCGCGATCGCGACGTCGACCCCGTGCACCTGCACGACCTGGGTCTCGTCACCGGGCACGAAGTGACGGAACTCGTCGAAGACGCCGTAGTTGGGGAGGTGGTGCTTGTCGTAGCGCGTCACGACCCGACCACCGGTCAGCACCGACGCGGAGTTCGTGGGCGCGTTCTTGGGCACCCCCAGCCGGTCGGTGTCGACGTGGTCCTTCGCGGTGTCGAGGTGCCCGACGACGACGACGAGGTCGCCGAGGCCCTCCTCGACGAGGCGCGCGGCGAGGGCGGGCACGCGGTCGCGCGTGCCCTCGATGAACGACAGCCGGTAGGCCATGTCCTCGACCGGGTAGCCGTTGAGGACCATCTCGGGCATCACGAGCAGGTGGGCTCCGGCCCTGGACGCGTCGTGCGCGGCCGCGACGACGAGCTCGACGTTGCCGTCGAGGTCCCCGACGCGGGGGTTGACCTGGGCGAGGGCGAGACGCAGCTGGGGCACACGGCCAGCCTAGGGCTCGACCGACCATGATGGAGCCATGGCCAGGACCTGTCCGTGCGGCACCGGCGACGCCTACGCGACGTGCTGCGGGCCGTTCCTCGCCGGTGGTGCGGCACTGACGGCCGAGCGGCTGATGCGGTCGCGCTACACCGCCTACGTGCTCGGCGACGGCGGCTACCTGCTGCGCACGTGGCACCCCACGACCCGGCCGGCGCGCATCGACCACGACCCGGCCCTCGTGTGGACCGGGCTGGAGGTGCTTCGCACCGAGGCTGGTGGGCCCGACGACTCCTTCGGTGTCGTCGAGTTCCGCGCGGCGTGGGGCGGGACCGATCGTGAGGCCGGGCTCGGCGTGCTCCACGAGGTCAGCCGCTTCGTGCGCGGCGACGAGGGGTGGCAGTACGTCCGCGGACGGATGGTCGAGGGCACGTCGTCACCCGCCCCGTGAGGCGCGTCGGCCACGTAACATCGCCGTAACACGACCCGTGCGAGACTCAGCCCCATGGGTAAGCAGGAAGACTTCGTCCTCCGGGCGCTCGAGGAGCGCGACGTCCGCTTCGTGCGGCTCTGGTTCACCGACGTCCTCGGGTCGCTCAAGTCCGTCGCGATCGCTCCCGCCGAGCTCGAGGGTGCGTTCGCCGAGGGCATCGGCTTCGACGGGTCGGCCATCCAGGGCTTCGCCCGGGTGCACGAGGCCGACATGCTCCTCAAGCCCGATCCGTCGACGTTCCAGATCCTGCCGTGGCGGGGCGAGGCCCCCGCGACCGCGCGCATGTTCTGCGACATCGCGATGCCCGACGGCAGCGCTTCGTTCGCCGACCCGCGGCACGTGCTCAAGCGCACCTTGCACAAGGCGTCCGAGGCGGGCTTCACCTTCTACACGCACCCCGAGATCGAGTTCTACGTCTTCCGAGGCAAGCCCGACGTCGGCGGCAGGCCCGTGCCGGTCGACGACTCCGGGTACTTCGACCACACCGCCCAGGGCGGGGGACAGGACTTCCGTCGCGAGGTCATCACGATGCTCGAGAACATGGGCATCAGCGTCGAGTTCAGCCACCACGAGGGCGGACCAGGCCAGCAGGAGATCGACCTGCGCTACGCCGACGCCCTCTCCACGGCCGACAACGTCATGACCTTCCGCACCGTCGTGCGCGAGGTGGCCCTCAGCCAGGGCAAGTGGGCCTCCTTCATGCCCAAGCCCTTCACGGACCACCCGGGCTCGGCGATGCACACGCACCTCTCGCTGTTCGAGGGTGACGAGAACGCCTTCTACGAGGCCGGGGCCGAGTACCAGCTCAGTGCCACGGGCCGCTCCTTCATCGCCGGGGTCCTGGAGCACACCCCCGAGATCACCGCCGTCACGAACCAGTGGGTCAACTCCTACAAGCGTCTGGCCAGCGGCTACGAGGCGCCCAACTACCTGAGCTGGGGCCACAACAACCGCTCCGCCCTCGTGCGGGTGCCGATGTACAAGCCGCACAAGAGCGGGTCCGCCCGTGTCGAGCACCGCGGCATCGACGCCGGCTGCAACCCCTACCTGACCTACGCCCTGGTGCTCGCCGCCGGGCTCAAGGGCATCGAGAACGGCTCGAGCCTGCCGCCCGAGACCGAGGACAACGTGTGGTCGCTGACCGACCGTGAGCGCAAGGCGATGGGCCTCACGCCCATGCCGCGCAACCTGGACGAGGCGATCCGCGAGATGGAGAACAGCGAGCTCGCGGCCGAGACCCTGGGCGAGCACGTCTTCGACTTCTTCCTGCGCAACAAGCGCCAGGAGTGGGAGGCCTACCGGTCCCAGGTCACCCAGTTCGAGATCGACCGGCTGCTGCCCGTGCTCTGAGGTCGGCGCGTCGGGCCGGCTGGAGACGCGACCGCTTGCGGGGGCTTCGGCTCGCTGCTGCGCCGCGTGCGGGGGCTTCGGCTCGCTGCTGCGCTGCTTCGGCTCGCGCCGGGGTCGGCTTCCAAGAGGCCTCGACCGGGCGGCTGGCGCAGGACGCGGTCCGGGTTCTCGGGCTGTGGCGGGTGCTGGGGGTTGGGGGTTGGACGCACGATTCTCCTTCTGCGCGTCGGGGGTGGTCAGGGCTTCTCCCTTCTCGTGGACCGTTCCACGCGAAGGGACAACCACTGACGACCGCAGGCGCCGAGCGGTGTGGATTCCACCGCCTGGGCGCTCGTGCGGTGGAGGATCCACCGCGGGCACGCGCGAAAGGAGAATCCTGCGCCGATCACGCGCAAAGGAAGAATCGTGGGTCCACCCCCGGCACCAAATGAGTCCCGCGCCCCCGGACCGGCGCCCGCCCACGTCCCCGGTCGAGGCCTTGCGGAGGCCGCCTCCAGCGAAGGCCGAGGCAGCGCACCGGTGAGTCGTGACGACCGCAGGCAGCGCAGCAACAGGGCCACGTCGACCGCAAGCGGCAGCAGGTCCACGACCACCGCTAGGCAGCGCAGCCGCGGGTCGCACCACGTGCCGTAGCCTGCAGCCGTGTCCACCGAGTCCCCGGAGCTGGCCCTTGCCCGACGCGGCTTCCTCGACGGCGCTGCGGCGGCTGCGCACCTGGCCCGCCTCGAGGGCATCGACGACGCCCTGGTCGAGCAGGTGGCGGCCGTGGCCAGTCCCGACACGGCGCTCTCCTCCCTCGTCGCGATCGCCGAGGCGTGGGGCACCGACCGTCTGCTGACGACCCTGCGGGCCGACGACGAGCTGCGCCAGCGCCTGCTCATCGTGCTGGGCACGAGCGAGGCGCTCGGCGACTTCCTGGCCCGCCACCCCGAGCACGTCGAGGACCTGGGCGCCGACCGCCTGTCGCCCGTGCCCCTCGACCTCGCGACGATGCGTGAGCAGCTGGGCGAGGTGGCCGACGCCGACGAGCTGCGAGTCGCGTACCGACGCAAGCTGCTGCACGTCGCCGCCCGCGACCTGACCGCGCTCACCGGCTTCGAGGAGTCCGCCGGGGAGCTGGCGGACCTCGCGGTGGCCACGCTGGGTGCGGCGCTGGACCTGGCGCGCCGGCAGGAGCCCGACTCCGACAGCGTGCGGCTCGCCGTGATCGCCATGGGCAAGACCGGCGGTCGCGAGCTCAACTACGTGAGCGACGTCGACGTGATCTTCGTGCACGAGCCCGCGGAGGGTGCGGACGAGCAGACCGCCTCACGCGTGGCCGCACGGCTCGCGTCGACGATGATGCGCCTCTGCTCGGACCACACGCGCGAGGGCACCCTCTGGGAGGTCGACGCCAACCTCCGGCCCGAGGGCAACCAGGGCCCGCTGAGCAGGACCCTGCGCAGCCACGTGGCCTACTACGACCGCTGGGCCTCCACGTGGGAGTTCCAGGCCCTGCTCAAGGCGCGGTTCGCGGCCGGCGACGTCGAGGTCGGACAGGCCTACCTGGACGCGCTGTCGCCGAAGGTGTGGGAGGCGAGCACGCGCGAGAACTTCGTGCGCGAGGTCCGTGCCATGCGCACCCGCGTGATCGAGAACATCCCGTCCCAGCAGCGCGAGCGCCAGCTCAAGCTGGGCGCGGGCGGCCTGCGCGACGTCGAGTTCGCGGTCCAGCTGCTCCAGCTCGTGCACGGGCGGGGCGACGAGTCGCTGCGCAGCCCCACCACGCTGGAGGCGCTGCGCGAGCTGACCGAGGGCGGCTACGTGGGCCGGCGCGACGGTGCCGCCATGGAGGACGCCTACGAGTTCCTGCGCACCCTGGAGCACCGCATCCAGCTCTACCGGCTGCGCCGCAACCACGTCGTGCCCGACGACCTCGAGGACCTGCGCCGCCTCGGCCGGTCCATGGGCTACCGCCAGAACCCGGCCGAGGGCCTGGAGAAGGACTGGAACGCCCACAAGCGCCTCGTGCGGCGCCTGCACGAGAAGCTCTTCTACCAACCGCTGCTGGAGGCGGTCACGTCGTTGCCGGACGAAGGGCTGCGGCTCACGCCGGAGGCCGCCCAGGCACGGCTCATGGCTCTGGGCTTCGTGGACCCCAAGGGCGCGCTCGGCCACATCCAGGCGCTCACGTCGGGGGTCTCGCGGCGGGCCGCCATCCAGCGGTCGCTGCTCCCGGCGATGCTGCAGTGGTTCGCCGAGTCGCCGTCCCCCGACGCCGGCCTGCTCACGTTCCGGCGGATCAGCGAGTCGCTCGGCGAGTCCCACTGGTACCTGCGCAAGCTGCGCGACGAGGGTGAGGGCGCCGAGCAGCTCGCCGCGGTCGTCGGCTCCAGCCGCTACGTGTCCGACCTCATCCAGCGAGCTCCGGACTCGGTCGCCCTGCTCGGCGACGACGACGAGCTCGTGCCGCGCGACGGCGAGCGTCTGCGCGGCGAGATGCAGCTGGCCGCCCGTCGGCACACGACGCCGGAGCAGGCCATCAAGGCCGTGCGGCGGGTCCGTCGTCGCGAGCTCTCCCGCGTCGGGATCGCCGACGTGCTCGGCCGGCTCGACGTCGACGAGGTCGGCGTGGCGCTCTCCGACATCGCCGAGGCCACCCTCGCGGCCGCGCTCGCGGCCTGCGTCGACGCCGTGACCCGGCAGCGCGAGGAGGCCGGCAAGGACCCGTTCCCCACGCGCATGGCCATCGTGCTGATGGGCCGGCTCGGGGGGCGGGAGTCCGGCTACGGCTCGGACGCCGACGTCATGTTCGTGCACGAGCCCCGACCCGGTGCCGACGACGGCGAGGCGGCGGCTGCGGCGACCGCGGTCGCGACCACGCTGCGCAAGGTCCTCTCGACCCCGGGGGACGACCCGCCGCTGGAGGTCGACGCCGACCTCAGGCCCGACGGTCGCAACGGACCGCTGGTGCGCTCGTTCGCCGCCTACGTCTCCTACTACGAGAAGTACTCGGCCGTGTGGGAGGCGCAGGCGTTGCTGCGTGCGCGGGCGAGCATCGGCGACCCGGAGCTCTGCGAGCGGTTCACCGAGCTCGTCAACCCGCTGCGGTGGCCGGAGCAGGGCATGTCCGAGGCCGAGGTCCGCGAGATCCGCCGGATCAAGGCGCGGGTCGAGTCGGAGCGGCTGCCCCGGGGCGCGAACCCCAAGACCCACCTGAAGCTCGGACGCGGCGGCATCGCCGACGTCGAGTGGACGGTGCAGCTGCTGCAGCTGCAGCACGCCCACGCCGTCCCGGGCCTGCGCACGACGTCGACGCTCGGCGCCCTGTCGGCGGCCGCCGAGGCGGACCTGGTGACGGCCGAGGACGCCGAGGTGCTGAGCCGCGCCTGGCAGCTGGTGAGCCGGCTGCGCAACGCCGTCGTCCTCATGCGTGCCAAGCCCGCCGAGTCCATGGTGGAGCAGTCCGACGAAAGGGCAGGCGTGGCGCACCTGCTGGGATACGGTCAGCAGCACAGCGAACGCATGATCGACGACTACCTGCGTGCCACCCGGCACGCACGGCAGGTCGTCGAACGGATCTTCTGGGAGTGACCACGGTGCTGGGGACGGACGGGGGGCCGGGAACCGACGCGGTCACGACCCATGATCGGGCGACGTCGCGCCGAGGTGCGGTCCGCTCCGTGGTGGCCACGCTGCTGCTCGCCCTCGTGGCCACGGTCCTCGGCGCCACGTCGGGGCCTGCGCTGGCCGACGAGGTCCCGGAGCAGCCGGCGGCGACCGCGGTGGTGCCGGTCGAGCCGCCCGTGGTGACGGGCACGTCGCGCTACGGCTCGACCCTCACCGCCTCACCGGGCACGTGGAGCCCCACCGACGCCTCCGTCGCGTACCAGTGGCTGCGCGACGGTGCCCCGATCGGCGGGGCGACCGCCGCCACCTACCGCCTGGGTGCTGCCGACCACGCCCGCGCGGTCTCGGTGCGGGTCACCGCCTCGAGCCCGGAGCTCGACGACGCCGTCACGACCACGGCACCGACCACGGTCGGTCCGGCCCTGCTGGTCTCGCGCGCCCGGCCCGTCGTCTCGGGCACCCGCCGCTACGGCAAGACCCTGACCGCCTCGGCGGGACGGTGGAGCACCGGGGGAGTCACGCTGCGCTACCGCTGGTACCGCGACCGCAAGCCGGTCGCCGGTGCCACCCGGCGCACGTACACGATCAAGCCCGGCGACGTCGGCCACCGGCTGGCGGTGCGGGTGACCGCCTCCAAGCGCTACCACCAGACGCGCTGGGCGGCCTCGCTCTCGACGGGCCTGGTCAAGCACCGGCGCGACGTGCGACGCACGATCACCTACTCGGTGCGGCGCAACGGCTCGAAGGCGAGCCTGTCCACGTTCCGCACCCAGGCCGCTCAGACGTTGGCCGACGCACGCGGCTGGCGCGGTGGAGGCATCCGGTTCAAGGAGGTCTCGAAGGGCGGGTCGTTCACCCTCGTCCTCGCGAAGGCCTCCCGCGTGCCGTCGTACTCCTCGGGCTGCAGCTCCACGTACAGCTGCCGGGTCGGGCGCAACGTCATCATCAACGAGACGCGCTGGAACAAGGGCACGTCGGTGTGGTCGAAGGCCCGGCGCTCGATCCGCGACTACCGGCACATGGTGGTGAACCACGAGGTCGGACACTTCCTCGGCAAGGGTCACGCGCGCTGCCCGGGCAAGGGCAAGGCGGCCCCGGTCATGCAGCAGCAGTCGAAGGGCCTGCAGGGATGCAAGGCCAACCCCTGGCCGAAGACGGGCGAGCTCTGACCCGGCTCAGCCTGCCGCGCGCAGCAGGTGCTCGCGCTCGGTCTGGTTGAGCCCGCCCCACACGCCGAACGGCTCGCGCACCGAGAGCGCGTGGTCGAGGCACTGCTGGACCACGGGACACGTCGCGCACAGCGCCTTCGCCGCGGCCTCGCGCCGACGTCGGCGCGGCCCGCGCTCCGTCTCCGGCGGGAAGAACGTCTCCGTGTCCACGCCACGGCACGCTCCCGCGTGCTGCCACTCGTACGATTCCTGGATCGGATCCGGAAGTCGGCTGGTGCTCGCCACGATGCCCTCCTGACGCTACGCGGGATGTTTCCCTCATCAGGAGTTCGCCGCCGCCGACCCGGAGGATGGGTGGGTCGAGTGTGACGAAGAAGGTCAGGCGGTGCGCTCCATGCGCAGCTGGAAGACGTCGAGGTACCCGGCGGCGAAGCCCGCCTCGCAGTACGCGAGGTAGAAGTCCCACAGACGCCGGAAGGTCTCGTCGAAGCCGAACGTCGCGATGTCGGCCCAGTTGCGGTCGAAGTCGTCGCGCCAGCGGCGCAGCGTGCGGGCGTAGTCCTGGCCGAGGGATCGGCGCTCGGTGACCTCGAGCCCGCGGGTGTGGTTCGCGAGCGAGAGGTCGATCGCCTCGGGGGAGGGGATGAGACCGCCGGGGAAGATGTACTTCTGGATCCACCCGTAGGAGTTGCGCGTCGTGAGGTAGCGGTGGTGCGCCATCGTGATGGCCTGGATCGAGACCTTGCCGCCGGGGGCGAGCACCTCGTCGATCTTGGCGAAGTACGTGGGCCAGTACTCCTCGCCCACGGCCTCGATCATCTCGCAGCTGACCACGGCGTCGAACTCGCCCGTGACGTCGCGGTAGTCCTGCAGGCGCAGGTCGATGCGGTCGGACACCCCTGCCGCCTCGAAGTGCTCGCGGGCCAGGGCGGCCTGCTCGCTGGAGATCGTGATCGTCGTGACCTGTGCGCCGCGCTGCGCAGCGCGGATGGCCAGCGAGCCCCAGCCGCTGCCGATCTCGAGCACCCGCGTGCCGTCGCCGACGCCGGCCTGGTCGAGGATGCCGTCGAGCTTGCGCTGCTGAGCGCGCTCGAGCGACTCGTCGGGGCTCTCGAACCACGCGGCCGAGTACGTCATCGACGGGTCGAGGAAGCGCTGGAACAGGTCGTTGGAGAGGTCGTAGTGGCGCTCGATGTTGGAGCGAGAGCCTTCCTTGGTGTTCCGCTCGTGCTGGGGCAGCTGGCGATCGACGAGCGCGCGCAGCTTCTGCAGTGCCGGCGGCACGATCGTGGTGAGGCGCTCGGCGAACGGCGTGAGCAGGTCGGCCAGGTCGGTGTCGGGGCCCTCGGTCCAGTCGCCGGCCATGTAGGCCTCGCCGAAGCCGATCTTGGTGTCGTGGCCGAGCCGGCTGAAGAAGGCCGCGGGTCGGCGGATCTGCATCTCGGGTGCGGCTGCGCCGCCGGCGCCCCAGGCGGTGCCGTCGGGGAACGTCAGACGGACGGGGAGCGTGTTGATGGCGGGCCGCACCACAGCCTTGGCCACACGTGCCTTGAAGGGGGTGCGCGGTGTCTGCGCGACGCCGGGCCAGCGGGTGGCAAGGGTGTCGGTCATCGGGTCGTGCCTTTCTGGGGTTCGTGAGCCGGTCGCGGGACGACCGGGAGTCGGCGCAGCCAGAGCCACACACCATGGATTCGGATCAGCAGGCTCACCCGATGGGTCATGAACGGCATGGAGACGAGCAGGCGCGCGAGCCGGCCCGCGGTGACGGGTCGGGGCTCGCCGCGGAACGTGGCGCTGAAGACGGCCTCGCCGGGCGTCGTGGCGGGTGAGCCGTCGTCGGAGGGCGACTGGCGCAGGATGACGGTGCTGGCCACGGCCTCGGCCTGCAGGCGGAACTGCAGGTCGTAGCGGCCGGCGACCGTGAAGAAGGGGGAGACGTAGAACGCCTTGTCGGTGCTCGTGCGGCCTTGCGGGTCGGGCCTCAGGAAGTAGGCGTGCCGCTCGCCGTAGGTGTTGTGCACCTCGGCCACGATGGCCTCCGTGCGGTCGCCGTCGAGCACCCAGAAGACCGTCAGCGGGTCGAAGACGTGCCCGAGCGTGCGTGCGTTGGCCAGCATGAGGATGCGTCGGCCGGTCGCGTCGAGGCCCTGCTCGCGGCAGAACGTCTCGACGTTCTCGCGCAGCGTGCGGTCGGGGTCGCCGATGTGGTCGGCCGCCCGGAAGGTGGAGAAGGGTCGCAGCCAGCGAGGCAGACGCGGCAGGTCGTCGACGTCGACCAGCCACTGGTACATGCGGTACCTGAACCGGTGTCGGACGGGCACGCGCCGGGTGTGCGAGACCGCGCCCACGACGAGTGCGGGGACGGCGGGCAGGCCCGCCGAGCCGGCACCGGTGCTCGAGGAGGTGTCTTCGAGGGGGGTGGTCACCAGCTCGCCCCGAGCGATCGCGCCGCCTCGACGCCGGAGCGGCAGCCGTCCTCGTGGAAGCCCCAGCCGTGGTACGCGCCGGCGAAGGCCGTGCGCCCGCCGGACAGCGACGGGAGGTCCTGCTGCGCCGCGACCGACGTCGGCGTGTACACGGGGTGGGTGTACTGCATGGTGGCCAGCACCGACGTGGGGTCGATGCGGCTCGTGGAGTTGAGGCTCACGAGGTACGGCTTGCTGCTCTCGATGCCCTGCAGCCGGTTCATCCAGTACGTGACCGCCGTGCTGTCGCCGCGTCCGCTGCACGTGTCCATCCGGTAGTTCCACGCGGCGCGGGCGTCGGCTGCGCGCGGGAGGACGCTCGGGTCCTGGTGCAGGACGGTCTCGTTGTTGGAGTACGTGAACGCCCCGAGCACGCGACGCTCCTCGTCGGTGGGGTCGGTCAGCAGGGCCAGTGCGTCGTCGGCGTGCGTGGCGATGACGACGGAGTCGACCTGGTGCTCGGCGCCGGACGCGTCGAGCACGACGACGCCGTCGGGCTTGCGCGAGATCGCACGCACGGGGGTGGAGGCGCGGACGTCGCCGATGGCGGCCGTCACGCGCTGCACGTAGGAGCCCGACCCGCCCTGGACCGTGAACCACTGCGGCGAGCCGGAGATGGACAGGAAGCCGTGGTGGCGCAGGAAGGCGAAGAGGTAGCGCGCCGGGTACTGCAGCGCCGTCTCCTGGCCGGACGACCAGACGCACGACACGACCGGGATGGCGTAGTGGGCCACGAAGTGCTGCGAGAACCCGTGCGCGGTCAGGAAGTCGCCGTACGTCTGGGGCTCTGATGCGTCGGGCTCGGAGTCCAGCAGGGCCAGTGCCGCGCGCTGGAACCGCTTCACGCCGGCCAGCATCGCGAGGTAGGTGGGGTCGAACGCGCGCCGACGCTGGGCGAACAGCCCGGGCAGCTTGCGGCCACCCGCGTACTCCAGGCCACAGCCCTCGCACCGGATGCTCATGGACATCTCGGTGGGGTGCACGTCGACGTCGAGCTCGGCGAACAGGCGACGCAGCAACGGGTAGGTGCGGTCGTTGTGCACGATGAAGCCGCTGTCGACGTGGTGCGTGGTGCCGTCGGCCTCGAGCGCGTGGGTGTGGGCGTGGCCACCGAAGCGGTCGTCGGCCTCGAAGAGCGTCACGTCGTGGGTGCTGCGCAGCACGTAGGCGGCGGTGAGGCCGGAGACGCCGGAACCGACGACGGCGACGCGGGGGCGACGCTCGGAGGTGGGGGAGCCGGACGTCGGGGAGCTGGTCATGAAAGGGATTCGCCCTCAGTGGTCCTGCGGATGGGTGGGTGTGACGCGTCCGCCGTCGTCGGGGTCCTCCCCGGCGCGGCGGCTGGCCTCGGTGATCTCGAACAGCTCGGTGCCGAACGCCCCGACCTCTGTCGTGACGCGACGCGCGGTGTCGAACAGGATGGCGCTGATGCGCCCGCCCGTGGTGATCGCCGCCTCCACGCCCTGCTGCACGGCGTCCTTCGCGATCTCGCGCCGGCTCATCGCCATGGCCGTCTCCTCGAGGGTGGGTCGTCCGGTCGAGTCCATTGTGGCGTACCGCCGGGATGCCGCACGACGACGCCCCGGGCGGTGCCGGGGCGTCGTCTCGTGGCGGACCTGGGGCTCGCTCAGGCCGCCGCGTGCTCGGACTCGCGCTGCTGCGCGGCCTCGCGCTTGGCGCGACGCAGGGCCTTGGACTCCGGGCTCTTGCCCTGCTTGTAGGGGTCGTCGGGCTTGCGCGAGAAGCCGGCGAGCTGGCGAGCGACACTCGCGAGCTGCTTGCTGAACCGGCCGCTGTTGTACTGCAGGCCGTGCTTCTCGCAGATCGCGCGGATCTCGCGGGCGACCTCGGGGTAGCGGCGCGCCGGGATGTCGGGGAACAGGTGGTGCTCGATCTGGTGGCTCAGGTTGCCGCTCATCACGTGGAAGGCGCGGCTGCCGCTGATGTTGGCCGAGCCCAGCAGCTGGCGCAGGTACCACTGGCCGCGGGTCTCGTTCTGCGCGTCCTCCTCGGCGAAGGTCTGCACCTCGGCGGGGAAGTGGCCGCAGAAGATGATGAGGAAGGTCCAGATGTTGCGGATCAGGTTGGCCGCGAAGTTCGCGCCCAGGACGGCGAGCGGGGCCCACCAGCCGACGAACGGCACGAGCGCGATGGCCAGGACCGGGTAGGTCACGTAGTCCTTGAGCACCTGGCGGCGAGCCTTGCGCGCGGCGCGGCTCTTGCGGTCGCGGAACTCCTTCTTCGTCATCTTGCCGCCGAGGTACTCGTCGAGCTCGAGGCCGTGGTACATCACGCCCCACTCGAAGAAGAGCATCAGCGCGAAGGCGAGCGGCAGGTTGAAGCGGTGGTTCGGGTACCAGGGCTGGTCGTCGTCGATCCGCAGCAGGCCGTAGCCGATGTCGCGGTCCATGCCGTGGATGTTCGTGTACGTGTGGTGGATGTAGTTGTGGCCGTGCTTCCAGTCCTCGGCCGGTGCCACGTTGTCCCACTCGTAGCGCTTGCCGTCGACCAGCGGGTCGTTCATCCAGTCGTACTGGCCGTGCATGACGTTGTGGCCGATCTCCATGTTCTCGAGGATCTTGGA
>NZ_LMMY01000013.1:533216-555186 GCF_001422865.1 Aeromicrobium sp. Leaf272
CGAGGAACACGATGCCGGCCACGAAGGTGGGCCAGAAGAACGGCGTGAAGATGCCGATGCGGCCGAGGACCTCGAACGTCTGCTGGATGCGGATGACCCGGCGGATGTAGTCGGCGTCGGCCTGGCCGAGCGAGTCGAGGGTGCGCTGGCGGATGGCGTCCAGCTCCTCGCCGAACCCCTCCAGCTCCTCGTAGCTCATGTACTCCAGGCCGATGGTGGACCGCTTGGAGGCGTCGGCGCCGACGAGCGGCTCCGGTGCGGCGTTGTGCTCCGAGGCGCTGAACGGTGCGATCGGGGTGCGCTTGCGAGACATGGGGACTCCCTTTCCTTAGAGTGCGACGCTGACGTCGCCGACAGGGACGTTGACGCAGACCTTGATGGTCTCGTCGGTGTTGGCGCTGACCTCGCCGCTGACGACGTGGCGGACGGCGCCGCTGAGCTTCTTGACCGCGCAGGTGTTGCAGACGCCCATGCGGCAGCCGAAGGCGGGCGTGAGACCGGCGGCCTCGGCCTGCTCGAGGATGGTGCTGCCGCTGTTGTCGGTGCTGGTGCCGGCGTCGTCGAAGCTGAGGGTGCCCGTGGCGTCGGCTGCGTCGAGGTCGACGGACGGGACCTTGAAGTACTCGGTGCGCAGCAGGTCGCGTGCGCCGAGCTCGTCGTAGGTGTCGCGGACGGTGGCGATCAGGCCGGCCGGCCCGCAGCAGAAGGTGGTGGCGACCGTCGGGTCGACGTCGAGCCGGCGCAGGTGGTCGAGTGCGAAGCGGCCCTCGAGCTCGGCCCCGACCTCGGGCTCGCGCGTGTAGACGCGGACCACGGTGGCTCCGGGGAGCTCGGCGGCCAGGCGGTCGAGCTCGGGGGTGAACATCTCGTCGTCCCGCGAGCGTGCGTAGTGCAGGAAGGTGACCCGGCCGCGGTGCCCGCGGTCGCGCAGCGTGCGCGCCATCGACATGACCGGGGTGATGCCGGACCCGCCGCTCAGCAGCAGGAGGTCCTCGGGCACCTCGGCGGGGAGCACGAACTCGCCCTCGGCCTGCGACAGGTAGACGACGGTGCGGGGCTGGAGCTCGCGGTGCAGGAACTGGGAGACGTAGCCGTCGGGGTGGGCCTTCACGGAGACGCTGAAGGTGCCGTCGGACGCGGTCTGGGAGCTGGAGACGGAGAACACGCGGACCCTACGGGTGCCGTCGACCTCGATGCCGAACTGCACGTGCTGGCCGGGGACGAAGCCCTTCCAGGCGCCGTTGGGACGCAGCACCACGGTGCTGGCGTCGCCGGTCTCGCGTCGCACCTCGACCACCCGGGCGCGCACGGCCTCGACGGTCCACAGCGGATGGACCTGGTCGAGGTAGTGGTCGAGGGACTTGGGCGACGTCAAGGAGGCCACGGCGCGGGAGGCGAGGGCGGAACGGACGAGTCCCATGCGGTTCCTCTCCAGTCGAAGTCGTTCGGTGTACAAGCGTACACTCAAAGTGTGGGGGTGTGAACCACTGCAGGGCAAGAGGGCGTGTCGGTGACCTGGCACACGGCGACACACGCGTTCACCGAGGGGACGACGGCGGCACGGCCTAGACTCCAGGCGTGGCGGAAGCAGGACGAGCCGCGTCGCCCCGTGCGGAGACGACGCGCCAGGCACAGAAGGAGCGCACGCGCGACGCGATCCTTGCCGCCGCCCTCGAGCTGAGCCGCGACCAGGGCTTCGCCCAGATCAGCCTGCGCCAGGTCGCCCGCCAGGCCGGCGTGGTCCCGACGGCCTTCTACCGGCACTTCGCGTCGATGGACGAGCTCGGGCTCGCGCTCGTGGAGCAGTCGTTCGGGACCCTGCGGGCGATGATCCGCGACGCGCAGCGCGACCCCGAGACCTTCGCCGACATCATCGACGCCTCCGCCGAGATCCTGGTGCGGGTGGTCAAGCAGAACAAGGCCCACTTCGGCTTCGTCGCCCGGGAGCGCGCGAGCGGGTCCGACGCCGTGCGGCAGGCCATCCAGCGTGAGCTCGAGCTGTTCATCTCCGAGCTCGCCGTGGTGCTGGCGCGGCTCCCGCACATCGAGACGTGGTCGGCCGAGGACGTCAAGCTCGCCTCGGGGCTCTTCGTCCGCAACATGGTCTACCGCGCCGAGCAGGTGGTGCAGACCCCCGACGGTCGCACCGACCTGGAGGAGGAGATCAAGCGCAAGGCCCGCCGCGAGATGCGCCTCATCGTGCTGGGCTTCCGCGACTGGCGGAGCTGACCGACCGCCTACTCGAAGGGAGCGTGGGCCCAAGGGCCGGTGGTACCGTGAAGGAACTACCACCATCAGTCAGGCGGTGCTGCGCATGGATGATCTCGGCACGCTCCTCGACGACGTGACGCGCGAGCACGCGGTGGGCGTGACGGCCGACGGTGAGCGCCTCGTCGCGCTGCGGGTGGCCGACGAGTGGTCGGTCGGGCTGCGTCTGCACCGCGAGGGCAGTCATCGGCAGTGGTCGGTGCGCGAGCTCGTGGTGCGGCGGGGGACCGGCGACCGGTCGTTCGCCGGCAACGACGTGCGAGAGCTCCCGCTCGGCGCCCTCGTGGCCGAGGCGCGACGCCTGGCCACCCGCAGTGCCGGCCAGGACGTCGAGCCGCTCACGACCGTGCAGACGCTGCTGCAGGAGCGATCGGGACGGCTCGGGCGCGACGACCTCGCGCTCGCAGCCGTGGCGCTGGAGTACACGCGGATCGTCGAGCGCGGGGAGCGTGCGCCGTCGAAGCGGATGGCCGAGGCGCTCGGCGGCAGCGCCGGCACCTGGACGAACCGCGTCGCCGAGGCGCGTCGCCGGGGGTTCCTCACCGACGTCCCGCGCGGCGCCGCCGGCGGCGCGCTGACGGACCAGGCCCGCGAGGTGCTGGGTCTGGTCCGGGCCTGAAGCAGGCAGGCCCTCGGGCGGCCCTCAGGCCAGGACGTTGGCGGCGTGTTGGTCCTGGGCGGCGGTGGCCAGCTTGTCGAGGGCGAGGCGGAACACGTCATCACCCAGCTGGTCCTCCAGCAGGTGGATGATGCCCGGGTCGGACTCGAACTCCGCGGACCACTCGACGTAGCACGTGGTGCCGGCGCCCTCCTGGACCTCGATCGTCGCGCGGTGCTCGGAGATCGGGAACGGCGGCTCCGGCATCGAGTACGACAGCGTGCGGGTCTCGTCGTCCTGGCTCAGCACCGTGACGACCAGGTCGGCGTCCGCCTCCGGGCCTCCGGAGTAGATGCTGAGGCGGGGGTGCCAACGGGCGAAGTCCTGGGCGAGCTCCCACACGAGGTCGGTGGGGGCGGCGACGAAGGTCCTGCGGGAGATGCGGCTCATGCGAACTTTCCGGGCTGGGCGACGTGTGCTCGCCCCATCCAACAGGCCGGGTCCGCACCTGTCTCGCCCGGGGGGTGAGGCATTGCTCACGTCGGCAGGTCGTCAGCTCCGGGCGGCGGGTCCCGTGCCGTCGGGCCGCGCGCCGGCGGGCTCCGCCACCTCGGGCACGGCGGTGGCCGGCCGGGCGGCGAGGTGGGCCGCGGTGAGGTGCACCAGCTCCTCGACGAACACGTCGCGGGCGATGTCGGGTCGCTGGAGCACGTAGTCGACGCTGAGGTGCTCGACCATGCGCACCAGCAGCCACGCCGAGGCTGACGTGGGCAGCGGCGTGGGCGTGCGGGAGACCGTCAGGTACGCCCCGACGAGGTCGGCGACGCGACGCTCGACCTGCCCGACGTGGCCGGCGACGCGGGAGAGGGGCAGCTCCTGGGTGACCAGGCGCAGGTACTCGCGGTGTTCTTCCAGCACGTCGAGCAGTCCCTCGTACGCCGCTCGGACGAGCTGGTCGGGCGGCAGGTCGAGCCGGTCGGCGAGCACGGCGGTGAGCTCCTCGCCGATCTCGGCGGAGTACCGGTCGATGACCGCCACCAGGATCGCCTGCTTGTCGGGGAAGTACTGGTAGAGAGAGCCTGGGCTGACCTCGGCACGCGAGGCGATGCGATTGGTGGTCGCGCGCTCGTACCCCTCCTCGACGAGGACCAGCCTGGCAGCCTCGAGGATCCGCTCGACCATCCGGCGCGACCGGTCCTGGCGGGGCGCCTTGCGCAGGGTCTCGGGTGGTCGGCTCATACGCGAATTGTATGCGAGCAATTGCTCGTGTCACGCTCCTGCGCATGACCTCCGCTCCGGCCGGCACCGTTCCTGCTCGTCCCGCGCCTACTCCCGCCGACACCGCACCCGTGCCCACCCGGCACCGGGCCGCCCAGGCGCGAGGTGCTCGCATGGGTCGCCCCCTGCGGGTGTTCGGTCGGGTGCGTCAGGTCGACGAGTCGCTCCTGCGGTCCATCGGGGAGGGCTACCTGCGCATCGACGACCCCGGAGCGCGGCTGGCCGCGGCGTTCCGTGCGAAGGGCGCGGACCGCGTGACCCACGACCAGCTGCGTCGCGCGCTCGAGGGGGACCTGGAGGGAGCGCCACCGGTGCTCCGCGACCTCCTCGGCGTGGTCTCCACGACGCCGGACTGGGTCGACTGGGACCTGCTGGAGGAGGGTGCGCGGGTCTACCGGACCTTCGGCCGCAACGCGGGCGACGTGCTGCTCCAGCTGTCGCTGATCGGCGGCTACCGCTTCGGCGGGCCCACCGACCTGCTCATCGCGACCGGTGGACTGACGGGCGAGACGACGGTGCGGCGGCTGGCCGAGACCCAGCACTGGACGATCGCCGTCTCCCAGCCCGGCGCCATGCGCCCCGGAGCGCTCGGCTGGCGACTCACGGTGCACGTCCGGCTCATGCACGCGATCGTGAACCAGCGCTTCTCCGAGGGGGACCGCTGGGACACCGGGCACTGGGGCGCCCCGATCAACCAGACCGACCAGGCCGCGACGCTCGGGCTGTTCTCGGGAGCGCTGCTGCTGGGCGTGCGCGCGCTCGGCGTGCCGGTCTCCAAGGACGAGTCTCGAGCGGTGATGCACCTGTGGCGCTACATCGGCTGGCTGCTGGGCGTGGACGAGGCGTGGCTGTTCGACACCGAGCGCGAGCAGCACCACTTCAACTACCACGTGCTGCTGAGCCAGGACGACATCACCGACGCCGGGCGCAGGCTGACGCAGAGCATCGTCGATGCGCAGCCGCACCTGCACTACCGCCGGTTCGCCCGGTTCCACCGCTGGTACGCACCCCGACGGCTGCTCAGCATGCTCCGCCCGTTCCTCGGCACCGCGAGCATGCGCGAGCTCGGGCTGCCGCTGCGCCTGCCGTGGGCCACGGTCAACGCCCTGGTCGGCAACGCCGTGCGGTACCGCGTGCTGGGCAGGACTGAACGGGGTCGCCGCCACATCGACACGTGGTCCGCGCGCTACCGCGACGAGCAGCTCCACCGGTACTTCGGTGACACCGCGCCCGACGTCGGCTCGCTCTGAGGTCGGTGCGCTCTGAGGTCGGCGCGCTCTGAGGTCGCCGCGCTCCGAGGTCGGATTGCGGATCGTCCGCCGGTGCGTAGCGTCGAGGGCATGACTGATCTGACCCCCGAGAAGCTCGAAGCTGTCCAGAACGTCGTCGACCGCGTGGGCGCCTACCAGGACGGTGCCCCCGAGGGCACCGTCGAGACGGAGCTGCGCAAGGGCCTGGGCGAGGCCGAGGTGACGCTGGAGGACCAGCACGTGACCGCACTCGCCGAGGCCATCGAGGCCGCCGACGGCGACGTCGACGCCGCCTCCGTGCTCGGCTGACCGAGGTCGGCACCTGAGTCCCGTCCACCCCGCCGTCCACCGGGCGCCGCTGCGCTCGCGCGACGACACCGTCGACCACGCCGCGGCCGTCGAGCACGCGCTGCGGCGTGGTGTCGTCGGCCTGGGCGGCCGACTCGACGTCGCTCCCGCGGACCTCGACGAGGCGATCGGGCAGGTCGAGCAGCAGCACGGTGAGCGTGTCGCCGCCCGTCTGGAGCGCTTCGCCGCCCTGCCCGTCGGCGACTTCGTCTGGACACGCGACGCCGACGCGGATCTGTGGCTCGGCCGGATCGAGGGGGAGTGGCGCTTCGACGAAGCGCCTGCAGCGGCAGCGGCGGACCTCCAGCACGTCCGCTCCTGCCGGTGGTCGGACGCGCCCGTGCCGTGGTCGGACGTCCCCGCCGCGGTGCCCGCCACCTTCGCTCGCGGCGGCCGCAACTTCCAGCGCATCCACGACGCCGAGGCCGAGGCAGCGACGTCCCGGTGGTGGGCCGAGCACGGCTCACCGTGACGTCGGGCGACGCGAGCCGATCAGGTCACTCGGGCAACCACGGGTCGATCATCGTCATCCCGGCCACGGCCGCCTGGTCGAAGGTGGGCAGCAGGGCGGCTGCGGCCTGAAGGCCGATGGTGCGCTCCACCAGGAGGTCGGGGCGCAGTCGTCCGCTCGCCACCAGCTCCATCATCGGCGGATAGTCGACGGCGGCCATGCCGTGGCTGCCGAGGACGTCGAGCTCCCAGGCGATGGCCCGCTCGAGCGGGACGCGCGGATGCCCCTCGACGCCGGGCAGCAGGCCGACCTGCACCATGCGGCCCCGACGCCGCAGGCTCAGCAGCGACGTCGCACTCGTCTGCTCGCTCCCCACCGCGTCCATGGCGACGTGGGACCCGCCGCCGGTCAGGTCGGCGACCGTGGCGGGCACGTCGTCGTCGGCCGTCACGGTGTGCTCGGCGCCCAGACGGGCGGCGACGGCCAGGGCCTCGGGGTTGCGGTCGACGGCCACGACGCGCGCACCCAGGGCGTGCGCGACCATGACGGCGCTCAGGCCGACGCCGCCGGCACCGACCACCGTGACCCACTCGCCCTCGCGCAGGCGCGCCCGGGCGACGAGAGCCCGGTAGGCGGTCGCGAACCGGCAGCCCAGGGCGGCGGCGGTCGCGAACTCGACGCCGTCGGGCACGGCGACGAGGTTCGTGTCGGCCGCGTGCAGGGCGACGTGCTGGGCGAACGACCCCCAGTGCGTGAAGCCGGGCTGCTGCTGGTCGGGGCACACCTGGGCATCGCCGGCTCGGCACCAGTCGCAGCGTCCGCACCCGCACACGAAGGGCGTGGTGACCCGGTCGCCGACCGCCCAGTCGGCCACGCCGGACCCGACCTCGCTCACGACACCGGCGAGCTCGTGCCCCGGGACGTGGGGGAACACGAGGTCCTCGTGCCCGGCCCAGGCGTGCCAGTCGCTGCGGCACAGCCCGGTGGCACGAACCTCGACGACGACCCCGCCGTCGGGCGCCACCGGACGTGCGACGTCCCGCACGTCCGGAGACGCACGGGCAGTGTCGAGGACCATGGCGCGCACCGTCCCATCCTCCCATCTCCGGAAGATCGCTCCGGATGCGCGCCCGGCCGCCCGGTCCTACGTTGACGGGAACGACCGGTCCAGCGCGGACCGGGCGGGAAGGAGCACCATCATGTGGGACACCATCTTGTGGATCGCCGCCGTGGTCATCGGCATCATCGGCGTGCTGCGCATCGTGCGCGGCGACATCCTCTGGGGCGCGGTGCTGATCGTCGTGGCGCTGCTCGTCGGACCCGGCGGCGTGAGCCTGCTGACCTGACGCGGTCCGTGCCGTGGACCGGGGCGCTTCCACGGGAGCGTTTCGGGGGGCCGGGCACCGGGTAGGTCATGGGCAGTCTGCGAAAGGACACCCATGAGCACCATCACCGAGACCATCGACGTCGACGTGGACGTCACCACCGCCTACGACCAGTGGACGCAGTTCGAGGACTTCCCGCAGTTCATGGAGGGCGTCGAGCGCATCGACCAGCGGGACGACACGCACCTGCACTGGGTGATCAAGGTCGGACCGGTCACGCGTGAGTTCGACGCGACCGTCACCGAGCAGCACCCCGACGAGCGGGTCGCCTGGCGCTCCGACGACGGACCTGAGCACGCGGGCGTCGTGACGTTCCACCGCCTCGGCGACACCAGCACCCGTGTGACGGTGCAGATGGACGTCGATCCCGAGGGCTTCGTGGAGAAGGTGGCCGACAAGACCGGCATCCTCGAGCGCCGCACGCAGGGCGACCTGCGGAACTTCAAGAAGTTCATCGAGTCCCGGGGCGGTCAGGAGACCGGCGCCTGGCGGGGCGACGTCGAGCACCCCTGAGCGAGCACGTCCGGTCCTGACCTCCGGTCGCGACCAGCAGGCGAGCCGCCCGTCCGATCACTCGGACGGGCGGTTCCTCTGTGCGACAGCGGCCAGGTCCCGCGCGAAGCCACGGGCCGCCTCGGTCTTGGCCTCGAGCTCCTCGAGGCGTTCGACCACCGTCGCCCGGACCTCGTCGAGCCGGTCGAGGGCATGTTGCGTCTGCTCGGTCGTGGCGGCCAGGTCCTGGAGCAGGTCGAGGATGCCGAGCACCTCGCCGATCTCCTCGACCGAGAAGCCCAGCGGCTTCATCTTCTTGATGAGCTCGAGCCGCGCCACGGCGGCCTCGGAGTACAGCCGGAAGCCTCCGGTGCTGCGCGCGTCGGGGATGACGAGCCCGGCCTCCTCGTAGAAGCGGATGGTGCGCAGGCTCAGGCCGACGCGCTCGGCGATCTCGCCGATCTGCATCTGCACGGCGCTCATCCCCCCGTGGCCCCGCCGTCGGTCATTCCTCGACGACGATGGCGTGGATGATCGGCTCGCGTCGGTAGGTGCGACGCATCCACGAGGCAGCGGTGCGCTCGATGGACTCCTCGGCGTCGGCCGGCGTCTTCCCGTCCGCCTTCTTCAGGGCCGAGGCCAGCTGCTGGGTGAGCGGCTCGAAGTCGCGCAGGTCCTCCATGAGGCCGTGCATCACGTACTCCGGCGGCTCGGCGAACGTGCCGCGCTCGACGTCGACGATCGCGATGATCGTGAGCATGCCCTCGTTGGCGAGGGTGCGCCGCTCCTCGAGCGTGTGCTCGGTCGTGCGGCCGACCACCATGTTCTCGACGTAGACGTGCTCGTTCGGCAGGTGTCCGCTGACCCGGGCGCGGCCGTCGACGAGGTCGACGACGTCGCCGTCGGTGCACAGCAGCACCGAGGAGTGGGGGATGCCGGTGCGCTCGGCGATGGCGCCGTTGGCGTGCAGGTGGCGCCACTCGCCGTGGACCGGCAGCACGTGCTTGGGTCGCACGATGTTGTAGCAGTACGCGAGCTCGCCGGCGCTGGCGTGGCCCGACACGTGGACCTTCGCGTTGCCGGAGTGCACCACGTTGGCGCCGCGGAACGCGAGGCCGTTGATGAGCCGGAAGACGGCGTTCTCGTTGCCGGGGATGAGCGAGCTGGCCAGGAGCACGGTGTCGCCCTCGCCGACGTCGATCTGGTGGGTGCCGTCGGCCATGCGGGCCAGTGCGGCCATGGGCTCGCCCTGGGAGCCGGTGCACACGAGCACGACCTGGTTCGGGGCGAGGTTGTTCGCGGCCTTGAGGTCCACCAGCAGTCCCTTGGGCACCTTGAGGTAGCCGAGCTCCTGGGCGAGGGCCATGTTGCGCACCATCGACCGGCCGACGAACACGACCTTGCGCCGGCTGGCGTGCGCGGCGTCGAGCACCTGCTGGATGCGGTGCACGTGGCTGGCGAAGCTGGAGACGATGATGCGGCGCGGGGCCGTGCGGAACACGGTCTCGATGGCCGGCTGCAGCTCGCGCTCGGAGGTGGTGAAGCCCGGCACCTCGGCGTTGGTCGAGTCGGTGAGGAACAGGTCGACGCCCTCCTCGCCGAGCCGCGCGAACGCGCGCAGGTCGGTGATGCGGTCGTCGAGCGGGAACTGGTCCATCTTGAAGTCGCCGGTGTGCAGCACGAGGCCGGCGGACGTGCGGATGGCCACGGCGAGGCCGTCGGGGATGGAGTGGTTGACGGCGATGAACTCCAGCTCGAACGGACCGAGCTTCATCACGTCGCCGGCGGCCACGGTCTTCAGGGGCGGGTCGACCGTGTGCTCGCGGAACTTGGCGCTCACGAACGCGAGGGTGAGCTTGCTGCCGATCACCGGGATGTCGCCCCGCTCGCGCAGCAGGTAGGGCGTGGCACCGATGTGGTCCTCGTGGCCGTGGGTGAGCACGAGGCCCACCACGTCGTCGAGCCGGTCACGGATGGCCGAGAAGTCGGGGAGGATCACGTCGATGCCCGGCTGGTGCTCCTCGGGGAACAGCAGGCCGCAGTCGACGAGCAGGATCTTGCCGTCGTGCTCGAAGGCGGTCATGTTGCGGCCGACCTCGCCGAGGCCGCCGAGCGGCATGACCCGCAGGCCGCCCTTCGGCAGGCGGGAGGGTGCCTGGCGCCTCGGCTTCGTGGCGGAGCGGTTGTTCTTGTTGGTGTTCCCGTTGCGGTTGCGGTTGCGGTTGTTGCTGCGGTTGCCGTTGTTGTTGGCCATGGGGTTCCTCAGGAGGTGGGAGTGCGGTCATCGACGTCGGCTGAGAGCGACTCGAAGGTGATGTCTGGGTGGTTGCGGGCGACGAACTGCAGCCGCCAGCGGTCGGAGAAGACCGCCAGGGCAGCGCCGTCGCTGCGTTCGAACGTCTCCACACCGTTGGTGCCGGCGAGGGTCTCGCGGTCGGCCGGCTCGATGCGCCGGGCGACGGTGTAGGGGAGGGGCTCGAGCCTGGTCTCGGCGTTGAACTCGCGGGCCAGGCGGTCGGTCACGACCTCGAACTGCATGGGGCCGACGGCCGCCAGGACCGGGGCCTGGTCGCCGCGGAAGTCGGAGCGGAGGACCTGCACGACGCCCTCACGGTCGAGCTGCTCGATGCCGCGGCGGAACTGCTTGAAGCGCGAGGTGTCGCGCGCCGTGATGGTCGCGAAGTGCTCGGGGGCGAACTTGGGGATCGGCGGGTACACGACCGTCGGGCCGAGGTGCAGGGTGTCGCCGATGGCGAGCTGGGACGCGTTGACCAGCCCGATCACGTCGCCGGGGTAGGCGAGGTCGGTCGTCTCGCGGTCGCGTCCGAACAGGTTCTGCGCGTACTTGGTGGCGAACGGCCGCCCGCTCTGGGCGTGGGTGACGACCTCGCCGCGCTCGAACACGCCCGAGCAGATCCGTGCGAAGGCCACGTGGTCGCGGTGGGCGGTGTTCATGCCCGCCTGGATCTTGAACACGAAGGCGCTGAAGGGGGAGTCGACCGGTCGCGGGTCGCCCTTCGCGTCCAGGCGCGCACGAGGCGCGGGCGCCAGCTCGAGCATGACCTCGAGCAGCTGGGTGATGCCGAAGTTGAGGGCCGCCGCCGCGAACAGCACGGGCGTGGTGCGACCGGCCAGGAAGGACTCGGGGTCGTGGTCGGCGCCGTCCGCGCTCAGGAGCTCGACGCCGCCGACGGCCTCCTGCCACGGGTCGCCGAAGACCTCGTCGGCGCGCTCGGGTGCGTGGACCGTCTCGCCCGCGCGGGTGGCCCCGCCGGAGGTGCGCTCGTACTCGACGGCGTGACCGTGCCGACGGTCGAGCACGCCGCGGAAGTCGCCGGCGATGCCGATCGGCCAGGTGATCGGCGTGGGTCGGATGTCGATCCGCTGCTGGATCTGGTCGAGCAGCTCGAGGGGGTCGAGTCCCGGTCGGTCCCACTTGTTGATGACGGTGATGACGGGGATGCCGCTGCGATGGCAGACGTCGAACAGCTTGAGCGTCTGGGGCTCCAGACCCTTGGCGCCGTCCAGCAGCATCACCGCGAAGTCGACGGCGGAGAGCACGCGGTAGGTGTCCTCGGAGAAGTCGGCGTGACCCGGGGTGTCGACCAGGTTGATGACGTGGCCCTCGTGCTCGAACTGCAGCGCCGTCGAGGAGATCGAGATGCCGCGGGCCTTCTCCATCTCCATCCAGTCCGAGACGGTGGCCCTGCGCCCGGCCTTGCCGTGCGTGGCGCCGGCCTCCGAGATCACCCGGGCATGCAGGGCCAGGGCCTCGGTGAGCGTCGACTTGCCGGCGTCGGGGTGCGAGATCACCGCGAAGGTCCGGCGGCGAGCCGCCTCGGCGAGCAGGGAGGTGGGGGAGGACATCGACCCGACTCTAACGGCGCGGCAGTGTGCACGGACCGGCAGCGCCGTCCTGCGGGTCGCGCGACGACACACGGACGGGGTCCCGACCACCTCTCCTGTGGCAGAAGGACCCGCCCCACGGGCCTCGCGATTCCCATCACCTGATGGGAATCGCGAGCTCACCTGGGTTTCCTGCCACTCACCGTGGCGTGCGCGCCATGGTGAGTGGGGGAGAACCGAGGTGGGTGCGGGGCACTCGGCTCTGGCGGGCCCTCAGGTGCGGGCGGGAATCTCGAGCGTGGGCGCGAGGCCCGGTCGCCGACGCACGATCGCCTCGCCTGGCGTCCGCTACGGTGCAGGCCGGGACGCGTCCGAAGGAGGGGTTCGATGGTGAGGTTCGAGGAGCTCGACTGGGCCGAGACCCCGTGGGGCCTCATCGTGCTGCGGCGGCGGTTCGACCTCGCCACCCAGCGCGACGTGCACGAGGTCAAGCTGGGCGACGACTACCTCATGTCGAGCCAGTTCACCGTCAGCGAGCGGGCGCTCGCGACCCTGGGCCTCGACGCCGCCGACGGTGACGAGCTGCGCGTCCTGGTCGGTGGGCTGGGACTCGGCTACACCGCCTTCGAGGCGCTGCGCGACGACCGCGTCACCGAGCTGATCGTCGTGGACGCGCTGGCTCCCGTCATCTCCTGGCACCGCGACGAGCTGTTCGACGACACCCGCGGTCTCGCCACGGACCCCCGCACCAGCCTCGTGCAGGACGACTTCTTCGACCTCGTGCGTGCCGAACGGCTCGAGCGGCCGGTCGACGTGCTGCTCGTCGACATCGACCACGCACCCGACCGCGTGCTGCGGACCGACCACGGTGACTTCTACACCGTCGAGGGCCAGCAGGCGGCCGCGCGCATGCTCACGCCGGGCGGGATCTTCGGGCTGTGGTCCGACGAGCCGCCGGACACCGAGTTCGTCGCCGTGATGCGCGCGGCGTTCGCCGAGGCCGAGGCGCACGTCGTCACGTTCGACAACCCGCTGACCGGGGGGACGTCCACCGCGACGATCTACGTGGCCCGGCGCGACGCCGCCTGAGCGTCGCGGCTGGTCAGTGGGGCTGGTCAGTGGGGCTGGTCAGTCGGGGGTCGCCTCGTGGTGACGCCGGCCGCGCGTGCGCCGGTCCTCCTTCATCTCGGCCTCGAAGAGGTGCGGCTTGCCCTCCGCGAGGTCGTCGCGGGCGGCACGCTCGAGGTCGCGGAAGGTGGCGTAGTAGCCCTCGTCGTACTCCTCCACGAGCTGGAAGGTCCACCGGCCCTCGATGACGTTGCGGCCGATGAGCTCGGTCTCGACCCGGTCGGCCAGCTCGGCGTGACCGGCCTCGCGCAGCATGTCGGCCGCCTCGCCGGCCTGAAGGTCCGCATGTCCGGACAGGCGGTGGAACGCGTACAGCGAGCCACGGGCCTCCTCGACGGCCTCGAGCGCCTCGCTCAGCTTCCCTAGCGCCTCGACCGTGGCGTCGGTGACGCCGTCGGGTCGACGGTGGCGGTCGGCGGGACGGTCCTGCTGCTCAGCGGTCATGTCTCCACCGTCGCACCATCGGACGATCGCGGCATCCGCTGCGAGGTCGCGCAGACCTGCGGACCTTGGCGGGGTCGGCGAGACTCGAGGCATGAGGCTTCTCGGACTGGGACTGGCGGCCGTGCTCGTGGCGGGCTGCTCCAGCGACACCGACCGCAGCGACGACGCGGAGGCCACGCCCGGCTCGACGTCGGCGTCGAGCGCGAGCGGCAACCCGCCGTTCGAGGTGGAGGAGATCGACGCCTTCGACGCCCCGTGGGCCATGACGTTCCTGCCCGGCAGTGGTGACCTGCTCGTGACCGAGCGCACCGGCACCCTGCACCTGCGCGACGCCGAGACCGGCGACCGCGTCGAGGTCGACGGCGTGCCCGACGTCGCGGTGGCGGGCCAAGGCGGTCTGGGCGACGTGGTCGCCGGGCCGACCTTCGAGGACGACCAGCAGGTGTTCCTCAGCTGGGTGGAGCCCGGCTCCGGAGGCAGTGGCGCCGTCGTCGGCCGCGCGACGCTCGAGACGTCCGGCGACGAGGCGTCGCTGGCCGACCTCGAGGTCATCTGGCGCCAGACGCCCAAGGTCTCGGGCAACGGGCACTTCTCGCACCGCATCGCCGTGGACCCCGACGGCAAGCACCTGTTCGTGTCGTCAGGTGACCGGCAGAAGAAGACACCGGCGCAGGACACGTCGAACACGCTGGGCACGATCGTGCGGTTCACGCTCGACGGCGAGCCGGCCGAGGGCAACCCGCTGGCCGACGAGGGCGGCGCCTCGGCCGAGATCTGGAGCTACGGGCACCGCAACCCGCTGGGCCTTGAGTTCGCTCCGGACGGCACCCTCTGGTCCAGCGAGATGGGTCCCGAGGGCGGCGACGAGCTGAACGTGATCGAGAAGGGCGCCAACTACGGCTGGCCCGAGGCGTCGAACGGCAGCGACTACGGCGGTGGCGAGATCCCCGACCACGCCGACGGCGACGGCTTCGAGGCGCCGAAGACCGGCTGGACGCCGTCGATCTCCCCGGGCAGCCTGATGATCTACACCGGCGACCTGTTCCCGGAGTGGACGGGCGACGCGTTTCTCGGCGCGCTGTCCGGCGAGGCGCTCGTGCGGGTCGACGTCGACGGCACCACCGCGGGCGACGACGAGACGCTCTGGGACGGCGAGCGCGTCCGCGCCGTCGAGCAGGCCCCCGACGGCTCCATCTGGATCCTGGAGGACGAGGGCTCCGGCCGCCTGCTCCGCCTCGCCCCCGCCTGACGGCGGTGGGTGATTCCCAGGTCGACCTGGGAATCACCCAGCGTTCTGAGGCGGCTGGCCCTTCGCTCGCCGCTGCGCTGCTCGGTCCGGCTCTGAGGTGCTGCTGTGACGCTCCGGCCGTCCTTTCACGTGCTGCTGCGTCGCTGTGAGTCCGAGTGGGTGTGGTCTCCGAAAGGCCTCGACCGGAGCAAGGATTCTCTTTCTGCGTGGAACGGTCCACGAGAAGGGAGAATCTCTGCCCACCCACCGCGCGACGCGGCCCGGCCGACGCAGGATTCTGCCTTCGCGTGCAGAGACCCGAACGATGCTGCGTTCACGACGGGATCCCGTAGCGAACGCAGCATCCTTCGACCCATCACCCACGAACGCAGAACCTTGCGACCCCCGAGCCGCGCTCCGAGTGCTCGCCCGAGCCCGGACCCGTCCGCCGGTCGAGGCCCTTTCGGAGACCGCTCCCACTCGTAGCCACGGTGACGCAGCCGCAGGCCAAGACCCAGCCGAGGGAGCTCCGCAGCAAGCGGTGGTCCAGCCGAGCGACGCAGCAGCAGTCGAGACCCCTGCCACGACGACGCCCCAGCCGGCGAGAGCCCTTCGACGCTCAGCGCACGGGGTGACCGGCCTCGGCCAGCAGCTCGACCGACCGGTCCCAGAGAGCGCGGGCCGCGTCGGGGTCGAGGGCGTAGGCCCGGACGCCGTGCACGCCGTCGACGATCTGGTCGACGACCTCGGCCTCGTGGCAGTCCTCGAAGTAGCGTCCACCCGAGCCGAGCACCTCGGGGTGGACGGCGAGCAGCACCGACGTCGCCGCGCCCTGCTCGGGGGTCTTCACGACGCCCGAACCGGCCGTCTGCCGCTTGAGGTCCTCCAGGTGCGAGGGGTCCCAGTGCTTCTGCAGGCCCGTCCAGATGCCGCCGGGCATGAGGGCGTCCGCGGTGATCCCCTCGTCGGCCCACCGACGGGTCAGCTCGACGGCGAAGAGCACGTTGGCCGTCTTCGACTGCCCGTAGGCGAGTCCTGGGTCGTAGGCGCGCCGCTCGAACATCAGGTCGTCGAGCACGACGGGGGAGGACCCGTGGCCGCTGGAGGAGACGACGACCACCCGGGCCGCGTCGGCGTCGGCGAGCGCGTCGTGCAGACCGAGCGTCAGGGCGAAGTGGCCGAGGTGGTTGGTCGCGAGCTGGAGCTCCCAGCCGTGCTTCGTCGTGCGGTGCGGCGTGTCCATGACGCCGGCGTTGTTCACGAGCACGTCGAGCGGGCCCTCCCAGGCCGCGACGAACGCGTCGACGGAGTCGAGGTCGGTGAGGTCGAGGTGTGCGCCCCGGACCTGGGTGTTGCCCGTGGTGCCGACGACGTCCGCGGCGGCGCGCTCGGCGGCCGCCAGGTCGCGGGTCGCGATCGTCACGGACGCACCGGCCGACGCGAGCGCACGCGCCGTCTCGATGCCGATGCCCGACGCTCCTCCGGTCACGACGACGGTGCGCCCGGTGAGGTCGATCCCGTCGACGACCTCGAGGGCCGTGCTGTGGGCGCCGAGGTCGGCCAGTGGTGTGCTCATCGGTGGACTCCCTTGCGCCAGGCGCTGTACGAGGTGAGACGTTGCGAGGTCGGTCGCTCCAGCCACTGCCACGGGTGGACCACGGCGAGGTCGAGGTGCGCCGCCCGGTTCGTGAACCACGGCACCGGCGCGAAGGTGGCGGCAAGCGGTCGGCCGGCCAGCTCCTCGCCGACGTCGCCGAGCCGCACCTCGACGTCACGACGGGACGCGAGGTCGGCCAGGCACTCGGCGAGGAACACGAGCCGCTTGCCGGACAGGCGCAGCTCGCGCAGCTTCGGCTCGTCGAAGACGTAGACCACCGGGAGGTCGGGTTGGGCCACGAGGGCGGGGTCGGCGTCGCCGAGCGACTCGGGCGTGAGCCAGACGGCCTCGGGCGTTCCCTCGACCACTGGTGAGTCCGGACCCGGGCCAGGTGCGCCGGCGGCGTGCCCGACGCGGACCGGGGCGTGCTCGACATCGGGCCCGGGCGTGGCGTCCGGCCACCCCTGGATCGGACACGCGTCGCGGAGGGCGCACCCCCGGCACAGCTCGGGGGCTCTCTTCTCGACCTGCCAGCGGCTGAAGCCGTAGGGCTTTCCGGTGCCCGCGCCGACGGTCCACTGCCAGCCGAGCCGGTTGGCGGCGCGCGAACCGTCGAGCAGGTGCCGGTAGAAGTGGTCCTCGCCCGCACGCCAGTCGCGTCCGTGCCGGACGGTCCAGTGGGAGGCGAACCACATGCGCGTCTGGTTCACGAGCCAGCCGTCGGTCTCCAGCGACGTCTGCACCCAGTCGATGCAGGCCATCTGCTCGTCCCAGTCGGGGTCGACGTCGGGGTGCGGCGGCTCCCGGCGCAAGGGCTCGCGCATGGCGGGTCCGAGCCGGGCGTAGACATGGCGGGCGTACTCCTGCCAGAGCAGCTCGTCGCGGTAGCGGCGGCGGTCCGCCGCGGGAGCGTCGGCCACGGCGTCCCACATCGTCGGCAGGTCCAGCAGGCCGTGGGTGATGTACGGCGAGAGCCGGCTGGCGCCCCGCCGAGACTCCGGCAGCACGGTCGAGCGCGAACGCGCGTAGCCCGCGACGTCGAGGCCGGCGAGGGCGGTGTCGGCCGCGGTCTGCCCGCCGCGGTGCCCGCCGGGGCGGACGGCGTCGGGTCCCTCGAGCGTCAGGCTGCCGAGGTGCTCGGCCACCCACGCCACGACCGCGTCGGTGTCGTCGACCGGCGGCAACGGGGGGAGCGAGGGCACGCGACTAGCGTGCCACCGGCCGAGCCGCCCGACGACTCGAAACGAGGCGAACCGGGACGCTCTTCCCAGAGGCGCACCTCGGCGGGCTGTCCTAACCTGGCCTGATGGCCGAACGCTTGAACGACCGCTACGAGCTGGGCGAGGTGCTGGGCTCCGGCGGCATGGGTCAGGTCTACCGCGCCCGCGACCTGCGCCTCGGTCGCGACGTGGCCGTCAAGGTCCTGCGCGGCGACCGCGTCGGCGACGACGCCGCTCGGGCGAGGTTCATGGCGGAGGCCCGGACGTCGGGCCTGCTGAACCACCCCGGCATCGCGACGGTCCACGACGTCGGCGAGGACGACGCGAGCCCCGACGGCGACCCCTTCATCGTCATGCAGCTCGTCGAGGGCGTCCCGCTGTCGGACGTGCTGCGACGGCGCGGTGCGCTGGGCGTCGAGCCCGTCGAGCGGCTCCTCGGTGGTGTCGGCGACGCGCTCGCCGCGGCGCACGAGGCCGGAGTGGTGCACCGCGACGTCAAGCCCGCCAACATCGTGCTGTCCACCGACTCGCGGCCGGTGCTCGTGGACTTCGGCATCGCCCTGGGGGTGGCGCCGGAGCCGCTCACCGAGACCGGTGCCGTGCTCGGGACGGTCGAGTACATCAGCCCGGAGCAGGCACGCGGACAGACCGCCACGGGCGCGTCCGACGTCTACTCGCTCGGTCTGGTCGCCTACCAGTGCCTCACCGGCACGTCGCCGTTCCGCCGCGAGACGTCCGTGGCCGCAGCGCTGGCCCAGGTGAGCGAGGAGCTCCCGGCGCTGCCCGCGTCGGTGCCGGACGAGCTGGCGCGCCTGGTCGTGGCGATGACGGCCAAGGATCCTGCGCTGCGCCCGACCGCTGCACAGGTTCGCGACACCGTGGAGCGCAGCACCGGCGGAGCGACGTCGGTGATCCCCGCGCTGACCGACGCGCCGACCGGCCCGATGACGGTCGCGCACACCGGTCCGGCGACCGTCGTCTCGCCCGCACCGCTGGCGGCTGCCGGGGCGGCGTCGGCGACCACGCAGGTGCCGGCGCAGGACGACGAGCGACGGCGCGGTGCCACCCGGACACGGATGTTCGCCGGTGTGGCCGCCCTGGCCGTCGTCGCGCTGCTGATCGGCATGAGCGGCGGGCTGTTCGGCGGCGTGTTCGGTGGGGACGACCCCACCGTGCCCGACGTCGTCGGCCGGTCGGTCGACGACGCCACCGACGAGGTCGAGGACGCTGGCGGGCGAGTGCGCATCACGGAGGTCGACGCCCCGGACGTCGAGAAGGGCGTCGTGGCCGCGCAGAGTCCTCGCGCCGGTGGGCCGCTCGCCGACGGTGACGTGGTCACCCTCGAGGTGGCCTCCGGCTTCGTCTCGGTGCCCGACGACCTGGTGGGCACGTCGGTCGACGACGCCACCGACGCGCTCGAGAAGCTCGGCTTCGACGTGAAGACCTCCCCGGTCGCGTCGGCTGAGCCGGCGGGCACGGTGTTGGCGCTCGACCGCACGGGTCGCCAGGAGGTGGGCGCGACCGTCACGTTGTCGGTCTCGTCGGGCTCCGGGTCGGGCACGTCCGGCGGGGAGGACCCGGCCGAGCCCAGGGACAAGAAGCCCGAGGAGCCGAAGGGCGAGGAGAAGAAGGAGCCCAAGGAGGAGAAGCCGGCGAAGCCGAAGGACGAGGAGCCGTCCGAGACCGTCGAGCCGATCGAGGAGACCGCCGAGCAGGCGGACACGACGGCAGGTGGGAAGGGCAAGGGCCAGGGCAGGCCCTGACCGTTCGGGACGCCGCGGTCAGTCGGTGCTCAGGGACGACAGGCGCAGCACGGGCCAGCCGATCTCGGTGCGCCAGGCAGTCGGTTCGGAGGTGTCGCGCGGGCCGACCAGGTACGTCTCGTGCACGACGTCGCCGATGGTGAGGACGTGCTCGCCGACCCAGGAGCCCAGCCGGGCGTAGGACTCGTCGATGGTCCCGTGGTCACCCTCGTGCACGACCACGGCCAGCTCGACGGCCGGGAGGTCGAGAACCTCCACGCCCGCCACGGGGTTGACCCGGGCGTCGTGGTCGACCGTGTACTCGAGACTGACCGAACCCGTGCCGTCGGCGAAGAGTGCGTTGGCGTACCGGCCCGACAGCGGGCCTCGACGTGACGCAGGCTCCACTGCGGCGTCGAGGACCGCGACGGCAGCGTCGTACCAGTCGAGGACGTCGTCGTGGTCAACGGTCGCGCGTACCGCGGCGACCGACCGCGACGGCAGGGTGCGCAGCTCGACCACCGCGTCGGGCTCGGGCTGCAGCAGCCGGTGCAGGGCGGTGACGGCCGACCGGGTCCGCGCGAGCTCGGCTTCGAGCCGCTGGAGGTGCTCGGCGATGATCGACGACCGCTGGGCCGGGTCGTCGGTGCCCATGATCGTCTTCACCTGGGGGAGCGGCAGGTCGAGCTCGCGCAGACGGTGGATGACGCGCGCCGTGGCGATCTGCTCGTGGGTGTAGCGGCGGTACCCGCTGGAGGGGTCCACCTCGGCCGGCTCGAGCACGCCGGCCTGGTGGTAGTGGCGCAGCGTGCGGATCGACAGGTGAGTCAGGGCGGCAAAGTCGCCGATCGTCATGGCGCTGCTCATGCTCACACTCTGCACCCTCTCCCTGCTGGAGGGTCCAGTGCTTGACCCTCCAGCAGGGGGAGGGTCCACGGTCGTGCCATGAGCACCTCCGAGAACCAGACCGTCACCCTGTCCCTCGACGCACTGCCGAGTGCTGTGCGCACCTTCGTCACAGCCCACCAGGCCCACGACCGCGAGACCGAGCTGTCGTGCTTCGCCGAGGACGCGACCGTGACCGACGAGGGCCACACCCACACCGGGCTCGCCCAGCTGCGCGCGTGGCTCGGCAAGGCGGAGAGCGAGTACACCTACACGACCGAGGTCACCGGCGCCGCGAGCGCGGGCACCGATCGCTACGACGTCGTGCACCACCTCGAGGGCGACTTCCCAGGAGGCGTCGTGGACCTGCACTTCCGTTTCGTCCTCGACGCCGCCGGTCGGATCGCCTCGCTCGTGATCGAGCCGTGAGCTACCCCAACAGGGGATAGTCCGGCTCGTCGCTGGGCAGACGGCCGGTGGCGCGGAGCACCTCGTCCGCGCCGTCGGCCGGCAGGGGGCGTTCACGCAGCTTCCCGAGCACCTCGACGGTGTGCTCCAGTGCGTCGGCCGGGGGAGTGCCGTGCGCGTCGAGCAGGTGCACGGTGGCCTCGACGACGAGCGTCGAGCACAGGTTCTCGACCGTCAGGGAATGTCCTTGCGTGCTGACCAGAGCCGACGTCGGGCTCGACGCCGCGTGCACGACGGCTGCCGACGTGCCGCGCCACTCCTCGACCAGCTGCTCCTGGTCGTAGGCCGCGGCACACGCGCCCACGAACCGGGCGTGGGAGGCCCCACCGTCTCCCTCGTCCGGGTGGAACGACCGCCAGTAGGTGACCGCGTCGACGTCCGGGTCGACGTGCGCGGGCGTGGCGAGCGCGACCAGCGCGCGGCGGGCGTCGAGGAGCTGGTGGAGCAGCAGCTCCTTCACGGTCCATGCGCTTGCCCGCGACGGCCGACCGAGCTGCTCCGGCTCCAGGCCGTCGAGGTGGTCGGTCCAGGCGGCGTACACGGACGCGAGCGCGGGTGCCATGCGTCCATCGTGCACCGGCCGAGGACGGTTGACATCCGGGCACACGCGGAGGTGGATGGACCCATGACGCAGCTGCCTCGCCTCGACCACGTCAACGTGACCGTCGCCGACCTCGACGCGACGATCGCCTTCTTCACCGGTCTCGGGCTGGAGCTGGACGCCCGGATGACGATCGAGGGGGAGTTCCTCGACACCGTCGTAGGGATGGAGGACGCGAGCACCGAGACCGTCTGGCTGCGACCGCCGGGCGGCGGGGGAGCGCTGGAGGTCTCGCGCTACGACCGACCCGGCACGGTGGCCGCCGACGCCGCAGAGCCGAACGTCGTGGGTCTGCGGGCGGTGTGCCTGGAGATCAACGACCTCCGCGCGACCATCGAGCGGCTCGTGTCCGAGGGTCATGAGCTCGTGGGCGAGGTCGGCGAGCACGAGGGCACGTGGCTCATGGCCTACGTCCGCGGGCCCGAGGGGATCATCGTGTCCCTGACCGAGCGCATCGGCTGACGTGTCAGCGGCAGGCCGGCTTCTTCGCCGAGGCGAACGCGTCGTCGAGGCGATCGGCGAGGTCGGGGTGGTCGTCCCGGAACGGGTCCAGGTAGCGGTCGTCCGCGAGGCCGCTCCGGGCGAGGGCGACGTTGAGGGAGCGCCCCTCGCCGTCAAGGACCTCGGCCACGACCCGCCCGTAGTCGTCCTCGTCGTAGGCGTCGGCCGTGAAGCCGCCGGCCAGGAAGTCCCGGGTGAAGGCCTCGGCCTCGTCGAAGCACCGCTCGTCGGGCTCGGGGG
>NZ_LMMY01000013.1:555240-643742 GCF_001422865.1 Aeromicrobium sp. Leaf272
ATCGGTCACCGTGAGGCGCCCGGTCGTGCTCGTGCTGGTGGTCGGGGGCTTCGTGGTGCCGCCGTCGTCGGACGTGATGCCCAGCTCCGAGACGGCCAGCCACACGAGGGCGAGGATGCCGACGCCCCAGACCAGCCGGCCGGCGCGGGAGGGGGCGGAGCTCACCGGCCCAGCATGGCAGCGGACGGGTGCTCCGCGGGTGGAACGACACGGAGCGGCCCCGAGCGCGTGGCTCGGGACCGCTCCGTCAGGTGGTGCAGTCCGTCAGGCGGGTGCTACCGGACGGCGTCGAGCGCGTCGACCATGCCGTTGCCGGCATAGCTGTTGTTCGCCGCCGACCCCTTGCACGGGGCTCCGCCGGCACCGATCGCCTGCTCCGGCGCGCAGGGCCGCTGATCGGCCTGCTTGGCCAGCTGCTTCAGCATCTTCTTCGGACCCCAGGTCGGGTGCTGCGACTTCATCAGCGCCGCCACGCCCGCCACGTGCGGCGACGCCATGGACGTGCCGCTCTTGAGGCCGTAGCCGTTGTCCTTCACGATCGTCGACAGGATCGACGAGCCGGGAGCCGCGACGTCGATGATGTTCAGACCGCGGTTGGAGAAGTACGACAGCTGGGTCTCGTTGGTCGCACCGATCCGCGCGTACGACGAGACGGTGACGACGTCGGGCAGCTCGGTCGGGATGTCGAGGCACCCGTTGTTGATGGTGCGCTCGATCGGCGTGCTGTCGTTCGGGCTGGTGTCGTTGGTCGTGTTGTTCGTCAGGTCGGTGCCGGAGTTTCCGGCGGCCGCGACGTGCAGCGCGCCCTGGTTGGTCGACCACTTCACGGCACGGCCGACGGCGTCGAGCACGGCGCCCTGGTCGGCCTGGTCCTTGCACCAGTACTCGAACGGGTCGATGTAGTAGCTGTTGTTGGTGACGTCCATGCCCTTGAGGCCGGCCCACATGAAGCCGCAGATGGCGTACTCGGGGTAGATGAATCCGTCGTCGTTGACGACCTTGACCGAGGCCATGCGCACGTTCGGCGCGACGCCGGTGATGCCGACGCCGTTGCGGTCGGCGCCGATGGTGCCGGCCACGTGGGTGCCGTGGTCGCTGGTGGTCGGCTGCCAGCCGGTGGCCGAGCGGTCGACCGTGCCGGCGTCGGTGCAGTTGACCGAGTTCTTGACGTCGATGTTCGCGGCCAGGTCGGGGTGGTCGGCGTCGATGCCGCTGTCGAGCACGCCGACCAGCACCTTCTTCGACCCGTCGGTGATCTCGTGGGCGTGGTCGGCCTTGATGTGCGCCATGTCCCACTGCTCGCCCTCGCGCGGGTCGGGCTTCACGTACTCGTCGGCGGTGTTGGCGAACTCCTCCTTGACCACGCCCTGGCTCTTGCGCAGCGTGGTGGCCTCGGTGCGCTCGCTGACCGGGACGGTGCGGGTGGCGCCGACCGACGCGACGCTCTTGCGACCGAGGCGGTAGACGTCGGCGCGGAAGTCGGCGTGGGTGGAGTGCGCCACGATCACGCCGATCTGCGGCCACTGCTGGATGACGGTGCCGCCGGCCTTCTTGACGATGGCGCGTGCGTCGGCGGTGCCGGTGGCGTTCGCCTTCTTGGCGTTGACCACGTAGGCGCTGACCTGGCCCTCGGGCGTGGCGATCGGCACGGGCGTGGACGGTGCGCGATTGGATGGGGCGGTGGTGGCGGCGCCGGCGCTGGTGAGCGTGGTGGCGACGACCCCGAGGGCCAGAGTGACGGCCCCGATGGTGAGCCCGCGTCGGGCTCGAGACATACCTGTGTTCACGTGTTGTCCCCCCTAGGAACTGCCGGCGGCCGCGAGAACGCGACGCAGAGACCGGCCTGTTCACCTCACCACACGGCACGGACAGCGTCCAGGTCCCGGCGGTTGCGATGTGGTTTCGGCACGCACCGGTCTCGCGGTGCCGAGCGTCGACGTGGGTCGGGCTCAGCGGCGGCGCAGGCGCAGGTACGTGACTGCGTCGAGCCGTCCCTCGTCGACGAGCTCGAGGTCGAGGTTCGCGTCGTCGGGGAAGGCCCGGAGGCCGCTCCCCACGACCTTCGGCACGATGTAGAGGCGGAACTCGTCCACGAGGCCGGCGCGGATGGCCGGTGCTGCGGTGGTGGGGCCGAAGATCTCGACGTCGCCGGGTGCGTCGCGCACGATCTGCTCCAGCTCGTCGAGCTCGAGGTGCGGCACGAGGCGGGCACCCTTCGAGAGGTCGTCCTGCGACAACGTGGACGACGCGACGATCTTCTCGGTCCGCGCCCACAGGCGAGCCCACTCGTGCTCGGCAGGGCCCCAGGCGCCGGGCTCCGGCTCGGCGTCCCAGTACGCCATGAGCAGGTGGGTCTTGCGTCCGTGCACCTCCGTGGACACCTGGGCCAACCGGGCGATGTGTGCGGCGAACACGGCATCGCCCGGTCCGGCCCACTGGAAGTCGCCGTCGGCGTCGGCCACGTAGCCGTCGACGGACATGGTGGCGGTGAAGGTCAGGGTGCCCATGCGGCAGCGTACGTCGGCCCACGGTCGGCGGGCACGGGTCCGAGACTTCGCGTCAGGGAGCGGATGACGGCTCGGGCTCGGCCGCAGGGGTTGAGGCGGAGGTCGTGGGCGTCGGCTCGGGGTCGGGGTTGGTCCCGCACTCGGGGTAGGTGCCGGGCGGCTCGGCGCACGGCCAGAAGATGAGGGTGACGGTCACGCGCACCGTCTCGCCGGGTTCGACGGTGACCACCTTCGCCTGCGACCGGTCGCCCTCGACCGGGTTGGTCTGGCCGTACCAGGCCGACTCCCAGTCGTCGTCGTCCGACCCGGCGCTGACGACGTAGCGGCCTGGGGCGACGCCCTTCAGGGTCCACGACGGACGGTCATTGCCCATGCCGCTGTCGTAGCGCTGGCCGGTGTCGACGTTCGTGGCAGCCACGCCGCTCTCGATCGGACGCTCCCCGGTGGACGTGGCGACGGTGACCACGATCGTGCCGGTCGATGCGCCGCCGGTGCTGGTCTGGTCCGCGCCGGAAGGGTCGTCGGAGGCCTTGACGTCGTCGGTCGGGCTCGCCGAAGCCGTGGGTGTGGTCGACGTGGTCGGGGTCGCCGTCGTGTCCTTCTCGTCCGACCCGCCTGAGGTGAGCGCGAAGGCCGTCCCGGTGCCGAGCGCCAGCACGAGGACCGCACCGACCACGGCGCCCAACCGGGCGCGGCTGCTCATCTGGTTCCACCACGTCATCGTTCGTCCCCCCTCGCGCGGACGGTGTCGTCCACGGCACCGAGTCCACCACCACGTGGGAAGAATGTCCAGGAACATCGTGCGTGCTGTCGAGACCTGGGTCGTCGACCACCATGTCGGAGCCACCTGGCACCGTTCACGACATGAGCGATCCCGACCAGGCCGGCACCTACGCCGCCGAAGACCTCGTGGCCGAGTGGCTCGACGCCGTCTCGCCCGACGACGGCACCGTGCAGGTCCGGCTGAACCGCGGTGGTGGGGCGCGGTGGGTCACGTTCACGCCCGAGCCCGAACCGCGGTTCACGCGCCCATCGGAGGTGCAGCGGTTCGTCGACGCCGCCGGCGAGCGGCTCCGCGCGCAGACCAAGCAGTTCGGTTCGGGATACCGCGGGCGGGAGGCGAAGGAGGTGCGCGTCGTCGCGCACTCGGGCAAGGGGCGTGCGTCGTACCGCGACGGCACCATCTGGCTGCCGCAGCGCGAACGCGGGGGAGCGTGGGCTCTGCGTGCTTTGGTCGTGGCGCACGAGCTGGCGCACCACCTCAACACCGGCCTCGACGGCGCGATCATCGACGAGCACGGCGCCGGGTTCCGAGCCACGTTCGTGCAGCTGCTCGAGGACCTCGGGTGGAGCGAGACCGCGGCGATGCTGCGCGCCGCGTACACCGAGGTCGGCGTGGACCGCCCCGAGGGCGTCGACGACGGCATGGTCGCGAAGGTCGGCAAGCTGCTGCGCCACGCCGAGGGCGCTTCCACCGAGGCCGAGCGCGACGCCTTCCTGGCGAAGGCCCAGGAGCTGGCCACCACGCACTCGATCGAGCTGACGCTCGCGCGCGCCGGGGCCCGCGAGGGTGAGGCGGCGGCGCAGCCGACCTTCGAGACGGTGCGCCTCGGGCACCGCGGTCAGCGCTCGAACGTCCGGTACGTGAGCCTGATGATCGCGGTGTCCCGCGCCAACGACCTGCGTTGCACGATCCGCGGCGACAACACCGGCGTCACTCTGTTCGGCTTCGCCACCGACATCGAGGTGGCCAAGACGCTCTACGCCTCGCTCGTCATCCAGATGGTCACCGACGGCGACGCCTACCTCCGCTCCGGCGCCCACAAGCCGGTGCACGGCAGCACCGCACGGGCGGCGTTCTACGCGGGGTGGACGGAGCGCATCGGCGAGCGCCTGCACGAGGCGCAGTCCCGTGCACAGCTCGAGGCCGGCGCCGCCACGGAACGCGTCGACGACGCCACGGGTGAGGTCTCGCTCGCCAAGGTCCCGGCGCTCATCGCGAAGGATGTCGAGGTCGAGGACTACTACGGCTACATGCTCCGCCAGCACGGCGTCCGCGGCACCTGGCGCGGCGGCTCGCAGGCCCGTGACGTCGGCTCCGTCGTCCGCGGCATGAAGGCCGCCGACCGCGCCCGCCTGGGGCGAGCGGGGGAGATCTCCGCCTGACCGCTCGCCGGTCTCGGCCCGACTCGAACGGATCGACGACGTGCGGACCGTGCCGACGAACTAGGCAGCGAGCCTCAGGAGGTCGCGCCACGCCGTCACGTCGGGTCGCCGGCGCAGCATCTGCCGCCGCTCGCGCTCGGTAGCGCCTCCCCAGACACCCCACTCGATGCGGTTGTCGAGCGCCTCGGCCAGGCACGCCGCCTTCACGTCACACCCGTTGCAGATGCGCTTGGCGATGTTCTGCTCCGCGCCCTTGACGAACAGATCGTCCGTCGCCGTACAGGCGGCTCGCGTCGCCCAGTTCTCGTCCCACATCTTCGTACCCCCCGATCGGCCTTCTGACGGGGATGAGACGCGCGGCTTGCCGGGACGTGACGCGATGGCGGACTCATTGTTCTGTCGCGATGAGTTGTCGAGCCGGGGCCGTCTTGCGGCGGGGTGCCAGCTGTCCGCACACGCAACGACCCCTGCCCGCGCAACGCGTCTCCGCGCCGCAGGACAGGGGTCGTTGTCGACCGTCGAGAGGTGGCTCAGTCGTGCTCAGCCACCCCGTCGATCAGATGTCGTAGTACAGCTCGAACTCGTGCGGGTGCGGACGCAGCTGGACCGGGAGGATCTCCTCGGTGCGCTTGTAGTCGATCCACGTCTCGATGAGGTCGGGCGTGAACACGTCGCCCTGGGTCAGGAACTCGTGGTCCTGCTCCAGGTTGTCGAGCACCGCGTTGAGCGACGTCGGGACCATGTCGATCTCGTTGTACTCCTCCGGCGGCAGCTCGTAGATGTTCTTGTCGATCGGGGCCGGCGGCTCGATCTTGTTCTTGATGCCGTCGATGCCGGCCATCATCAGGGCCGAGAACGCCAGGTACGGGTTGCTCGACGGGTCGGGGCAGCGGAACTCGATGCGCTTGGCCTTCGGGTTCGAGCCGGTGATCGGGATGCGGACGCAGGCCGAACGGTTGCGGGCCGAGTAGACCAGCGCGATCGGGGCCTCGAAGCCCGGGACCAGACGGTGGTAGCTGTTCACCGAGGGGTTGGTGAACGCCAGCAGCGACGGGGCGTGCTTCAGGATGCCGCCGATGTAGTGGCGCGCCAGGTCGGACAGTCCGCCGTAGCCGGCCTCGTCGTAGAACAGCGGCGAGCCGTCCTTCCAGATCGACTGGTGCACGTGCATGCCCGAGCCGTTGTCGCCGAAGATCGGCTTCGGCATGAAGGTCACCGTCTTGTCCGCGGCCCAGGCCGTGTTGCGGACGATGTACTTGAACTTCATGACGTCATCGGCTGCCTTGAGCAGCGTGTCGAACTTGTAGTTGATCTCGCCCTGGCCGGCGGTCCCGACCTCGTGGTGGCCACGCTCGAGGACGAGGCCCGCGTCGGCGAGGTTGGACATCATGTCGTTGCGCAGGTCGGCCGTCTGGTCGGTCGGCGCGACGGGGAAGTATCCGCCCTTGTAGCGGACCTTGTAGCCACGGTTGTCCGTCAGGTCCCCACCGGTCGACCAGGCCGACTCCAGCGACGTGATCTCGTAGAACGACTTGTTGGCGCTCGTGCCGAAGTTGACGCGGTCGAAGATGTAGAACTCGGCCTCGGGGGCGAAGAAGGCGGTGTCGCCGATGCCCGTGGTGGCCAGGTACGCCTCGGCCTTGCGGGCGATGTTGCGGGGGTCGCGCGAGTACGCCTCGCCCGTGATCGGGTCGTGGACGAAGAACTCCATCGCGAGCGTCTTGCGTGCCTTGAACGGGTCGAGGTAGGCCGTGCCGAAGTCGGGGAACAGCACCATGTCGGACTGGTCGATGCTCTGGAAGCCGCGGATCGACGAGCCGTCGAAGGCCACACCGTTCTCGGCGGCGTCGGCGTCGAACGTCCACGCCGGCAGCGTCACCTGCTGCTGGATGCCGGGCAGGTCGGTGAAGCGGACGTCGAGGTACTCGACGCCTTCGTCCTTGACGTACTTGAAGAACTCGTCGGCATTGCCGAACATGGGGCCTCCTCGGCCACGCGTGGGTGGCCAGATCGTCGATGTGGCGGGAGCGGCGCCTCGGCGTCCGCGTCACCGACGCTAGGCAGCGGCAGTTTCCCGGTCGTCACTCCATTGTTTCCGGCATGTTACAAGTCCCTGTGACACGTGAACCAGCGGTGACGGCCTCAGTGGCTCGGGCCGGGCCGATAGGCTCAGCGACGTGTACGACGTCTCGTTCGGCCGCCGCCTGGTCTCGCTCCTCATCGACTGGGCCGTCGCGACGCTGAGCGTCGTGGCCGTCACCCGCACGCCGCTCGCGGGGGAGGGAGCGGTCAGCTCGTTCTACACGCTCGGCGTGTTCTTCCTCGAGGTCACGCTGCTCACCGGCACGCTCGGCTTCTCGATCGGCAAGCGGATCATGAGCATCGGCGTCGTCGGCCCCGACGGCCGCCCCATCGGGGTGCCGAGGGCAGCGCTGCGCACCGCGCTGCTGTGCCTCGTGGTCCCTGCGCTCATCCAGAACGAGGACCAGCGCGGGCTGCACGAGATCGTGTCGGGCTCGCGGGTCGCACGTCGCACCCCGCCGTCCGCGTCGCGCACCTGAGCGTACGCGCGTGACCTACTGGTCGAGGTCGGCGCGGTTGCGCTCCACGGAGACCGCCCGGTCGCCCTCGAAGCAGAAGCGCGCCACGCCTCGGTAGGACTCGCGGTACGACGTCTTGGCGTACAGGCACTGGGCGCCGGACGGCTCGGGCGCGCCACCCTCGTCGAGGAAGGTCTGCGCCAGCTCGTCGTCATCGGTCGCGCCCCGGTCCTTCGCCGTCTCGGGCGTCAGCTGGTCGCCGCGCGCCTCGAGGGAGCGGTACGTCTGCGCCGACATCTCACCGGGGGTCGCACTACCTCCGCACCCGGCCAGCACGGCCGCAGCTGCGAGTCCGGTGGCCAGGCCCCGCCAGCGCGTCGAGCGGTGCATCAACCGCGCATCGCCCGGCGCGCACCCTTCATGCTCGTGGGCACGGGCCCACGCGGCATGGGTGCGGTCGGACGCATCGCGTCGAGCGCCTTGAGCTTGTTGATGATCGCCGTCTGCTCGGCCGGCTTGACCGACTTCGGCATCTTGCGCAGGTGCTTGACCAGCTTGGGCAGCGGCACCTCGCCGTCGCCACGGCCCACGACGACCTCGATCACCGGGACGTCGTCGCCGACGATGCGCACGTGCTTCTTGCGCTCGGCCGCGAGCAGGCTTCGCACGCGCGAGCCGTTGCCCTCACCCACGAGGACGATGCCCGGGCGACCGATCACGCGGTGCATGACGTCCTGGTTCTTGGTGAACCCGGCAGCAGGCTTGACGTTCCAGCCGCGCTTCATCATCTGCAGCGCGCCGGCGGCGGCACCGGGCTGGCCCTCCACCTGGGCGTAGGCGGCCTTCTCGGCGCGGCGGCCGAAGACCGCCAGCAGCGCGAGGATGCCGATGAGGATCGAGAAGACGACCGTGATGATCGTCCCGAACAGGCCCGTGCCCAGCACGAGCACACCGAGGATCGCTGTCACACCGGCGCCGATCAGGAACGTCAGCAGCAGGATCAACCCGATGTTGCGGTCGTTCTGCTTGGTGATCGTGTACGCCTGGCGCAGCTGGGCCAGGCGTCCCTTCGGTGGCGCGGCGGGGTTGGACATGACCCCATCCTACGATGCGGCTACGCGACGCCGTCCGTGTGGCGGAGCACGACCTCGCCCGTGGTCTGACGCTTCTCGACGGCCTGCTGGTACAGGCGGCCGGCGCGGTAGGACGAGCGCACGAGCGGGCCGGACATGACGCCGGCGAAGCCGATCTCGTCGGCCTCGTCCTTGAGCTCCACGAACTCCTCGGGCTTGACCCAGCGCTCCACGGGGTGGTGGCGCGGGCTGGGCCGCAGGTACTGCGTGATGGTGATCAGGTCGCAGCCGGCCTCGTGCAGGTCGCGCAGCGCCTGCGAGACCTCCTCGCGGGTCTCGCCCATGCCGAGGATCAGGTTGCTCTTGGTGACCAGCCCGTAGTCGCGGGCCTGCGTGATGACGCCGAGCGACCGCTCGTACGTGAACGCCGGACGGATCCGCTTGAAGATGCGCGGCACGGTCTCGACGTTGTGCGCGAGCACCTCGGGGCGGGAGTCGAAGACCTGCTCGAGCAGGTCGGGCTTGCCGTTGAAGTCGGGGATGAGGTTCTCGACGCCGGTTCCCGGGTTCAGCTCGTGGATCTTGCGCACCGTCTCGGCGTACAGCCACGCGCCGCCGTCGGGCAGGTCGTCGCGCGCCACACCGGTGATGGTGGAGTAGCGGAGCTGCATCTTCTGCACGCTCTCGGCCACGCGACGCGGCTCGTCGAGGTCCAGCGCGGACGGCTTCCCGGTGTCGATCTGGCAGAAGTCGCACCGCCGCGTGCACTGCTCACCACCGATGAGGAAGGTGGCCTCGCGGTCCTCCCAGCACTCGAAGATGTTGGGGCAGCCGGCCTCCTGGCAGACCGTGTGGAGCCCCTCGCCCTTCACGAGCTTCATCAGCTCGTTGTACTCCGGCCCCATCTTGGCGCGGGTCTTGATCCACTCGGGCTTCTTCTCGATGGGGGTCTGCGCGTTGCGGACCTCGAGCCTGAGCATCTTGCGGCCTTCGGGTGCGATCGTCACGCCCTCCACAGTACGCCGCCGACCCAGCCCCATCTCGTCCGCGGGGCTACGCACGCGTAGCACTGGGTAGGGTCGCGGCGTGGGGAGACTCGACCGCTCGTGGACGCGTCCGCGACCGACCCGTGCCCAGGTGCGCACCGACGTCCTGGTCGGTCTCCTCGCGGCTGTCGTCAGCGTCGCGTCGGTCGAGGTCTTCGCCAGCGCGTCCGGTGCCTCCACGGGCTGGAAGGGCATCGAGGCCTACGTGTGGTTCGGGATCTGCGGCCTCGCCCTGTGCGGTCGCCGACGCTTCCCCATCACGGTGCTGCTCGTCGTGTCGGCCGTCTTCATCGTCATCGGCGAGCGGCTGCTGGAGCTCGGGGTCGTGTTCACCGTCCAGATGACGCTCTTCGCCGCCCTCTACGCCGCGTGGGCGTGGTCGCGGCGGCCGAGAGCCTTGTGGGCGGTGACCGGGCTGGTCCTCGTCGGCATGTTCGGCTGGTTGGTGTGGTCGCTGAACAACGGGACCATGGGGCCTCTCGGCGAGCAGACCGGGTTGCTCCCGCCGAAGGTGGCGCTCGTCGTCTACAGCCTGGCCATCAACGTCGCGTACTTCTTCGGTGCCATCGCGTGGGGGCAGTCGGCCTACCTCAGCGCACGCCGCAGCGCCCTCGTCGAGGACCAGCGCGAGCGCGAGCGCGCCGTGCAGGGTCTCGAGCAGCAGCAGGCGGTCCAGGCCGAACGCGTCCGCATCGCCCGCGACCTGCACGACGTCGTGGCGCACCACGTCAGTGGCATCGGGGTCCAGGCGGCCGGAGCCGGGCGGCTCCTCGAGGCCCGCCCGGAGCGGGCCCGCGAGGCGCTCACCGCCATCGAGACGTCGTCGCGGCAGGCGGTGTCCCAGATGCACCAGATCGTCGGGCTGCTGCGGTCCGCCGAGGAGGCCGGTCCCGCCGACCGCGGCCCGCAGCCGGGGATCGCCGACATCGAGGCGCTCGCCGTCACGACCGAACGCCCCGCCGTCGTGGTCGACGTCGTGGGCGCGCCGTTCCCCGTCCCCGACACCGTGGGGCTGTCGCTCTACCGCGTGGCCCAGGAGGCGCTCAGCAACGTGCGGCGCCACTCGGGGGCGCCGTCGGCAAGGATCACGCTGCGCTACCTCACAGACTCGGGCGAGCGTCCGGCCGTCGAGGTCGAGGTGCTCGACGACGGTCCCACCCGCACCGCCCCCGACGAGGCCTCGGGCGGCTTCGGTCTCGACGGCATCCGCGAGCGCGCCGCCATGCACGGCGGCATCGCCGACATCGGCCCACGACCCACCGGCGGGTACCGCGTCCGGGTCCGCATCCCCGTCGACCAGGAGGACGCATGAGCGACCAGACCACCCGGGTGCTGCTGGTGGACGACCAGGAGCTGATCCGCGCCGGGTTCTCGATGATCCTCGAGGTCGAGACCGACATCGAGGTCGTCGGCGAGGCGCGCGACGGCGACGAGGCGCTGCGCCAGGTCGCGGCGTTGAGGCCCGACGTGGTGCTCATGGACGTGCAGATGCCCGGCACCGACGGCATCACCGCCACCGCCCGCATCGCGCAGGACCACCCCGACACGCGCGTGCTCATCCTCACCACCTTCGACGACGACGAGTACCTGTTCGCCGCCCTGCAGGCCGGTGCCAGCGGGTTCCTGCTGAAGAACTGCCCGCCCGAGGACCTGGTGAGCGCCATCGGGCTCGCCGCCCAGGGTCACGCGCTCCTCGCCCCCGAGGTGACCCAGCGGGTCATCGCCCGCTCCACCGGCCGGTCGCGGGGCGACGCGAGCGTGCTCGACGACCTCACCGAGCGCGAGCGCGACGTCCTGAAGGCGCTCGGCCGCGGACTCAGCAACGCCGAGATCGCGGCCGAGATGTTCGTCAGCGGCGCCACCGTGAAGTCGCACGTCTCGCGCATCCTCACCAAGCTCGGCGCCCGCGACCGGGTGCAGGCGGTCATCGTCGCGTTCGAGTCGGGGTTGATGGACGACTGAGTCGGGCCTGCTTCCCGGGAAGAGCCGTCCGGTGAGGCGACCGCCTGACGACGCCTCCACGTAGCCGCGTGGGGGAGGCAGGTGTGGCCGCGCGGCCGATGCGCCACCGCCCTTCGGATCCCTAGCGTGGACGCATGATCACCGTCGAGAAGCTCACCAGACGCTATGGGGACACCACCGTCGTCGACGACGTGTCCTTCCAGGTCCGACCGGGGCGCACCACGGGATTCGTGGGGGCCAACGGCGCGGGCAAGACCACGACCATGCGCATGATCATGGGCGTGCTCGCACCCAGCGCGGGGGAGGTGCTCTGGAACGGCGAGCCCGTGACGGCCGAGGTCCGCCGCTCCTTCGGCTACATGCCCGAGGAGCGCGGCCTCTACCCGCGCATGAAGCTGCGCGACCAGCTCGTGTACTTCGCCCGGCTGCACGGCATGACCCCCGACGAGGGACGCAGCCGCACCGACGAGCTGCTCGGCCACTTCGGCCTCGAGAGCCGCGCCGACGACCTGCTCGACGAGCTGTCGCTCGGCAACCAGCAGCGCATCCAGATCGCTGCCTCCCTCGTCCACCGGCCCGCAGCCCTCGTGCTCGACGAGCCGTTCAGCGGTCTCGACCCGCTGGCCGTCGACTCCATGGTCGACCTGCTCCAGCGTGAGGCGGGCGACCTGCCCCTGCTGTTCTCCAGCCACCAGCTCGACCTCGTCGAGCGCCTCTGTGACGACCTCGTCATCCTGTCCGGCGGTCGCCTCGTCGCCGCCGGCCCCGTCGAGGAGCTCCGTGGACGCGGCGCCGACCGCTATCGCGTGGTCCTCGACGGCGAGGACGCCGCCTGGCTCCGCGACCTGCGCGGCGTCGTCGTCCGCGACGTCGACGGCCCGACGGCCCTGCTCGACCTCGACGGCCTCACCGCGCCCGAGCTCGTCCGCCACGTGGGGGAGCGCAGTGCCGTCATCGAGATCGCCCGCGACCACCAGCCCCTCTCCGAGATCTTCAAGGAGTCCGTCCGATGAGCACCTCCAGCCCCCGCGGCACGCGCAACCTCTGGCGCGTCGTCGCGCAGCGAGAGATCACCACCCGTGTGTGGGAGAAGTCGTTCCTGATCACCACGGTCCTGTCCTTCGTCATCATCCTCGGCGGCATCATCGGTGCCGACTTCTTCCAGGGGCGCGACCAGGACCGCACCGTCGCCGTGGTCGACCCGGCAGCCGCCGAGGTGGTCGACGCCGCGTCCGCGGTCGCGACCAATCTCGACGACCGGGTGACGATCAAGGCCGACCGGGTCGACGACGCCACGGCGGCCGAGCGTCTGGTCGAGGACGGGGACGCCGACGCGGCGCTCCTGGCCACCAACGACGGCTACGAGGTCGTGGGCGACCGCGACGTCGACTCCACCGTCTCCCAGGCCCTCGAGATCGCCGTGTCCTCGCAGGCGCTGGAGAGCAACGCCGCCGCGCAGGAGGTCGACCTGAGCGCCTTGCAGTCCGGGACGACCACGCAGGAGCGTCTGCTCGACCCCGCGTCGAAGGACGCGGGCCTGCGGCAGGCGGCCGCCTTCGGCTTCATCCTGCTGTTCTTCCTGACGGCGATCGGCTTCGGCATGGCCATCGCGGGCAGCGTGACGCAGGAGAAGGAGAGCCGCGTCGTGGAGATCCTCGCCGCCGCCGTCCCGATCCGGCAGCTGCTGTGGGGCAAGATCGCCGGCAGCACCGTGCTGGCGATCGGGCAGATCGTCCTGTTCGTCGCCGCCGCGGCGATCGGGCTCGCGGTCACGGGCCAGCTGTCCGGGCTCGAGGTCGTGGCCCCGGCGATGATCAGCTACATCGGCTTCTTCGTGATCGGCTTCGCCGCGCTGGCGAGCCTCTGGGCCGTCGCCGGCTCCCTGGCGTCGCGCCAGCAGGACCTGCAGTCGACCACCATGCCCGCGCAGATGCTGCTGATGGTGCCGTACTTCGTGTACTTCTTCGCCGGGGACGCGGTCAAGGAGGTCCTGTCGATGGTCCCGATCATCTCCACGATGCTCATGCCGGCGCGGATGGCCGAAGGAGCGGTCCCGGCCTGGCAGATCGCGCTCGCGCTCGGCGGCACGATCGTGGTCGCCGCGGTCATGGTCCGGGTCGGGGCCGCCGTCTACGAGCGGACCCTGCTGCGCACGGGGGACAAGATCTCCTACCGCGAGGCGCTGGCCAGCTCCGACGCCTGAGGCGTCAGCCGGCCAGTCCGGGAAGACCGAGCACGGGCACCTCCGGGGGGTGCCCGTGCTCGGCCGTCTGCAGGTCCGGCGACGGCGTGTAGGGCTCCCACGCGAGCAGGTCCACCAGGTGCGGGCGGACGGCCGCCGCGGCCTCGGGGACGGTCACGTCGCGCCCGAGCTCCTTCGACAGCGTGGTGACCCCGGCGTCGGCGATGCCGCAGGGGACGAACCGGTCGTACCAGTCGAGGTCGACGTCGGCGTTGAGCGAGAAGCCGTGCATCGTGACGGCGCGGGTCACGCGGATGCCGATCGCCGCGACCTTGCGCTCCGGGCCACGGGCGTCGGCCGCGAGCCACACGCCCGAGCGGCCCTGGACCCGACCGGCCGCGACGCCGAGGTCGGCGACCGCACGGATGAGGGCCTCCTCCACGCGCCGGACGTAGTCGACGACGAGCACGTGCGACGGGAGCTTCGTGATCGGGTACCCGACCAGCTGGCCCGGGCCGTGGAAGGTGATCTTGCCGCCGCGGTCGACGTCGACGACGGGGGTGCCGTCGAACGGACGCTCGTGCGGCTCGGTGCGCTTGCCGGCCGTGTAGACGGGCGGGTGCTCGAGGAAGAGGGCGGTGTCGTCGATCTCGCCGGCCACGCGCTGGGCGTGCAGCTCGCGCTGCAGCTCCCACGCCGCCTCGTAGTCCAGAGCGCGCTCGCCGTACCAGTCGTCGATGATCTCCAGGGTCACGCCTCCTACGGTAGCCCGCCTGTGGACACGCGTTCGACCCTCGTGACCGCGCCGGGCACGCTGCGGGGATGACTGCGTGGTTCGCTGCCCTCGTCACCTGGTGGGGCACCCTGCTCGGGCCGGGCGACACCGCCGAGGAGTGCCTGCTGCTCGGTCGTCTCGACGCGGAGCGGGCGCACGCGTTCGTGCACGCCGACGTCGACCGGCTCGCTGCGGTCTACGCGTCCGACGGCCTGCGCGAGCGCGACGTCGAGGTGCTGGAGGACTACGCCGAGCGCTCGCTGCGGCTCGAGGGCATGGCCCAGCTGCGGTCGTCGTGCCGGGTGGTCGAGCGCGACGCCGACCGCGTCGCCCTCGACGTGGTCGACCGGCTCGGGCCCACGAGGGCCGTGAACGCGGGCGGGGCCGTGCCGCTGCCGACGGACGAGCCCACCCGACGGCGGGTCACCCTCGAGGAGAGCGCGAGCGGCTGGCGGGTCGTGGCCTCACGCTGACGCGTCCTCGCCCACCGCGCCGTCGACCAGCTCGCGCACCACGTCGAGATGACCCGCGTGCCGGGCGTACTCCTGCAGCACGTGGAAGCCGATGGTGTGCAACGTGGGCGGGTCCGCGTCGAAGCGACCACCGAGGGCTGCTCGTGCGTCGAGCGGGTGCTCGCGCAGCACGGACTCGGTGCGCACCGCGCCCGCCTCGAGCCGTGCGAGCAGCGACTCCGGCGAGTCCGTGGTCGACCAGCGTCCGTCCGGTCCCTGGTCGCCCCAGGGGTCGGGCAGCGGCTCGCCGAGGAAGCCCCACACGAACCACCGTCGCTCCATGTGCACGAGGTGCGACAGGAGCTCGAGCGGCGTCCAGCCCGACGGCAGCACGGTCGTGCGGAGCGCGTCCGGCTCGAGACCGTCGAGCTTGCGCCGGACCTCGGCCCGGAAGAAGGCGAGGTACCGGACCAGCGACCCAGCGGTGTCGGGGTGCGTCCCGGTGGGCTCAGGAAGCACGGTCGTCGGCGAGTGCCGACGCGAGTGCACTGCGCAGGTCGGGGTCCTCGAAGACGAACCCGGCCGCCTGCAGGGCGGCGGGCACCATGCGCAGCGAGCCCAGCAGGTCGTCGGACAGCGCTCCGAGCGCCACCTTCAGTGCGGGCGCCGGGGCGACGAGGAACGTCGGCCGGCCCAGGGCGTCGCCGAGGGCGTCGGTGAACTCCGCGTTGGTGGGGGCGTCGGGCAGGGAGAGGTTGACGGGGCCGGAGAGGTCGTCGCGCTCGAGCAGGAACGCCACGGCCCGGACCCAGTCGCGCCGCGACATGACCGACATGCGCTGCGTGCCCTTGCCCAGCCGCGGACCCAGCCCCGCCTTGAACGGCAGCAGCATGGGGCCGAGCAGGCCGCCCTCGTCGTCGAGGGGGAGGCCGGTGCGCAGCAGGCAGACCCGCTGCCCGGCCTGGACGGCAGGCTCGGCGGCGGCCTCCCACGCGACGCACAGGTCGGCGAGGAAGCCGTCGCCGTGGGCAGCGCCCTCGGTGAGCGGCTCCTGACCACGGTCGGCGCCGTAGATCCCCATGGCAGAGCCCGACAGCAGCACGGTGGGGGAGTCGGAGGCGGCCACGGCCTTGGCCAGCGTGGTGGTGGCGTCGACGCGCGACGACCACAGCTCCTTCTTGTAGGAGCTGGTGCGCGGCCACCGGGCGATGGACGCCCCGGACAGGTTGACGACCGCGTCGGCCCGGTCGATCAGCACCTGGTCGACCCGACCCTGGCTCGGGTCCCACAGGGAGGCGTCCGGGCCGGGGCTTCCCGACCGGACGAGGCGGGTCACCTGGTGACCCTCGTCCCGCAGGTGCGAGACGAGGGCCGAGCCCAGGAAGCCCGAGGAACCGCCGATGACGACGTGCATGTCAGCCGATCACAGCTCGCCCTCGAACGAGCCGCTCTGCAGCCGCTCCTTGACCGCGGTCAGGAACCGGCCGGCGTCGGCACCGTCGATGAGGCGGTGGTCGTAGGTGAGTGCGAGGTAGGCCATGCTGCGCACCGCGATGCTGTCGCTGCCCTGCGCGTCGGTGATGACGACCGGACGCTTGACCACGGCACCGACACCCAGGATCGCGACCTGCGGCTGGTTGATGATCGGCGTGTCGAACAGGGCGCCGTTGCTGCCCAGGTTCGTGATCGAGAACGTGCCACCGGAGAGCTCGTCGGGCGAGATCTTGTTGGTGCGCGTGCGCTCCGCGACGTCGGCGATCTTGCGGGCGAGGCCTGCGATCGAGAGGTCGCCGGCGTCCTTGATCGTCGGCACGAGCAGACCGCGCTCGGTGTCGACCGCGATGCCGAGGTGCTCACCGGACGGGTAGGTCACGGTGCCCTCCTCGAGGTCGAGGGCGGCGTTGAGCGTCGGGTGGGCCTTGAGCGCCTCGACGACGGCCTTCGCGAAGAACGGCAGGAACGTCAGCTTGACGCCCTCGCGCTCGAGGAACGCGTTCTTGTGCTTGGCGCGCAGTCGCGCGATCTCGGTGACGTCGACCTCGTGCACCTGCGTGAGCTGGGCCGAGATCTGCAGCGACTCGGTGAGCCGCGAGGCGATGACCTTGCGCAGACGGCTGACCTTCTCGGTCTTGCCGCGCAGGGGCGACGGCTCGGTCGAGGCGGCGGCCGCCGCGGGTGCCGAAGCGGCCGCAGGCGCCTGCTCCGCGGGCTTGCTCTGCTCCTCGGCCTTCTTGGCCGCGTCGAGCACGTCCTGCTTGCGGATGCGACCGCCCACGCCACTGCCGGTGACGGCGGCGAGGTCGACGCCGTGCTCCTTGGCCAGCTTGCGCACGATCGGCGTCACGTAGGTGTCGCCGCCGCTCTGGGTCGAGGCACCGGAGCTCTGCTGCGGGGCGTCCTTCGTCGGCTCGGGGCGGGCCTCGTTCTCGGGGTGGGCCTGCTTCTCCGGCTCTGCGGTCGGGGCGGGTGCGCTGGAGCCCGAGTCGGACTTCGCGACCTCGTCGGCCTTCTCCGGCTGGCTCTTCTCGGCCTCGGCGGCCTCCTCGAGCTCCTCGGCCTTCTGCGGGTCCTCTGCGGGGTCGGTCTCGCCGGAGTCGGCCGCAGCCTCGTCCTTCGACGAGCCGGAGTCGCCACCGGACGAACCGGCCGCGGAGGCGTCGCCGACGATGGCGAGCACGGCGCCCACCTCGACGGTCTCGTCCTCGTCGACCTTGATCTCGAGGATCGTGCCGGCGACCGGGGAGGGGATCTCGGTGTCGACCTTGTCGGTGGAGATCTCGAGCAGGGGCTCGTCGACCTCGACGGTGTCGCCGACGGCCTTCAGCCACGTGGTGACGGTGCCCTCGGTGACGCTCTCGCCGAGCTCGGGCAGCTTGACCTCGGTGCCCTCGCCGGTCTGGTTCGTCTCCAGGTGGGGCTCCTCGCCGTCCTGGTTGGTGGGCGTGCCGTCGGACTCGCGGGCCGGCTCCTCGCCGGGCTGCTCGGCCTGTGCCTGGTCGTCGGACGAGCCCTCGTCGTCGGAGGAGCCCTCTTCGACGTCGGCGTCCTCGGTGTCCTCCGGCTCGGCGGGCGCCTCGTCGGAACCACCGTCGTCCGACGGGCTCTCGTCGGCGTCACCGATCACGGCGAGGTCGGCGCCGACCTCGACGGTCTCGTCCTCCTCGACCTTGATCTCGAGGATGGTGCCGGCGACGGGGGAGGGGATCTCCGTGTCGACCTTGTCGGTGGAGATCTCCAGCAGGGGCTCGTCGACCTCGACGGTGTCGCCGACGGCCTTGAGCCACGTGGTGACGGTGCCCTCGGTGACGCTCTCGCCGAGCTCGGGAAGGGTGACGGTCGTTGCCATGGTGTCGTCCTCGTTCGGGTCAGGCGTGCGAGTGGAGGGGCTTGCCGGCCAGGGCGAGTGCAGCCTCGCCGAGAGCCTCGTTCTGCGTGGGGTGCGCGTGGATCAGCTGCGCGACGTCCTCGGGGTAGGCCTCCCAGTTGACGATCAGCGAGGCCTCACCGACCTGCTCGCCGTAGCGGGCGCCGATCATGTGGACGCCGACGATCGGGCCGTCCTTCTCGCGCACCAGCTTGATGACGCCGGCGGTGCCGAGGATCTGGCTCTTGCCGTTGCCGCCGAGGTTGTACTCGACGGTCTCGACGTTGTCGTCGCCGTACTTCTCCTTGGCCTGCGGCTCGGTGATGCCCACCGAGGCGAGCTCGGGGTCGCAGTAGGTGACGCGCGGGATGCCCGGGTCGAGCACGGGCTGGGGGTTGAGGCCGGCGATCTCCTCGGCCACGAAGATGCCGTGGGCGAAGCCGCGGTGGGCCAGCTGGAGACCGGGCACGAGGTCACCCACGGCGTAGACGCCGTCGACGTTGGTGTGCAGGCGCTCGTCGGTGGGCACCCAGCCGCGGTCGACGGTGACGCCGACCTCCTCGAAGCCGTTGCCGTTGCCGTTCGGGCCTCGGCCGACCGCCACGAGGACGAGGTCGGTCTCGATGGTCTTGCCGTCCTCGAGAGTCACGATCACGCCGGAGTCGGTCTGCTCGACACCGGAGAACTTGGTGCCGGTCTTGAAGGCGATCTTGCGCTTGCGGAACGCGCGCTCGAGGTTCTTCGAGAGCGTCGGGTCCTCGAGGGGCACGAGCGTGGGGAGGGCCTCGATGATCGTGACGTCGGCCCCGAAGGACTTCCAGACGGAGGCGAACTCGACACCGATGACGCTGCCGCCGATGATCACGACACGCTCGGGGACCTCGCTCATCGTGAGGGCCTCCTCGCTCGTGACGACGCGACCGCCGATCTCGAGACCGGGCAGGCTGCGGGCGTAGGAGCCGGTCGCCAGCACGACGTTCTTGCCGGTGTACCGCTGGCCGTCGACCTCGACGGTGTCCTTGGCGACGAGCACGCCCTCACCCTCGACGACCGTGATGCCGCCGGACTTGATGAGGCCCTGCAGACCCTTGTAGAGACGGTCGATGACGCCGTCCTTGTAGGCGTTGACGGCGGCCATGTCGATGCCCTCGAACGTGGCCTTGACGCCGTAGTTCTCGCTGTGGCGGGTCTCGTCGGCGACCTCGGCCGAGTGCAGGAGCGCCTTGGTGGGGATGCAGCCGTTGTGCAGGCAGGTTCCCCCGACCTTGCCCTTCTCGACCAGCGCGACGCTGAGGCCAAGCTGCACCGCGCGGAGGGCGCAGGCGTAGCCGCCGCTGCCGCCGCCCAGGATGACGATGTCGAAGGTGTTCTGGTCGCCCGGGCTGTCCGCCACAGTGTCCTCCCGCGTGGATGAGTCGTTCTCCGTCATCTTGTCACCCTCGCGTGCGACCGCACCACGGGGGGAGCGACCGGCGAGTAGGTTGCGGTGTGACCCGTGGGGCGCCGCCCGGCGACCTGCCGCGCGGGTCCCTGCGCGATTCTCCCGGTCGTCCACCAGTCGTCGGGCAGAATGTCGCCATGGCTCTGTTCGGCCGCCGACGCGGCAGCTCCGATCGTCGCGCGACGCGTGACGACATGGCCACGCTGCGCGCCTGGGCGGGGGAGCGTGACGGCGTCGAGGCGTACGTCGAGCCGCGCACGTCGTTCAACGAGCCGACGGTCGTCCTCGTGGCGTCGGACGGTGAGTCCATCCGCCGTCGGGTCGAGTCGCCCAAGGCGGCCGCCGACCTCGCCCGCAAGCTGGCGATCCCCGTCTACGACGCCAACCGGGTGGGGTACCCGCAGCGCATGCGCGACTACGCCGTGCGCAAGCAGGCCCGCGACACCGGTCGGGCGCGCTCGTCCGCGCCGGGCCCGCGTCGCTCCACGCCCGGTGGCTCCACGGCGCCGGCGCCGTCGGGCCCGCGTCCGCTCTCGCCGCGCGAGCGCGACGCGATCGCCACCCTCCAGGTGTCGGCCGACGTCACGGGCGACGCCACCGTCCGCCCCGACGACGAGGTGCTCCGTCGCTGGTGGAAGCAGGCGCGTGCCCGCTCCCACCCCGACCGCCGCGGTGGCGACCGCAGCGAGTGGGACGAGGTCGAGCAGGCCGCCCGCACCCTCGGCCTCGCCGGCGACTGACCCGCACGCCTCAGTCGGCGTGCTCGGGGGGCCAGACGACCGTGAACCGCTCGAAGACGACCTCGACGTGGTCGACATCGGCGTCGTCGGCCAGCCCGAGTCCGCGCGCCACGTAGCGGCGGTGCTCCCGCAGCCAGGAGTCACGGGTGCGGTCGTCCTCGCCCTCGTCCCATGCGAAGACGTCGTCGACGGAGTCGAGCCGTCCCGAGCGCACGTCGGTGGTGCGCAGCACGACGCGTGACCGCCCGGAGCCGTCCTCCACCACCCAGTGGCCGCCCAGCACGACGGGCTCGTCGGGGTCGGGCAGTCCGCAGGTGGCCCGCTTCGGGCCGTGGAGCACGTAGTCGAGGAGCCGGTCCGCCATCGCGGCCGAGCTGCCGAACGGTCCGACAGCGGGCACCTCGTCGCGGTGCTGCGGGTGCGCCGCGACGTAGGCGGCCCAGAGCGGATCGTCGCTCACGACCAGCCCGCCTCGTCGAGCCCGCCCGGGACCTCGACGTCGGGCGACGCGTCGTACGGGGTCCGGGTGAACGCGAACGTGGCGAGGTCCAGCTGGACGGGTCGGCCGTCGGCGTCGCGGCGCACCGTGAGCCGCTCGTTCTCGTAGTAGCCCTCGAGACCGACCCACGCACCGTCGGCGGTGGAGGCGAAGCGCGCACCGCGGCCCTGCCCGGGCTCGCCGAGGACGAGCCGGTCCCCGTCGAGCCGGACGGTGTAGCGGGACGTTCCCCAGAACCAGTCACCCACGAGGTCGAGCCTCTCCCGCTGGGCAGTCGCACGGCGCCACGGCGCCGAGGCGACCGGCTCGCGATCGCGCACGAGGTCCAGCAGGTCGGTCCCGACCGGGCCCAGCCCCGAGGTGGTGTTGGCCAGCACCACGACGCCGTCGCCTGACTCGACGTCGACGCGCAGCGAGGCCAGGAAGCCCGGCATGGATCCGCCGTGGCCGACGTACCGGCGGCCCGCGACGTTCCAGACCTGCCACCCGAGCGCGTGGGCGCCTGTCCACGGCTGTCCGGTGACGTCGCTCACCGCGACGGGCCGGAGCATCTCGCGCAGCGTGGCGTCATCGAGCAGCCCGGCGGTGTGGCCGGCGGCGAAGGCGGCCCACCGGGCCAGGTCCTCGGCGCTGGACCAGAGCTGGCCGGCCGGGGCCAGGGCAGCGGCGTCGTGCTCGGGCTCGACGTGCGCCAGGTCGGCGAACGGGTGGACCGCGAGTCCGGGAGCGGCGTCGTCGGTCGGCCGGTGGCTGGTGGCCACCATGCCGAGGGGATCGAGCAGGTCCTCGTGCACGGTGTCGTGCCAGGGCTGACCCCGCAGCCGGGAGACGAGCTCACCGAGCACGCCGAAGCCGGTGTTGGAGTAGTGGAAGCGGGTGCCGGGCGTGAACAGCAGGCGCGGTCCCGACGCCAGCAGCTCCTCCCAGGCCTGGCCGGGCGTCCGCTCCCACCACGGTCCGTTGGTCTCGGCCTGCAGGCCCGACGTGTGGCTCAGGAGCTGGGCGACCGTGACCGGTAGGTCGGTGCCGCTCGCCGCCCGGGGCCCGGCACCCCCGCCGAGCTCCGGCAGGTGGTCGCCGATCCGGTCGTTCAGGTCGAGCAGGCCGGCGTCGCGCAGCTGCAGCACCTGGGTGCCGACGAACGTCTTGGTGATGGACCCGATCCGGTACTGGGTCTGCGGCGTGGCGAGCGGGGAGTCCGCCGTGCCGTCGAGGTGGCCGGCCGCACCGCTCCACACCACCGCACCTCCGCGCACGACGGCCGCCGTGACCGAGGGGACGCGGCGGCGGACCTGCTCCTCGGCGAGGCGGGCGTCGAGCGCACGACGGGTGCCCTCCAGCAGTGGTCCGTCGTCGGTGGCGGGTCGGTCCTCAGGCACCGGCGGCGGCCAGGTCGCTCGCCAGACGCACGAGCGTGCGGACCGACACCCCGGTCCCGCCCGACGGCGTGTAGCCGTGCTCGGCGCCGTCGTTGAACGACGGACCGGCGATGTCCAGGTGCGCCCACGGGGTCTCGCCGACGAACTCGCGCAGGAAGGCGGCCGCGAACAGGGTCCCGCCGTACGGCTTCGGGTTGTGCTGGCGGATGTCGGCGATCTTGGAGGACGTGACGGCGGACTTCATCTCCTCGACGATCGGCAGCGGCCACATCGACTCCCCGGTGGCCTTCGCGGCGTCGAGGACCGACTCGCTCAGCGCGTCGTCGTTGCCGAGCACGCCGCTGGTGCGCTCACCGAGCGCCACGACGCACGCACCGGTCAGCGTCGCGACGTCGATGATGCGGTCGGCGCCGGCCTCCACCGCCAGGGAGAGACCGTCGGCGAGCACGAGGCGACCCTCGGCGTCGGTGTTGTGCACCTCGACGGTGGAGCCGGAGCGCATCGTGAGCACGTCGCCGGGGCGGGTGGCCGAGCCGCTGGGCATGTTCTCGGCGAGGCAGGCGAACGCCGTGACCTTGATCGGCAGCCCGAGCTCGGCGATGGCCAGGGTCGCGGCCACGACCGCAGCCGCGCCCGCCATGTCGATCTTCATGGTCTGCATGCCGGCGCCGCTCTTGATCGAGAGGCCGCCCGAGTCGAAGGTGATGCCCTTGCCCACGAGGGCGAGGTGGGTGACGGGCTTGCGGGGCTCGTAGCTGAGGCGCACCAGCCGGGGCGGCGCGTCGGACCCGGCGCCCACGCCGAGGATGCCGCCGCAGTGCTCCTTCTCGAGGCGCTTCTCGTCCCACACCGAGACCTTGACGGGGGTGCCACCGGCGCGCTCGACGATCTGGTCGGCGAAGGCCGGCGGCCGCAGGTCGCCGGGCGGGGTGTTCACCCAGTCACGCGCCAGGGCCGTGGCGCGGGCCACCACTGCGGCGCGCTCGACGGCGTCGACGACCGTCGACTGGCGGGCGAAGGCGGACAGCACGGTCAGGGTCCGCACGCGATCGTCGTCGGACGTCGGCTTGGTCTTGTAGGCCTCGTAGCGGTAGGAGCCGAGCAGGGCGCCCTCCGCCACGGCCGTGACCTCGTCGCCCTCGGCCGGGTGCAGGGCCAGCGCCACGGACGTGGCCTTGGTGCGGGCCGCCGCACGCACGCCGCTCGCGGCCGCACGGCGCAGCTCCTCCGCATCGGGCTCGGCGCTCAGGCCCACGGCCACCACCGTCGAGACCTTGGCGGCCTCGCCGGCAGGGACGGTGACGACCTGGCCCTTCTCGCCGGTGAAGCCCAGCAGGGCCAGCGTCGAGGCGTGGTCGCCGGCGTCGTCGTCGTTGCGCACGCCCAGCACGAGGACGTCGGCCTTGACCGACGACGGCTTGGCTGTGCTGACCGAGACGTCAGGCAGAAGGGACTCGTTCACGCGCGACGGCGTCGAAGGGGCCATGGATCCCATGTAATCACGCAGGCCGCTAGGTTGAGTCGCATGGACCTGCTCCGCTCGCCGCTGCACGACCACCACGTGGCCCTGGGGGCCAAGATGGCCGAGTTCGGCGGGTGGACGATGCCGCTGGAGTATCCCTCGGAGTCCGGCGGCGGGGTGCTCGCCGAGCACGCGGCCGTGCGGGAGGCTGCGGGCCTGTTCGACGTGAGCCACCTGGGCAAGGCGAGCGTGCGGGGGGCGGGCGCCCTCGACCACGTGAACGCCGTCCTCACCAACGACCTGCGGCGCATCGGCCCCGGACAGGCGCAGTACACGCTCTGCTGCGACGAGACCGGTGGCACGGTCGACGACCTCATCGCCTACGTCCGCAGCGAGTTCGACGTCTTCCTCGTGCCGAACGCCGCGAACACCGCCGCCGTGGTCGCGCAGCTGCAGGCGTCGGCCCCGGAGGGGGTCGAGGTCGTCGACCGGCACCGCGAGCTCGCCGTGCTGGCGGTGCAGGGTCCGTCGAGCGAGGCCGTCCTCGAGGCGGTCGGCGTGCCCGTCGACCACGCGTACATGTCGTTCGTCGAGGCGCCCGTGGGTGGGGCCGAGGCCATCGTGTGCCGCACCGGCTACACCGGCGAGAAGGGCTACGAGCTCGTGGTCCGGGCCGACGACGCCCCCGCGGTGTGGGAGGCGCTCCTGGCGGCCGGCGCGCCGCACGGTCTGCGGCCCTGCGGCCTCGGTGCCCGCGACACGCTCCGAACCGAGATGGGGTATCCGCTGCACGGCCACGAGCTGTCCCTCGAGATCTCGCCGGTCATGGCGCGCGCGGGCTGGGCGGTCGGCTGGGACAAGCCCACGTTCGCCGGCAAGGACGCCCTGACCCGCCAGCGCGAGGAGAAGACCGTTCCCCTGGTGCGCGGCCTCGTCGCCGCAGGACGCGGCATCCCGCGTCCCGGCATGGTCGTGCGGTCCGTCGGCCCCGACGGCGAGCCCGGCGACGTGGTCGGCGAGGTCACGTCGGGCACCTTCTCGCCGACGCTGCGCCAGGGTGTCGGCCTGGCCCTCCTGGACCGGTCCGTCGGCGACGGTGACGACGTGGTCGTGGAGGTCCGCCGGCGTGCGGAGCGCTTCACGGTGACCAAGCCGCCGTTCGTGACGACCTCGACCTGACGACTTCCGACGCGACACGGGCCGTGGCCTGCGCGACGATGACCGGACCGACTGCTGGACCGAACGAGGAGGACGGCGATGAGCTGGAGCTGGGTGCTGGAGACCGCCGACGGGCAGGACAAGGGCCGGTCGGAGGAGTTCGACAGCCGCGGTGACGCGGAGTCGTGGGTGGGGGAGACGTTCTCCGAGCTGATCGACCAGGGCGTCGACCAGGTCCGTCTGCTCGACGGCGACACCGAGGTCTACGGACCGATGTCGCTGCACAGCGCATAGCCGTCCGCCGCCCGCCGCTCGAGGTGCGCGACGCGTGACCCGGCCGCTTCACGGGTGCGCGGACGCGCCGCCGGCCCGGTCGTAGCGCTCCGCGAGGAGGGCGAAGGCCGAGACCAGCTCCGGCGGACCGACGACGTCCATCGCGGACTCGAACCTCCCGAACCAGGCGGCCAGCGCGCCCCAGGACCAGGAGCCGGTCTCGATGCTGCAGCGGTGGTCGTCGAGTGCGACGAGCACCCCGTCGTCCACGAAGGGGCGTACCTCGTGCGCCGGCCGGTGCAGCACGACCGTGCCGCGGCAGGGCCACTCGTCCAGGTCCGACCCCTTGAACCGTGCCGACACGAACGCCTGCACGTCGCCGCCCGGCACGGACCGTGGCCGGAACCGCGGCCCGGTCGGCGTGCGCGGGCCGACGCGGTCGGCGCTGAAGATCCGCCAGTCCTCGCGGTCGAGGTCCCACCCGACGAGGTACCACCGTCCGGAGGAGCTGACCAGGTGGTGCGGCTCGACACGTCGCGCTGCAGGGACGTCGTCACCCGCGTCCGGTGCTCCTCTCGCGACGTAGTCGAAGCGGAGGACCTCGCGATCCCGTATCGCGTTGGCGAGGGTGACGAGGACGTCGACCGCCACGCTCGGGCGTGCCGTGCCCCGGGATCGGATCGTGGTCACCTGCAGCGCGTCCAGGCGGTGCCGCAGCCGCGCGGGCATCACCTGACGGATCGTGACGAGGGCGCGGACCGCGGCCTCCTCGATGCCGACGCCGGAGGCCGGTGCGGTCTGCAGCGCGACGGCCACCGCGACGGTCTGGTCGTCGTCGAAGAGCAACGGGGGCAGCTCGGAACCGGCAGCGAGCCGGTAGCCGCCGTCCGGGCCCGTGGCGGCCTGGATGGTGTAGCCCATCTCACGGAGTCTCTCGACGTCGCGGCGCACCGTGCGGTCGCTGACCTCCAGCCGCGAGGCGAGGAGGGGACCCGGCCAGTCCCGCCGTGCCTGGAGCAGCGACAGCAGACGCAGGAGCCTGGCGGTGGTGGTCACAGGGTCGAGATTACGTGGAGTTCAGGACAGAAGCTGGCCTGAACGGGTGTCACGGTGGGTCCACCGGCCGACGCGGCCGGCCACCACCGAAGGAGAAGACATGACCATCCAGACCGTCACCCACCTGAACTTCCGCGGCGACGCCCGCGCGGCGCTCGAGCTCTACCAGTCCGTGTTCGGCGGCCACCTCGCCATCACCACCTACGCCGACGCCGGCATGCCGGCCGACGCGCCCGGGGCGGGTGCGGTCCTCTTCGGCCTGGTGTCGGCCGACAACGGGTTCCGCGTGATGGGCTACGACGTCCCCGGCCGGACCGAGGGCATGCTCGTCGGCGGAGGCACCACCCGCCGGGAGAACCACACGACGCTCACCGACCAGGCGGTGTTCGTCTCGGTCGGGTCGGACACCCTCGAGGAGCTCCAGGGCTACTGGGACGACCTCGCGGTGCAGGGCGTCGTCGTCGAGCCGCTCGCGGCCTCGGCCTGGAGCGCAGGGTTCGGCATGCTCACCGACCGCTTCGGCGTCACGTGGAGCTTCAGCGTCGTGCCGTCCTGACCGCGTCGCGGCGGCCGCGCGACCTGGTCGTCTAGTAGCGGTCGCGCAGCGGGGAGCCGCGATCGATGGAGACGGCCGGCAGCCGGAAGCGACGCAGCTGGGTGCTGCGCAGCACCGCGTAGCCGACGGCACCCTTCGTGGGGGTGTCGGGGAAGCGTTCACGCAGTCCGCGCTTGAGCCCACGGACCATGACGACCTCGTCGAGGATGGTGAGCAGCAGCATGACCGCCCACGCGTAGAAGACGACGAGCTGGGCCCAGGGCTGGTTGATGAAGCTCAGCACCAGCACGAGCAGCAGGATCGGGAGCAGGTACTCGGCGACGTTGCGACGGCGGTCGACGAAGTCCCGGGCGAAGGCGCGGACCGGGCCACGGTCACGGGGCGGCAGGTCGGAGCCCTTGCCGGCCCGGAGCGCCTCCTGCTGCCGCTGGCGCAGCTGCGCGCGGGCGTCGCGCTCTCGACGCATCTGCTCCTTGCGCGTCAGGGGCGTCTTCATGGCCTTCTTGCGGGCGGCCTCGGCCTCCTTGCGACTGGGAGTCGCGCGGCCCTTGGCGTTGTTGCTCTGGCGGTCGTCCGGGGCGGCGTTGTCCTGCGTCACGGCGTCACCCTACACAGGAGGACCTCGCCATCCTCACCCCTGCAGGCGGTCGTCCACGTCGCGCGCGATGGTCGCCTGCTCCTGCGTCGGGACCGACGTGTCACCCGTCGCGACGAGGACCACGACGACCTCGGCGCGCCGGAACACGACCACGCGGAACCGGTTGCCGGCGCCGTCGTCGTAGTCCCAGCCCACCTGCTGGTCGCCGAGCCCGTCGAGCTCGTCCTCGGGGACGGGCTCGGTCGTGAACCCCTCCTCCTCGCACGTGGTCCGGACCGCCACGAGAGCGTCGAGGGTGTCGGTGGCGGCCTGCTCGTCCGCGACCATCCCGTACTCGAGCACGGAGCGCGGCAGCCCCTCCTGCTCGTAGTAGGAGACGCGACCCTCCTTGACGTCTGCGGGCTCCGCGGGGACGCCGCAGTAGCGGGGCTTGCCGGGGTTGCCCGAGATGCGCTCGCTGGCCGGCACGCGGACCCAGCCCTTCGGCAGCCCGTCCTCCGGCAGGATCGTGAGGTCGGCGCGCTGGTCGGCGGACGTGCGCTCGGGCGCGGCGGGCTCGTCGCCGCCCGTGCAGCCGCTCACCGTCACCAGGAGGGTGACGGCGAGCAGCGACGCGACGCGGGTGAACGGGTCACGGACCATTGCGGATCGCCTCCTCGAGGATGGCGGCCATCTCCTCGTGTCCTCGGTCGTTGGGGTGGTAGCTGCCGTTCTTGTCGGGCTTGCCGTCGGCGATGCGGACCTCGATGTTGTTCATGCAGGCGTTGGAGGTGCCGATCTCGCACCCGTTGAAGGCGTCGTACATGTCGACGTACTGGAAGGCACCGGGGTTCTCCTCGTTGAGCTCGTTCACGAGGTCCTCGATCTGGCCGTCCATGTCCTCGACCAGGTCGTTGATGGCCAGGATGTCATCGGTGTCGATCTGCGTCCCGTCGCTCCACGCGCTGCCCGGGTCCTCGGGGAAGAAGCGCGGGTAGCCGAGCACCAGGATCCTCGCGTTCGGGGCCTGCTCTCGGATCTGCGGCAGCAGCTCGCGCATGTTCTCGATGGCCTGGGCGATGTTCTCGTCGGCCTCGTCGCGCTCGGACTGGTTGTCGAAGCAGCTGTGGAACGGGTTCATCCCGTCCTTGATGCACTGCTCGAGCGTGTTCGCGAACTTCGCGTCGTTGCCACCGATGGTGAAGGTGACCAGGCTGGTGTCCTCGTCGAGGTTGTCCAGCTGCGCCGGTTCGTCGTCGTTGTCGCTGTTGGGCTCGGTGAAGTCCTCGGTGACGGCACCGGAGCAAGCCGCGAAGGTGTAGCCGCCGGCGAAGTCGAACGTGTCGTTGATCTGCTGGGAGTACGCGCCCTCGGACCGGTGACACATGTTGTTGTACGGCGCCTCGGTCTGGGTGACCGGGACCTCGACGCAGCCGTACTGGTGGCAGTAGAGCTGCGGCTGGGGGTTGCCGTCCTCGTCGAGGTTCTCGTAGTAGTCCTCGGCCTCGGAGGCATAGTTCTCGTCGGTGTCGGGGTCGTACTCCGAGCCGCCCTCCCCGGAGGAGAAGGAGTCGCCGAGGGCGACGTACTCGCCGGCCTCGGCCTGCTCCTGCGGTGTGAGCGAGGGGTCGAGATAGGTCGGCACCGTCGAGTCGCCGGGCAGGGGCGCGGTGGGCTCCGGCACCTCGCCGCAGTCGCTGCCGCCGGTGATCTCGCAGATCTTGGTGCTGACGGTGGCCCTGATGGGCTCGCTGTTCGCCGTGATGGTCCAGACGATCCCGCCGACCAGGATCGCGGCGAGGACGATGACGCCCACGAGCTCGAGCGAGCCTTGGCCCCGCTCGAAGCGTCGTGGTCGCACTGTCTGCATGGCTCCATGGAAGCGAGACGGGTACCCGGGCGCCCAGGGCCCTGGGACCCAGATGCTCCGCTGCGGCGTCCGTCGGTCGTGCAGCCCCGGTCGTGCACGGTGCCCGTACTCTGGCGCCATGGGGATCGGACGCAGGATTCGCGACATCTGGCGGTCGCGGTCGCACCAGGAGCTCGACGGCGACGCGTTGCGCAGCTCGCTCGACGACACCTACCGCGGTCAGCTGGCCCACCTGCAGCGCGTGCGTCGCGGCGTCGCGGACGTCACCACGAGCCGCAAGCGCGTCGAGGTGCGGCTCCGCCAGCTCGAGCAGCAGTCCAGCACCTTCGAGGGGCAGGCGCGCGAGGCCGTCGCCCGGGGTGACGACGACGCGGCCCGCGCGGCACTCGGGCGCAAGGTCGGGCTCGAGGAGGCCCTGGCGGACCTGCGCGAGCGGCACGCCGCCCTCCAGAAGGAGGAGGCCACGATCACCGACGCGGCGACCCGCCTCGAGCAGAACATCGAGGACTTCCGGCTCCGCAAGGACACGCTCACGGCCCGCCAGTCCGCGGCAGAGGCCCGTTCGCAGCTGACCAGCGCCGACTCCGGCATCACCTCCTCGCTCAGCACCGTCAACCAGCAGATGGAGGCGGCCGAGCGGCACACCCGAGAGCTCGAGGCCAAGGCCGACGCCGTGGACGAGCTCGTCGCCGACGGGGTCGTCGCGCGGCCGGGCGAGGACACCGCCGACCTCGAGGCGCGCCGCTTCGACCGCGAGCTCGGGATCGACCCGTCCTCCACGGACACCGAGTCAGGGGAGGATGGCCGTGGCCCGCACCAGATTCAGGCCTGACGCGGGGCTCTCCCGACGGATGTTCGGGGTGAGCCTCGGGCTCGGCGCCCTCTACGTCGCCTTCGGCGCGATCCTGATCAACTTCTCCGGCAGTGCGGTCGTCGGGCTCGTCATCGTGATCGCCATGGCCTGGGGCCAGTGGTACTTCTCCGACAAGCTCGCCCTGCGGTCCATGGGCGCGAAGGTCGTGACCCCGGAGCAGGCCCCCGAGCTGCACGCCATGATCGACCGGCTGTGCGTCATGGCCGACATGCCCAAGCCGACGGTGGCCGTCGCGGTCACCGACATGCCGAACGCCTTCGCGACCGGCCGCACGCCCAGCCACTCCGCGGTGTGCGTCACGACCGGCATCATGCAGCGCCTCGACGCCGACGAGCTCGAGGGCGTGCTCGCGCACGAGCTGGCCCACGTGGCCAACCGCGACGTCTCGGTCATGACGGTCGCCTCGTCGCTCGGGCTGCTGGCCGGATTCATCACCCGCTGGGGCCTGTACTTCGGCCGGGGCGGCAGCAACCGCAACGGCAACAACCTGCCCTTCATCGCCGTGTTCCTCGTGAGCATGGTGGTGTACTTCATCAGCTTCCTGCTGACCCGGGCGCTGTCGCGGTACCGCGAGCTCAGCGCGGACCGCAGCGGCGCGTACCTCACGGGGCGTCCCTCGAAGCTGGCGTCGGCCCTCACCAAGATCTCGGGCGACATGAGCCGCATCCCCAACAAGGACCTGCGCGACTCCCAGGCCCTGAGCGCGTTCTTCTTCGCGCCGGCCATCAGCCGCGCGTCGGCCGGTGCCCTCATGGCCACCCACCCGCCGCTGGAGCAGCGCCTGGCGCAGCTGGCCAAGGTCGGCGCCGAGCTCTCGGATCCGATCTGATGGGCCCGATCTGATGGGCCCGATCTGATGGGCTGGCTCGACGGGATCCTCGGGCGCTCCAAGCCGCCGGAGGCCGACCTCGACGTGCTGTTCGGCGTGCCCCAGGCGGGGTTGTCGCTGCAGGCTGCCGGCTTCACGGCCACGGGCGCCGGAGCCGTGTGCTTCCGCGACGTCGATGGCGTGAGCGACGACCAGGTCGTGGCCGAGGTGCAGCAGGTCATCGGGACCGACGCCTCGGCGGCGGTCGAGCTGAGCGACGACGGGCGAGGCTTCCGCTGGATGCAGGTGACCCGGTCGCCGGGCGACCTCACCGGCCTGGTCACCGATCTTCACGCGGCGAACTCCTCGCTCGCCGACGCCGGGTACGGACCCCAGCTCCTGTGCTCCACGGTCCTGTTCACGGCACCTTCCGGCGGAGCGCTGGCGCTGGTCTACCTGTTCAAGCAGGGCACCTTCTACCCGTTCGCGCCGGTCGCCGGCCAGCGTCGGGACAACCCGGTCGAGATCCAGGTCCGCGCGCTCGTCGAGGGTGACGTCCCGGTCGAGCCGAAGCTCGAGCGGTGGCTCGCGCTGTGGGGTGCGCCGGGCCTGTCCGTCTAGGGCACTCGGGCGCGCACTGCGGCTGGGGCGTCCGGGTCGGCCGGTCTTGGGTAGGTTGGGACCGTGAGCCTCGACACCCTCTCGACCGCAGAGATCAGCGCCCTCCACGACGAGCAGACGGCCGCCTACGAACGCCTCAAGGCAGCCGGTCTCGCCCTCGACATCACGCGCGGCAAGCCGTCCGCGGCCCAGCTCGACCTGTCGAACGCCCTGCTCGACCTCCCGGGCCAGGACTACAAGGACGGCGCGGGCACCGACACCCGCAACTACGGCGGCATCGTGGGCAACGCCGACCTGCGCGGGATCTTCGCCGAGCTGCTGCACGTGCCGGTCGACCAGGTGGTCGCGGGCGACAACGCGAGCCTGGCGATCATGCACGACCTGGTGGTGCTCGCCATGCTCAAGGGCACGGTCGGCTCGACGCGTCCGTGGTCGCAGGAGGACGAGGTCGTCTTCCTCTGCCCCGCGCCCGGCTACGACCGGCACTTCGCGATCTGCGAGCAGTACGGCATCACCATGCGCACCATCGAGATGCACGACGACGGCCCCGACATGGCCGCCGTGCGCGAGGCCGTCACCGACCCGGCCGTCAAGGGGATCTGGATCGTCCCCACGTACGCCAACCCCACGGGTGCGGTCGTCAGCGAGGCGAAGGCCGCCGAGCTGGCCGCCCTCGAGACCGCCGCACCCGACTTCCGCATCTTCTGGGACAACGCGTACGCCGTGCACCACCTGACCGAGGAGCGCACCAAGACCGCCGACATCGTCGGCCTGTGCGCCGCCTCCGGGCACCCGGACCGTCCCTTCGTGCTCGCGTCGACCTCCAAGATCACCTTCGCCGGGTCCGGGGTCAGCTTCTTCGCCTCGTCGCCGGAGAACGTCGCCTGGTACACGGGACTCATCGGCAAGCGGACGATCGGTCCCGACAAGGTCAACCAGCTGCGCCACCTGCGGCACCTCGTCGACGTCGACGGCGTGCACGCGCTCATGGACCGGCACCGCGAGATCCTCGCCCCGAAGTTCGCGGTGGTGCTCGAGGTCCTGTCCGAGCGACTCGGCGGACACGACGTGGCCACGTGGACCGAGCCCAAGGGCGGCTACTTCGTGAGCCTCGACGTCCCGGACGGCTGCGCGACGAGGGTCGTGCAGCTGGCCAAGGAGGCCGGCATCGCCCTCACCCCGGCCGGTGCCTCGTTCCCGTATGGCAAGGACCCGCGCGACCGCAACATCCGCATCGCGCCGTCGTTCCCGCCCATCGAGGAGCTGCGGACGGCCATGGAGGGACTCGCCACGTGCGTGCTCCTCGCGGCCACCGAGCAACGACTGGCCTGACGACCGTGCGGGTGCTCGTGGCGCCGGACAAGTTCGCCGGGACGCTGGGCGCCCCCGAGGCGGCCAGGGCGATCGCGCGCGGCTGGGCCCGTGCGGCGCCCCACGACGAGATCGTGCGGCTGCCCATGGCCGACGGTGGCCCCGGCTTCGTCGACGCGCTCCACGACGCCCTCGGCGGTCACCTCCACGTCGTGACGGTGACCGGGTCGACCGGGGTCGACGTCCCGATGACGGTCCTCGTCGTCGACGACGTCGCGTACCTGGAGTCGGCACAGGCCTGCGGGCTCCAGCTCGGACCGCCGTCGGCGAGGTCGGCGAGCACGTGGGGCGTGGGTCAGGCGATCGCGGCCGCCGTGGAGCTCGGCGTCGAGTCGGTGGTCGTGGGTCTGGGCGGCAGCGCCACCAACGACGGGGGCGCCGGACTGCTGGGCGCGCTCGGAGCGGTGGCCGACCGCCCGCTCGACGCCGGGCCCGACGGGCTCGGCGGCATCACACGGGTCGACCTCGAGCCGGCTCGCGCGGCAGTCGGCCAGGTGCGCCTCGTGGCGGCGAGCGACGTCGACGTGCCCCTGCTCGGGATGTTCGGTGCGACCAAGACCTTCGGGCCGCAGAAGGGCCTCTCCGACGCCGACGTGGTCGAGGTCGACGGACTGCTCGACCGGTTCGTCGAGGCGGCCTGCGGCTCGACCCCGGCGGAACGGCGGGTCGCGGACTCGCCGGGTGCCGGCGCTGCGGGCGGCCTCGGGCTCGCGCTCCTCCTCCTGGGCGCGGAGCGCCGGCCCGGTGTCGCGGTCGTGGCCGACGCCGTGGGTCTGGACGCCGCGTGCGCCGCGGCCGACCTGGTGGTCTCGGGGGAGGGTGCCTACGACCACACGTCGCGCAGCGGCAAGGTCGTGCACGGCGTGGCGCAGGTGGCAGCACGCCATGCCCGTCCGTGCGTGGCGATCGCCGGCCAGGTCACGGTGGGCGCGCGCGAGATGCGCGCCATGGGCGTGGAGTCGGCGTACGCGGTGCTCGACGTCGTGGGGGAGGAGCGTGCCTTCGCCGATCCGGCCGGCTCGCTGAGCGAGGTGGCCGAGCGGGTCGCCCGCACCTGGTCCAGGTGAGCCCGCGGCGGAGCACGTGGTGATCGCGCCCAGGTCGAGCACGTACGATGGAACAGAACCGGCCTCCTCCTGGTTTGCACCAGGGAGACCACCCGAGACCGACGGAGATGACATGAGCGTCGACAGCAGCACGACCCCCGACACGGCCACCACCGCCACCGACGGCGTCACCGCGCCCGCCGAGGGCGTGACGTTGTCCGCCAACGCCGCCGACAAGGTCCGGAGCCTGCTCGCGCAGGAGGGTCGCGACGACCTCGCCCTGCGGATCGCCGTGCAGCCCGGTGGCTGCTCCGGCCTGCGCTACCAGCTCTTCTTCGACGAGCGCACGCTCGACGGCGACGAGGTCCGCGACTTCGACGGCGTCAACGTCGTCGTCGACCGCATGAGCCTGCCCTACCTGGGCGGAGCCACCATCGACTTCGTCGACACGATCGAGAAGCAGGGCTTCACCATCGACAACCCGATGGCCACCGGTTCCTGCGCCTGCGGCGACTCGTTCCACTGACCTTTCGAGGGGTCGCCCACGAGCGGCGACGCCCGAGGTCACGCACGACCTCCTCACACGACGGCCTCCTGCGCACGCAGGGGGCCGTCGTCTAGTCTCGTCGGGTGCATCTCGCGATCGCCGGTTCCGTGGCCACCGACCACCTGCAGGTCTTCACGGGAAGGTTCTCGGACTCCCTGGTCCCCGACCAGCTGGACAAGCTGTCCGTCTCCTTCCTCGTCGAGGACCTCGACATCCGCCGAGGAGGGTGTGCGGCGAACATCTCCTTCGCCCTGGCCGCACTCGGCCACCGACCGACGCTCGTGGCCTCGGTCGGCACCGACTTCGTGGAGCAGGGCTACCGCACCTGGCTCGAGGACGCGGGCGTCGACTGCTCCCTCGTCCACGTCTCGCCCACGGCCCACACGGCCCTGTGCACCATCACGACGGACGACGCCCACGCGCAGATCGTCACGTTCTACCCCGGTGCCATGGCCGAGGCGCGGCGCATCGACGTGGGGGAGATCCACCGCGAGCGTCCGATCGACCTGCTGCTCATCGGACCGGACGACCCGGCCGGCATGCAGCGCCACACCGAGACGGCCCGGTCGCTCGGCATCCCGTTCGCCGCGGACCCCTCGCAGCAGCTCGCCTGGGCCGGCGGCGACCTGATCCGTGACCTCGTCGACGGTGCCGCCTACCTGTTCAGCAACGACTACGAGGACGCCCTCATCCAGAGCAAGACCGGCTGGTCGGCCGACGACGTGCAGGCGCGCGTCGGCACCCGCGTCGTCACGCGCGGCAAGGACGGCGTCACGGTGTACCCGTCCGAGGGCCCGGCCGTCGAGGTCGCGGCCATCCCGGGCGTGACGTCGGTCGACCCGACCGGTGTGGGCGACAGCTTCCGCGCCGGGTTCCTCGCCGGTGTGGCCGCGGGCCTGACCCTCGAGCGGTGCGCCCAGATCGGCTGCACCATCGCCGCGAGCGTCGTCGAGACGACCGGCACGCAGGAGTACCGCCTGACCCGCGAGGCGTTCCTCGGACGACTCGAGGGAGCCTACGGCGAGGCCGCCCGGGTCGAGGTCGGCGCCGCCCTGAGCCTGGTGTGAGCTCACCCCGTGAGGGCACCCTAGGAAGGGTGCCCTTACCTCCTCGTCACGGACGACGTCGGGGTACTGTTCTTGTGTCATCGCATGACTGGTGTGGACTAGAAAGGCGCCTCGTGGGTCGGATGAAGTTGGCGGCTGCTGTCGTCCTCGCGGTTCTCCTCAGTGCTTGCTCGCCCGTCGCGGACAACGACATCGAGCGGCTCGCGCTGCCGGTCGCCGCGAGCGATCGGTCGCAGCCCGTGTGGGACCTGTGGCTCGGCGCCTGGATCGCCGTCCTCGTCGTGTTCGTGCTCGTCTTCGGCCTGATCGTCTACGCGTCGGTCCGGTACCGGCGTCGCAGCGACGACGAGATCCCGACGCAGGTGCGCTACAACCTCCCGCTGGAGGCGCTGTACACGATCGCACCGGTCGTGGTCGTCGCGGTCTTCTTCTTCCACACCGTCACGAGCCAGAACGAGGTGCTCGAGGAGGTCGAGAACCCCGATCACACGATCCAGGTCGTCGGCTCCAAGTGGCAGTGGGCCTTCAACTACCTCGACGAGCAGGCCACGCAGGGCGAGGACGTGTACGACTTCGGCACGCCCGCCCAGCCGGCCGAGCTGTGGCTCCCGCTGGGTGAGTCGGTGCGGTTCAACCTGACGAGCCCCGACGTGATCCACTCGTTCTGGATCCCGGAGTTCTACTTCAAGATGGACGTCGTGCCGGGCCGTGAGAACAGCTTCGACATGACGCCGACCCGCGAGGGCACGTTCACGGGCCGCTGCGCAGAGCTCTGCGGCCTGTACCACTCGCGCATGATCTTCAAGGTGAACGTCGTGTCGCCCGAGGAGTACGAGGCGCACCTGCAGGACCTGGTCGAGATCGGCCAGGTGGGTGCACCCGCCGGACAGAAGGAGGCCGACACGGTCGCCGGTCTGCGCGGCGAGGAGAGCGGCGACGAGAGCGTCCAGGAAGGTGCGGGTAACTGATGGCTACGACTGCGGCATTCGACGACGGTCGGGAGACCACCGTCGTCCGTGAGACGACGCTCGGCCAGAAGGTCGTGGGCGTGCTGACGACGACCGATCACAAGGTGATCGGCAACATGTACCTCGTCACGTCGTTCATCTTCTTCCTGATCGGCGGCGTCCTGGCGCTGGCGATCCGCGCGAACCTCGCGCAGCCGGGATCGAACTTGCTGAGCGACGAGGCCTACAACCAGGCCTTCACCATGCACGGCACGATCATGCTGCTGATGTTCGCGACGCCGCTGTTCTTCGGCTTCGGCAACGCGATCATGCCGCTGCAGATCGGTGCGCCCGACGTCGCCTTCCCGCGCCTGAACATGTTCAGCTACTGGCTGTACCTGTTCGGCTCCACCATCGTGGTCGGCGGACTGTTCGTCCCCGGCGGCGCCGCCAGCTTCGGCTGGTTCGCGTACGCCCCGCTGTCGGACGGCGTGAACTCGCCCGGCATGGGCGGCGACCTCTGGGTCATGGGCCTGTGGATGTCGGGCCTGGGCACGATCCTGGGTGCGGTCAACTTCATCACCACGATCTTCTGCATGCGCGTGCCCGGCATGACGATGTTCCGGATGCCGATCTTCGTCTGGAACACGCTCGTCACCAGCCTGCTGGTGCTCATCGCGTTCCCGATCTTCGCCGCCGCGCTGCTCACCCTCGCGGCCGACCGCATGCTCGGGGCCCACGTGTTCGACGCGGCCAACGGGGGGCCGATCCTCTGGCAGCACCTGTTCTGGTTCTTCGGGCACCCAGAGGTCTACATCATCGCCCTGCCGTTCTTCGGCATCATCTCCGAGATCCTGCCGGTCTTCAGCCGCAAGCCGATCTTCGGCTACGTCGGCCTGGTGGCCGCCACGCTGCTCATCGCGGCGCTCTCGGTCGCCGTCTGGGCGCACCACATGTTCGTCACCGGGGCGGTCGATCTCGCCTTCTTCAGCTTCATGACGTTCTTGATCGCAGTGCCGACAGGCGTGAAGTTCTTCAACTGGATCGGCACGTTGTGGGGCGGAAGTCTGTCCTTCGACACCCCGATGATCTTCTCGATCGGCTTCCTCACGACCTTCCTCTTCGGTGGTCTGACCGGCGTCATCCTGGCCTCGCCCACGCTCGACTTCCCGCTGTCGGACTCCTACTTCGTGGTGGCGCACTTCCACTACGTGGTCTTCGGCACCGTGGTGTTCGCGATGTTCGCGGGCTTCTACTTCTGGTGGCCCAAGCTCACGGGTCGGATGCTCGACGAGAAGCTGGGCAAGATCCACTTCTGGCTGCTGTTCATCGGCTTCCACCTGACGTTCCTCGTCCAGCACTGGCTGGGCGTGGAGGGCATGCCGCGTCGCTACGCCGACTACGGCCCGAACGACGGCTTCACGACGCTCAACGAGATCTCCTCGATCGGCGCGTTCCTGCTCGGCGCCTCCACGCTGCCGTTCTTCTGGAACGTCTGGAAGTCGCGCAAGAACCCGCTCGTCAAGCTCGACGACCCGTGGGGCTGGGGACGGTCGCTGGAGTGGGCCACGAGCTCGCCCCCGCCGCGCCACAACTTCCACTCGCTGCCGCGCGTGCGCAGCGAGAGCCCCGCGTTCGACCTGCACCACCCGGAGATCGCGGAGCTGGAGCTGCTGCACAACCCCGACGAGGGCGGTGTGTTCGCTGACGCTCCCAACACCAACGGCAAAGAGTCGGCCATAAGAGATGCCAAGCAGCAGAAGGACGGTCACTGAGCCATGAAGGGCATGAAGGCCGAGTACTGGACGATCATCTCCTGCGGGATCTTCTTCGTCTTCATCGCGCCGGTGTACTGGGTGCTCACCGAGGACCCCACAGGCACCACGGCGCTCGTCATGACGTTCCTGCTGTGCGCCCTGCTGGGCTTCTACCTGTACGTGGTGGCCAAGCAGATCCCGAGCCGTCCGGAGGACCTGGACGACGCCGAGATCGCCGACGGCGCCGGCGAGCTGGGCTTCTTCCCGCCGTACAGCTGGTGGCCGCTCTACTGCGCCCTGGCGCTCGGCACGATCGTGCTCGGCGTGGTCATCGGCTGGTGGCTGTTCATCATCGGCGCGACGATCGGTGCCGTGACCCTCTGCGGCTGGATCTTCGAGTACTACCGCGGCGTCCACGCCCACTGATCAGCCTGGATGTTGGTCCCCGCCGCGTAGGATGACGCGGTGAGGTCAACGTTCTTGGGGCACCGCGTCGTGCTCGTCGTCGTGGCGATCGCGTCGCTCCTGGCAGCCTGCACCTCGGGCGGATCGCTCCGTGAGGCCGTGGCCCCCAAGGAGCCGGCCGTCGTCACGGCCAACGTCAAGGACAAGGCGGCCGACGTGCCCGTCGACACCCTCGTGGAGGTCGACGTCGAGCACGGGACGATCGTCGAGGCCTCCCTGTCCACCGAGGACGGCGCCGACGCCATCGAGGGCGAGGGTGGCGAGTCCGGCTGGACGGCGGCCTCGCGGCTCGAGCCCGGCACGGCCTACACGCTCACCGCGCAGGTTCGTGGCGACGACGGCAAGGACGTCGACCTCGTGCGCACGTTCACGACCCAGACATTGACCCTGGACGACCAGACCTATCCGTCGGTGGCTCCGCTCAAGGGCGAGACGGTCGGCGTGGGCATGCCGGTCATCGTCACCTTCGACATCCCCGTGAAGAACCGGGAGCTGTTCGAGGAGAACATGCACGTCCGGTCCACCCCCGAGGTCGAGGGGTCGTGGCACTGGATCAGCGACTCCGTCGTGCACTACCGCCCCGAGCGCTACTGGCCCGCCGGGACGAAGGTGACGGTGGACCTCGACCTCAACAGCCTTCCCGCCGGGGGAGGGGTGTACGGCCAGCAGGACCAGGACATCCCCTTCACGATCGGCAAGAAGGTCGTGACCACGGTCGACGTCGCCAAGCACACGCTGACGATGAGCGTCGACGACGAGAAGCTGCGCACGATCCCGGTGTCCACCGGCAAGCCCGGGAACGAGACCCGGCGCGGCACCAAGGTGATCATGGAGAAGTTCTCCTCGGTCGACATGGACGCCGCCACCACCGGCGTGGACTCCTCCGATCCCGACTACTACGACATCAGCGACGTCCGCTGGGCCATGCGGGTCACGAACTCCGGGGAGTTCCTGCACGCCGCCCCCTGGTCGGTCGGCTCGCAGGGTCGCGAGAACGTGAGCCACGGCTGCGTGGGCATGAGCACGGCCGATGCCAAGTGGGTCTACGACCGCTCCCGCCGCGGCGACGTCGTGCGCTTCGTGAACAGCCCCCGGTCCCTCGAGGACAACAACGGCTGGACCGACTGGAACGTCGACTGGAGCGAGTGGACCAAGGGGTCGGCGCTGAGCTCTGCGGCGTCCTGAGGGGCGTTCTGAGCCGCTGAGGGCGCTCTGGGACGTCCGGGTGGCTGCGCCCCGCTCAGGGTGGGCATCGCGGATGCTGCTGCGCCGCTGTAGCTGCGAGTCGGGGTGGTCTCCGAGAGGGCCTCGACCGGGGCGGTGGGTCTCGAGTCGGTTGGGTCTGCCGGGCGCGGCGGGGTTCGCGCTCGCTGCTGCGTCGCTGCGGCTGCGAGTGGACCTGCGCTCCGAAAGGCCTCGACCGGAGCGGGGGGTCTCGGTCCGGGTGGGTCTGCGGGGCGCTGCCACGATTCTCCATCGGTGCGTGATCCACGCACGATTCTTCCTTCGCGTGGACCGTGCCACGCGAAGGAAGCATCGTGACGACGAAAAAGACCCCCGTACGGGCAGTGATTCTCCCTTCTCGTGGACCGTCCCTCGCAAAGGAAGAATCCCTGCCCACCCGACGCACGAGAGGCCCCCGGCGGACGCAGGATTCTGCCTTCGCGTGCAGAAGCCCGAACGATGCTGCGTTCACGACGGGATACCGCCACGAACGCAGAATCCTTCGACCTCCCACGCACGAACGCAGAATTCTGCGTCGCCCGGGAACGCAGAATCCTGCGTCCCCCGGGAACGACGAAGGCCCCCGCCGGAGCGGGGGCCTTCGTGCGGTGATGGTGCTCAGTGCGACTTCGGGATGCCGGTCTCCGACACGCCCTGGAAGTCCTCGCCGAGGTGCACGGGGTGCCCCTCGATCTCACCGAGGTGCTCCTCAGCGTGCTCGACCTCGGCCACGGTCGGCTTGTCGATCGCGCCGTGGTAGTAGAACGAGCGAGCCTTGTGGCGCAGCTTGGCCTTGCGTCCGGCCGGAGCAGCCACACCGTTCTCGTCCGTCTCGGCCGGGGCCTCGAGAGCCGGGACCCGGTCGTGGGCCGTGAGGCGGTACTGCTCGAGGACCGGGAGCGGAGCGTGACGCTCGGCGTAGCTGCCGTCGGGCGAGCGCTCGATGACACCCGTCTCGTAGCCGTGCAGGATCTTGTTCTGGTCGGCCCGCTGCAGCCCGATGCAGATGCGACGGGTGATGAAGAACGCCGCGACCGGGAAGAGGAACAGGCCGAACCGGAAGATCCAGGTCAGGGCCATGATGTCGAGACCGAACTGGGTGGCGATGATGTCGTTGCCGCCCGCCGCCCAGCCGACGCCGTAGAACGTCATGCCGGCCACGCCGAACGCGGTGCGCGTCGGGGCGTTGCGCGGACGCTCGAGCAGGTGGTGCTCACGCTCGTCGCCGGTGATCCAGCGCTCGATGAACGGCCACAGGAAGAGCGTCGTGAACAGGACGCCCAGGCCACCCACGCCGGGGATGAAGACGTTCCAGCTCCAGGTGTAGCCGAGGAAGGTGGTCTCGAGCGCCGGCATGAGGCGCACGAGGCCCTCGGAGAAGCCCATGTACCAGTCCGGCTGGGAGCCCGCCGTGACTTCCGACGGGTTGTACGGGCCGTACGCCCACACCGGGTTGATCTGGATGATGGCACCCATGAGGGCGGTGAAGCCGAAGACGACGAAGAAGAAGCCGCCGGCCTTGGCCGCGTACACGGGGAGCATCGGGTAGCCCACGACGTTGTCGTTGGTGCGTCCGGCGCCGGGCCACTGCGTGTGCTTGTGGTAGATCAGCAGCAGCATGTGCGCGGCGATGAGGCCGAGCAGCAGCGCCGGGATCAGCAGGATGTGCGCCATGTACAGACGGGGGATGATCTCCTCGCCCGGGAACTCGCCGCCGAAGATGAAGAACTCCACGTAGGAGCCCACGATCGGGACCGAGCGGATCATGCCGTCGACGAACCGCAGGCCCGTGCCCGACAGCAGGTCGTCGGGCAGGGAGTAGCCGGCGAAGCCCTCGACCATGCCGAGCGTCAGCAGGCCGACGCCGATGACCCAGTTGATCTCACGCGGCTTGCGGTACGCGCCCGTGAAGAACACGCGGAGCATGTGGGCGATCATCGCGCCAACGAACAGCGCCGCCGCCCAGTGGTGGATCTGCCGCATGAGCAGACCGCCACGGATGTCGAAGGAGATGTGCAGCGTCGAGGCGTAGGCCTGCGACATCTCCAGGCCCCGGAAGGGGGCGTAGGAGCCGTCGTAGACGACCTCGGCCATGCTCGGCTGGAACCAGAACGTCAGGAAGACGCCGGTCAGCAGCAGGACGACGAAGCTCCAGAGCGCGATCTCTCCGAGCATGAAGGACCAGTGCTCCGGGAAGACCTTGCGCAGGTTCTTCTTCGCCACACCGGCGAGCCCCAGACGGTCGTCGAGCCAGCCCACCGGACCGGCGGCCTTCTTGCCGAAGGCCGTGTCCTCGACCGGGGTGTAGGTGTCGTTGCTCATGACTCACCATCCAGTCTCTTCTGGTCGCGCGCAAGCTCGGGGTAGCTCGGCGCCACGATGTCGGGGAAGTCGCTCATGGCGATGATGTAGCCCTCGGAGTCGACACCCAGCGGCAGCTGGGGGAGAGGGCGGTGCGCCGGGCCGAAGATGACCTTGCCGTTGTCGGCCAGGTCGAAAGTCGACTGGTGGCACGGGCAGAGCAGGTGGTGCGTCTGCTGCTCCCACAGGGAGATCGGGCATCCGACGTGCGTGCAGATCTTGGAGTAGCAGAGGATCCCGTCGATGCCCCAGTTCTCCTTGCCCTGCTCGGGCGTGATGTCCTCCGGGCGCATGCGCACGACGATGATCGCGGCCTTGGACTTCGCGGCCAGGAGCTCGTGGCCGTGGTACTCGGCCTCCTCCTCGCCCTCGGCGGGGAAGAACACGGCCGGCTCGGCGTTGATGAGCTGACCGACCTCGATCTCCTCCGGACGCATCGGCAGGCCGGACACGTCGTTGACGACCCGCATGCCCTTCTTCCACACCGTCTCGTCCTGGCCGTGGGGGAGCGGACCGAGGTCACGCAGGAGCACCACGGACGGCAGCGCCAGCGCGCCGACGGAGAGGAACAGGCTGTTGCGGATGAGCGGGCGTCGGCCGAAGGTCGACTCCTCGATGCCGGCGTTGATGTCGGCCATGACCGCCGCGCGGTCCTCGTCGGAGGACTTGGCGGGGTGGCGCATCTCGACCATCTCGTGGTCGCCCATGAGCTTCTTGGCCCACTGGATGATGCCGACGCCGATGAGCAGCATGCCGCCGCCGAGGGTGGCGCCCAGCGCGAAGTTCGAGGCGGACCAGTTGAGGAACGTCTGGTCCTCGTCGATCAGGAAGTAGGAGAAGCAGAACACCACGAAGAGCAGGGCCGCGGCGAAGAACATGCCCGAGACCTGACGCTCGGCGCGGCGCTCCTGCGCCGGGTCGACGTCGGTCGGACGCCACTGGTGCGGCTGCAGGCCCGGGTCCTGGATGGGCTCCGTGGTGGCGGGGGTGCTGCTGCCGTGCTGCTCGAGGTCGTCGCTCATGCTGCCTTCTTCTTGGTCTTCACGCGCGCGCCGTGGGCGCCGATCCAGATGGCGAATCCGACGAGGCCGCCGATGCCGACGACCCAGACGAAGACGCCGTCGACCACGGGACCGAGGCCGCCGCCACCGACGCCGCCGTAGTTCGGCTGCTCCTGGACGTTCTTGATGTAGGCGATGATGTTGCGCTTGTCCTCAGGCGTGACGATGTCGTCGTTGAAGACAGGCATCTGCTGCGGGCCGGTCTGCATGGCCTCGTAGAGGTGCTTGGCGCTCACACCCTTCAGGGTAGGCGCGTATCGGCCGTTCGGCAGGGCACCGCCGGCGCCGACGGAGTTGTGGCAGGCGGTGCAGTTGGTGCGGAAGAACTCGCCGCCCTCCTTGAGGCCCTCCTCGTCGACGTTCTCGTAGTCGAGGACGTCCTCGGCGGGGATGGCCGGGCCGGGGGCCAGCGAGGCGATGTAGGCCGCCAGCTGCTTGGTCTCCTCGGCGTCGTACTCCGGTGCCTTGCGCGGCGCCTGGGGGCCCGACTGCGCCATCGGCATGCGGCCGGTGCCGACCTGGAAGTCGACCGCGGCGGCGCCCACGCCGATCAGCGACGGACCGTAGTTCCCGCCGTCCTTCGTCGTGATGCCCTCGGCGTTCTGGCCGTGGCAGCTCGCGCAGCCGATGAGGAAGAGCTCGCGCCCGACCTCGACGTCGCGCGCGGTGTACTCCTCGGCCTGTGCGGCCTTGGGTGCGGCGGCGGCCCAGAGGGCTCCTACCGTCACGAGTCCCAGCAGCAGGACAGCGAGTCCGGCGAGGGGATGACGGCGGCGGGTCGACAGAGTGCGCACCGAGAACCTCATTCCTGTCAGGGGTGTCCAGCGTACCTAGCGATGTCGCAGGTCCGCAGGGTTAGGTTGGGCTAACGCCGTGCCGGTGAGCGAGGCGTCAGCGGATCAGGTAGATCGTCGCGAAGAGAGCGACCCAGACGATGTCGACGAAGTGCCAGTAGTAGGACACGACGATCGCCGAGATGGCCTGCTCGTGGGTGAAGCGGCGCGCGACGAAGGTGCGGCCGATCACGAGCAGGAAGGCCAGCAGACCGCCCACGACGTGGATGCCGTGGAAGCCGGTGGCGAGGTAGAAGAGCGAGCCGTAGGCCGAGGACGGGATGGTCACGCCCTCGTGCACGAGCTCGGCGTACTCGGTGGCCTGGCCGCCGATGAAGATCGCGCCCATGACGTACGTGAGGACGAACCACTCACGCATGCCCCACTTGCCCATCTGCAGCAGCGTGCCGGTGCGTCCGGCGCGACCGCGCTCGGCGGCGAAGACGCCGAACTGGCAGGTCAGGGACGACAGCACCAGGATCGCGGTGTTGATCGTCGCGAACGGCACGTTCAGCAGCTGCGTCTCCTGGGCCCACAGCTCCGGCGTCACGTTCTTGACCGTGAAGTAGGCGGCGAACAGTCCGGCGAAGAACATCAGCTCGCTGGAGAGCCAGACGATCGTGCCGACGGTCACCATCGAGGGACGTCCCTCGGTGCCGTGGAGTCGGGACGCGGGGATCACGGAAGTAGTGGCCACGCGCTCATTATGTACGATTCGAACGTGACCGAGAGCAGCAGGTTCCACGTCCTCGTCTACAGCGACGACCGAGACGTCAGGAATGCCGTCATCACAGCGCTCGGCACGCGTCCGCACCCGGACCTTCCGCCCTTCGAGTACGTGGAGTGCGCCACCGAGCCGGTCGTGTGGCAGCACCTCGACGACACCCGCCGCCGACCCGACCTCGTGATCCTCGACGGCGAGGCCAACCCGGCCGGTGGGCTGGGCGTGGCGCGCCAGATGAAGGACGAGATCTTCCAGGCGCCGCCGGTGCTCGTGCTCACGGGTCGCCCGCAGGACGCCTGGCTCGCGACGTGGTCGCGGGCCGAGGCCGCCGTCTCGCACCCGATCGACCCGCTGCGGCTGGCCGAGGCGGTCATCGGGCTCGCGCGGTCCGTGCTCACGGCGTGAGCGCCCACACCTGGCCCGACGTGCTCGATGCGCTCGTGCTCGGGCACGACCTCGACGCCCGGTCGACGGCGTGGGCCATGGCCTCGATCCTGGACGGGGAGAGCACGCCCGCGCAGATCGCGGCCTTCGCGGTCGCGCTGCGCGCCAAGGGGATCTCCCAGCCCGAGCTGCAGGGCCTGGTCGACGCCCTCCTGTCGAAGGCCGTCCTCGTCGACGTGCCCGGCCGGGTCGTCGACATCGTCGGCACCGGGGGAGACCGGGCCAAGACGGTGAACATCTCGTCGATGTCGGCGGTCACGGCAGCCGGTGCGGGCGTGCCCGTGGTCAAGCACGGCAACCGGGCGGCTTCCAGCGACAGCGGCACGGCCGACGTCTTCGAGGTGCTGCAGATCCGTCTCGACGTTCCGGCCGAGGCGGTGCCGACGGTGCTGGAGCGCGCCGGCATCACCTTCTGCTTCGCCCCCCTGTTCCACCCCGGGCTGCGCTTCACGGGGCCGCCGCGACGCGAGATCGGCATCGCGACCCCGTTCAACGTGCTCGGCCCGCTCGTGAACCCGGCCCGCCCGGCGGCGTCGGCCGTGGGGTGCTCGGACCTGCGGACCGCTCCGCTCATGGCGCGGGTGTTCGCCGACCGCGGTGACGACGCATTCGTCTTCCGGGGCGACGACGGTCTGGACGAGATCACCACCACCTCCACGACGCGGGTCTGGACCGTCGCGGACGGACAGGTTGTCGAGGAGCTGCTGGACCCGCGGGACCTCGGCGTCGCCCTCTCCTCGCCCGAGGCATTGCGTGGAGGAGACCCGACCTACAACGCCGACGTGTTCCGGCGCGTGCTCGACGGTGAGACCTCACCCGTGCGCGACGCCGTGCTGCTCAACGCCGGAGCGGCCCTGGCGGCCCACGCCGGGGGGAGCGGGCCGCTGATCGAGCGGCTGGGGGCCGGGATGGAGCAGGCGCGCACGTCGATCGACAGCGGCGCAGCGCGCGAGGTGCTGGCGCGCTGGTCGACCGTGACGCAGGAGCTCGCGCCCCCTCGCTGACGGTGCGTCGTGCGCGTTCGGACGTCAGAGGCCGATGCTGAACGCGTCCTCGAGGTCGTGGCGGCTGAACGTCTGGAACGCGATCTGGGTCTGCGTCGACAGCACGCCCTCGACCTTGTTGAGCCGGTCGGCCACGACGGCGGCGACGTCGTCGATGCGCTGCACCCGCACCATGGCCACGAGGTCGTGGTCGCCGGTGACGGAGTAGACCTCGCTGACGCCGTCGAGGTCGGCGATCTGGGCGGCGGTCTCGGGAAGCCGCGAGACCTCGGCCTGGATGAAGACGATGGCGGTGATCACGCCGTCAGCCTAGACCGGTTCGCCCGGTGGACGTCGGACTCGACCGGCAGGTCGGCGACGTGCCGCGCGGCGCCGGCGACAGGCACGTGCCAGCTGCCTCGCACCATGCGCACGCCGGGCGTCTCGAGCCACCGCAGGAGGGTCTCGGTCTCCTCGACCGAGGCGACCGGGGCGGGGTGGGCGGCGTGCGCAGGAGCGGCTACCTCCTCGGCGGTGGCCAGGAGTGCCTCGACCCACGCGGACGGGTGGACCGTGCGGGGCAGGAGCCCGGCGGCGGCGAGGCGACCGTGCCGAACCACGTGGACCTCCCAGCCCCGCTCGCCGGGCGCCGCCGCCACGAGCTCGTCGACCTCGGTGAGCTGGCGCAGCCGCTGGGTGCGGTCGACCGCCCGCAGGGACGCGGTGAGCCGGTCGCGAACGGCGGCGGCGTCCTCGTAGCGCTGCTGGTCGCCCAGCTCGGTCATCCGCAGGCGCAGCCGGTCGACGACCTCGAGCGGGTCGCCGGTGAGCGCCTCGCGCAGGCGTGCGACCTCGGCGTCGTAGATGGCGGGGTCGAGGTCGCCGGTGCAGGGCGCGAGACAGCGGCCGAGGTCGGCGAGGGCGCACGTGCTGCCGCGCGGGCGTCGGCCCATGCGGGTGGTGCACTGACGCACGAGGAAGGTCTCGTGCAGCGCGGCGAGGGCGAGCTCGCTCTGGCGTCGGTTGCCGAACGGCCCGACGTAGTCGGCATCGTCGTCGAGGACGCGGCGCACCACCGACAGGCGGGGCCAGGGCTCGCGGGTGAGCTTGATCCACGTGAGGCGCTCGGGAAACCGCGAGCGGCGGTTGTACGGGGGACGGTGCGCCGCGATGAGGCGGAGCTCGCGCACGTGCGCCTCGAGCGCCGTGGCGCAGACGACGGAGTCGACCCGCTCGGCGAGGCGGACCATCTCGCCCATGCGGGTGCGGGTCTCCGACGCCGTGAAGTAGCTCGCGACCCGCTTGCGCAGGTCGCGTGACGTGCCGACGTAGAGCACGTGGTCGCGGACGTCGCGGAACAGGTAGACGCCGGGCTCGTGCGGCAGGTGCTGCGCCAGGTGGCGCTTGCGACGTTGCTCGGGGGAGACCCGCGACGTGAACGTGACGGCGTCCTCGAGGCTGTTCACGCCGAGGGAGCCGAGCCGCTCGAACAGGCCGTGCAGCACGTCGACGGTGGCGCGCGCGTCGTGCAGGGCCCGGTGGTCGGGCGTGGTGGTGGCGCCGAAGTGGGCGGCGAGGGTGGAGAGCTTGACGTTGCGCACCTCGTCGCGCAGCAGCGCCCGCCGGGCCAGCACGGCCGTGTCGAGCACCTCGAAGCGCGGCCAGGGGATCCCGAGCTCCTGCGCGGCGTGCTTGAGGAAGCCGACGTCGAAGGGGGCGTTGTGCGCCACGAGCACGCTGCCGGCGGCCAGCTCGAGGAAGCTGGGGAGAACCTCGGCGATGCGGGGCGCCTCGACGACCATCGCGTCGGTGATCCCGGTGAGCACCGTGATGAACGCCGGGATGCTCTCCTCGGGGTTCACCAGCGTCTGGAGCTCGCCCAGCACCTCGCCACCGCGCACCTTGACCGCACCGATCTCGGTGATGCGCGATCCTGTCTTCGGCGAGCCGCCCGTGGTCTCGAGGTCGACGACGCAGAACGTGACGTCGCTCAGTGCTCGACCGAGGTCGTCGAAGCTGGCCTGGTGGGGGAAGGGGCTCGTCACGGCGCCGACGCTAGGCGCGGCGTCCGACAGAGTGGGCGATTCCGTTGGTGTCGTCGGTGGGGTGGGTCTTCTCCTCGACGCAGCCGCAGGGTGGGTCTGCGGGGCGCGGCCACGATTCTTCATCTGTGCGGGATCCACGCACGATTCTGCTTTCGCGTGCTGAAGCCCGAACGATGCTGCGTTGGTGACGGGATCCGACCACGAACGCAGCATCCTTCGCCCCCTCACGCACGAACGCAGAATCTTGCGTCCCCCCGAGCCACGCTCCGAGAGGCCGACCGAGCCCGGACTCGTCCGCCGGTCGAGGCCCTTTTCGGAGAGCAGGTCGACGACGAGCCACAGCGACGCATGAGCAAGGAACGACCTATCCGGAGCAATGCAGCCGCAGGTCGAGACCGAGCCAGAGCGACGCAGCCGCAGGTCGAGACCCAGCCGGAGCGACGCAGCCGCAGGCGAAGACCCACCCCGAAGCCCCGCAACCGTCGGGGGACCACTCACGGCAACCCCGACGCATGACGACTGAACGGTTTCTGTCGGGACGCCTGCCTAGCGTCGGCGACATGAACCCCGAATCCGTCGTGATCGACTGCGACAGCTGCCTCGTCCGCAGTCCCAGCGCGTGCGGCGACTGCGTGGTCAGCGTGCTGCTCGGCGGTCCGCCCCAGGGTGTCGAGGTCGACGCCGAGGAGATGGCCGCACTCACCGCCCTCGCCGACGAGGGTCTCGTGCCACCGCTGAGGCTCGTCACCCCCGTCTCCGGACCTGACGTCCAGGCCGGGTGACGCACCTCACCCCGCACAGGGCCCACGCGGTCCGTCGAGGGGTCGGGTCGTCGCCCGCTTCCTCGCGCCCTCGGTTAGACTCGGCAACCGTGCGTCCGGAGCATGCTGCTCACCCAGAGCGACATCGGAGGCACCGCCGAACCGCCGCGGACGTGGGGAAGACGTCCAGGGCGGACCGGGGAACCACGTTCCTGGGGTGAATCGCACGGGCGCTCGCGCCCGTGGGTAGGGCAGACCTTGGCCCGAACCCGTCAGCTCACCCGGTAGGCGTCGAGGACACTGGAGGGTGCACGTGCACCGACGAGGCCTGGCCCGTACACGCAGCACACGATCGACCCTGGCCACCGCAGCGGTGGCGGCCCTGACCATCGGCGTCACCGTCGGAGTGGTCGGCCCCGCGCAGGCGGACCCGGTGACCACCGAGGACGTCGAGGCCGCGTTCCACGACGTCGAGGTGGTGGCCGAGCAGGTCAACCAGCTCGACGAGGACGTCAAGGACACGCGCGCCGAGATCGCCGACCTCGACGACGACATCGCCGACCAGCTGGCCGTCTACCGCAAGCAGCGCGACGCGTTGGGCGCCTCGGTCGTGCAGCAGCAGCTCGACTCGCCGCTCGGCCCCACGGTGAGCCTGTTCGGCAGCCAGGACCCCGAGGAGTTCCTCGAGGGCCTCGGTGCGGTCCAGGCACTCAACAGCACGCGCGCCGACGCCGTCGAGTCCTTCGCCGCCACGGCCAAGGAGCTCAAGAACCGACGCGCCAGCCTGAAGGACCGCAAGACCGAGCTCGAGCGCGATCGCAAGAAGGCTGACGCGAAGCGCGCCCAGATCAAGGCCAAGTACGAGGACGCCAAGGCCGAGCTGGCCCGTCTGACGGCCGCCGAGCAGGCCGCCTTCAACACCAGCGACGTCGAGATCGGCTTCGAGGTCGACGCGAGCGGCCGCGCCAAGGCCGCGATCGACTTCGCGACCGCCCAGCTGGGCAAGCCCTACATCTACGGCGGCACCGGGCCGAAGGGCTACGACTGCTCCGGCCTGGTCATGAAGGCCTTCGCCGCGGCCGGCGTCTCGCTGCCCCGCGTCGTGGGTCCGCAGTACGCCGCGTCGCGCAAGATCTCCATGAACGAGCTCCAGCCCGGCGACATCGTCTTCTACGGCGACATGTCGCACGACGGCATCTACATCGGCAACGGCAAGGTCATCCACGCGCCCCGGCCGGGCAAGAGCATCGAGGTCACGAGCGTGTCCTACGGGTTCACCAAGGCCGGACGCGTCGTCTGAGCCGACCCGTGCCGGGTGTCGGATGACGGCGAGATCATGACGGGCGCCCCGTGAGGAGGCCTTCGGCCAACATCACGGCCGCGCTCGTCCTCCTCGGGGTCGCGCTCGCGGTGCTGCTCTGGCAGCGGCCCTGGTCAGGCGGGTCGGAGGACGCGGACGTCGTCGCGATCCCCGACGACGCACGTGTCGTGCTGGCGGACCAGCTGACCGCGCTCTCACGGGCCACGACGGAGCAGGAGTTCGTCGCCGCAGCCGGCGAGGGGTCCCGGGCGCGCACGTTCGCCGAGCAGGCCTGGCAGGCGCGCGAGGCGCTCTCGGTGACCGACGTGTCGCTGCGCTACGTCTCGGGCGGTGACGTGGCGGACCGCGCCGACGGCTCCACCCTCGCGACGGTCGAGGTCTCGTGGCGAGCCGGTGACGCGTCGCCCGTGGCCGGCACGAGCGTCCGGTCCACGCAGGTGGGGCTGCGCCTCGACCCCCGGGACGACGGCACCTTCGCCGTGCGCGGGGCCGCGGCCGTAGGGGACCGCCTCCCGCTCTGGCTGGCGGGCGACGTGCGTGTCCAGTCGGCAGGCGACGCGGTCCGCGTGGTGAGCATCGACGGTGGCGTGCCCGACCTCGACGCCCTGGCCGCGGCCAGGGCTGCGGACCGCAGCGTGCGGGCGACGGTGCCGGAGGCCGACGGTCGGCTCACGGTGATCGCCCCCAGCAGCAGGGCCACGACCGCGGCGCTGGTGGGCCAGTCCCAGGAGGACGTGGCCGCGATCGCCGGTGTCACGACCACCGTCGACGGCTCCACCGGGACCGCGCGGGTCGTGGTGCTCAACCCCGACCTCTTCGCCGGCATGGACGCCCGCGCCCGGCAGGTCGTCATCACGCACGAGGCCGCGCACCTGCTCACCGGAGCGGTCGGGACCTCGATGGTGACGTGGGTGGCCGAGGGCTTCGCCGACTACGTGGCGCTGCGCGACGACGACGCGCCGCTCGCGGTGAGCGCCGGGCAGATCCTCGCCCAGGTCCGTGCCGACGGCCCGCCTGACGCCCTTCCCGACGCCCAGGCCTTCGCCTCCGCCGGCGGGCACGGGCTCGGCGCGGTCTACGAGTCCGCATGGCTCGTCTTCGAGATGCTCGCCGACGAGACGTCGAACGACCGGATCGTGGCCTTCTACGAGGACGTGCGTGACGGTGGCGACGTCGCGGACGCCGCCCGGGAGCGCCTCGGGCTGAGCGTCGAGCAGATCACCGCCCGGTGGCGCGCCTACCTGGAGAAGAGCGCCTCGACCGTGTCGTGAAGGTCGCGCAGCACCGCGGTCCGCTTGACCTTGAACGACGGCGTCAGGTAGCCGTTCTCCTCGGTCCAGTCGTCGTCGAGGATGACGAACTTGCGGATCGACTCCGCCTGCGAGACCAGGGCGTTGGCGTCGTCGACGGCCTGCTGGACCTGCGTCTCCAGCTCGGGGGAGTCCAGGGGGCCGGTCCAGGCCTCCCGGTCGATCGTCACGAGCGCGGCGATGAACGGCTTGCCGTCGCCGACCACGAGGCACTGGCTCACCAGCGGGTGGGCGCGGACCCGGTCCTCGAGCACCGCGGGGGCGACGTTCTTGCCGCCGGCGGTCACGATGATCTCCTTCTTGCGACCGGTGATGCGGACGAAGCCGTCGTCGTCGACGTCGCCGAGGTCGCCGGTGGCGAACCAGCCGTCGGGGTCGAGCGCCCCGGCCGTGGCCTCGTCGTTGTTCCAGTACCCGGTGAACACCTGGGGGCCGCGGAACAGCAGCTCGCCGTCGTCGCCGACCCGTACCTCGGTCTCGGGGAACGGACGCCCGACCGTCCCGATGCGCTGGTCGGACGGCGTGTTCACGCACAGAGCCGCCGTGGTCTCGGTGAGGCCGTAGCCCTCGAGCACCGTGACGCCGATGCCCCGGTAGAAGTGCGCCAGCCGGTCGCCGAGCGGCGCGCCGCCGGAGATCGCCCACTCGGCGTGGCCACCCAGCGCCTGACGCAGCTTGGCGAACACCAGCCGGTCGAAGAGGGCGTGCTTGGCGCGCAGGGCCGCCCCCACCCGCTTGGGCTTCCCGCGCCTCGTCGTCGCGTCCTGGGCCTTGCTGTAGGCGATCGCCGTCGCCACGGCCCGGTCGAAGATCGGACCCTTGCCGTCGGCGTAGGCCTTGGTGCTCGCGGAGTTGAAGACCTTCTCGAAGACGCGGGGGACCGCCAGGACGAACGTGGGCTGGTACTCGCCGAGGTCGGCCACCAGGTCCTTCACGTCGGCCGTGTGGCCCAGCCGGGTGCCGGAGCGGATGGCGCCGACCTGGATGATCCGCGCGAACACGTGCGCCAGCGGCAGGAAGAGCAGTGTCGAGGCGTTCTCGCGGCCGAACAGATCGGGCAGCTGCTCGAGCGCCCCGGAGAGCTCGGCCCGGAAGTTGCCGTGCGTGAGCCGGCAGCCCTTGGGACGGCCCGTGGTGCCCGACGTGTAGATGAGGGTGGCGAGCGAGTCCGACGTGAGGGTCGCCCTGGCCTGCTCGAGCTGTGCGTCGCTGACGCCCGCGGCGGCGGAGCGGACCTCGTCGAGGCCGCCCTCGTCGATGGTCCACACGTGCTTCAGGTCCGGGGCGTCGCGACGGGCCTCGTCGACCCGTCCGAGGTGCTGTGCGCTCTCCACGACGGCTGCGACGGCGCCGGAGTCGGAGAGGATCCACGCCACCTGGTCGGTCGAGGACGTCTCGTAGATGGGCACGGTGACCGCTCCGGCCCACCAGACGGCGTAGTCCACGAGCGTCCACTCGTACCGCGTGCGCGACAGGAGGGCGACCCGGTCGCCCGGCCGGACGCCTGCCGCGAGGAGTCCCTTGGCGACGGTGACGACGTCGGCGTGGAACGCGCCGATCGTCACGTCGGACCAGCCGTCCGGCCCACGTCGGGCGAGGGCCACGGCCTCCGGATCGGCCGCGAGGCGGTCGAGCACGTCGTCGGTCAGGTTGCCCCGGTCGGGGCGTCCGTCCGACGCGGCAGGGTCAGGTCGGTCACCGTCCGCAGCGTTCACGTACGGCAGGCTACTCGGCGTCGAACGGGCACGGGAGCCGCGGGGCGGACGTGGAGCGGCGTCCCACTACGATGAGGATCCCGAGGAAGCGAGGAGGGCCCATGGCGCGCACCACGAGCGACATCGTCATCGATGCCGCACCGTCGGACGTCATGGCCGTGATCGCCGACTTCGACGCCTATCCGTCGTGGGCCACCGGCGTCCGCAGCGCCGAGGTGGTCGAGCCGGGAGCTGCCGGCGACTCCGTCGGCGATCGGGCCGACCGGGTCCGTTTCACCCTCGACGCCGCACCCATCCGCGACACCTACGAGCTGCTCTACACCTGGGACGGCGACCGGTCGGTGTCGTGGAGCCTGGCGGAGAAGGCCACGGTGCTGACCGCGCTCGACGGCACGTACGCGCTGGCCGAGGTGGCCGGCGGGACGCGGGTGACCTACCAGCTCGCCGTCGACGTCGCCGTGCCGCTGCTTGGCACGCTCAAGCGCAAGGCCGAGAAGGTCATCATCGACGCGGCCCTGAGCGGCTTGAAGCAACGGGTCGAGACTCTTGGCTGACGACGAGGTGGGGTCGCTGGGACAGGAGACCCTCAAGCTGTTGCGAGCGCTCGCCGTCGACGCCGACACCACGGCGCCCCGGCGGAACGACGCCGACGCCGGGTCGCCCGACGCCGACGCGCACGTGTGCACCACGTCGTGGTGCCCGGTGTGCCAGGTGGTGGGCTTCGTGAAGACCAACCCCGACGTGGTCGAGGAGGTCGCCGTGGCGGCGCTGCACCTCGCGCGCACCGTGCGCGACGCGTTCGAGACCGCGTTGCGCCAGGGCGACGGCACCCACGACACGAGCGACCGACGTACCGACGAGGGAGAGGCGAGCCGATGAGCTCGACGCACGACCACGACACGCGCCTCGGCGTGGGGGTCGACATTGGCGGCACCAAGATCGCCGCCGGCCTCGTGGGGCCCGACGGCACCATCCTGGCCAGCGTCTCGGAGCCCACGCCCGACGCCGACGCCATCGCCGGGCTCGTGGCCGACCTGGTGGGCCGGCTCCGCGCGCAGGCGCAGCACCCGGTCGCCGGGATCGGTGTGGGTGCGGCGGGGTTCGTCGCGGCGGACCGGTCCACGGTCACCTTCGCCCCCAACATCGACTGGCGCGACGAGCCGCTGGGCGAGCGGATCGCCCAGCTGGTCGAGCTGCCCGTCGTCGTCGAGAACGACGCCAACGCCGCGGCCTGGGGCGAGTACCGGTTCGGCGCCGGCGCCGACTCCGACGACCTGCTGCTCGTGACCATCGGCACCGGGGTCGGTGGTGGCGTGATCCAGGACGGCGACCTCATGCGCGGCGGGTTCGGCGCGGCGGCCGAGATCGGGCACCTGCGGCTCGTCCGCGACGGGCGCCTGTGCGGGTGCGGTCAGCACGGGTGCTTCGAGAAGTACGCGAGCGGCAGCGCCCTCGTGGCCGAGGCACGTGAACGGGCTGCGAGCGACGACCCGGCAGCGGCGGCCCTCGTGGCCCGCGCCGGCGGCGTCGCGAAGATCAAGGGTCCGCTGGTCACCGACCTCGCCCAGGAGGGCGACCCGTTCGCGGTGGACCTGCTGCGCGACCTCGGGGCCTGGATCGGCGAGGGCTGCGCCTCGCTCGCCGCCGTGCTCGACCCGAGCGTCATCGTGATCGGGGGCGGGGTCGGGGCAGCCGCCGACCTCCTGCTCGACCCCGTGCGGGAGGCCTTCGAGGAGCACCTGCCCGCGCGCTTCCACCGTCGTGTGGCCGAGGTGCGCCTCGCGACCCTCGGCAACGACGCCGGCATCGTCGGCGCCGCCGACCTCGGCCGCTCCGCCCGCAGGGCGACGGCGCAGAGGGTCGGCTCCGCACCCGGCTCAGGAACAGGGGACTGACATGGCGGACAGGTTGGCCGTCGGCATCGACATCGGCGGCACCAAGATCGCGGCCGGCGTGGTCGACGAGGACGGACGGGTCGTCGCCCGCACCCGCCGCGAGACGCCCACGACCGAGCCGGAGGCCGTGCTCGACGCGATCACCGAGATCACGGCGGAGTTCCGCGCCGAGCTCCCGGTCAAGGCCGTGGGCATCGGCGCCGCAGGCTTCGTCGACGCGTCGCAGTCGACCGTCCTCTTCGCGCCGCACCTGGCGTGGCGGCACGAGCCGCTGCGCGACCGGGTCGCCCGCCGGACGATGCTGCCCGTGATGGTCGACAACGACGCCAACACCAGCGGTTGGGCCGAGTGGCGGTTCGGGGCCGCGCAGAACGAGCCCGACCTGGTCCTCATCACGCTCGGCACCGGCATCGGCGGCGCGCTCGTCATCGACGGACTGCCGTACCGCGGCCACTTCGGCATCGCGGGGGAGTTCGGGCACATGCAGGTCGTGCCCGGCGGCAACCGGTGCGAGTGCGGGAACCTCGGTTGCTGGGAGCAGTACGCCAGCGGGCGCGTGCTCGGACGTCGGGCGGCGGCGGCGGTGGCCGAGGGCTCGCCCATCGGCCGCCGGCTGGCCGAGGCCGCCGGTGGGGCCGATCGCGTCGAGGGGGCGCACGTCACTCCGCTCGCGCAGGACGGCGACGAGGAGGCGATCTCGTGGATCGCCGACGTCGGCGACTGGCTCGGCGTCGGCATGGCCAACCTCGCCGCGGCGCTCGACCCTGGTCTGTTCGTCGTCGGCGGAGGGGTGAGCGACGCCGGCGAGATGCTGCTGGGCCCGGCGCGCGAGGCCTACTCGCGCACGCTGACGGGTCGCGGCTACCGGTCCGAGGCCCGGATCGTCCGCGCGCACCTCGGCCCCGAGGCCGGGCTGATCGGCGCGGCCGACATGGCCCGACTCACAGCGCGGCGCCGTCGTCCGGCCAATCCCGCTGCGAGGGTCCGTGTTCGGGCAGCTGCGCGATCAAGTAGATCGCCGAGGCGACGAAGGTGAGGGCCGCGCCGAGCAGGACGGGGCTGGACAACCACTGACCCGCCAGCGAGGCGAACATGAGCAGCAGCGGCGATCCCACCAGGCCGCCCCAGGCGACGGCTCGCCCACGGTGCAAGGGCCGACCCGGACCCGGGTCGACCCGACGGTAGAACTGCTCGTCCACCGGGTCGGGCTCGTCGTCGAGCTCGAACGGCTCGGGCTCGGCAGGCTCCTCGGCCGGTGCCGGGTCGGGCTCGTCGGCCTCCGCGGGGAAGGGCAGGTCGAGGTCGAGGCGGCTGACGATGTCGTCGAACTCGTCGCGTCCGTCGCGGCCGGGCCCCCGCGCGTCGGGCTCAGCCATCGGCGCCACCGGTGTGCGAGGCGATGAACGCGGCGGAGCGCTCGAAGATCTGCGGAGCGTCGTGGTCGAGCGTGGCCACGTGGTAGCTGTTCTCGAGCGTGACGAACTCCCCGAGCCCGGGGCGCAGCCCTTCGCGCACCAGCGACAGGGTGCTGTCGTCGACGACGTGGTCGTCGGTGGAGCGGAAGAAGAGCACCGGGGCCTTGATCCGTCCGAGGTCGGCCCGCACGTCGCCCCAGAGCTGCATCATCGAGTGCAGGGCCCTCAGCGGCGTGCGGTCGTAGGCGTTCTCCTCGATCCCCGGCTTCTTGATGTCGCCACCGATCGCCTCGAGCGAGGGGACGACCCACTTGAGGAGGGGGACGGCCTTCAGTCGCGGGTCGCGCGAGGCGATGGCGGGATTGACCACGACCACCGCGTCGACGTCGTGCGGACGCTGCTCGGCCAGCCGCAGGGCGAGGCAGCCGCCCATGGAGAGCCCACCCACGACGACCCGCTCGCAGGTGTCGCGCAGGATGTCCAGCTCGGTCTCGAGCGCGCCGTACCAGTCCGACCAGGTGGTGCGGTTCATCTGCTGCCACGTCGTGCCGTGGCCGGGCAGACGGGGCACCCGCACCGTGTAGCCCCGGTCGGCGAGGTCGCGACCCCAGGGGACCATCGAGTACGGCGAGCCGGTGAAGCCGTGGCTCAGCAGGACCCCGACGGGTCCGCCGTCGCTCGTGAAGGGCTCGGCTCCCGGCACGACGGAGGGCTGCGACGCGCTGGATCCGGAGGAGGTGGGGCTCATGGATGCATCCTCCCTCACGGTGTCGCCACCGTGCACCCCCCTGAGCGCGGTAGTGTCCGGGTGACGCTGAGGAGGCGACGTTGTTCTACTGGTTCCTGAAGTTCCTGGCGCTGGGTCCGCTGTTGAAGCTGATCTTCCGGCCCTGGGCCGAGGGCACCGAGAACGTGCCCAAGGACGGGGCGGTCATCCTGGCCAGCAACCACCTGTCCTACAGCGACTGGCTCTTCATGCCGCTGGTCATCCCGCGTCGCGTGACCTTCGTGGCCAAGGCCGAGTACTTCGAGTCTCCCGGCATCAAGGGCTGGTTCCAGAAGAAGTTCTTCTCCGGTGCCGGCCAGGTCCCGATCGACCGGTCGAGCGGCTCCGCCGCCGCCGGCGCCATCGCGACCCAGCTGCGGCTGCTCTCCGAGGGCGAGGTGTGCGGGATCTACCCCGAGGGCACCCGCTCCCACGACGGCAAGCTGTACCGCGGTCGCACGGGCGTCGCGCGGATCGCACTGGAGGCGGGCGTACCGGTCATCCCGCTCGCCGTCATCAACACCGACGTCGTCGCGCCCCCCGGCAAGGTCTTCGGCAAGATGGCTCGCCCGGGCGTCCGCTTCGGCGAGCCGCTCGACTTCAGCCGCTACGAGGGCCTCGAGGGCGATCGCTTCATCCTGCGCGCCGTCACCGACGAGATCATGTACGAGATCATGCGCCTCTCCGGCCAGGAGTACGTCGACCTCTACGCCCAGGACGCCAAGAAGCGCGACAAGGAGTCGGAGCGCGCGGCCGCCAAGGCGGTCGAGCGCGCCGAGTCCGACGAGGTGTGGGACCAGATCAAGCCCGAGTGAGGCCCACCCGGCACGAGGCGGGCACGACGTCGGTACCGACGAAGGAGCGAGCCATGCGGATCGGAGTACTGACCGGGGGCGGTGACTGCCCCGGACTCAACGCGGTGATCCGGGCGGTGGTCCGCAAGGGGGTCCAGACGTTCGATGACGAGTTCATCGGCTTCCGTGACGGCTGGCGCGGCCCGCTCGAGGACGACGCCCGCGAGCTGGGCGTCGCCGACGTCCGGGGCATCCTGCCGCGCGGCGGCACCATCCTCGGCTCCTCGCGCACCAACCCGTTCGCCGTCGAGGGCGGCGTGGAGCGGATCCGCGCGACGCTCGAGTCCCGCGGCTGCGACGCACTGATCGCCATCGGTGGCGAGGACACCCTCGGGGTCGCCACCCGCCTCGCCGAGCTCGGCGTGGCCGTCGTCGGCGTGCCGAAGACCATCGACAACGACCTGTCGGGGACCGACTTCACGTTCGGCTTCGACACCGCCGTCAACATCGCCACCGAGGCGATCGACCGGCTGCACACGACGGCCGAGTCGCACCACCGGGTGCTGGTGGTGGAGGTCATGGGGCGCCACGCCGGCTGGATCGCCCTGCACTCCGGGCTCGCCGGGGGCGCGAACATCATCCTGATCCCGGAACGGCCGTTCGACATCGACAAGGTCTGCGCGCAGGTGGAGAGCCGGTTCGCCACACGGTTCTCGCCCATCGTGGTCGTGTCCGAGGGAGCAGTGCCGATCGCCTCGCCCGACGGCACGGGCATGACGCTGCAGTCCGGCGAGAAGGATGCCTTCGGCCACGTGCGGCTCGGTGGCGTGGGGGAGCGGCTGGCGCAGGAGATCGAGGAGCGCACCGGCAAGGAGGCGCGGGCCGTGGTGCTGGGCCACGTGCAGCGCGGCGGCACCCCGACCGCGTTCGACCGGTGGCTCGCCACCCGCCTGGGGCTGCACGCCATCCAGGCCGTGCACGACGGCGACTTCGGCATGATGATGGCGTTGCGTGGCACCGACATCGTCCGGGTCCCGCTCAGCGAGGGGACCGGTGAGCTCAAGCTCGTCCGGCCCGAGCTCTACGAGGAGGCCGAGGTGCTGTTCGGATGAGTGAAGGACGCGACGTCGAGGACGTCTGGAGCTACCCGCGACCGCCTGCAGTCGAGCCCAGCGACGAGCTGGTCGTCGTCGAGCTCGGTGGTGTCGAGATCCTGCGGACCACGCACAGCTACCGCGTGCTCGAGACCAGTCACCCGCCGACCTACTACCTGCCCGTCGACGCCGTGGCCGAGGGCGTGCTCCGGCCGATCGCCGGCACTACGGTCTGCGAGTTCAAGGGTGAGGCGAGCTACTGGGACCTCGTCGTCGGCGACCGCGTCGTTCCCGCCGGAGCCTGGACCTACCCCCGGCCCCGGCCCGGCTACGAGATGCTCCTCGACCACCTGGCCCTCTACCCCGGCCGCATGGACCGCTGCACCGTCAACGGCGAGGTCGTCCAGGCCCAGGACGGCGACTTCTACGGCGGCTGGATCACCTCGCGCGTGAGCGGACCGTTCAAGGGGGCTCCGGGAACGCTGGGATGGTAGGCGGCTCGCGGCTCGTTCCTCGCCGCTTCGGCGGCTCCTTCGTCGCCGCCCTGGGCTCCGCCCAGCCGCCTGTCTCGCTTCGCTCGACCTGTGGTGGCTGGGGTCGCCGACCTGGGCTTCGGCCGGCAGCGTGTCGCCCCGGCGGCGTCCACGTGTGCGTGGGTGGTCGTGGGCGCGGACGGGGTCCCCGTATCCTTGACCGGTGAGCATTCCGAGCCTTGACGACCTCCATGCGATGGGTGCTGCCCAGCAGCCCACGTATGCCGACCCTGCTGCGCGCGAGCGTGCGCTCGGGCAGCTGCGCCGGATGCCACCGCTCGTCTTTGCCGGCGAGTGCGACGACCTCCGCGACCGGATGGCCGCCGTGGCCCGCGGCGAGGCCTTCCTGCTGCAGGGCGGCGACTGCGCCGAGACGTTCGAGGGCGTCACCGCCGAGAACGTCCGCAACAAGCTGCGGGTGCTCCTGTCGATGGCCGTCGTGCTGACGTACGCGGCGAGCGTGCCGGTGGTCAAGCTCGGCCGCCTCGGTGGCCAGTACGCCAAGCCGCGGTCCCGCGACACCGAGACCCGCGACGGCATCACGCTGCCGGCGTACCGCGGTGACGCCGTCAACGGTTTCGACTTCACCCCCGAGTCGCGCGTGCACGACCCGCAGCGACTCGTCGACGTCTACAACGCCTCCAGCGCCACCCTGAACCTCGCCCGTGCCTTCACCACCGGTGGCTACGCGGACCTGCGCCAGATGCACGAGTGGAACAAGGACTTCGTCAAGAACAGCCCGGTCGGCGTCAGCTACGAGAAGGTCGGCGGCGAGATCGACCGCGCCCTCGCCTTCATGGACGCCATCGGCGTGGAGCCCGACGCCTTCCGCTCGGTCGACTTCTACTCCTCGCACGAGGCCCTGATCCTCGAGTACGAGCACGCCCTCACCCGCATCGACTCACGCACGGAGCAGCCGTACGACGTGTCCGGTCACTTCGTGTGGATCGGCGAGCGCACCCGTCAGCTCGACGGCGCGCACGTGGAGCTGCTGAGCCACATCGCCAACCCCATCGGCGTCAAGCTCGGCCCCACCACCTCGGCCGACGACGCGATCGCGCTCTACGAGAAGCTCAACCCCGAGCGCACGCCCGGCAAGGTCACGTTCATCACGCGCTTCGGCGCCGGCAAGATCCGCGACCTCCTGCCCGCCCTCGTCGAGAAGGTCACCGCTGCCGGGCTCGACGTCGCGTGGGTGTGCGACCCGATGCACGGCAACACGTTCGAGGCGTCCACCGGCTACAAGACGCGGGAGTTCGACGACGTCATCGACGAGACCCGCGGCTTCTTCGAGGTGCACCGCTCGCTCGGCACGTGGCCGGGTGGCCTGCACGTCGAGCTCACCGGCGACGACGTCACCGAGTGCGTCGGTGGCGGGCGTCGGCTGTCGGCCGAGGACCTCGCGACGCGCTACGAGACGCTGTGCGACCCGCGGCTCAACCGGGAGCAGTCGCTCGAGCTCGCGTTCCTCGTCGCCGACATGCTGCGCGAGCGCTGACCGACCCCTCGGCGGTCAGCGACCGTCGAGCGGCACCCGCAACGTCATGAGCGTGGTGGCGAGCGCGTCGTACTGCCCGCACAGCATGAGCAGCTCGATCGCGGTCGCCTCGTCGAGGTGCTCGCGCACGCGGGCCCACGTGGCGTCGTCGAGGTCGCGGTCGTGCACCAGTGACGCCGTCGCGTCCAGCAGCACGCGCTGACGATCGGTCCAGCCGTCCCACGTGGCGTCACCGACGTGCTCGACCTGCTCGGGCGTCAGTCCCACCTTGCGGCCGATCCGTCGGTGGTGGTCGAGCTCGTAGTCGCACCCGCGCAGGGTCGCGACGTGCAGGATGACCAGCTCGGTCTCGGTGCGCGGGAGTCGTCCGAACGGCATGAGGGCCGCGCTGAACATCAGCCAGGCGCGGAACAGTCGCCGCTGGCGCCCGAGCGTGGTGAACACGTTCGGGCGGTGGCCACCGATGACGCGGCCCGCGATGCTGCTGATGCCGTGGTTGACGAGGCCGAGGTCGCGTCGGTCACCCGGACCGATGCGCGGCGCGGTGTCGATGGGCTCGGGGGAGGCAGGCGGCGTCGGGGAGGCGGTCACGAGGCCAGCCTAGAGGTGCAACTGGGACGAGTGCACCAGAAACGTGCTGTGGGGTGCGTCGCCCTCGAGCCCGCGGGTGTGGATGCAGGCGCCCGACCGCGAGGTCAGACGTAGATCGTGACGGTCGAGCCGACCTTGGCCTCGCCCGAGCCGGGCTCCTGGAACACGACGCGGTCGGCCCCGGGGATGCGGTTCTTCACGTCGACCTTGAAGCCGGCCTTCTCGAGAGCGGCCACGGCCTCGGTGCGGGGGCGGCCCATGACGTCGGGGACGTCGACGTTCTCGGGCCCGCGGGAGACGACGATCGTGATCGTGTCGCCCTTGAAGCGGGTGCCGTCGGACGGGGACTGGCTGATGACCACGCCCTTGTCGACGTCGTCGGAGAAGCGCTGGGTCACGTTCACGTCGAAGGAGGCGTCCTCCAGCGCCTTCACCGCGTCGGCCTGCGACTTCCCGGTCTGGTCGACCACGTCGATCGGCTGGCGACCGCGACTCACGACGAGGTCGATCACGGTGCCGCGCTTGACCTGCTGACCGACCTTCTGGTCCACGGCGCGGACGATGCGACCCTCGGGGATCTTCTCGCTGTAGGCCTCGGTCACGTCGCCGACCTGCAGCGTCAGCTCCTCGAACGCGACGCGCGCCTGGTCCACGGTCTGTCCCTGGACGTTGGGGATCGCGTAGCGCTCCTTGCCCTTGGAGACCACGGCGTGGATCGTGTCGCCCGGCAGCAGGCGGTCGCCGGCCGCGGGGTCGGTGGAGAGCACCGTGCCGAGCGGGGCGGTCTCGGAGAAGGCTCGACGGGTGACGTCGAGCGTGAAGCCTGCGGCCTCGGCCTCCTCGGCGGCCTGGGCCTCCGCCTGGCCCACCAGCTGGGGCGTGTCGGCGTAGCGGCCCACGCCCAGCCAGTAGCCGAACGCGGCGAGCAGCAGTGCGGAGACGACCGCTGCGACCAGGAGCACGCGTCCGCGCCTGCTCGAACGGTCCTGGTCGCGGGACTGCTGGTAGTCCTCGGCGGTCATGGCGGGGTGGAGGCCCGGTGCCGCGGCGGCCGTCGCCGTCCGGCTGTCGGTCCACGTCTCGCTGCTCCACCGCATGGTGGGCTCGGCGCGCGCGACGACCTCGCCGGTCTCGCGGTCGACGAGCACGGTCTCGCCGCCGTCGTCGAGGTCACTCGCCTCGGCCGGCGTCATCGGGCCCGTGAGCTCGCCGTCCGGTGCCTCGTGCTCGAGGTCGACGGGACGGGTCGGCTCCTCGTCGGCGGCCATCGGACGGGGCCGCAGGTCGGCGGTCAGGTCGGGGTCGTCGTCGAGCCCCTCGGCCAGGGCGCGTTCGACGAGACGCACCTGCCGCAGCAGCACGCCGGCGTCCTGCGACCGCTGGGACCGGTCGCGGACGGTCGCGCGGGCGACCAGGGCGTCGACGTAGGGCGGGAGGTCAGGACGCACCGCCGACGGGGCGGCGATGTCCTCGTGCACGTGCTTGTAGGCCACCTGGATGGGGGAGTCGCCCGTGTGCGGCTTGGTGCCCGTGAGCATCTCGTAGAGCAGCGCGCCGCACGCGTACACGTCGGACCGTGCGTCGGCGCCCTCGTTGACCACGATCTCGGGCGCCAGGTAGGAGACGGTGCCGATGAGCGTCCCGCCGGTGGCGGTGGTCGCGGCGCTCACGGCGCGCGCGAGGCCGAAGTCGGCGACCTTGACCTCGCCGTCAGGCGTGATGAGGACGTTCTCGGGCTTGACGTCGCGGTGCACCAGGTGGGCCCGGTGGGCCGCCGAGAGCGCGGTGAGCACGTCGGCCAGCAGGTGCAGGGCTCGCAGGGGAGGCATCGGCGTCTCCGCGCGCATGACGTCGCGCAGGGTGCTGCCGGGGACGTACTCCATGACGAGGTAGGTGACGTCGCCGTCGCGCCCCTGGTCGAAGACCGCCACCACGCCACGGTGGTTCAGCTTGGCCGCGGCGCGGGCCTCGCGCTCGAAGCGCTGGGAGAACTCGTCGTCGTCGCCGAGGCCGGCGTGCATGACCTTGATCGCGACGGGGCGGTCGAGCCGCTCGTCGTGGCCGTGGAACACGCTGGCCATGCCGCCACGGGCGATCCGTTCGCCCACGCGGTAGCGACCGTCGAGGACGCGTCCGACGAGGGCGTCGTCGCGGATGACCGTCACGCCGGACCTCCTCACGTCCGCTCCCAGGGCCGGCTGACCCTGCGACGAGTGTAGAGAACGCCCGCGCGCCGGGCGTGCTCCGCCGCCCGTGTCCTGCCCCGCTGTTCGGCCCGGACCCCCTTGCGGGTCAGGAGGTGCGGCGGGTCGCGCTCAGGGCCAGAGGGCCGAGGACGGACCGGGCGTGGTCGCCGAGCGCGGTGATCGCGGCGTCGGCCTCGTCCTCGAGGCGCGCGATGTCACGCTCGACGGCCGCGAGGGCGCCCGTGCGCACCATCAGGTCCGTGAGCGGCTCCACCCCTTCGCGGGTGCCGAGGAGGCGGGAGAGGAGGGCGCGGTCGTCGTCGCTGCCGAGCTCGGTGGCCCGGGCGACGAGAACGGTGCGCTTGCCCTCTCGGAGGTCGTCCCCGGCGGGCTTGCCGGTGACCGCGGGGTCGCCGAAGACCCCGAGCACGTCGTCGCGCAGCTGGAAGGCCTGGCCGAGAGGCAGGGCGACGGCGCTCAGCCCGTCGATGAGGTCGGCGTCGGCGCCGGCGAGGGCCGCCCCGATGTGCAGGGGCCGCTCCACCGTGTAGGAGGCCGCCTTGAACCGCACGATGGTCATGGCCTCCTCGACCGTCACGGTCGGACGGGTCTGGGCGAGGACGTCGAGGTACTGGCCCGCCACGACCTCGGACCGGCACAGGTCGAGGAAGTGCAACGCCTCCGGGACGCGCGGCAGGCCGGACGAGCGCAGCTGCTCGTCGGCCCACGACAGCATCAAATCGCCCAGGAGCACCGCCGTCGACAGGCCGAAGCGCTCGGCGTCCCCCACGGCGTCCTGGCCCCCGGCCCGGTGCTGCGCCTCGAAGGCACGGTGGACGCTGGGGTTCCCTCGGCGGGTGTCCGAGCCGTCCATGAGGTCGTCGTGCACCAGCGCGCTGCCCTGCAGCCACTCCAGCGAGGCGGAGGCCGTGACCACCGCGGGGTCGTCGGGGTCACCACCTGCCACCAGCCAGCCCGCCCGGCAGAACGCCGCCCGCAACCGCTTGCCCCCGGCCACGAACGAGGTCGCCGCGTCGAGGAAGGGGGCCAGGTCGGGGCCCACCGAGACGAGGGCCGCGCGCCGATCGTCGCCGAAGCGAGAGAGCTCACGTGCGACGTCGTCCCGAAATCGGTCAAGGTCGGCTGCTCCCACCGTTCGGACGATACCGTTGGCCCGTGACTGACGGTCCTGCGCCCACGTCCTCGCGATCGCTTCTCGAGGACCTCCGCCACCCACGCCCGTGCGTGTCGTTCGAGTTCTTCCCGCCGAAGGACGATGCGGGCGAGGAGGTGCTGTGGCGCACCATCGCCGACCTCGAGCCGCTCCAGCCCACGTTCGTCTCGGTGACCTACGGGGCCGGTGGCACGAGCCAGGAGCGCACGGTGCGGGTGACGTCGCGCATCGCCGAGCAGTCCCGCATCCGCGCGATCGGGCACCTCACCCTCGTGGGGCAGAGCCGCGCGGAGATCGAGCAGGTGCTCAAGCAGTACGCGAGCGCCGGCATCCACCACGTCCTCGCGCTGCGCGGCGATCCGAAGGGTGGCCCGCGGGAGCCCTGGGAGCCGCACCCCGGGGGCATGGACCACGCCATCGAGCTGGTGGAGCTGGCACGCGACCTGGGTGACTTCTCGATCGGCGTCGCGGCCTTCCCCGAGGGCCACCCCGATGCCGGGGGCCGCGACCCGGACGCCGACGTCCTGGTCGCCAAGCACCGGGCGGGCGCGGAGTTCGCGATCACGCAGTTCTTCTTCCGCGTGCAGGACTACGTCGACCTCGTCGAGCGCACGCGGGCGCGAGGCAGCAACCTGCCGATCGTGCCGGGCATCATGCCGATCCTGAACTTCGGCCAGGTCGCGCGCATGGCCGAGCTCTCGGGGGCGGAGATCCCGCGCGAGGTGCTCGACGTCATCGAGCCGGTCGCCGACGACAAGGACGCCGTGCGCACGCGCGGCATCGAGCTCGCGACCCAGCTGTGCCGCGACCTGCTGGCTGCCGGTGCCCCCGGGCTGCACTTCATCACGCTCAACCGGTCCAAGGCGACGCGCGAGATCTTCGAGACCCTGCGGGGCGAGGGCCTGGTCTGAGGTCTCCTCAGGGGGCGGGACGACGGGGCACGGGACCGAGACGTTCGGCCAGGGCCTCGGTGGCCAGGCCGATCTCCTCGAGGGAGCCGCCCGGGTAGGCGTGGGCCCCGGCCATGAGCAGACCCGGTGGCAGGCGCGGCCCCGGTCGCTCGAGCATCGTGCGCCAGCCCCTCCACTGCCAGCCCCAGTGGCCGAGACGCACCAGATCGGCCGGCCGCAGGTCGTGGCGCTCGACGACGTGCTCGCGCAGGTCGACGCCCACGCGGACGAGTGCGACGAGGGGGTCCTCGGCGTTGTGGTGCGTGATCGTCCAGCAGCCGGGCGAGGACTCCCACAGCTGCATGGGCGGGTCCGAGTGGATCGCCACGTCCCGGGGGAGGTCGGGGGCGTCCGCCGCCAGGCGGACCAGCGTGCGGTGCGCCGGGATCCGCGGGTGGAGCGTCGGCTCCGGCAGGCCGTCGGGCCACCACGGCGCGCACCAGGCGACGACGTCGGCCTCGACCGGACCGCCGTCGGTGGTCACGCCGGTCACGGACCCCCGGTCGCGGGTGATCCCCGAGGCCGCGGTGTGCAGGCGGACCTCGACCCGACGCTCCTGCAGGCGGGTCGTCAGGGCGTCGGCCAGCGCGGGCATCCCACCGTCGACGGCCCACCGCCCGAAGCCCCTCTCCACGTGGTGGACGACGGCTGCGGCGGCGGGCACCAGGCGGGGGTCGTCGCCGGCCAGGACCACGGGGTCCAGCACGATGCGCCGCAGCTGCCGGTCGTCGAGGACCCGCTGGGTCTCGCGACGCAGCGTGCGCCGCGCCTCGAGGATCCGGCGGGTGGAGCGGTCGAGCGCGTCCTCGTCCGGGACCTGGTTGAGCAGACGTCGGCGCACCGTGTCCCAACGGTCCGACATCGTGTCGAGCCAGGGGCTCCACGGGTCGACCCCGAAGGCCTCGACGAAGGCGTCGACCTGGCCCGACCGTCGGCCCATGGGCAGGTCCATCACCGTTCGGTCGGCGAACACGTGGCGTCGCCCGGGGACGGTCTCGATGGTCAGTGCGGCGTCCAGGGGGCGGCCGGACTTGCGGAACAGGTCCCGCAGCACCCCCGGGAGGGTGAACGTGTCGGGGTCGAGCTGCCACACGCCGTCACCGACCCGGTGACCGCGCAGACGACCGCCGAGCCGGTCGGAGGCCTCGAGCAGCACCACCTCGTGCCGCAGCTTCGCGAGACGCGCCGCGAGCGAGGTGCCGGCGAAGCCCCCGCCGACCACCACGATCCTCGCCATGCCCGCACCCTAGGTCATGCGCGAGGAGCCTCGGTGCGGACCGAGGCGCTGTGACACAGTGGCGCCATGCGTCCGGTGCGTCAGGAGATCATGTGGCAGGCGGTCCTCGACGCGATCGCGGCCGTGCCGGGGGAGGGCCCCTTCGACGTGCTCGACGTCGGAGGAGGAACCGGCGGTGACGCCGTCCGCCTGGCGGCGCTGGGCCACCGGGTGACCGTCGTGGACCCCAGCCCCGACGCCCTGGCGTCCCTCGGTCGTCGGGCCGCCGAGGCCGGCGTCGAGGACCACGTGGTCGGCGTCCTGGCCGACACCTCCGACCTGGGCGAGCACGTCGCCGCCGCCTCCACCGACCTCGCGGTCCTGCACGGCGTGCTCGAGTACGTCGACGATCCCGCGGAGGCCCTGGCCGCGGTGGCCGGCGTCCTGCGCCCGTCGGGCGTGGTGAGCGTGGTCGTGGCCGGACGGCCGGCAGCGGTGCTCGCCCGCGCGATCACCGGTGACTTCGACGGTGCCGCCACGATCCACGGCTCGACGGCGCCGACCTGGGACCTGCGCGCCCAAGGGCCTCGGCGGTACGTCGAGAGCGAGCTCGCGGCCGAGCTGGAGGGAGCCGGGTTCGCCCTCTCCTCCGTGTCGGGACTGCGGACCTTCGCCGACCTCGTGCCCAGTGCGGTGGTCGACACCGAGCCTGGCGCGCGGGAGCGGCTGTACGCTCTCGAGCGACTCGTCCGGTCGTCCAGCGAGTTCTCAGGGATCTCGGGTGGTCTGCACACCATCGCCCGCCTAGACTTGACGTAGTTCCACCTGACCAGGAGGCCCCCGTGCCACTCTCCGACGAAGAAGCCCGCCTGCTCCAGCAGCTCGAGCAGTCCCTTGCGGCCGAGGATCCCGACTTCGCCTCGACGCTGCGCGGGTCCAAGCAGGCGGCGCGCAACCGCAAGATCGCCGTCCTGGCGGGCCTCGGCTTCCTGGTGGGCCTGGGCGTCATGTTCGCCGGTGCGGTCACCGCCACCACCTGGCTCGGTGTCGCCGGGTTCCTCGTGATGCTGGTCGGCGCCTACTTCTTCGTCACGGCCTGGCGCCACGGTCTGGCCGCGTCGCCCGACGCCGCGCCCTCGCGCCCGTCCTCGCCCAAGCCCTCCGGGTCGTTCGTCGACCGCATGGAGGAGCGCTGGCAGCGTCGCCAGGAGGGCGACGACCTCTGACCCACCCGAGCCCGCGACGCTGAGTCGCCGGCCCTCGCACCACCACCCGACGCCGGGTCCCGCACACGCGGGGCCCGGCGTCGTCGTGCGTGCGGGGTCTCGTGCGTCCTCGAGCGGGCGTCGGGGCCCATGCGCCCTCCGTGGGGGCCGATGTCGCTCCACCACGCTCCACCACGCGCCCCGGGTCGGCGCGCTTCCCGGTGCAGGGCTGCAATCCCAGCGCCGGACCGTCCTGGTGTCGGGGGAGAGGGCGGGCGGAAAGGTGCCGCGAAACCAGGCGAATCGGCTTGACGGTGGTGGAGTGTGGGGTACTGTGGTGCGAAATGGAGCATTCGTGGCGCGGTGGTCGCACCACGGGGCACGTCGCAGAGGGCGAGGTGGAAGGAGGTGGGCATCGATGCGAACAACTTCTTCGGCACCTACACGCCGCGTCTGGACGACAAGTCCCGCCTGTTCCTGCCCGCCAAGTTCCGCCCCCGGCTCGAGGGCGGCATCGTGCTGACCCGCGGCCAGGAGAACTGCATCTACGGCTGGACGACCGACTCGTTCAGCGCGTTCACCGACCGCATCCGCGAGACGCCGTTCACGAACCGCGAGGCCCGCAACTTCGTGCGCATGCTCTACTCCGGGGCCTCCTCGGAGGTGCCGGACAAGCAGGGACGCATCTCCATCCCGCCGGTGCTCCGCAGCTGGGCCGGGCTCGAGCGCGACGTCGCGGTGGTCGGGGCCATGGACCGCCTCGAGATCTGGGACGCCCGTCGCTGGGACGAGTACTCCTCGTCGCAGGAGGAGCAGTTCTCCGACATGTCGGACGAGGTGATGCCCGGCATCTTCTGACCACGCCCGCAGGGTCCGACCTCCGGCTGTCCGGTCCTGGCATCACTTCCCCGGTGCCAGAGCCGTACGGACGGGGATCAGGCCACACGGTCTCCACCACCCCGCTCCACGTCCAGCACGACCACCCCGCCACACCCCGACCCTCGAGCGCCCGAGGAGGTGCCATGAACCAACGACGCCGTGTCCGCCACGAGGTCGCCGACGCTGCCGTGCTCATGGCCTTCTCCGCCGGCGTGTCCGTGGCGATCGCCGTGGTGCTGGGCGTCGTGGTCGCGCTGACGGCAGGCGCCTCGTGACGACCGAGGAGCCCGGCGGGCCCGACGCCCGCCACGTCCCCGTCCTGCTCGACCGCGTGCTCGACCTGCTGGCCCCGGCCATCGAGTCGGACGCCACGACGGGCTCGGGCGGACGGACCCCGGTCGTCGTCGACGCGACGCTGGGCCTCGGCGGGCACACCGAGGCGATGCTGCGCCGCTTCGAGCACCTGCGGATCGTCGGGGTCGACCGCGACACCGAGGCGCTCAGCCGCGCTCGCGCCCGTCTCGCGGAGTTCGAGGACCGGGTCACCTACGCGCACGCGGTGTACGACGAGCTGCCCGAGGTGCTCGCCGACGCCGGCCTGCGCCACGTCGACGGCGTGCTCTTCGACCTCGGCGTCTCGTCGATGCAGCTCGACCTCGCCGACCGCGGCTTCGCCTACGCGCAGGACGCGCCTCTCGACATGCGGATGACGCCGGGCGTGGGCATGACGGCCGCCGACATCCTGAACACCTATCCCGCGGACCGGCTCGCCCGGGTGCTGAGGGTCCACGGCGAGGAGAAGTTCGCCAAGCGCATCGCCGAGGCCGTCGTCGCCGCCCGGGACACCGAGCCGTTCACGCGCAGCGCTCGCCTGGTCGACCTCGTCCGCGACAGCATCCCCGCCGCGGCGCGACGCACCGGCGGCCACCCCGCCAAGCGCACCTTCCAGGCGCTGCGCATCGAGGTCAACGACGAGCTCGCGGTCTACGCCCGGGCCCTGCCGACCGCCCTCGACGCGCTCACCGTCGGTGGCCGGGTCGTCGTGCTGGCCTACCACTCGCTCGAGGACCGCATCACCAAGCGGGCCCTGGCCGAGGTCACCACCCTCAAGGTCCCGCACGGCCTGCCCGTCGTCCCCGCCGAGCTGGAGCCGCGGTTCCGTCAGCTCACACGGGGTGCCGAGCAGGCGAGCGACGCGGAGTCCGCGGAGAACCCGCGTGCCCGCTCGGTGCGGCTGCGGGCCGTGGAACGGACCGCGGCATGAGGGGACACGACCTGGCGAAGGGGGAGGGAACGGCATGAGCACGATGCACGCGGCACGTCCGCGCCAGAGGACCACACGGCAGGCTCGACCCACGAGCCTGCCGCTGCGTCTCGTCGCGCCCGTGCGCAGCCGCGCGAGCCGGGCCCCCTTCGTCGTGGTCGTGCTGACGGTGCTCGGAGCGGGACTCGTGGGTCTGATCCTGCTGAGCACGGTCCTGCAGGCCCAGGCCTTCGAGATCGCCCGACTGTCGACCCGCGCCGACGCCCTGGGCGTCCAGCAGCAGGAGCTGCGCCGCGAGGTCGACCGCCTCCAGGCGCCGGCCGCGCTCGCCGAGCGAGCCATCCGCCTCGGGATGGTGCCCAACGCCAACCCGGCCTTCCTGCGGCCCAGCGACGGCGAGGTCATCGGTGACCCGGAGCCGGCGGAACCGCGCAGCAACGTGACGAGGGTGGACCGATGAAGCGCCAACGACTGACCCGCTCCCGGCTGCGCATCAGCCTCGTGCTGGTGGTGACGCTGTTCTGCCTCTTCGGCGTCCGGCTGTTCTGGATCCAGGGGCTCGACGCCCAGGCCTACGCGGCCATGGCGCGCCAGGCCGGCACGCACACGACGACCATCCCGGCCCCGCGCGGCGACATCCTCGACCGCAACGGCGAGGTGATCGCCACGAGCGTGGACGGTCTGACCCTCACCGCCGACCCGACGATGACGGCGGACAAGGCGCCCAAGATCGCCCGCATCCTCGTGACCTCGCTCGGCGAGGACCGGATCGACTACTTCGAGACGATCGAGAAGCTGCGCACCCCGAAGACCCAGTACGTGGTCCTCGAGAAGAACCTGCCCGCGGCCAAGGCCGACAAGGCGTTGAAGGCCGTCCGCAAGGCCGGACTGACCGGCGTGTTCGGCGAGAGCGTGACGCTGCGCAGCTACCCGGGAGGGAAGCTGGCCGCGAACCTCGTCGGCTACATGAGCCAGACCAAGGAGTCCGACAAGCCGGTCGGCGTCCAGGGCATCGAGCGGCAGTACGACGACCTGCTCACCGGCAAGGACGGCTCGGCCACCTACGAGGTGTCACCGAGCGGTCAGCGCATCCCCATGGCCGACAGCACCGTCGTCGAGATGGAGCCCGGCCAGGACGTCAAGACCACGATCGACCGGGACCTGCAGTGGTACGCCGACCAGCGGCTGGCCGACGCGGTGCGCTCGTCGAGCTCGGACTGGGGGCTCGCCATCACCATGGACGTGCGGACCGGACAGGTCGTCCAGCTCTCCCAGGCGCCGACCTTCGACCCCGAGACGCCCTCGACCCGCAACGACGGGAACACCGTCTCGCGCTTCGTCCAGACCGTGTACGAGCCGGGCTCGGTGCTGAAGACCGTCACCATGGCGGCGCTGGCCGACCAGGGCAAGATCACGCCCGAGACCCAGATCAAGGTCCCCGGCAGCATGACGATCGACAAGTACCCGATCGGCGACTACTGGAAGCACGGCACGATCAACCTGACCGCGGCCGGCGTCATCGCGAAGTCGTCCAACCTCGGCACGATCGTCGCGGCCCAGCAGATGAACAACCAGACCATGCACGACTACTTCCGGAAGTTCGGCTTCGGCGTCGGCTCCGGCGTGGAGCTGCCGGGCGAGTCCAAGGGCATCCTCAAGCCGGCCGCCGAGTGGACCAAGGCCAACCACGCCACGATCTCGTTCGGCCAGGGCATCTCGGTCACCGCGCTGCAGGTGGTGCGAGCCGTCGGCGCCATCGCCAACGGAGGCGTCATGGTCGACCCGTCGGTCGTCAGCGGGTACGTGGACCAGGAGGGCACCACCACCAAGTCGCGGGAGACGCCCACCCGACGGGTGGTCTCCAAGAAGGCTGCCGCCCAGGTCACCCGCATGATGGAGGCCGTCACGGCCGACGACGGCACCGCCCCCGCCGCGCAGATCCCCGGCTACCGCGTCGCGGGCAAGACGGGCACCGCCTGGCGCGTCAACCCCGTCACGGGACGCTACGTGCGCGGGCAGAACACCGTCTCCTTCATCGGCTTCGCCCCGGCCGACGAGCCCCGGTTCGTCACCTACGTCGTCCTCGACAAGCCCTTCAGCAACGCCGGCGGTGGCTCCACCGCCGCCCCGGTCTTTCACGACATCATGTCGATGGCCCTCGAGCGCTTCGGCGTCACGCCGACCGGGTCGAAGTCCCCGAAGGTCGAGCAGGAATGGTAGGCGGGGCGCGCTCGTTCCTCGCGCTCTGGCGCGATCCGCTCGCTGGCGCTCGCTCCTCGCTGTCCGCCTCGGCTGCGCTCGCTGGCGCTCGCTTGCCGTTGGAGGTGGGTTCCCCGTCCGCTGGCGCTCGCTTGCCGTTGGTGGTGGGTTCCTGGCTCGCGGGTGCTCGCTTGCTGGTGGCGGCGGCTACCGCACGGTGGGGGTGGAACGGGTTCCGGGGCGGGGTGAGGAGATGGCGGGGACTCGCTACGTTGGAATCGTGACGGACTCCGACGGCTCCACGGCGATCATGCGGACCCGGCCCAGGGAGGTTCGGGCGCTCACCCTCGCGGACGTGGCCGACCACCTCGGCGTGCCGGGGCCCGGGACGCCCGCGGACGCCACGGCGGTCACGGGCATCACGCTCAGCACGCGCACGGTGCGGCCCGGCGACCTCTACGCGGCCCTGCCCGGCGGCCGCGCGCACGGGGCCGACTTCGTCGACTCCGCCGAGACGGCAGGTGCGGTCGCCGTCCTGACCGACGCCGAGGGCGCGTCCCGCCTCTCCACGCTGCCCACGATCGTCGTGGACGGACCCCGGTCGCGACTCGCCGAGCTCAGCGCCTGGTTCCACGACCACCCGACCACGGCGTTCACGACCCTCGGCATCACCGGCACGCAGGGCAAGACCACCAGCACCTACCTGGCCGAGTCGGCCGTCGGCGCCGCCCGCAGCGCGGTCGTCGGCACCATCGGGACCCGGGTGCGGGGGATCGCGGCCGACTCGGCGCTGACGACTCCCGAGGCACCGGACCTCCAGGCGCTCTTCGCGGTGATGCGCGAGGAGCAGGTCGAGCTCTGCGCGATGGAGGTCTCCAGCCACGCCCTCGTGCAGGGTCGCGTCGACGGCTTCGCCTTCGACGTCGCCACGTTCCTCAACCTCGGACGTGACCACCTCGACTTCCACCGCGACCTCGACGAGTACTTCGCGGCCAAGGCGAGCCTGTTCACCCCCGAGCACGCCCGGCGCGCCGTCGTGAACGTCGACGACGAGCACGGCCGACGCCTCGTCGAGCTGACCTCCCTGCCGGTCACGACCTTCTCGACGGAGGGACGGGTCGCCGACTGGCGCGCGGCCAACGTGCGCCCGCACCGCCTCGGGACGGACCTGGAGGTCCTCGGCCCCGACGGCCTGGAGCTGGAGCTGCACGTCCCCCTGCCCGGCGTGTTCAACGTCGCGAACGCCCTCGCGGTCATCTCGTCGCTCGCGACGGTGGGCCACGACCCGGCCGCGCTCGCCGCCGGCATCGAGACCAGCCGGGGCGTCCCCGGCCGCATGGAGCGGGTCGAGGCCGGCCAGAGCTTCACGGCCGTCGTCGACTACGCGCACAAGCCCGACGCCGTCGAGGCGGTCCTGACGGCCCTTCGGCCGGTCACCGCTGGCCGGCTCGTCGTCGTGATCGGCGCCGGCGGCGACCGGGACCACGGCAAGCGTCCGCTCATGGGCGAGGTCGCGGCCCGCTACGCCGACCTCGTGGTGGTCACCGACGACAACCCCCGCACCGAGGACCCTGCCGCGATCCGCCGTGCCGTGCTCTCCGGAGCCTCCGGTGGCGCTGCCACGGTCGTCGAGGTTCCGGGACGTCGCGACGCGATCGCCCACGCCGTGTCCGTCGCCGAGCTCGGCGACACCGTCGTGGTGGCGGGCAAGGGACACGAGCAGGGCCAGGAGGTCGGCGACGTGGTCCACCCGTTCGACGACCGGGACGTGCTGCGTGCCCTCATCGAGGAGCACGCATGATCCCGATGAGCCTCTCCGCGGTGGCCCGGGTGGTCGACGGCGTGGTGCACGGCGACGGCGACGTGGTGGTCACCGGTCCGGCCACCCTCGACTCGCGTGCGGTCGAGGGCGGCGGCCTCTTCGTCGCCCTGGCCGGCGAGCACGTCGACGGCCACGACTTCGTCCAGTCCGCGCTCGACGGAGGAGCGGTCGCGGTCCTCGGGTCCCGGCCGGTCGAGGCACCGACCGTCGTGGTCGACGACGTCACGGTCGCGCTCGGACGTCTGGCGCGCCACGTGGCCGACGAGATCGACGCCGAGGTCGTCGCGATCACCGGGTCGCAGGGCAAGACCAGCGTGAAGGACCTCGTCGCCCACCTGCTGGGTCGCGCGGGCCCGACCGTGGCGACGGCCGGCAACTACAACAACGAGCTCGGCGTCCCGATCACGGTCCTGCGGGCCGACCACGACACCCGCTACCTGGTGGTCGAGATGGGCGCCCGTGGGGTCGGGCACGTCGCCCGGCTGTGCGGCATCGCGCCGCCGGACGTGGCGGTCGTGCTGAACGTGGGCAGTGCGCACGTGGGTGAGTTCGGGTCGGTCGACAACATCGCCGTGGCCAAGGGCGAGATCGTGGAAGGTCTGCAGCCCGATGGCGTCGCGGTGCTCAACGCCGACGACGCGCGGGTCGCCGCCATGGCGGCGCGCGTGCCGGCCGGTGCCGCCGTGGTGCGGTTCGGCCGGACCGCCGACGGCCCCGACGACGTGCGCTTGGACGACGTCCACGTCGATGGGCGCGGCGAGCCGGACGTGACGCTCTCACGGGCAGGCCGACGCTGGACGACCCACGTCCCGCTGCCCGGTGCCCACCAGGGCCTCAACCTCGCGGCCGCCGTTGCGGTCGCCGCTGCCCTCGACCAGCGGGTCGACGAGCAGGTGCTCTCGGACTACCGCTCCGCCAGCGCCCAGCGGCTCCAGCGGCTCGAGCGGTCCGACGGCGTCGTCGTGCTCGACGACTCCTACAACGCCAACCCCGAGTCGGTGGTCGCCGCGATCGAGACGCTGCGGACGATCGACGCCACGCGCAGGGTCGCGGTCCTGGGGGAGATGCTCGAGCTCGGCGCCGAGGCCCACCTCCGGCACGTCGAGGTCGGCCGTGCGGCGGCCGACGCCGGTCTCGATCTCGTGCTGGCCGTCGGCCAGGGGGCCCGCGGGGTCGCCGAGGGCGCCGGTGCGCAGGCCCGCGAGGTGCCCGACGTCGACGTGGCGCTCACCACACTCCGCGCGTGGCTCGAGCCGGGAGACGTCGTGCTCGTGAAAGCATCGAGGGGAGCGCGCCTCGAGCGCGTCACGGCAGGACTCCTCGACGCCTGACCGGCATACTCGTGCACGACCCTGAGCCCGCCCACGTCCCCCCACCCCCCGAACCGCCGAGAGGATCCCGCCCCCATGCTCGCCGTCCTGATCGCCGCAGCCCTCGCCCTCGTCGGCACCCTCCTGGGCACCCGTGTGGCCATCCGGGTGCTCGTCAAGAAGGGCTACGGCCAGCTGATCCGCGACGACGGACCGACGTCGCACCACGTCAAGCGCGGCACGCCCACGATGGGCGGCACGGTGATCATCCTCGCGTCGCTCGTCGCCTACGCCGTCGCGAAGCTCGTGACCGGCTACGCGCCGAGCGCGTCGGCGATCCTGCTGCTGTTCCTCTTCGCCGGACTCGGCCTCATCGGCTTCCTCGACGACTACATCAAGATCTCCAAGCAGCGCAGCCTCGGGCTGCGCAGCAAGGCCAAGATGATCGGCCAGGTGCTCGTGGGCCTGGTCTTCGCGATCCTCGCCATCGGCTGGGAGGACGAGAACGGCCGCACCCCCATCTCGCACGCCATCTCGTTCACGAGGGACATCCCTGGGACCCAGCTGCCCACCGTGCTGCTCGTCGTGTGGGTGCTGCTCATGATCGCGGGGGCGAGCAACGGCGTGAACCTGACCGACGGCCTCGACGGCCTCGCGACCGGTGCCTCCGTCATGGTCTTCGGCGCCTTCATCATCATCAACGTCTGGCAGTACAACCAGAGCTGTGCGACGGAGGACGTCCTCGGCTGCTACGAGGTGCGGGACCCCCTCGACCTCGCCGTCGTGGCGGCCGCCATCACGGGCGCCTGCTTCGGCTTCCTGTGGTGGAACGCCTCCCCGGCCAAGATCTTCATGGGCGACACCGGCTCGCTGTCGCTCGGCGGCGCGATGGCCGGCTTCGCCCTCATGACCCGCACCGAGCTGCTGCTCGTGATCATCGGCGGCCTGTTCGTCGCCATCACCGCGTCGGTCATCCTGCAGGTGGCCTACTTCAAGGCCACCGGCGGCAAGCGGATCTTCCGCATGGCACCGCTGCAGCACCACTTCGAGCTGCTCGGCTGGGCCGAGATCACCATCGTGGTCCGCTTCTGGATCATCAGCGGCCTCTGCGTCGCGGCCGGGCTCGGCGTCTTCTACTGGGAATGGCTCGCCCGCCTGTGAGCGCGGCACCCACCACGGACGTGGTCGCATGAGTGCCGCGGAGCGTCCCGACGTCGGGTCCCTCGGCCGCGACGACGACTGGTCCGCCGTGCGCGCCGTGGTCACCGGCTTCGGCGTGAGCGGGTTCGCCGCCGCCGACACCCTGCAGCACCTCGGTGCCCACGTGGTCGTGCTCGACGAGAGCGCGCCCGCCCCGGGCTCGGCCCAGGAGGAGCGGGCCACGCTGCTGGACACGCTGGGGGTCGACCTGCGGCTGCGTGCCGGCAGCACGGCCGAGCTGCCCGACGACGTCGACCTGGTCGTCACCTCGCCGGGCTGGCGTCCGGAGGCTCCGGTCCTGCGGGCGGCCGCCGACCGTGGGCTCCCGGTGTGGGGCGAGGTCGAGCTGGCCTGGCGGCTGCGGGCCGCCGACGCGCCGCCCTGGCTGTGCGTCACCGGGACCAACGGCAAGACCACCACCGTGCAGATGCTCGAGTCCATCCTGCGTGCGGCGGGCCTGCGCAGCGCCGCGGTCGGCAACGTCGGCCGCCCCGTGCTCGAGGCGGTCATGGACCCTGAGCCGCTCGACGTGCTGGCGGTCGAGCTGTCGAGCTTCCAGCTGCACTGGAGCGACTCGATCGCGGCCGAGGCCGCCGCGGTGCTCAACGTCGCCGATGACCACCTCGACTGGCACGGCTCGCTGGACGAGTACGCCCGCGCCAAGGGCCGCGTCTACGAGAACGTCGAGAAGGCGTGCGTGTACGCGGTCGAGGACCCCACCACCGAGCAGCTGGTCCGCGACGCCGACGTGCAGGACGGCGCCCGCGCCATCGGGTTCACGCTCGGGGTCCCCGCTCCCGGCATGCTCGGCGTGGTCGACGGCCTGCTCGCGGACCGTGCCTTCGCGCCCGACCGTCAGACCAGCGCCGCCGAGCTGGGCTCGGTGAGCGACCTGCCCGACGACGCACCCCACACCGTGGCCAACGCCCTCGCGGCAGCCGCCCTGGCCCGCGCCCACGGCGTCGAGGCCCGCGCCGTGCGCGACGGGCTGCGTGACTTCCGGCCCGGGCCGCACCGCTCCGAGCTGGTGGCCGAGATCGGCGGCGTCCGCTACGTCGACGACTCCAAGGCGACCAACCCGCACGCCGCGCTCGCGTCGCTGCGGGGGGTCCCGTCGGCCGTCTGGATCGCCGGGGGACTGGCGAAGGGTGCGCGCTTCGACGACCTCGTCGAGGCCGTCGCCGATCGGCTGCGCGGCGTGGTGCTCATCGGTGCCGACCGTGCGGTCGTCGCCGAGGCGCTGGCCCGACACGCGCCGGATGTGCCCGTGACGGAGGTCCTGGCCGGGGAGGATGAGCTCATGGACGACGTCGTCGCGGCTGCTGCAGCCATGGCCCGCCCCGGTGACTCGGTGCTGCTGGCCCCCGGATGCGCGTCCATGGACCAGTTCCGTGACTACGCCGCCCGAGGCGACGCGTTCGCCGCGTCGGTGCGACGGCTCCCCGGAGCGTGAGCGACTCATGAGCAGAGGCGTGAGCACTCATGAGCAGAGGCGTGAGCGACTCATGACCAGCGACGTGAGCGGCCGATGAGCACGACCGATCGCCGCCCGGCCCCCGGCGCAGGCGCCGGAGGTCCGATGAGCGGTGCCCAGCGCCTGCTCGACCGGCCCCTCGCGTCGTACCAGCTGGTGCTCGGGACCACGGCCCTGCTGCTCGGGCTCGGCCTGATCATGGTGCTCAGCGCGAGCTCCGTGCTGTCGCTGCAGGTGTACGGAAACTCCTTCGCGATCGTGCAGCGCCAGCTCGTGCTGGCCGTCGTGGGCCTGGTCGGCGCCTACCTCGTGACCCGGCTGCCGCTCGCGACCCTGCGCAAGCTCATCCTGCCCGGGCTCGTCGTGTCCATCGGCCTGACGCTCGCCACGTTCATCCCGGGCGTGGGCGTGGAGGTGAACGGCAACACCAACTGGATCCCGGTCGCGGCGGGCTTCCGGCTGCAGCCGTCGGAGTTCCTCAAGCTCGCGCTCGTGCTCTGGATCGCCGACCACTACGCGCGCCGGCAGAAGCACCTGGACACGCCGCGCCTGATCCTGCTGCCCATGCTCATCGTCGCCGGAGCGTGTGCCGCGCTCGTCGTGGCGCAGAACGACCTCGGCACGGCGCTCGTCCTCTTCGCCGTCATCGTCGGCATGCTCTGGGTCGCCGGACTGCCAGGACGCTACCTCGGCGCGATCGTGGCGTTCGTCGGCGTCCTGTGCGTGTTCTTCGTCGCCACCGCGCCGCACCGCGTGGCGCGCATGCTGAGCTTCCTCAACCCGCTCGCCGACCCGGACAAGGACGGCTACCAGGCCGTCCACGCGATGATGGGGTTCGCACGGGGCGGCTTCGGCGGCGTCGGTCTCGGCGGCAGCCGGCAGAAGTGGGGCTCCCTTCCCGAGGCGCACACCGACTTCATCCTGGCCGTCGTCGGCGAGGAGCTCGGCCTGCTGGGCAGCCTCGTCGTCCTCGTCCTGTTCGTGCTGCTCGCCGTCGCGGGCGTGCGGATCGCCACGCGCAGCCGCGATCCCTTCGCTCGCTACGCCGCGGCCGGCATCACCGTCTGGATCACCGCGCAGGCCATGATCAACATCGCCATGGTGCTGGGTCTGCTCCCGGTCATCGGCATCCCGCTGCCGCTGCTCTCCTACGGCGGCTCGAGCGTGCTGGTCACCCTCGTGGGCTGCGGCGTCCTGCTGAGCTGCGCCACGACGGAGCCGGGGGCCAAGCGCGCCCTCGCCGCCAGCAAGGCCCGTCGCGCCCGACGCAACGCAGCCAGGAGGCGATGAGCGGTGCGCGCCCTGCTCGCCGGCGGTGGCACCGCCGGCCACACCTCGCCCCTGCTCGCCACGGCGGCCGTCCTGCGCGACGAGGGCGTGGACGTCACCTGTCTCGGCACCCCTCGTGGTCTGGAGACCACGCTCATCCCGGAGGCCGGGTTCCCGCTCGAGCTGGTGCCTCCGGTGCCGCTGCCCCGACGTCCCGGGATCGCCATGCTCCGGGTGCCCGGCCGTCTCCGCGCCGCCGTCGCCCAGACGCAGGACGTCTTCGAGCGCGTCAAGCCGCACGTGGTCGTGGGGTTCGGCGGCTACGTGTCGGTGCCGGCCTACCTCGTGGCCCGGCGGATGCGCATCCCCCTGGTGGTGCACGAGGGCAACGCCAAGCCCGGCATCGCCAACCGGCTCGGAGCGCGCTTCACGACGCACGTGGCCACCAGCTTCCCCGACACGCCGCTGCGGCACGGGCGCTACGTCGGCCTGCCGATCCGGCGCCAGATCTCCGGGCTCGACCGCGCGGCCTCGCGTGCGGAGGGCCGCGCGCACTTCGGGCTCGACCCGGACCGTCCGACCCTCCTCGTCACGGGCGGCTCGCAGGGTGCCCGACGCATCAACCACGCGGTCAGCGGAGCTGCGCGTGACCTCGCCGAGGCCGGCATCCAGGTGCTGCACGCCGCGGGTCGTCCCGACGAGGTGGTGCTCGACCGTCCGGCAGGCGCCCCGCCCTACGTGGTGGAGCAGTACATCGACCGGATCGACCTCGCCTACGCCGCGGCCGACCTCGTGGTGTGCCGCGCCGGCGCCAACACGGTCAGCGAGGTCGCGGCCGTGGGCCTTCCCGCGGCGTTCGTCCCGCTGCCGATCGGCAACGGTGAGCAGGCGCTCAACGCCCACCCCGTGGTCCAGGCCGGGGGCGGGCTGCTGATCGACGACGAGGCCATGACGCCGTCGTGGGTCGACCACGTGGTCGTCCCGCTCGTGCAGGACACGGAGCGCCTGGCCGCGATGTCGGCGGCCGCGCGCGACCTCGTGCCGCGCGACGCCGACGTCCGCCTAGCCCGCATGGTGGTCGCCGCGGCCGGACGGCAGCTGGGCCGATGAAGGTCCCCTTCCCCGACGCCGTGCCCGGACCCGACGGGCTGGGCCGCGTGCACCTGGTCGGCATCGGCGGCGCCGGGCTCTCGGCGATCGCCCGTCTCATGGCGCAGCAGGGGGTGTCGGTCAGCGGCAGCGACGCCGCCGACACCGACGTCGTCCGGGCCCTGCGGTCGGAGGGCATCACCGTGCACGTCGGTCACGCGGCCGAGCACGTGGCGGGCGTCGACACCGTGATCGTCTCGACCGCGGTCCGCGAGGACAACCCCGAGGTCGTCGCCGCCCGCGCGGCCGGCGCGCGCCTCTGGCCCCGGTCGGCCGGGCTGCGCTCGGTGATGTCCGGCCGTCGGACCGTCGCCGTGGCGGGCACCCACGGCAAGACCACCACCACCGCGATGCTGACGTGCGCCCTGGCGGGCGCGGGCGCGGAGCCGTCCTTCGCGATCGGCGCCGAGGTCGCGAGCCTCGGCACGAACGCCCGGCTCGGCGCGGGACACCTCCTCGTCGCCGAGGCCGACGAGAGCGACGGCGCCTTCCTGCACTACGAGCCCGCCGTGGCCGTCGTGACCAACGTCGACGCCGACCACCTGGACACGTGGGGCACCGAGGAGGCCTACGCCGCCGCCTTCGACGAGTTCGTCGGCACCGTCGCGGAGCTGCTCGTCGTCGGCGCCGACGACCCCGGCGCCGCCGCCCTCGTCGCGGTCGGGCGGGCTCGCGGCCTCGACGTGGTGACCACCGGCATCGACCCGTCGACGCAGGACCCCGACCACCCCGACGACGAGCTGAGGGCCCGCGACGTCCGTGTCGTCGAGGGCGCCACCACCTTCCTCGTCGACGGCATGGGCCTGTCCGGCCTGCCGGTGCAGCTGGCCGTGCCCGGTGCGCACTACGCCCAGGACGCCCTGCTGGCCCTGGCTGTCGGCCTGCGCCTCGGACACCCGGCCGACGCCCTCGTGGCCGGCCTGGCCACGTACGGGGGAGCCCGACGCCGCATGGAGCGGCTCGGCGCCGTCGACGGCGTCACGGTCTACGACTCGTACGCGCACCATCCCACCGAGATCCGCGCCGACCTGGCGGCCGCCCGGTCGCTCGCCGGAGACGGTCGCCTCGTCGTCGTCTACCAGCCGCACCTGGTGAGCCGCACCCGTCGCTACGGCGCCGAGATGGGGCAGGCCCTCTCGTCCGCCGATCGCGTGGTGGTGGCCGACCTGTACCTCGCGCGGGAGGATCCCGATCCCGCCGTCACGGCCGCGCTCGTGGTCGACGCCGTCCACGGACCGCCGGCGTCGGCCGGTGGACCGGTGGAGTCGGTGCACGCGGCGCTCCTGCCCGAGCTGGGCGACGGCGACCTCGTGCTCACCCTCGGGGCCGGCGACGTCACCACGGTCGGACCGCGCATCCTCGAGGGTCTGCGGACCCGCGAGGCGTCGGGAGCATGAGCGAGGAACGGTTCGCCCTCCGGCGCCGACAGGACCGCCGTCGGCGCCTGCTGCGCTGGCTGGGGGGAGTGCTGGGCGTCGCCGCCGTCGTCGGGCTCGTGTGGGTGATCTGGTTCTCGGACCTGCTCGGTGTCCGCACGGTGCAGGTCGAGGGGCTCAGCACGTTGAAGCCGGAACAGGTGCGCACCGCGGCCGACCTGACCCCCGGTACCCCGCTCGCGCGGGTGGACACGTCGGCCGCTGCGGCCCGCGTGGCCAGGCTCGAACGCGTCGAGCACGTCGAGGTCGAGCGCAGCTGGCCGCGCACCGTCACGGTGGTCGTCACCGAGCGGACAGCGGTGGCCTGGACGAGGGTCGACGGCCGGATCCGGGCCCTCGACCGGTTCGGCGTGGACTTCCGGACCCTGTCGAAGGAGCCGAAGGGACTGGTGGAGGTCGCCACGACCGCCACGGAACCACGGCAGCGCCAGCTGGCGCTCGTGGCCGCGGCGTCGGTGGTCTCCCGACTCAGGGCCGACGCGCCCTCCCTCATGGAGCTCGTGCAGTCGGTCGACGCGCCGAGCCGTGACGCCGTCACCCTGGACCTGACGAAGGGCCGCACGGTCACGTGGGGGAGCGCGGCCAAGCCGGAGCAGAAGGTCCGGGTCCTCGAGGCCCTGCTGCGGATCGACGCGACCGGGTACGACGTGAGCGCGCCCGAGCAGCCGACCACGCGCCAGTAAGTCCGGCCGTCGGCCTCGGGAGGGGACACGGACGGCAACGAACCGGCGACACGCGGCGTGTCTGCGAGGTGGCCGTCGCGGTCGCGCGTAGCGTGAGCGTCAGACAGCAGGTTGACATAACTATAACCCTGTCGTTCACGTTAAGACTTACAACCTCACCGGCTCCACAGCTCGGCTCACCTCTCCTGAAAGGCATCGCACATGGCGGTCCAGAACTACCTCGCCGTGATCAAGGTCGTCGGCATCGGCGGCGGCGGCGTGAACGCCGTGAACAGGATGATCGAGGTCGGCCTCAAGGGCGTCGAGTTCATCGCGATCAACACCGACGCGCAGGCGCTGCTCATGAGCGACGCCGACGTCAAGCTCGACGTCGGCCGTGACTCGACCCGCGGACTCGGCGCCGGCGCCAACCCCGACATCGGCAAGCGCGCCGCCGAGGACCACGCGGAGGAGATCGAGGCGGCCATCAAGGGCGCCGACATGGTCTTCGTCACCGCGGGCGAGGGCGGCGGAACCGGCACCGGTGGTGCGCCGGTCGTCGCCCGCATCGCGCGCTCCCTCGGTGCCCTGACGATCGGCGTCGTCACGCGCCCGTTCACCTTCGAGGGCCGCAACCGCTCCGGGCAGGCCGACGCCGGCATCCAGGCGCTGCGCGAGGAGGTCGACACCCTCATCGTCATCCCGAACGACCGGCTGCTGTCGATCAGCGACCCCAACGTGAGCCTGCTGGACTCGTTCCGCCAGGCCGACCAGGTGCTGCACCAGGGCGTCTCGGGCATCACCGACCTGATCACCACGCCGGGCCTGATCAACCTCGACTTCGCCGACGTCAAGTCCGTCATGTCCGACGCGGGCTCGGCCCTCATGGGCATCGGCTCGGCGCGCGGTGAGCAGCGCGCGGCGGTCGCCGCCGAGATGGCCGTCTCCAGCCCGCTGCTCGAGGCGTCGATCGAGGGGGCCCGTGGGGTCCTGCTGTCGATCGCCGGCGGCTCCGACCTCGGCCTGTTCGAGATCAACGAGGCGGCCGGCCTGGTCGCCGACGCCGTGGACCCCGAGGCCAACATCATCTTCGGTGCCGTCATCGACGACGCCCTGGGCGACGAGGTCCGGGTGACCGTGATCGCGGCCGGGTTCGACGGCGGCGAGCCGAAGTCGCGCGACTCCTCCCAGCCGGCGCTGCTCAAGGAGCAGGGTGCCCAGGAGCAGGCCGCCACGCCTCCTCCCACGGCCGAGACCTACACCGGCGGCAAGTACTCCGCGTCCACGCAGGCCGACCCGGTGCCGTCGGGCGACCCCCGCTCCGTGCCGGCCCGCGAGCCGCGCGAGGTGCCCTACGGTGACGACCTCGACATCCCGGACTTCCTGCGCTGAGCAGGTCGGACGCGGGCGGTAGCGTCGACGACGTGTTCTTCCATCGCGACGCCTCGCTCGACTGGGCCAGGGTCGGGTTCACCGATGCCTCGACCGACCTGGGGCGCACGGACGACCCCGAGCACGTCGCCACGCGTCGTCGGGTGGCCGAGGCGCTGTGGGACGACGCGGGGTCTGACGAGACGCTTGCCGTCGCCTCGATGCGGCAGGTGCATGGGGCGGACGTCGGCCGGGTGACGCACCGAGGGTCGGGCTCGCAGACCGCCGACGCGCTCGTGACACATGACTTCGACGTGGCGCTGGTGGTCCGGGTCGCCGACTGCACCCCGGTCGTGCTGGCGCACCGGGCGGAGCCCCTGGTCGGCGTCGTGCACGCCGGGCGTGAGGGCCTCGTCCGGGGAGTCGTCCCAGCGGCGGTGGCTGCTATGGACCCGGGGCACGCGCACCTCCTCCACGCCTGGGTGGGCCCACGCGCCTGTGGACGCTGCTACGAGCTGCCGGAGGACATGGCCGACGCCGTCGAGTCCGCCGTGCCGGGCACCCGGTCCACCACCTCGTGGGGGACGCCCGCGGTCGACGTCGGAGCCGGCGTGGTCTCCCAGCTGCGGGAGCTCGGCGTGACCGTGCACGACATCGGCCGCGACGCGTGCACGATCGAGGACGACCGCTTCTGGTCCCACCGCCGCCAGGGTGACCGGGCAGGCCGCATGGGCGCCGTCGTCGTCCTGCGTCACTGATCGAGGAAGAGGGAGTGCCATGAGCCGTCACGACGAGCTGGCCGCCAACCTGGCCGAGGTGCGCGAGCGGGTCCACGCCGCGTGCGCCGCTGCCGGCCGTGCGCCGGAGGAGGTGACCACGATCGTGGTCACCAAGACCTACCCGGCCTCCGACGTCGCGCTGCTGGCCGAGCTCGGCGTGACCGACGTGGGGGAGAACCGACACCCCGAGGCCGGCGACAAGCGAGCCGAGCTCGACGACCTCCTCGCCGACGGCGTCACCGCGCCACGCCTGCACTTCGTCGGGGGCCTGCAGACCAACAAGGCCGGGGCGGTCGCGCGCTACGCGGACGTGGTGCAGAGCGTCGACCGGGCCAAGCTGGCCCGATCCCTGTCCCGTGGGGCCGAGGCGGCCGAGCGTGACCTCGAGGTGCTGCTCCAGGTCGACTTCGACCTCGCCGACCCCGGCCGCTCCGGCACGGCGCCCGCCGACGTGGCGGCCCTGGCCGACCTGGTGGCGGAGCTGCCCCGGTTGAGCCTGCGTGGGCTGATGACCGTCGCGCCCCTCGGCGTGCCGCCGCGGCCGGTGTTCGAGCAGCTGCGTGAGCTCGGTGACACGGTGCGCGCGACCCACCCGGGCGCGGACGTCGTGTCGGCCGGCATGAGCGGCGACTTCGAGGACGCCGTCGCCGCGGGCGCGACACACCTGCGAATCGGGCGCGCGGTCCTGGGGGAGAGGGCAACTCTCCGGTAATCTCACCAGTGTCGTTCACGACACTTCGACCACCCCGCTCACCTGCAAACCACGGAGACATCATGGCTGGCGCAATGCGAAAAGTCGGCGAGTACCTCGGCCTGGTCGAGCAGGCCGAGTACGACGAGTTCGACGACGAGCCCACCGGACCGATCGCCGTCCGTCGCGACGACGAGCGCAGCGCCGCCGTCGTGCGCACCCCGGAGCGTCGGGCCCAGGTCGCGTCGATCGACGAGCACCGCCGCGCGCCCCGCGCCGTCGAGCCGGCGCCGTCGATGCTCGCGCGCATCGAGACGGTCACGCCGCGCACGTACAACGACGCCCGCACCGTGGGCGACCACTACCGGTCCGGCGTGCCGGTCATCATGAACCTCTCCGAGATCGACGACGACGACGCCAAGCGCCTGGTCGACTTCGCCGCCGGCCTCGTCTTTGCCGTGCATGGCACGATCAACCGTGTCACCGCCAAGGTCTTCCTGCTGTCGCCCGAGAACATCGAGGTGACCGACGAGGACAAGCAGCGCATCGCTGCGGGCGGGTTCTACAACCACGGCTAGGGAGACATGGCACTGAACTCCATCGGGCAGGTCATCTCGTTCGTCCTGCTCGTCTGCATCCTCGTGCTGCTCGCGCGGTTCATCCTGGACTGGGTCCAGCTGTTGGCCCGGTCCTGGCGCCCCAGCGGCGTCGTGGCCGTCCTCTGCGAGGGCATCTACACCGTCACCGACCCGCCGCTGCGCGTGGTGCGTGGCGTGATCCCGCCCATCCGTCTGGGTGGCGCGGCGCTGGACCTCTCGCCGATGATCCTGCTGGTCGTCATCTACATCCTGCAGGCGATCGTCAACCGCACCATGGTGCAGTGACGCGCCGGTGGATCCCGTTCGACTGGGACGGGTGTGGCAGCAGTGAACGGTGACCGAGTACGGTGGGTCAGAACCACAGATCTTGCGACGAAACCACGACACGAGGTGAACTCATGCCCCTGACGCCAGAGGACGTGCGCAACAAGCGCTTCACTCCGGTACGTCTCCGCGAGGGTTACGACATGGGCGAGGTGGACCAGTTCCTCGACGAGGTCGAAGCCGAGCTGGAGCGACTCACCGTCGAGAACGAGGAGCTGCGCGCCAAGGTCGCCGCTGCCTCGACCGGCGAGCCCACCGGCCTGATCCCGGCGATCAAGCCCGAGCCGACGCCGCAGCCCGTGGCCGCCGAGCCCGAGCCCGAGCCGACTCCCGAGCCCGAGCCGGAGCCGGTCGTCGAGAAGAAGCCCGAGCCCGAGCCGGAGCCCACTCCCGCGCCCGTCGTGGCCGCTGCGCCCGCGCGCAACAGCATGGGTGATGCATCCTCGGCTGCGGCCCGACTGCTGGAGATCGCGTCCAACAACGCGGACCAGCTGATGGACCAGGCCAAGGAGGAGGCCGACCGCATCGTCGGTGAGGCCCGCACCAAGGCCGAGCGCCTGACGAACGAGTCGCGCGGCAAGGCCGACCGGCTCGAGACCGACGCCCGCATCCGCGCCCAGAAGCTCGACGACGAGACCAACGAGCGTCGCCAGCAGGCCGTCGCGGCCATCGAGCGGGAGCGCTACGAGCTCCAGCGCGAGGTCGAGCACCTGCGGGCTTACGAGCGTGAGTACCGGGCCCGGCTCAAGAACTACTTCCAGAGCCAGCTCGACCAGCTCGCGGCCAACGAGAACACCCCGGCCCCGGCGCAGAACCAGAACGACGGCTCGCCCCGTCGTCTCCGCTCGCTGCTCGGCGACGAGGACAGCAACGCCTCGCTCTGAGTACCAGCCACCACGCAGGGCCCGCCACCGTCACGGTGGCGGGCCCTCGTGCGTCGCCGGGTCGGTGGCGAGGCTAGGTGTCGTCGGCCTGCGCGTCGCTTGCTGCTCGGGGTGCGGCCCTGCGGCTACGTCGCCCCGGGGTGGGTCTTCGTTCACTGCTGCGTCGCTGTCGGTGGGCCGTCACCTGCTGCACCGCTGTGGGTGGGTCTTCCCGTGCCGCTGCGTTGCTGTGACCCCGAGGCGGGTCGTTCTCCGAAAGGGCCTCGACCGGAGCAGGACGCCGGGGTCGGGCGAGCTCGCGGGGCGCGGCCACGATTCTCCATCTGTGCGGGATCCGCGCACGGTTCTTCCTTCGCGTGGACCGTGCCTCGCGAAGGAAGAATCGTGGCGACGAAAAGGAGCCCGTAGGGGCAGTGATTCTCCCTTCTCGTGGACCGTCCCACGCAGAGGGAGAATCCCTGCCCACCCGCCTCGCCGTAGCCCCCGCCGGACGCAGGATTCTGCGTTCGC
>NZ_LMMY01000013.1:643759-662499 GCF_001422865.1 Aeromicrobium sp. Leaf272
TGCAGAACCCCGAACGATGCTGCGTTGGTGACGGGATCCGGACACGAACGCAGCATCCTTCGACCCCTCACGCACGAACGCAGAACCTTGCGTCACCGGGAGCCGCGCCCCGAGAGCCCGGCCGAGCCGCCGGTCGAGGCCCTTTCGGAGAGCAGGTCCACTCGCAGCCACAGCGACGCAGCAGCAAGGAACGACCGGCCCGGAGCAGCGCAGCAGCACGGGAACCTCACTCCAGCACGGATAGCAAGCCGTGCAGACGTGGGAAAGCCGTGCGGTGCGGGAGATTCCCAGGTCGACCTGGGAATCTCCCGCACCCTCGCGGGGAGGGTCAGGCCTTCGTGACCGCGACGCGGGCGGTCGCGCCGGTGACGTCGATCGGCGTGCCGTCGGGCTGGTCGCCCAGCGAGACCGAGGTCGCCAGGGTCTCGCCCGCGACGAGCGCCTCGTGGGTGCGGACCGCGGCCAGCACGGCGTCGTCGCCGTCCAGGTGGAGCGTGATGCGGTCGGAGACCGACAGGCCGGCGTCGCGCCGGGCCTGCTGCACGCCGCGCACGACGTCGCGCGCCAGGCCTTCGGCCTCCAGCTCCGGCGTCACCGTGGTGTCCAGCGCCACGAAGCCGCCGCCCGGAAGCACCGCGATCTCCGTGCCACCGGACGACCCGGCCACCTGCTCGAGCGTGTACTCGCCCTCCTGCAGCTCGATGCCGCCGGACGTGACGGTGCCGTCGTCGGCGACCGACCAGTCGTCGGTCTTCGACCCGCGGATCGCGTGCTGGACGTCCTTGCCCAACCGGGGTCCGGCCGCGCGGGCGTGCACGGTCAGCCGCGACGTGAGCCCGTGTGCGGCCGCCTCGTCGGAATCGGCCGCGATCAGCCGCACGTGCTTCACGTTGAGCTCGCGGGCCACCACGTCCTCGAAGCCCTCGAGGGCGCCGGGATCGGGCACGGCCACCTCGAGCGACGCGAGCGGGAGCCGCACACGCAGGGCCGAGGCCTTGCGCAGCGCCGAACCGGTCGAGCAGACGGCGCGGACCTGGTCCATCGCGTCGACGAGGGCGTCGTCGCGCACGTAGGCGTCGGCGTCGGGCCAGTCGGTGAGGTGCACCGACCGTCCACCGGTGAGACCGCGCCAGATCTCCTCCGTCGTCAGGGGGAGCAGGGGGGCGACCACCCGGCAGACGGTCTCCAGGACCGTGTGCAGCGTGTCGAACGGTGCCCGCTGCTCGGCCGTGAGCTCCGCACCGGCGTCGGACAGCCAGAAGCGCTCCCGCGAGCGTCGGATGTACCAGTTCGTGAGCACGTCGAGGAACTCGCGCGTCGACTCGCAGGCCTCCGCGATCGCGTAGTCGTCGAGCTGGGTCGTCATGTCGCGCACCCACCGGCCCAGCTTGGCCAGCACGTAGCGGTCGAGCGGGTCGCTCGGCGCCGACGTGAGCGGCTGCCCCTCGTAGCCGGCGGCGTTGGCGTAGAGGCCGAGGAACGCCCAGCTGTTCCAGAGCGGGATCATCACCTGGCGGACGCAGTCGCGGATGCCCTGCTCGGTGACCACGAGGTTGCCACCCCGCAGGATCGGCGACGCCATGAGGAACCAGCGCATCGCGTCGGCGCCGTCGCGGTCGAAGACCTCGGAGACGTCGGGGTAGTTGCGCAGGGACTTGCTCATCTTGTTGCCGTCGGACCCGAGCACGATGCCGTGGCTGACGCACGCCTCGAACGCGGGACGGTCGAACAGTGCCGTGGCCAGCACGTGCAGCGTGTAGAACCAGCCGCGCGTCTGGCCGATGTACTCGACGATGAAGTCGGCGGGGAAGTGGTCCTCGAACCAGTCGCCGTTCTCGAACGGGTAGTGCACCTGGGCGAACGACATGGAGCCCGAGTCGAACCAGACGTCGAGCACGTCGGGCACGCGACGCATCATCGACCGGCCGGTCGGGTCGTCGGGGTTCGGGCGCACCAGGTCGTCCACGTACGGCCGGTGGAGGTCGGGGACGCCGTCCTTCATCGGGAGCGTGCCGAAGTCCCGCTCCAGCTCCTCGAACGAGCCGTAGACGTCGAGCCGCGGGTAGGCGGGGTCGTCGCTCTTCCACACGGGCACGGGGGAGCCCCAGAAGCGGTTGCGCGTGATCGACCAGTCGCGCGCGTTCTCGAGCCACTTGCCGAACTGGCCGTCGCGGATGTGGTCGGGGACCCAGCGGATCTGCTGGTTCAGCTCGACCATGCGGTCCTTGAACGCCGTGACCTGCACGAACCACGACTCCACGCCCTTGTAGATGAGGGGCTCGCGGCAGCGCCAGCAGTGCGGGTAGGAGTGGTCGTACGTCTCGCGACGCAGCAGGATCGTGCCCGGGGAGACCGAGCCGGTGCCGTTCTTCAGGTCGTCGATGACGTGCGGGTTCGCGTCGAAGACCTGCATGCCCTCGTAGTCGGTGACCGGCACGGTGAACCGGCCGTCCTTGCCCACGGGCATGACGGCCACGATGCCCTCGCGGTCGGTGACCTCCTTGTCGACCTCGCCGAACGCGCCGGCGCTGTGCACGAGGCCGGTGCCGTCGGTGGTGGTCACGGCGTCGTCGGCGGCCACGACGCGGAACGCGTTCTCGTGACCGACGAAGTAGCTGAACGGCGGGGTGTACGACAGCCCGAGGAGGTCGGCGCCGGTGCCGCGCCAGACCACGGTGGGCTCGTCACCGAGCTCGCGGGCGTAGGCGCCGAGGCGAGCCTCGGCGAGCACCAGTCGAGTGCCCTCGTGCTCGACCGCGACGTAGTCGATGCCGGTGCCGACCATGACGGCCAGGTTGCTCGGCAGGGTCCAGGGCGTCGTGGTCCAGATCATCAGCCGCGCGCCGGCCAGGGGGCCGTCGCCGGTGATCTCGAAGCCGACGGTGACCGCCGGGTCCTGGCGGTTCTGGTAGACGTCGTCGTCCATGCGCAGCTCGTGGTTGGACAGGGGCGTCTCGTCGTTCCAGCAGTAGGGCAGCACGCGGAAGTCCTCGTACACGAGGCCCTTGTCGTGCAGCTGCTTGAACGCCCAGATGACCGACTCCATGTACTCCGGGTTGAGCGTGCGGTAGTCGTTTTCGAAGTCCACCCACCGGGCCTGGCGGGTCACGTACTCCTCCCACTCGCCGGTGTACTTCAGCACCGAGGCGCGGCAGGCCTCGTTGAACCGGTCGATGCCCATCTCGACGATCTCGTCGGTCGTCTTGATGCCGTTGAGGCGCATGGCCTCGAGCTCGGCGGGCAGGCCGTGCGTGTCCCAGCCGAACCGGCGCTCGACCTTGCGGCCCCGCATGGTCTGGTAGCGCGGGACCACGTCCTTGACGTAGCCGGTCAGCAGGTGGCCGTAGTGCGGGAGCCCGTTGGCGAACGGGGGACCGTCGTAGAAGACGAACTCGTTGGAGCCGTCGGCGCCGCCGTCGCGGGCCTCGACGCTCGCCCGGAAGGTGCCGTCGCTCTTCCAGTACGCGAGGACGCGCTCCTCGATCTCGGGGAAGCGAGGGGTGGAGGGGACGGCGGTCGCGGGCTGGTCGGTGCCCGTCTGAGCCTTCGGGTAGGTCATGGCGGCTGCTCCTCGGTGGTCTGCTCTGCTCGAGGACGACCCTGGAAGGACCGCGGTACCACCTCGGTTGCCACCCCCGGACCTGCCGGCTGCGACCACTCGTCGAACGGCTGTGACGGGCCACCCGTCCGGTTCTACTGAGGGCCCGCGAGCGACCCCGTTCTTCCGGAAGCTCGCCGCTGATGACGGCTCGAACGCTGTGCCTGACAGGGTACCCCGCAGGCGGGGGAGCCGGGGCACAGGGCGAAGTTGTGCGGTGGACCTGCCGGGTCTACTGTCTGGCCATGCCCAAGACCACCCTGGCCGTGCGGGCGGACGAAGATCCGTGGACCGCCGACGAGACCGCGGCCATCCGCGTCGAGCTGGAGGACGACCTCCTCCGCCTGCGCAAGGAGCTCGACCTCTCCGCCAAGGAGCTGCAGGACCTGTTGCGGGACGGCGTCGACGGTGCCGGCAACGACCAGGCCGACGTCGGCTCCAACAGCCTCGAGCGTGACGCCGAGATGTCCCTGGCCGCCAACCAGCGCGAGCTGCTGCTGCAGACCGAGAAGGCCCTCGACCGGCTCGGCAAGGGCACCTACGGCGTGTGCGAGGTGTGCGGCGAGGCGATCGGCAAGATGCGTCTGCAGGCCTTCCCCCGCGCCACGCTGTGCAAGGAGTGCAAGCAGCGCGAGGAGCGTCGCTGAGCCGAGCCCGGCTCGTGTGGTGGCACGTGGGACGATGACCCACGACATGCCTGAATCCTCCGACGCGGTCCCCGAGTCCTCCGACGCGACGCCCGAGCCCTCCAGCGCCGTGCCCGCGCCCCGCCGCCGGGTCCTCCCGCTGTTCCTCGCCGCCGTGGCGGTCGCCTGGGTCGTCGACCAGGTCACCAAGGTCCTGGCCGTCGAGCGGCTGGCCGACCGAGACGAGCCGATCCGGCTCCTGCCCGACGTCCTCGAGCTGACCTTCCTGCGCAACCCCGGTGCCGCCTTCGGCATGGGCGCGTCCATGACGGTCGTCCTCAGCATCGTGTCGGTCGTGGTGTGCGTCGTGGTGGTGCGCATGGCCGCCCGCCTGCGCGACCGGGTCTGGACCGTGGGCCTCGTGCTGCTGCTGGCCGGCGCGCTCGGCAACCTCACCGACCGCATCCTCCGCGAGCCCGGCCCCTTCCGTGGCCACGTGGTCGACTTCATCGACTACGGCGGGTTCTTCGTGGGCAACGTGGCCGACATCTACCTCACCGTCGCCGCGGTCCTCGTCGTCGTGCGCACCTGGCAGGGCGTCGGCCTCGACGGCGCACGCACCGACCCGAAGGAGCGCGCGTGAGCGACACCGACCACGGCCAGCACCCCAGCCAGCACCGCGTGATCTCCGTGCCCGAGGGCCTCGCAGGTGAGCGCGTCGACACCGCGCTCGCGCGTCTGCTGGGTCTCTCACGCACCCGGGCGAGCGAGCTCGTGGCCGATGGCCTCGTGCTCCTCGACGGCCAGGTGCCGCAGAAGTCCGAGCGGGTCGAGCCCGGCGCGATGCTCGAGGCCACCATCCCGGCTCCGCGGACCGCCACCGTCGTGGCCGAGGTCGTGGAGGGCATGAGCATCGTCTTCCAGGACGACGACATCGTCGTCGTCGACAAGCCGGTCGGCGTGGCGGCTCACCCCAGCGTCGGCTGGGAGGGGCCGACCGTGGTCGGGCACCTCGCGGGTGCGGGCGTGCGGATCTCGACGTCGGGCGCCCCGGAGCGGCAGGGCATCGTGCAGCGGCTCGACGTCGGCACGAGCGGGCTCATGACGATCGCCAAGTCCGAGCGGGCCTACACGGTGCTCAAGCAGGCGTTCCGCGACCGGACCGTCGAGAAGACCTACCACGCGCTCGTGCAGGGCCACCCCGACCCGCACACCGGCACCATCGACGCCCCCATCGCGCGTCACCCCCGGCACGACTTCAAGTTCACGGTGCGCGCGGACGGCCGTCCGAGCATCACCCACTACGACACGCTCGAGGCGCACCGCTTCGCCTCGCTCCTGACGATCAAGCTCGAGACCGGTCGCACCCACCAGATCCGCGTGCACATGAGCGCGCTGCACCACCCGTGCGTCGGTGACCTGCAGTACGGCGCCGATCCGACGCTCGCCGCCCGGGTCGGGCTGGACCGCCAGTGGCTGCACGCCAAGCACCTCGGATTCGTCCACCCCACGACGGGGGAGCGCGTCGACTTCGAGAGCCCCTACCCCGCGGACCTCGCGCAGGCCCTCGACGTCGTCCGCAGTGCTGACTGACGAGCGCCGCCGATGAGGTACTGGCTCGCGGGAGCCCTCGAGGCGAGGCCGCTGGCCGACGAACCCGACCTGGCCGGCCCGTCGGTGGTGGCCGCCCTGGCCGCGGCCGGTCTCGACCGCGAGGTCGGCGTGGTGGCGATCGATCCCGCGCTGTCGGACACCGCCGCCAACCAGGAGGCGTACGGCGTGCCGCCGGAGGCGCTCGGGAACTGCGTGGTGGTGGGCGGACGTCGTGACGGGCAGGAGCGGGTCGCCGCGTGCGTCGTCCTGGCGTCCACCCGCGCCGACGTGAACGGCGTGGTCAAGCGCGTGCTCGACGTGCGCAAGGCGTCGTTCCTGCCCCACGAGGACGCGGTCGAGCGCACCGGGATGGAGCACGGAGGCATCACCCCCTTCGGCCTGCCGGACGGCTGGCGGGTGCTCGTCGACGCCGCCGTCGTCGCGCAGCCGGTGCTCGTCATGGGTTCGGGCGTCCGGGCGTCCAAGCTGCTCCTGGACGGCTCGGTCCTGGCCCGTGTGCCGGGGGTCGAGGTCGTCGACGGCCTCGGTCGCCGCGCCTGAGCCACGTCGTGGCCGGGGAGCCCGACCGGTCTGGGAAGATGAGCGCATGTCCAGCCAGCGCGTGCGCCAGTCCGAGAAGCTGAGGGATGTCCTCTACGACATCCGCGGACCCGTCAGTGCCCGTGCCGCCGCCCTCGAGGCCGAGGGCCACCGCATCCTCAAGCTGAACATCGGCAACCCCCAGCCCTTCGGCTTCGACGCACCCGCCGAGATCCTCCAGGACGTCATCGCCGCCCTGCCCGGCTCGGCCGGCTACTCCGACTCCCGCGGCATCCAGTCCGCTCGTCGGGCGGTCGTGCACCACTACCAGCTCGTCGACGACTTCCCGGCGATCGACATCGACGACGTGTGGATCGGCAACGGGGTCTCCGAGCTCATCCAGATGGCGTTGCAGGCGCTGCTGGACAACGGCGACGAGGTCCTCATCCCGATCCCCGACTACCCGTTGTGGACCGCGGTCACGAACCTGGCCGGAGGGACGCCGGTCCACTACCGCTGCGACGAGCAGAACGAGTGGAACCCCGACCTCGAGGACCTCGAGTCCAAGATCACCGACCGCACGAAGGTGATCGTCGTCATCAACCCCAACAACCCGACGGGTGCGGTCTACTCGCGGGAGACGCTCGCGGGCATCGCCGACCTCGCCCGCCGGCACGGCCTGGTCCTCATGGCCGACGAGATCTACGACAAGATCCTCTACGACGACGCCCAGCACCACTCCCTGGCCGGGATCGCCCCCGACGTGCTCACCCTCACCTTCAACGGCCTGTCGAAGGCGTACCGGGTGTGCGGCTACCGGGCGGCGTGGCTCGTGGTCACCGGGCCGCTGGAGGGCGCTCGCGACTACCTCGAGGGCATCACCCTCCTGGCGTCGATGCGGCTGTGCCCGAACGTGCCTGCGCAGAACGCGATCCAGGTGGCGCTCGGCGGCTACCAGAGCATCAAGGACCTGGTGCTCCCCGGTGGGCGCCTGGTCGAGCAGCGCGACACGGCCGTCGCGGAGCTGGAGAAGATCCCCGGCGTCTCCGTCGTGCGGCCCAAGGGTGCGCTCTACGTGTTCCCGAGGCTCGACCCCGAGGTGCACCCCATCAAGGACGACCAGCAGCTCGTCCTCGACCTGCTGCTGGCCGAGAAGATCCTGCTCACGCAGGGCACCGGGTTCAACTGGCCCGAGCCCGACCACCTGCGCATCGTCACGCTGCCCTGGGCCGCGGACCTCAGCGACGCGATCCAGCGACTCGGGAACTTCCTCAGCAGCTATCGACAGGACTGACGGGGTGGACCCCGGGACACGCACGACGGCGACGTGGGCGGTGGCCGGCGCGCTGGTCGTCGTGGTGGTGAGCGGTGCGGTCGTCGGCACCCGCGACGTCGGCCGGGCGCTCACGCCCCAGGTCGAGCAGGCCGTGCGGTCGACGGCTCCCGACCAGGTCGGCGTCGAGGTCACGGGTCGCGAGGTCCGCATCGACCCGTGGTCGGCGTCGGACGCGGTGGTGCAGCGGACCGTCGACGCCGTCGAGGACGTGCCAGGGGTGCGCTCGGTGGAGGTGCGTCCGATCGACGTGGGCACGTCGCCGCGGCCGACGTCGACCGCGGAGGACATCGACCTCGCCCTCGAGGTGTCGCCCACCGGGGTGGCGTTCTCCAGCGCGGTCCCCAGCAAGGCCCTGGCCGACGAGATCGGTCGGCGGGTGGCCAGGGTGCGCGGCGTGCCGGTGGCGGTCGACCTGGCCGTGGACACCACGCTCGCGAGGCCGCGCTGGTGGCCGGCGCTCGGTGCGGTGCTCGACGACACCGCCCAGGTCGACGACCTGCGACTGACGATCCGCGACGGCGTGCTCGAGGTCGAGGGGACGACGGCTGCCCCGACGACGCGGGCCCGGGTCGCGGCCGCCCTGGAAGAGCAGCAGGCGGTCGACGACGTGCGGGTCTCGCTCACGGCCGGGGCCACGCGTCTCGGTCGGCGGCAGGCCCAGGTCCTCGAGGGCACACGGATCACCTTCGGGATCGGGAGCGACGTGCTCGGCCCACGAGGTCGCGCCGACCTGGACCGCGTCGCCGCGGTGATGGCACGCACGGACGTCTCGCTCGACGTGCTCGGTCACGCCGGGCCCGCCGACCCCGAGCGGGGTGACTCGCTCGCCGCCGACCGGGCGGCCGTGGTGCGTGCCTACCTCGTGGCGCGTGGCGTCCCGGCCGGTCGCCTCGTCTCCACCGCGATCGGCTCGGGCGACGATCGAGGCATCGACCCCCGGTCGGCGCTGTACCGTCGGGTCGACTTCCGAGTGGAGGAACGCTGATGTCCGTGTACACCGCAGGCGAGATCGTCGTGTGGCTGGTGCTCGCCGCCGCTCTCGGCGTCGCGCTGGGCTGGCTGCTCGGCTCGCGCCGGCGCGCCGCTCCCGGCACCGGGACGGGGTCGACCACGTCCGCCGACCGCTGGACCGTCCCCGGTCCCGAGACGCGGTACGGCTCGTCGGACCCGGTCCGGCCGCGGCCGGCCGCCCAGGCCGCCCAGCCGGCTCAGGAGCCGGAACGTCCCGCCCCGGGCTCGGTGGGCCCCTTCCGCGGCTCGGCCCTGCCCGGACCCGGGGGTGGGTCGCCCGGCCCCGGCTACGAGGTGAAGGCGAACGTCGACTCCCTGACCTACTACCTCCCCGGGTCGCCGGCGCACGCCCGCGTGACCGCGGACGTCTGGTTCAAGGACGCCGAGGCGGCGCGCACGGCGGGCTTCCGCCCACCGCCCTCGCAGGGCTGACCGGTCCGTGGGGCCAGGTGCTCCGCGATCCGCGACCTTCGGCTGATGCGTTCTGTCCGTGGCTCACGGCATGATCGTCCCAGCGGTCTTCCAGTTCGGAGGACCATCAGGAAGGTGTGCTCATGGCCGACATGATCCGGGCGACCGGCCTCGTCAAGCGCTACAAGGGGGTCGAGGCGCTGTCGGGGCTCGACCTCGCGGTGCCGGAGGGCACCGTCCTCGGCCTCCTCGGGCCGAACGGTGCCGGCAAGACCACGGCGGTCCGCATCCTCGCCACCCTGCTGAAGGCCGACGGCGGCACGGCCGAGGTCGCGGGCATCGACGTCGCGAAGGACCCCGACGGGGTCAAGGCCCGCATCGGGCTCTCGGGGCAGTACGCCGCGGTCGACGAGTACCTCACCGGCTTCGAGAACCTCGACATGATCGGCCGGCTCTACGGACTCGGGCGCTCCGCGTCGCGGACCCGGGCACGTGAGCTGCTCGAGCGCTTCGACCTCGCGGAGGCGGGGGACCGGCCCTCCAAGACCTACTCCGGCGGCATGCGACGTCGGCTTGACCTCGCGGGCGCCCTCGTCGCCGCGCCGCCGGTGCTCATCCTCGACGAGCCCACCACTGGGCTCGACGTGCGGGCCCGCCAGCAGATGTGGGGCGTCATCCAGGAGCTGGTCGACTCCGGCGCCACCCTGCTGCTGACCACGCAGTACCTGGAGGAGGCCGACCTGCTGGCCGACGACATCGTGGTGATCGACTCCGGTCGCGCCATCGCGAGGGGCACCGCCGACGAGCTCAAGTCCCGTACCGGCGGCGAGCGTGTCGAGATCGTGGTCGCCGACCCCGCCCACCGTGACACCGCCGCCAGGATCCTGGCCGGCGTCGCCATCGGCGACGTCCAGGTCGACGCCAACGGCCGCGGGGTGGCCGCACCCGTCACCGACGGCGCCCGGCAGCTGGCGGTGGTCCTGCAGGGCCTGCAGGACGAGCACGTCGCCGTGGTCGACATCGGGCTGCGGCGGCCGACGCTCGACGACGTGTTCCTCAGCCTGACCGGGCACGCCGCCGAGCGCGAGTCCGCCACCGAGACCGACGAGCAGGAAGAGGCATCCGCATGAGCGCCGCCCGGGTCGCGAGCGACGGCTGGGTCGTCGCCAAGCGCAACGTCATCAAGATCAAGCGGGTCCCCGAGATCCTGGTCTTCGTCCTGATCTCGCCCATCATGTTCGTGCTGCTGTTCGCCTTCGTCTTCGGCAACGCCATCGACGCGGGGGAGGGCCTCAACTACCGCGAGTTCCTCATCGGCGGCATCTTCGCCCAGACCGTGGTGTTCGGTGCCACCTTCACCGGGGCCGGCCTGGCCGAGGACATGCAGAAGGGCATCATCGACCGCTTCCGCTCGCTGCCCATGTCCAGCTCCGCGGTGCTGGTGGGGCGGACGACGTCGGACATCATCTACAACGTCCTCTCGCTGATCATCATGGCGCTCACCGGGCTGCTGGTGGGCTGGCGGGCGCGCGAGGGTGTCCTCGACATGCTCGCGGGCTTCCTCCTGCTGCTGCTGTTCGCCTACGCCGTCAGCTGGATCATGGGCTACATCGGCCTGCTGGTGCCCAGCGTCGAGGTCATCAACAACGCCTCGTTCATCGTCATCATGCCGCTGACGTTCGTCTCCAACGCGTTCGTGCCCACGGAGAGCTTCAACTCCTTCCTGCGGCCGTTCGTGGAGTGGAACCCGGTCTCGGCCGTCACCCAGGCGTGCCGCGAGCTGTTCGGCAACACCAGCGCCTCGGTGCCCGTGCCCGACGCCTGGTCGATGCAGCACCCGGTGCTGTACACGCTCATCTGGGTGGTGCTGATCCTCGCCGTCTTCGTCCCCCTCTCGATCCGCCAGTACAACATCGCCGGCTCCCGCTGACGGCCACTGCTCGCACGGAGCAGCCCGCCCCGAGGTGGGCGTCCTGCCGACGTCGCGCGGATCCTGCCGATGTGGCCCGGGCCGGGTTCGTCGGCGGTTACCATCGGTCGGCACGTCACCACCACGTCGGGGAGAAGCATGAACGCGTTGGATCGTCGGACCCTCCTGCTCGGATCGGCGGGGCTCCTGGTCGCGTCGTGCTCCTCCGGGGGCTCCTCGCCCGGCACAGAGGCGACGAAGGGCCCGAAGATCCACCGCCCGAACGCCGGGAACGCGGTCACCCAGGACGACGTCGCCGCGCTGCGCGACCAGCTGAACACCGCCTTCGGCACGGGCGACGTCGAGAAGCTCCTGCAGGTGATCAAGGGGGACGACTACTCCCTCGACGACGTGCGTGCGCGCTGGAGCCGGCGCTTCGAGAACTTCGGCCGGCTCGGCTTCATCGACGGCGAGTGGTACGTGGGCGTGCCGGGCGGGCGCACCCGCAACGGTGCCGGCGGCATCGTCGAGTACGACGGCGACCTCGTCTTCGCCCACCAGGTCCGCGGCGCCGACGGCCAGCAGGTGGTCGAGACCTACCGGGCCAGCTTCCGCAAGGCGGACGAGAAGTCCCCGCTGGAGCTGCTGAGGATCGGCGAGCCGGAGGAGAGCTACGACCCGTCCTTCTGGGACGTCGCCGACATCGACGCGATCGAGACCAAGCACACCTACCTCGCCTTCCGCTCGAAGGACGCGGCCACCGCCAAGCGCATCTCCGGCACGATCGAGGCCGGCGCCAAGCGCGCCTTCGACCTGATGCCACGGCCGAAGGGCGTCGACAAGATCTTCTACGCGCTCACCTGGCCGAAGATCGACGGGAAGCTGTGGGGCGGCGTGGCCGTGGGCGACGCGGACGCCCACGCCTACTACCACCCGTTCCTGGACCCCGAGGAGCTCGCCAAGGGCCAGAAGAAGACGACCTCGGCGAAGGGACTGCCCAAGGGCACCGGCCGGGTCGGCATGCACCAGTCGTCGCTGACCCGCTCCGACTTCGAGGGCGTGGCCTGCCACGAGGCGGTGCACGTGCTGGCGAACCAGTGGATCACGCCCGGCGCCAAGGCCACCTGGGCCGCCGAGGGGCTGGCCACCTGGGCCGACAACGGGACATCGGGGCTGCTGGGCCGGGACGGAGGCCGGATCCGCGGACACTTCGGCCGGTTCGTCGACATCGCCGCCAAGGGCGCCGAGGGGTTCTACGACAAGAACCAGGAGGTCCGGTACAACAACTACGTCTGTGCCGCGGCCGTCTTCGCCTACCTCGAGTCCGAGCGTGGCCGCTCGTCGGTGTTCGACCAGGCCGAGTACTACTACGGCAACCCCGGCCAGGAGGGCTACGAGGGCAAGCTCGACGGGCGCACCCGCGACCTGTTCGACGACACGAGGAAGTGGCTGAACGCATGACGAGGCTCGGGGGATCCCGCTGGACCGTCCGACGGACGTGGGTGGGCTTGGCGTGCAGCGCGCTGCTGCTGGCCGGGTGCACCGGCGGTGAGGACGAGGAGAAGAAGGCCTCGCTCCCGCTGCCCGACAAGCCGCCCGCCGCGGCCGGGCCGGCCACGGGTCCCGCCCTCGAGGCGAAGGCGCTGTTCGCCGCGGCCGACGACCTCGAGGAGCAGGTCGGCTCGCTCGACACCGCGCTCGTCGAGCGTCGCTCCGGTGCGTTCATCAGCGGGTCCACCGCGGTCGGCTACTCCGTCGACGACATCTCCGGCTATGACCTGGAGTCCGGCGACCAGCTCTGGACCGCGAAGCTCGACCTCAAGGGCGGCTCGGTCTGCTTCGTGTCCCAGCCGGACCGGGCCGTGAAGCGGTTCACGGTGGTCTACGGCGACGGCACGTACTGCGCGTCCGTCGCGACCGTCCGCGTGGCCGACGGCAAGGTCCTCTCGAACATGGCCGAGCAGGACCTGGGGGCGACCTTCGAGGGCGAACCGGCGGGTGGAGCGTTCGAGAACCTCCTCACCGTCGACGGCAAGGACTACCTCATCGACATGCGCGGGGTCGTGTGGCGCGCGACCGCGAAGGAGCCCGAGCCCATCGCCCGGCTGAAGGACGACTCCTACTTCGACCTCTTCCCGTCCGCCGACGGGACGCTGCTCGTCGGGTCGCGCCTGAGCGACCCCGAGTGCAACGTCGACGCCTACGAGCTGCCCTCGTTCGAGCCGGTCTGGACCACCCCGGGCGCCACCGCCTTCCCGGACCAGGGGGCCGACTGCGTGGTCTCCCTCTCGCCGGGGGACCCGACCTGGGCCATGCAGCAGATCGGCTCGACGTACCACATGACCAAGCTCGACCCTGCGAGCGGCGAGCCCCTCGGCAGCGCCGAGGCGCCCACCTCACCGCCGGAGAAGCCGCTGGAGGAGGGCACGTTCGACCTCGCGAGCGCCGCCAACCAGTTCGACCGCTCCCTCGCGGTCGGGAAGAAGGGCGAGATGATCTTCGCCCAGGCCCGTGGGCTGTCGCGCTACTCCCTGGAGACGAAGAAGCAGACGTGGGAGCTCGACCTGACGCAGCTGGAGCAGGCGTCCGACGAGCGGTTCCCGCTGCGGACCGTGCTGCCCCAGGGCCTCACCGCCGACGGGTACCTCGTGGCGACCGTCAGCAACGACACGACCACCGAGGTCATCGCCGTCGACGCCGCCAAGGGGACCCTCGTCGGCCGGTGGCCCCTGCCGGAGGAGTACGCGAACGGCTTCCAGGTGGAGCCCGGAGCGACCCTCTACGAGGACGGGCTCGTGCTCACCCGCAACTTCGAGTCCTGGCAGCGGACCTTCGACGGCGTCGGCGAGCTCGAGGCGCCGGAGGGCGACCTCTTCGACATCGGGGTCTTCACGTTCCCCGAGCCCGGCGAGGAGGTCGCACCGCAGGACCGTCCCGTGCCCACCGCCGGCCCGATCGACGTCGACGCCGAGCCGCTGGCCTCCATCGAGGCCGACGACCCCGACGCCACGTCGTCCGTCGGCGCCGTCTACACCGGCTCCGCGGTCGTCACCTACGTGGGCAACCGCCTGCAGGCCTACGACACGAAGGGCAAGAAGACCTGGAAGGGCACCCTCGGCGACGACCCCGAGGCCCGGGTGTGCGCGGCGTCCGACCCCGACCGCAAGGCCACCTCGATCCTGCTCTCGTACCGCGAGGGCGACCGCTGCACGGGACTGATGAGGGTCGGCTCGGGCCAGGGCAAGCAGGTCGAGGTCGACGTGCCGGCGGCCAAGAAGTCCGTCGGGCGGATCGTCACCCACGGCGGCACCGACTTCGTGATCGCCGAGGACGACACGATCAACCGCGTCGACGGCGACCGGCTCGTGGAGGTCGCCGACCTCGGGCTCACGCCGTACTACTGGCAGCGCACCCCGGAGGACCCGTCGCTCGTCGTCGTCTCCGCGAAGGACGCCAAGGGTGGTGACTGGACCGTGCAGGCCTTCCGGGCCCCGACGTTCGAGAAGGTCTGGTCCGCCAAGGCGTCCGCCCTGTTCGGCAAGAAGCCCGACGCCGACAACACCGTCTCCCCGTTCAGCGGGAACGGACTCTGGGTCGGCGTGACGTTCGGCACCTACACGGGCCCGGAGTCGAAGCTGTCGGACTCCCTCGTGAAGCTCGACCCGGCCACGGGCAAGGTCGTCGCCAAGACCGGCACGAAGGAGCGGGCGTACGGCGAGCCCGACCTCACGAAGCTCGACCTGACGAGCGCCGTCGTGGGTGGCTACGCCTCGGTCGGCTTCGAGGACGGGTCGGTGGTGATGACGCAGAACGGCGGCATCGTCCGGTACTCCCTCGAGGACGAGGAGATGCTCTGGACCGTCGACACCTCCTCGATCGAGACCTCGATGGAGAAGGCACGCCGCGGCACCTACCTGTCCGAGGACCTGCAGCTCACCGACGGCGGACGCTCGGTGCTCGTCACGTTGTCGAACGAGGTGAGCACCGAGCTCATGACGATCGACGCGAAGAGCGGGAAGATCACCGGTCGGTGGAAGCTCGGGGCCGACGCCCGCAACGGGCTGCAGGTCTCGCCCGGCGTGACCCCGTGGAAGGGCGGCGTGGCCCTCACCCGCAACGACTACTCGTGGTCGTCGACGTACGGACCGGACGCCCCGAACGACCCGCCGAAGGGACCGGTGCTCGACGTGGGCCTGTTCGCCCTCGACAAGCCCGCCGCCCCCAAGGACTGATCGTGCGCGGGCCGCCTCGGCGGCTCGGGCGGCCCGCGTGCCTCGGCCGATGCGTCGGGAGGGTCACGTAGGCTGAGGTCCTTCCCCTCCTCCGCCCCTCGGGGCCGTCCGTCCGCCATGTCTGGAGGCGCATCACCCGATGCCGAGCGACTCGTCCTTCGTGCACCTGCACAACCACACGGAGTACTCGATGCTCGACGGTCACGCGTTGCTCGACGGCATGTTCGAGCGCACCGCGTCGCTCGGGATGCCGGCCATCGCGATGACGGACCACGGCAACGTGCACGGCGCCTACGACTTCTGGTCCAAGGCCCGGTCGCACGGCGTCAAGCCGATCATCGGGCTCGAGGCCTACCTGACGCCGGGCACCCACCGCAGCGAGCGGCGCAAGGTCAAGTGGGGCCGTGGTGTCAGCGGTGACGAGGAGGAGGGCGGCAAGGACGTCGCCGGTGGTGGCGCCTACACGCACATGACCATGCTCGCCTCCACCACGGAGGGCATGCACAACCTGTTCCGGCTGTCGTCGCTGTCCAGCCTGGAGGGCTACTACTACAAGCCGCGCGCCGATCGCGACCTCCTGCAGCGCTACGGCACGGGGCTCATCGCCACCACGGGGTGTCCGTCGGGCGAGGTGCAGACGCGGCTCCGCCTCGGTCAGTACGACGAGGCGGTCCAGGCCGCCGCCGACTTCCAGGACATCTTCGGCAAGGGCAACTTCTTCCTCGAGCTGATGGACCACGGCATCCCCATCGAGAAGGAGGTCCGCGACGACCTCCTGCGGCTGGGCAAGCAGCTGGGCCTGCCGCCCGTCGCGACCAACGACTGCCACTACACGCACCCCGAGGACGCCGCCGCGCACGACGCGCTCATCTGCGTCGCGTCGGGCAAGTCCGTCGCCGATCCCAAGCGGCTCAAGTTCGACGGCGGCGGCTACTACGTGAAGTCCGCGGCCGAGATGCGCGAGCTGTGGGAGGACCGCTTCGACATGAAGGAGGCGTGCGACAACACGCTCCTCATCGCCGAGCGCTGCGACGTGGAGTTCACCGAGTCCAACGGCGGCTACATGGCCCGGGCCGACGTGCCGGCGGGCGAGACCGAGGAGAGCTGGTTCGTCCAGGAGGTCTGGCGCGGCATCGAGTCCCGCTACCCGGGCGACGCCCTCACCCAGGCCGTGCGCGACCGGGTCGAGATGGAGCTCGAGGTCATCAAGACCAAGGGGTACTGCGGCTACTACCTCGTGGTCGCCGACTTCATCAACTGGTCGAAGGACAACGGCATCCGCGTCGGTCCCGGCCGTGGCTCGGGCGCCGGCTCGATCGCCGCGTACGCGCTGCGCATCACCGACCTCTGCCCCCTCACGCACGGCCTCATCTTCGAGCGGTTCCTCAACCCCGAGCGTCCGTCGATGCCCGACTTCGACATCGACTTCGACGAGCGTCGTCGCAGCGAGGTCATCCGCTACGTCAGCGACAAGTACGGCAACGACCGCGTGGCCTACATCGCCACCTTCGGCCGGCTCAAGGCCAAGGCCGCCATCAAGGACGCCAACCGCGTGCTCGACTACCCGTTCAACATGGGCGAGCGGATCACCAAGGCGCTGCCGGCCGACATCATGGGCAAGGGCGTGCCCCTCAAGCAGCTGTTCGACCCCCAGCACAAGCGCTACAACGACGGCAAGGAGTTCCGCGACCTCCACGAGAGCGACGCCGAGGTCCGCAAGATCTACGACACGGCGCTCGGGCTCGAGGGCCAGATCCGCAACTGGGGCGTGCACGCCGCCGGCGTGATCATGAGCAGCGAGCCGCTCATCGACATCGTGCCGATCATGCGGCGCGAGCAGGACGGCGCGATCATCACGCAGTTCGACTACCCGATGTGCGAGGCGCTCGGGCTGGTCAAGATGGACTTCCTGGGGCTGCGCAACCTCACCGTCCTCGACGACGCGCTCATCAACATCAGGGCCAACCGCGGCGAGGAGGTCGTGCTCGAGGACCTGACCTTCGACGACCCGGCCACCTACGACCTGCTGTCGCGGGGCGACACGCTCGGCGTGTTCCAGCTCGACGGTGGTCCCATGCGTGCCCTGCTGCGCAGCATGCGTCCGGACAAGTTCGAGGACATCTCGGCCGTGGGCGCGCTCTACCGTCCCGGCCCGATGGGTGCGGACTCGCACAACAAGTACGCCCGGCGCAAGAACGGTCGCGAGAGCATCGAGCCCATCCACCCCGAGCTGGAGGAGCCGCTCAAGGACGTCCTGGGGGAGACCTACGGCCTCATCGTCTACCAGGAGCAGGTGATGGAGATCGCCCAGGTGCTGGCGGGCTTCAGCCTCGGCCAGGCCGACAACCTGCGGCGTGCCATGGGCAAGAAGAAGAAGGAGGAGCTCGACAAGCAGTACGCCGGGTTCCAGGCCGGCATGCTCGAGCGGGGCTACTCCCAGCCGGCCATCACGGCGCTGTGGGAGATCCTGCTGCCCTTCTCCGACTACGCCTTCAACAAGGCGCACTCGGCCGCCTACGGCGTCATCTCCTACTGGACGGCCTACCTCAAGGCCAACTACCCGGCCGAGTACATGGCGGCGCTGCTCACCAGCACCCGCGGCGACAAGGACAAGTCGGCCATCTACCTCGCCGAGTGCCGACGGCTCGGCATCCAGGTCCTGCCGCCCGACGTCAACGACTCGGTCTCCAACTTCGCCTCCGTCGGGGAGGACATCCGATTCGGGCTCGGCGCGATCCGCAACGTCGGCGAGAACGTGGTGGCCGGGATCGTGGCCGGTCGCGAGGAGAACGGCCCCTACACCGACTTCACCGACTTCCTCGACAAGGTCCCCACCCACGTGTGCAACAAGCGCGTGCTCGACTCGCTCATCAAGGCCGGCGCCTTCGACTCCCTCGGCCACCGGCGGCGGGCGTTGACGACCATCGCCGAGGACGCCGTCGACCAGTACATCGACCTCAAGCGCAACGCCGCCATCGGCCAGGACTCCCTGTTCGGGGGCATGGACGACGCGTTCACCGGCGTCACGGTCGCGGTCCCGCAGATGCCTGAGTGGGAGAAGACCCAGCTGCTCGCGTTCGAGCGCGACATGCTGGGTCTGTACGTCTCCGACCACCCGCTCGCCGGTCTGGAGCACGTGCTCAAGGCCAGCAGCGACTGCTCGATCGGCGACCTCATCGCCGACGCCGAACGACCCGACGGCACCACCGTGCGCGTGTGCGGTCTCATCACGGCCGTGCAGCGCCGGCTCAGCAAGAAGGGCGACACGTGGGCCCTCGTGACCGTCGAGGACCTCGACGGCAGCGTCGACGTGATGGTCTTCCCCGGCGCCTACAACCTCGCTGCGCCGGTGCTGGTGCCCGACACCGTCGTGGTCGTCAAGGGTCGCCTGCGCCGCAAGGACGACAGCATCGAGCTGAACGCGCTCGAGGTGACGTTGCCGGCCATGGGCTCGGGCGGACAGTCCGACGCCCCCGTGGTCGTC
>NZ_LMMY01000013.1:662556-703146 GCF_001422865.1 Aeromicrobium sp. Leaf272
ACCCGGGCATGACCGAGGTGCACCTGCGCCTCGTCGGCACCGGCACCACCAAGGTCATGCGGCTCGACGACGGGCTGCGGGTCAAGCCGTCCTCGTCGCTCATCGCCGACCTCAAGGAGCTCCTGGGGCCACATTGTCTGGGGTGAGCGGGGGCCACGGTGCCCGCGGCGCGATCGGGCGAGCCGTGCTGGCGGTCCTCGTCCTGCTCCTGGTCTCGGTCGGCGCGGGTGCGCTGTGGATCGGGCTCTCCCGTCCGCCGGAGTGGCTCGTCACCGAGCAGGGGATCGTCCTCACCGAGGAGGCCTCCGGCCTGCAGGTCGGCGTCGAGCTGCTGTTCGTGGCGATCGGGGCCGCACTGAGCCTGGTGTGGGCGGTCGTGGTGGGCTTCGTGCTGCGTCGCCTCGGCTGGGTCCTGGCACCGATCGTCGTCGCCGGCACCCTCCTGGCGTCGGTCGTCACGTGGCGCGTGGGTCTCTGGCTGGGACCGGGCGACCCGGCGGCGACGACGGACCCGCAGATCGGCGACCTCATCCCGGCTCAGCCGGCGGTCGACGCCCTCGCCTCGTTCCTCGTGTGGCCGATCGCCGGTCTGCTCGGCCTGCTGCTCATCACGTGGGCCACCGGGCGTCGTTCCCGCGTCAGCGTGCCAGCGGACCCAGCGTCGCTGCGGTGAGCCGCACCAGGTCCGTCGGTGCCAGCTCGACCTCGAGCCCCCGTCGGCCCGCGGACACGTGCACGGTGTCCCAGTCCAGCACCGACGCGTCGATCGCCGTGCGGAGCCGACGTCGTTGGCCGAGCGGGGAGATGCCGCCCAGCACGTAGCCGGTGGCCTTCTCGGCGCGCTGCGGGTCGGCCATCTGGGCGCGCTTGTGCCCGAGGGCCGCCGCAAGGGCCTTGAGGTCGAGCTGGGCGGTCACGGGCACGACGCCCACGGCCAGCTCGCCGTCGACGTCCGCCAGGAGGGTCTTGAAGATCCGCGCCGGCTCCACGCCGAGGGCCTCGGCGGCCTCGAGCCCGTACGAGGTGGCACGCGGATCGTGCTCGTAGCGGTGCACGCGGTGCTCCACGCCGGCACGTCGCACGGCGGCCAGGGCCGGCGTGGCCTCAGGCTTCGTCGGTCTCGCCACGGGGCTCCTCCTCGTGCGGTGGCCGCTCGATGGTGGACCGGACCAGCAGGCCGACGACCAGCGCCCAGAACGCGGCCCCGACGCCGAGCAGCTGCAGCCCCGAGGCGGCGACCAGGAACGTGACCGCGGCGCTCGTCCGCCCGTGCGCGTCCTGCAGGGCCGCGACGATCGACGCGGCGAAGGTGGACAGCAGTGCGAGCCCGGCCACCGTCTCGACGATGCCGGCCGGCGCCTTCTCGGTGACGGCCACGAGGGCGCCCGAGGTGAACGCCAGGACCAGCGCGGTGAGCCCCGCGACGAACGCGGCCACCCACCGGCGGGACCGGTCACCGGCCTGCTCACCGGCGGCGAGCGCGGCCGAGATGGCGGCGAGGTTGATCGCGTGACCGCCGAAGACCGCAGCGACCCCGGTTCCCGCGCCGGTCGTCACCATCGAGGCGCGCCACGGGACGGTGTAGCCGAAGCTGCGCATCACCGCGACGCCCGGGATGTTCTGCGACGCCAGGGTCACGACGGTCAGCGGGAGCGCGATGCCGACGACGGACGCGACCGTGAGCACGGGTGCCGTGGGCTCGAGCCGGGGGAGCAGCGACGCGGCCTCCAGCGTGGTCCCCCTGTCGACGAGCGAGACGGCGATGACGACGAGGGCCGTGAGCAGGGCCAGCGGGACGGCCCACCGGGTCGCCCACCGGGTGCCCAGCAGCCACACGACGATCACCGGGCCGACCGCCCAGGGCGACGCCGCGAACGCCGTGAAGGGGGCGAGGCAGAGCTGGAGCAGCACGCCGGCGAGCATCGCCTGGGCCAGCGGGACGGGGATGGCAGCCGCCAGCCGGCCGAGCCACGGCACGAGGCCGGTCAGGGCCAGGAGCACGCCGGTGAGCACGAACGCACCCACGGCGGCGGGCCATCCGCCGGCCACGGGGCCGGTGCTCACCAGCAGGGCGGCACCCGGGGTCGACCAGGCCAGCGTGACCGGCAGCCGTGTCCACAGGGCGAGGCCCGACATGAGCAGTCCGAACGCCACGGTGAGGGCGAACAGCCCGCTCGCGGCCTCGTCGGGCGAGGCGCCGACGGCGCGCAGACCCGCCAGCACGACGGCGAACGAGGACGTGAAGCCGACGATCGCGGTCACGACGCCGGCCACGACGGGCTGCTGCAGGTCGCGTGACGTCACGGGGCCCGATCCTAGGCGCAGGGGTGGTCCCTAGAATCGGTGCGTGATCAGACGCCTCGACCTCCGCCTCGACCCGACCGCCGAGCTGCCCCGTGCGCAGCAGGACGTCGAGCACGCGCTGGAGGTGGTGGCGCCCCTGTGCGAGGACGTCCGAGCCCGCGGCGAGGAGGCCGTCCTCGAGTACGGCGAACGCTTCGACGGTGTGCGCCCGGCGTCGCTGCGGGTGGCCCCGGAGCACCTGGCCGCCGCTCTTGCCGAGCTCGACCCGGCGATCCGGGCGGGTCTGGAGGAGTCCGTCGCCCGGCTGCGCGTGACGTGCGAGGCCGAGCTGGAGCAGACCGTCGTCACGACCGTGGCCGAGGGCGCGACCGTCGAGCGGCGGATCGTGCCCATGCAGCGCGTCGGCCTCTACGTGCCCGGCGGACTCGCGCCGCTGGTCAGCACCGTCGTCATGAACACGGTGCCGGCGCAGGTCGCGGGCGTCGGGTCCATCGCGCTCACGTCGCCCCCGCAGTCGGAGTTCGGCGGCCTCCCGCACCCCACGATCCTCGCGGCGTGCGCCCTGCTCGGCATCGACGAGGTGTACGCCGCCGGGGGAGCGCAGGCGCTCGCGCTGCTCGCCTACGGCAGCGTCGCCACCGGTGGCTCCGTGCGGCCCGTTGACCTCGTGACCGGTCCGGGCAACATCTACGTGGCCGCGGCCAAGCGCTACCTCCAGGGCACCGTGGCGATCGACTCCGAGGCCGGGCCCACCGAGATCGCCGTGATCGCCGACGACACGGCCGATCCCGCGTTCGTGGCGGCCGACATGATCAGCCAGTCCGAGCACGACCCCATGGCCGCGAGCGTCCTCGTGACGCCCAGCGACGCCCTCGCCGACGCGGTCAGCGCGGAGCTGGAGCGCCAGGTGCCCACGGCCACGCACGCGGAGCGCATCACCACGTCGCTGGCCGGCCGGCAGTCCGCCATCGTGCTCGTCGACGACCTGGACCAGGCGGTCGACGTCGCGAACGCGTACGCGGCCGAGCACCTGGAGATCCAGACCGCCGACTCGGCGGCCGTCGCCGCCCGCATCGTCAACGCCGGTGCGATCTTCGTCGGTGCCTGGACGCCGGTGTCCCTCGGCGACTACGCCGCCGGGTCGAACCACGTGCTGCCCACGGCGGGCTGCGCCTGCCACTCGTCGGGACTGTCGGTGCGCGCCTTCTGCAAGAACGTGCACGTCGTCACCTACACCGAGCAGGCCCTGCGCGAGGTCGGCCACCACGTCGAGGTGCTCGCGGCTGCCGAGGACCTGCCGTCGCACGGTGCCGCCGTGGCGGTGCGGACCGGATCCGCCTCGGCTGCAGTGGACCGATGAGCGTCCCCGACTGGGTCCCGGTGCGCGAGGAGCTCCGGGACGAGGAGCCGTACGGCGCGCCGCAGATCGACGTGCCCGTGCGCCTCAACACCAACGAGAACCCCTACGGGCCCAGCGAGGCCGCCGCCGACGACATCGCCGCGTCGGTGCGTGCCGCCGCGCTCGGGCTCAACCGGTACCCCGATCGTGAGGCGTGGTCGCTGCGGACGGCCCTCGCCGCCTACCTCATGGCCGAGGTGCCGGCGGCGGACCTCGACGCCTCGCGGGTGTGGGCGGCCAACGGCTCCAACGAGGTCATGCAGCAGATCCTGCAGGCCTTCGGCGGACCCGGCCGCACGGCGCTCTCCTTCGCCCCCACGTACTCGATGTACCCCGAGTACGCGCGCAACACCCACACGAGGTGGGTGGCCGGGCAGCGCCGCGAGGACTTCGGGATCGACGCGACGGCCGCGGTCGCGCTCATCGAGGCCGAGCGGCCCGACGTCGTGTTCCTGACCTCGCCCAACAACCCCACCGGCACCGCGCTGGACCCTGCGCACACGCGGGCCGTGCTCGAGGCCGCGCCCGGTCTCGTCGTGGTCGACGAGGCCTACGCCGAGTTCCGCCGCGAGGGCACGCCGTCGGCGCTCGAGCTGCTCGAGGAGTTCCCGCGGCTCGTCGTCACGCGCACCATGAGCAAGGCCTTCGCGCTCGCCGGCGGGCGTCTGGGCTACCTGGCCGCGCACACCGACGTCGTCGACGCGCTGCGCATCGTGCGGCTGCCGTACCACCTGTCGTCGGTCACCCAGGCCACGGCGGAGGCGGCGCTGCGCCACACCGACGAGCTGCTGGCCCAGGTCGACGCCCTGCGCGCCACGCGCGACGCGACGGCTGCCCGGCTCCGGGAGCACGGCTTCACGGTGGCCGACTCGGACGCCAACTTCATCCTGTTCGGTCCGTTCGACGACCGGCACGCCACGTGGCAGGCGCTGGTGGACCGCGGGGTCCTGATCCGCGAAACGGGCCCCCTAGGATGGCTGCGCGTCTCCATCGGGACGCCGTCCGAGATGGACGCGTTCTTCACGGCCTTGAAGGAGGTCACCTCGTGAGCAGCAGAACAGCACGCATCGAGCGGAAGACCTCGGAGTCGCACGTCGTCGTCGAGCTCGACCTCGACGGCACCGGCAAGCACGACATCTCGACGGGTGTCGGCTTCTACGACCACATGCTCACCGCCCTCGCCCGGCACTCGCTGGTCGACCTCACCGTCAAGACCGAGGGCGACCTGCACATCGACGCCCACCACACCGTCGAGGACACCGCGATCGCCATCGGCGACGCGCTGCGCGAGGCGCTCGGCGACAAGGCCGGCATCCGTCGGTACGGCACGGCCACGATCCCCCTCGACGAGGCGATCGCCACCTGCACGGTCGACGTGTCCGGGCGGCCCTACTTCGTGCACGCGGGCGAGCCGGAGCGCCAGATCACGGTCGTGATCGGTGGCCAGTACTCCGGGTCCCTCACGTCGCACGTGCTCGAGTCGATCGCGCACCACGCGGGGCTGACGCTTCACATGACGCTGCTCGCCGGCCGCGACCCGCACCACATCGCCGAGTGCCAGTTCAAGGCGCTGGCCCGCGCGCTCCGTGAGGCGATCGAGCCCGACCCTCGGGAGACGGGCATCCCGTCGACCAAGGGCGCGCTGTAGTGACGGACGGCACGGCGCCGGTCGCGGGGCGACCCACGGTCGCGGTCCTCGACTACGGATCGGGCAACCTCCGGTCGGCGGTGCGCGCCGTCGAGCGCGCGGGGGCGGACGTCACGCTGACGTCGGACCCTGCGGTGGCCGAGACCGCCGACGGACTGCTCGTGCCGGGCGTCGGCGCGTTCGCGGCGTGCATGGCCGGCCTGCTGGAAGTCGACGGCGAACGGATCATCGAGCGCCGGCTCATCGCCGGTCGGCCGGTGCTGGGCATCTGCGTGGGCATGCAGATCCTGTTCGGCGAGGGCATCGAGCACGGTGTCCGGACGACCGGGTGCAGGGAGTGGCCCGGCGTCGTGGAGCGTCTCCAGGCGCCGATCGTCCCGCACATGGGCTGGGACACGGTCGAGCCGCCCGAGGGCTCCCGGATGTTCGCCGGTCTCGAGGGGGAGCGGTTCTACTTCGTGCACTCCTACGGCGTGCGGCGCTGGGAGCTCGACGTCGAGGGCACGTCGTTCCGCGCGCCGCAGGTCACCTGGACCGAGTACGGGGGAGACCGCTTCGTCTCCGCCGTCGAGAACGGTCCGCTCTGGGCCACGCAGTTCCACCCCGAGAAGTCCGGCGACGCCGGCCGCCGCCTGCTCGAGAACTGGCTCGCCACCCTCTGACCCGTCAGAGGTAGGTGTCGCACCGAATCCGGCCGTCGGAGGTAGGTGTCGCACCGAATCGGGTGCTGGTGGGGTGCTAGGCCTACCGCTGGCCCGGGCCCGACCGTGGCTCGAGCGCCACGGGGTCGGCCGGCGGCGAGGATCGGTGCTCGCGCAGGTGGAAGCCCAGGTCGACGAGCGTCTTGAGGCCGCAGAGCAGGACGACGGGTCCGATCGCCTCCGCGGGACGGCCGTCGGGACCACCCAGCAGGAAGAACGCCCCGATCACCGACAGGTGCAGCACGACCATCCGCGGGTAGGGGAGCAGCATCGTGCGCGACGGGGTGGCGCGCACACGCTCGTCGCGGCCGAACCAGTGCAGCGCGAGCGACAGCACGTGGCTCCAGACCAGCACCAGCACCGAGAGGACCCAGAAGCCCGCGCTGCCGGTGAACCCGCCGGTCGCGAAGGCCAGCACGAAGGCGAACACGCCGTGCACGAGGGTGAAGAGGCCGTAGTGGAAGGCGAAGAAGCCCGCCATGACGCGCGGGTCCGGCTCCACGCGTCGGCCGTTCAGGGTCATGGTCAGCCTCGCTGCGTCGTCCTTCGCCCGGGCCGTGGCGATCTTGACGATCGTGACGAGCCAGACGGCCACGTTCTCGATCCAGTACAGGACGAACACGTCGCCGACGCCGAGGTCGCCGCGCAGCACGCCCCAGACGGGCACGAGGTTGGCCACCACGAGCAGCACGGACGAGACGACACGCGGCAGGCCCGGGGGCAGCTGCGACCCGGCGCGCGCGACCGATCCCAGACCCAGCAGGCGGAGCAGCAGCGGCACGGCGACACCCTACGACGCCGCGATCCCCGAGGCCGAGGACCGCCGATACGATCGGCCCCGTGAGTGACTACCTGCAGCTGCTGCCCGCCGTCGACGTCAAGGGCGGCCAGGCCGTGCAGCTCGTCCAGGGGGTCGACGGCTCGGAGAAGCGGTTCGGCGACCCCGTCGAGGCGGCGCTGCGCTGGCAGTCCGCCGGCGCGGAGTGGATCCACCTGGTCGACCTCGACGCCGCCTTCGGGCACGGCCACAACCGTGACCTGCTGGCCCGGATCGTCGGCACGCTCGACATCGACGTCGAGATGTCCGGCGGCATGCGCGACGACGAGTCGCTCGCCGCCGCCATGGCCGCCGGGTGCCGGCGCGTGAACATCGGCACGGCCGCGCTCGAGCACCCCGAGTGGTGCGCGCGAGCGATCGCCGAGTGGGGCGACCGGGTGGCCATCGGGCTCGACGTCCGCGGCACGACCCTCGCCGCGCGCGGGTGGACCCGCGACGGTGGCGACCTGTACGAGACGCTCGAGCGGCTCGACGGCGAGGGCTGCGCTCGCTACGTCGTCACCGACGTCAACAAGGACGGCATGCTGCAGGGTCCGAACCTCGACCTCCTGCGCGACGTGTGCTCGCGCACCGACCGCCCGGTGGTGGCGTCCGGCGGCGTGACCACGCTGGCCGACGTCGAGGCGCTCATGGGTCTGGTCGACATCGGGGTCGAGGGCGCGATCGCCGGCACCGCCCTGTACACCGGCCAGTTCACGCTCGAGGACGCGCTCGCCCTCACGCGCGGTCGCTGAGCAGGTCCACGACGTCCGGCGCCCAGCTCCTGGGCCGTGGCACGCTGGGCCCATGACAGGGGAGTGGGACCGGCTGAGCGCCGACCCGAGCACGCCGGCGGCCGCGACCTTGCGCGCCAGCGACGCCGACCGCGACGTCGTGCTCGGCGTGCTGCGCGACGCGTACGCCGAGGGCCGGCTCGACCGTGCGGAGTACGAACGTCGCGTCGAGGGCGCCCTCGGGGTGCTCGTGGTGGCGGACGTCGTGCCCCTGCTCTCGGACCTGGTCGCTGAGCGACGCCCCGCCGGTACGGCGCGCTCCGCCCGCACCGAGGCGGAGGAGAAGTTCCGGCGTGAGTCGCGCGACTCCCGCAACGGCTGGATCGGTGTCACCGCGCTGACCACCGGGATCTGGGCGGCCACGAGCGCGGGATCGGGCGAGCTGCTCTTCTTCTGGCCGGTCTTCCCGAGCCTCGGCATCGGGTTCGGCTGGTTCATGCACCACCTCAACCGAGAGCAGCGGGTCGAGGAGCTCGAGGAGAAGATCGCCAGGAAGCGCCGCGGGCTCGAGCGCTGACGACTCGTCCGGCGGTCTCAGAGCAGGTCGGAGACCAGGGTGACCAGCCCGTAGACGGACCCGGCGAGGAGAGCCACCAGCACCAGGACGACCACGGCGCACCCCACGGTGTCGCCGAGGGTCCACTCGTCGTCGTCGGCGTCGACGCCCATGTTCGGCGGGGGCAGCGGGTACTGCTGCATGTACTGGGCCAGGTGAGCCTGCGAGCAGAAGCGGAAGGTGTCCTTCGCGCTGTCGACGAACCAGTCGTCACCCCACTCGTCCTCGTCGATCCGACGGTGCACGTTCACGACCATGGCCTCGTCGGAGGTGATGTCGATCGTCGCCCGGCAGAAGAAGCACTGGTAGGTGGTGGCCACGGCGGGAGCCTAGACGGGGGCGCCGATAGGCTCGGCGGGTGAGTCTCGCCGTGCGTGTCATCCCCTGCCTCGACGTCGACGCGGGGCGCGTCGTGAAGGGCGTCAACTTCGTCGACCTGGTCGATGCGGGCGACCCGGTCGAGATGGCACGGGTCTACGACGCCGAGGGCGCCGACGAGCTCACCTTCCTCGACATCACGGCCTCCAGCGGGGACCGCGCGACCACGTTCGACATCGTGAGCAGCACGGCCGAGCAGGTCTTCATCCCGCTCACCGTCGGCGGGGGAGTGCGCACCGTCGACGACGTCGACCGGCTGCTGCGCGCGGGCGCCGACAAGGTCGGCATCAACACCGCGGCCATCGCGCGACCCGAGGTGATCGCCGAGATCGCCCAGCGGTTCGGCAACCAGGTGCTCGTCCTCAGCGTCGACGCGCGACGTGCCCCGACGTCGGGCGAGGGCGCCCAGCCCAGCGGGTTCGAGGTCACCACGCACGGCGGCCGGCGAAGCGCCGGGATCGACGCCGTGGAGTGGGTCCGCCGAGCCGACGAGCTGGGCGTCGGCGAGGTGCTGCTCAACTCGATGGACGCCGACGGGACGAAGCAGGGCTTCGACCTGGAAATGATTCGGGCGGTCCGCGGCGTTACACAGGTGCCACTGATCGCCAGTGGTGGCGCCGGACGGCTCGAGCACTTCGCTCCTGCGGTCGAGGCCGGTGCCGACGCCGTGCTCGCCGCGAGTGTGTTCCACTTCGGCGAGCTGACCATCGGACAGGTGAAAGAGACCTTGCGAGCAGCGGGACACCGTGTCAGGTAGCGCCCCCAGGCCGGCCCAGGCCGAGGCGGTCGAGGCCGAGGCAGCCCGGACCGAGGCGGTACCGACAGGATCGGGCCAGCTCGGATCGGCCCAGCCCGACCGGATCATGCGCCGCGGATTCGGCCTGCTCGGACGCGGCATCGGCGAGCAGAAGGCGCTGTTCGCGATCTCGGTCGTGGGCAGCGTGCTCTTCGGCGCGATGACCGTCGCCGACGCCTGGGTGCTCGGGTGGGCGACCGACAACGTCATCCGGCCGTCCTTCGAGCAGGGCGAGGTGCTGCAGGGCGCCCTCTGGACCTCGATCGCCCTGTTCCTCGGCGTGGCCGTGCTGCGGGCGCTCGGCGTCATCGCGCGGCGGCTCATCGGCGGCATCGTCTACTACCGCCTGGTCGCCACCTACCGCCGCAAGGTCACCCGTCAGTACCTCGCCCTCCCGATGTCGTGGCACCACCGCCACCCCACCGGCCAGCTGCTCTCCAACGCCAACGCCGACGTCGAGGCCACGTGGGCGGTCTTCATGCCGCTGCCGATGGCGGTCGGCGTCATCGCCATGCTCGCAGCCGCTCTCGTGGCGATGCTCGAGGCCGACTGGGTGCTCACGCTCGTGGGCCTCGTGGTGTTCCCGGCCCTGTTCGGCATCAACGTGTTCTACCAGCGCTGGCTCTCGCCCAAGGTCGCGCACGCCCAGGCCCTGCGCGGCGACCTGAGCGCCGTGGCCCACGAGTCCTTCGACGGCGCGCTGGTGGTGAAGTCGCTCGGTCGCGAGGCCGACGAGACCGCCCGCTTCGCCCGGTCCACCGAGGAGCTGCGCGACGCCAACATCGAGGTCGGGAAGATCCGCAGCATCTTCGACCCGTTGCTGGAGGCCCTGCCGAACCTCGGCATCCTCGCCGTGATCGTCCTGGGTGTCGGCCGCGTGGCCAGCGGTGCCGCCGAGCCCGGCGACGTCGTGCAGGTGGCCTACCTGTTCACCGTGGTCGCCTTCCCGGTGCGTGCCATCGGCTGGGTGCTCGGCGAGCTGCCCCGCAGCGTCGTCGGCTGGGACCGTGTCGAGAGCGTGCTGCAGGCGTCGGGGTCCATGACCTACGGCACCGCCACCCTGCCGGGCGCAGGTGCGGTCGACCTCGACCTGCGGGGAGTCTCCTACCAGTTCGACGACGCCGTGCAGTCGGGCGAGGGCGACGACGTCCTCGACGGCGTCGAGCTGCACGTGCCGCGGGGGTCCGTCACGGCCCTCGTCGGTGCCACCGGCAGCGGCAAGAGCACCCTCACGACCCTGCTCTCGCGCCTCGTCGACCCGCGCTCCGGCACGGTCGAGCTCGACGGTCACGACGTCGCGGGCCTCACCCACCGGGCCCTGGCCGACGCGGTCGCCGTGGTCCCGCAGACCACCTTCCTGTTCGACGACTCCGTCCGTGAGAACGTCACGCTCGGGGCCGACGTCGACGACGCCGACGTCTGGGAGGCGCTGCGGACCGTCCAGGCCGACGGCTTCGTCGCCCGCCTGCCCGCGGGGCTCGACACTCAGCTCGGTGAGCGCGGGACCACCCTGTCCGGCGGGCAGCGCCAACGCCTCGCCCTGGCGCGCGCCCTCGTGCGGCGGCCCCGGCTGCTGGTCATGGACGACGCCACGAGCGCCGTGGACCCCGAGGTCGAGCAGCGCATCCTGCGCGCCCTGGCCGATCGCACGGCCGACGGGGGCGGGCCGACGGTCCTCGTCGTGGCGTACCGCAAGGCCACCATCGCCCTGGCCGACGAGGTCGTGCTGCTCGACGGCGGACGGGTGGCCGAGCGTGGCACCCACGCCGAGCTCATGGCGGGGTCGGCGGTCTACCGCGACCTCGTCGACGCGTACGACCAGGCGAGGGAGGCACAGGCATGACCGCCACGAGCACCGAGGTGAGCCTGCCGGGCGTCACCACCGTCCGGGCGTCCGGTCGCGAGATCGTGCGTCGCGGCCTCGCGCTGTCGCCGGCCATCAAGGACGGCCTGGGACTCACGCTGCTGCTCGCCGTGCTGAGCACGGTGGGCGGCTCGGTGGTGCCCGTGGTCATCCAGCGCACGGTGGACTCGGGGCTGGGTGACGGGGGAGAGACGACCCTGTCCGCCATCGGTCCCTACCTGCTCGGCGCGCTCGTGCTCGTCCTGCTGACGGCGGTCGTCGCCTACTGGATGCGCGTGCGCCTGTTCGTGGCGAGCGAGCGCGGCCTCGCCGAGCTGCGTGTCACGGCGTTCCGCCACGTGCACGACCTCTCGATGCTCACGCAGAACGCCGAGCGCCGGGGCGTCCTCGTCTCGCGGGTGACGTCCGACATCGACCAGGTGTCCCTGTTCCTGCAGTTCACCGGCATCATGATCGTCATCAGCCTCGGCCAGATGCTCGTCGCGACGGTCATCATGGCGTTCTACTCCTGGCAGCTGACCCTCGTCGTCTGGCTGTGCTTCCTCCCGCTCGCGGCCAGCCTGAAGTACTTCGCCGCACGGCTGAGCCGCGCCTACGACACCGTGCGCCGGACCGTCGGCGAGATGCTCGCCGTCGTGGCCGAGCCGGTCGTCGGTGCCTCCGTGGTCAAGGCGCACGCCATCGAGGACCGCACGCAGGCCAGGGTCGACGCGGGCATCCAGCGCAACCTCGACGCCAACGTCCGCGCCCAGAAGCTCGTGGCGGTCACGTTCGCCTCCGCCGGCCTCGTGGGCGGGCTCGCGAACGCCGGTGCCGTGGCCGTCGGAGTGGTCCTCGGCGTGGCCGGTGGCCTGTCGATGGGGACCGTCATCGCGTTCGCGTTCCTCGTCGGTCTGCTCGTGGGGCCCGCGCAGATGGCCACGCAGGTCCTGACCGAGGCGCAGAACGCCATCGCCTCGTGGCGGCGGGTCATCGAGCTGCTCGACACCCCGGCCGACGTGGTCGACCCCGGTCCCGACGGGGTCGGTCTGCCCGACGAGGTGCTCGGCGCCCGGTTCGAGCACGTCGCGTTCGCCTACCCCGACGGCCCGGAGGTGCTCAGCGACGTCGACGTCACGATCCAGCCGCGCCAGCGCGTGGCGGTGGTGGGCGAGACGGGCTCGGGCAAGACGACCTTCGCCAAGCTGCTCACCCGCCTCATGGACCCGGTGCGCGGGACGGTGCGGCTCGGCGACACCGACATCGCGCGGGTCTCCTTCGACGAGCTGCGGCGCCACGTGCTCATGGTCCCCCAGGAGGGCTTCCTGTTCGACGCGACGTTGCGCGAGAACCTGCTGTACGGGCGCGACGACGCGACGGACGTCGAGCTCGTCGCCGCGGTCGACGACCTCGGCCTCACCGACTGGTTCGCGGGGCTGCCGCACGGGTTGGACACACGCGTGGGGCAGAGGGGCGAGTCGCTGTCGGCGGGGGAGCGCCAGCTCGTCGCGCTGGTGCGCTCGGCCCTGGCCGACCCCGACTTCCTCGTGCTCGACGAGGCCACGAGTGCGGTCGACCCGCAGACCGAGCTGCGTGCCACGCGTGCGCTGGAGACCCTGCTCGAGGGACGCACGAGCGTCACGATCGCGCACCGGCTCAGCACGGCGGAGAACGCCGACCGCGTGCTGGTGTTCGACGCAGGCCGCCTCGTCGAGGACGGGTCGCACGACGAGCTGGTCGACGCCGGGGGCGTGTACGCCCGCCTGCACGCCAGCTGGGTGGCGCAGGCCTCGCTCGGGATCGTGCCGGCGGCCGAGTGACCTCTGGGAGGATGGCACCGTGACCTCACTCGACCCAGCCGTGGCCGCCCGGCTCAAGCGCGATCCCGCGGGGCTGGTCCCCGCCGTGGTGCAGGACGCCGGCACGCGCGACGTCCTCATGGTCGGGTGGATGGACGACGAGGCGCTGCACCGCACCCTCACGACCGGCCGGGGCACCTACTGGAGCCGCAGCCGCCAGGAGTACTGGGTCAAGGGCGAGACCTCCGGCCACACCCAGGCCGTGCGCGAGGTGCGCCTCGACTGCGACGGCGACACGCTGCTCGTCGTGGTCGACCAGGAGGGTCCGGCCTGCCACACCGGCGCGACCACCTGCTTCGACAAGGACCGGTTGCTGTGACGGCTGCGTCCGGGCGGCGTCTGTACGCGCCGGTGGTGCTCGGCCTGCTGGCGGTGGGTGGGCTCACCTGGTTGGCACTCGGCCGCACCTGGGCCAGCACCCGGCTGGCCCCGACGGGCCTGCCGCCCGACACGATCGTGGTCACGGGCCGCGACGTCGCCCCGCTGGCCGCCGCCCTGGCCGTCGTCGTGGTCACCGCCGCGCTCGCCGTGCTCGCGACCCGCGGGCGCGGGCGGCTCGTCGTCGGTCTCTTCGTCGTCGTGCTCGGACTCGGCGGTGCTGCCGTGTGCCTGGTCTCGGCGGCCGACGTCGACGCGTCGTTGTCCTCGGCCGCCGAGCAGTCCCCGGCCTTCACGGGCCAGGACCTCGGAGCCGTCTCGAGGTCGTCGTGGTCCTACGTCGCGGCCGCGGGGTTCCTGCTCGCGACCGGCCTCGGTGCCGTGACCGTCCGGCACGGCAGGTCGTGGCCCGCCATGAGCGGCCGGTACGACGCGCCGTCGCGCTCACGCGTCGACGACGACCCGTGGAAGGCGCTCGACGAGGGACGCGACCCCACGCTCTGAGCCATGCGGGACGAAAGTCCTGAATTCACCTGGAGGACTCGTAACTCCCGGGTGCACCCGTCGTTGAGATCTTCGACACCGACGAGCGGTGACGACGGTTGGAGGTCCGATGCGCGTACTCGTGCACGACTTCAGCGGGCATCCCTTCCAGGCCCAGCTGAGCCGGGAGCTCGCGCGGCGTGGCCACGACGTCACCCACTCCACCTGCAACGCCTACGTCTCGGGCAAGGGTCGACTCGAGTCCGCGGAGGGTGAGTCGATCACCTTCGAGACCGTGGGCGACGGCATCGTGTTCGACAAGAGCCGCTTCGTCCATCGTCTGCTCCTCGAGCTGAGGCTGGGGTTCGAGCTGGTCCGCCACGTCCGACGCGTCCGTCCCGACGTCGCCCTCATGTCCAACGTCCAGATCCCGACCCTGGTGGTCTTCGCGGCCGCGATGCTCGTGCTGCGCCAGCCGTGGGTGCTCTGGCACCAGGACGTGTACTCCGTGGCGGTGCGGTCCTTCGCCGGCGCGAAGCTCTCACGCTCCTTCCGTGCGGTGGCGGTGGGCTTCGAGGTCGCCGAGCGGTGGACGTCGCGCCGCGCCCGCGAGATCGTCGTCATCGCCGAGTCCTTCGTGCCCGTGCACGCGGGATGGGGCACGGCCGACAAGGTCACGGTCATCGCGAACTGGGCCCCGCTCGACGAGATCGTGCCCTGTCCGCGCAAGAACGACTGGGCGGTCGAGAACGAGCTCGACGACGTCGACACGATCCTGTACTCCGGGACCCTCGGGCTCAAGCACGACCCCGCGCTGCTGGTCCAGCTCACCGCCGCGGTGCGCGAGCGCGGCCGCGAGGTCCGGCTGGTCGTCGTGAACGAGGGGCCCGCCGTCCCGGTCCTGCAGGCCGAGGCCGCCCGGCTCGACGTCCCGCTCACGCTGCTGCCGTTCCAGCCCTACGACCGGCTCCCGGAGGTGTTGGCCAGCGGTGACGTGCTCGTGGTCCTCCTCGACCAGCAGGCGGGTGCGTTCTCCGTCCCGTCCAAGACGCTGTCCTACCTGTGCGCCGGTCGTCCCGTCGTGGGACTGATGCCCGAGGAGAACGCCGCCTCCGGGCTGGTGCGCCGGGCCGGCGGGCACGTCGGCCGGCCCGACACCGCCTCGCTCCCGGCGGCGGCCGCGTGGGTCGACCAGCTCCTGGCCGAGCCCGGACGCCGCGACGAGGTCGGTGCCGAGGCTCGCGACCTCGCCGAGCAGGAGTTCTCCCTGGCCTCGTGCGCCGACCGCTTCGAGTCCGTGCTGCTGCGGAGCGCGCGATGAGTGCCGCGACGCGGGCCGTCACCGGTCTCGACGTCGGGGTGCGTGACGTGTCGCGGCCCACCGGCGTGCCGCTGGTCGTCGTCGGACCGTTGACCCGCACGGGCCGTGAGCTGGCCGACCGGCACGGCGGGCCGGTGCTCTCCGTCTCGCGTGGCGCGACCGACGCGGCGGCCCTGCGGGCCGCCGGAGCCGACGTGGTCGACGTGGCCGGCGACGAGCTCGCCACGCTGCTCCGTGACGTCGAGTCCGTGGACGTCGCGGTCTGCGCGCTCGGACCGGTGCACCCGGGGCCGGTGGACCTCGTGGGTGACACCGCGGCGACGGAGCGCGACCTCGCATTCCTGCGCCGGGTGCTGGACGCGGCGGCCGGTCGTCCGGTCCGGCTCGTCCTCGTGTCCTCCGTCGTGGCGCTGGCACCCACGCCCGACCGGCGCTACTACGGGGGCTTCAAGTCCCTGGTGGAGCAGGCACTCGTGGCGCTCGTCGCCGAGCACCCCGCCGCGCGCCTCGACGTCCTCTACCCGGGACGTCTCGTCGCCGCCGGCGAGCGCACCCGTCCTTGGCACCGCCTCCACGCCGGTTTCTCCGGCCTCGCGGTCCGCGTCGAGCGATGCCTGCAGGACCGGGCAGCGCGAGCCGGGCGTCGCCGCGTCGTGGGCCTGGACGCCCGTCTGTGGCTGCTCGTGCGGTCCCTCTCACTCGTCGTCTCGGGCGCTCTGCCCGGGCGGATCGACCCACCCCTCGAGCTTGTCGGCACCAAGGAGACCTCCTGATGTGGAAGAAGCGTTCGCTCGACCTGCTGCTGACCGTGGCCGGAGCCGTCGTCTGGGTCCCGGTCGTCCTCACGGTGGCCCTGGCCGTCCTCGTGTCGGAGGGGCGCCCGGTGTTCTACCGGTCACGCCGCCGGGTGAGCGTCGACGAGGTCGTGCTGCTGACCAAGTTCCGCACGATGGTGCGCAACGCCGACAAGCTCGTGAACCGTGAGACCGTGCCGGTCGCGTCCGACACCCGCTTCCTCAACATCCCGGCCGACTCACCGCTCTACACCCGGATCGGTCGCTTCGTGGAGCGCTTCGCGCTCACCGAGCTGCCGCAGCTCTGGCACGTCCTGCGCGGCGACATGAGCGTGGTGGGCAACCGTCCGCTGCCGCAGAACGTCATCGACTGCCTCCGCGAGGAGTACCCGCAGGTCTCCGACCGGTTCCTGACGCGTGCCGGCCTGACCGGCCCGGCCCAGCTCGTCGGCCGCGAGGCGCTCACCGACGGCGAGCGCCTCGAGCTGGAGGCGGCCTACTGCCGCGCCTGCCTCAACGGCTACCAGGCGAAGCTCGACGTCGTGATCCTGGCCGCGACGATCTTCGGGGTCCTCGGCATCGGCAAGCAGCTCGGCCGCCGCGACGTGATGGACCTGATCGCGCGTCACTCCGGCCGCCCCCGCAGCGCCGCCGTCCTGGCGCCCGCTCCCGCGTCCTCGGTGCTCGCACGGTCGCAGCCGTCCTGAGCGACGCCCTCCGGGGCGCACCGGCCGACGCCGATGCGCCCCGGTAGGCTGTCGCCCGTCGTCCCCCTCGCAGGAGAGAGAGCTGCATGTCGCACGGATCGTCGCCCGCGTCCTGGACCGCCGTCCTGGTCTGCCTCGCAGGCTTCACCATCGGCGGGATCGCTCTGATCCCCGAGCCGCACTGGGTGCCCTTCACGATCGGTGTCGTGCTCGCGGTCGCCGCGGGTCCGATCGGCCTGATCATGTCGCGCATGGGTCTGGGCGCCGAGCGCGCACCCGGCCACGGTGACCGACCGCACGGCGTCGACGAGCACCGCGCGACGACCGACTGACGCTCCCATGAGCCCCGACGTGCCCCAGGGGCCCCGTTACCCGAGCTACCCGGGGGAGCAGCAGCCCGGCGGTGCCGGCCCGACGCACGGCACGCCCTGGTCGCCGCCCGCGCAGCCGGACGTCCGTGCGGGCGTCCAGCCTGGCGCGCCGGCCTTCCCTGGCCAGGCGGACCGCTCGGTCCCGGAGGAGCCCGCGGGGTGGTGGATCCGCGTGCTCGCGTCGTTCGTCGACGGACTCATCGTGCTGGCGCTGTCGATCGTGCCGATCGTCGGCGGGTTCGTGCTGCTCTTCGTCGACGCCGACTACGACGAGGTCACCGACGAGTTCACGAACACCAACCCGTGGGGACTCGTGGTCGTCGGGCTCGGGTTCGTCCTGTACCTCGGGTTCGACCTGTGGAACCGAGGTCTGAGGGTCGGGTACCGCGGACAGAGCCTCGGCAAGCAGCTGGTGGGCGTGCACGTCGTCGGACGTGACGGCGCAACGGTCGGCGCCCTCGAGGGATTCTTCCGGTGGCTCGTCGCCGGTCTGCTGCAGTGGACCTTCATCGGCCTGCTCGTCGACCTGCTCTGGCCCCTGTGGGACGAGCGCAAGCAGACCGTGCACGACAAGGCGATCAACACCTACCCCGTGCGTCGCTGACGTCGGGACACGCCGCGCGGCCGGACGTTGGACGTTCTGCCCAGTCCACGCTTGGATGGACACGAGCCGGGGCGACACCCGGCCCGACCGGAAGAGGACCCATGGAGCCGTTCCCCGCAAGCCCCGAGCCCGAGTACCGTCCCGACGCCAAGGGTCCGGCCCCGGCGTCGGTGCAGAACGCCGTCAAGCTGATCTGGGTCAGCGTCGGCCTCAGCCTGATCTCGACCGTCCTGACCTTCACGATGATCGACGACCTGGTGGACCAGGCCATTGAGAGCGCCGGTTCCGGAACGACCCTGGACCGCGACGCCGCTCGCGCCGGCGTGATGATCAGTCTCGTCATCGGCGTCGTCATCGGCGTCGCCCTCGCCGCGATGTTCGCCTACTTCATCGGCAAGGGCGCCAACTGGGCGCGCATCGTCTACACCGTGCTGGGCGTCATCGGCGTGCTCTTCGGCCTGATGGGCCTGGGCAACCAGCCTGCGCTGCTGCTGGTCCTGTCGATCATCAGCACCCTGCTGACGATCGCCACCGTCTTCCTGCTGTTCCGACCGGAGTCCAACGCCTACTTCAAGAAGGCCTGATCTCCGCGGCGAGACCCGGTTCCTCGTGACGCCGGCACGCGACCTGCTCCGGTCGGGCCCCCTGTGGGGTGGCCTGGCCGGAGCAGTCGTGCTGGGGGTGGTGGCGGTGCGGGACCCGCACGTCCCGGGCGCCTTCGGCGCCTGTCCGTTCCTCGCAGCGACGGGTCTGCCCTGCGCGGGGTGCGGTGGGCTGCGTGCCACGCACGACCTGCTCCACGGCGACGTGGGTGCGGCGCTGGCCCAGAACGCGCTCGCGGTCGGGCTGGTGCTCCTCGCGGCGGTCGCCTGGACGCGGTGGGCCGTCCGAGCCGCCGGGAGGGGGCCGGCCCGCATCTCGGGCCCCGGCGCCACCACCACGTCGACGGGTGTCTCGTCGACGTTGCTCCTCGTCGTGGGCGTGGTCGTCGTGGTCTTCACCCTCGTGCGGTGGACCCTTGCAGGGGGAGTGCTCGGACCCTGACCGACCCGCGGGGTCGGTGCGGTCTACCCTGGAGGGCAGGAGAAGTGCCGACGACGAGGAGGTGGCCATGACCGTGCTCGACGACATCCTCGAGGGCGTCGCGGCCGACCGCGCCGCACGTCAGGCCACGTGCTCGCTCGACCAGCTCAAGGAGCAGGCGCTGCGCCAGCCCCCGGCGCTCGACCCGATGCCGGCGTTCCGGGCCGACGGCGTGAGCGTCATCGCCGAGGTCAAGCGCTCCAGCCCGAGCAAGGGCGCGCTCGCCGCGATCAAGGACCCCGCCGCGCTCGCCTGCGACTACGCCGCCGGCGGAGCGGCCGCCATCAGCGTGCTCACCGAGCAGCGCCGCTTCGACGGCAGCCTCGACGACCTGCGCGCGGTGCGTGCCCAGGTCGACGTGCCGCTGCTGCGCAAGGACTTCATGACGACCTCCTACGAGCTGTGGGAGGCCCGCGCCGCCGGTGCCGACATGGCCCTGCTCATCGTCGCGGCGCTCGACCAGGAGGCCCTCGTGAGCCTCGTCGAGCGCGCCCGGTCCATCGGCCTCACGCCTCTCGTGGAGGTCCACGACGAGGAGGAGGTCGAGCGGGCCCTCGACGCCGGAGCGCAGCTCGTCGGCGTCAACGCGCGCGACCTCAAGACGCTCGAGGTCAAGCGCGACACCTTCGAACGTCTGGCCCCACGGATCCCCGACGGTGTGGTCCGGGTCGCCGAGTCCGGCGTGCGCGGTCCGCACGACGTGCTCGAGTACGCCCGCGCCGGTGCCCACGTGGTGCTGGTCGGCGAGACCCTCGTACGGGGCGACGACCCGCGGGCCACGGTCGCCGACCTCGTGGCCGCCGGCGCCCACCCCGCCCTGCAGCAGAGGTCCTGACGTGGTCACGACGCCACTGCGGCGATGGTGACGGTCGCCGCGACCCCACCGTCACCCACCGCGCAGCCACGCCAGAGAAGGACCTCATGACCTACGTACAGCCGGACGCCACCGGCCACTTCGGCCGCTTCGGCGGTCGCTTCATGCCCGAGGCGCTCGTCGCGCCCCTCGACGAGCTGGCCGAGGCCTGGGCCGACGCGCAGGCCGACCCCGCGTTCATCGGCGAGCTCGACCGGATGTTCCGCGAGTACGCGAACGTGCCCAGCCCCCTCTACGAGGCGAGCCGGTTCTCCGAGGCCGTCGGCGCACGGGTGCTGCTCAAGCGCGAGGACCTCAACCACACCGGTGCGCACAAGATCCGCAACGTCCTCGGGCAGGCTCTCCTGGCCAAGCGGATCGGGAAGCCGCGAGCCATCGCCGAGACCGGCGCCGGTCAGCACGGCGTGGCGTCGGCCACTGCGTGCGCCTACCTCGACCTCGACTGCACCGTCTACATGGGCGAGGTCGACACCGAGCGCCAGGCGCTCAACGTGGCACGGATGAAGATGCTCGGCGCCGAGGTCGTGCCGGTCACCACCGGCAGTCGCACCCTGAAGGACGCGATCAACGAGGCCCTGCGCGACTGGGTGGCCAGCGTCGACCACACGTCCTACCTGTTCGGCACCGCCGCGGGCCCGCACCCGTTCCCGTCGATGGTGCGCGACCTGACCCGCGGCATCGGTGACGAGGCCCGTCGCCAGGTCCTCGAGCTGACCGGCCGGCTGCCCGACGCGGCCGTGGCCTGCGTGGGTGGCGGGTCCAACGCCATCGGCCTCTTCACGGCGTTCATCGACGACCCCGACGTCCAGCTGCTGGGCGTCGAGGCCGGTGGCGACGGCTACGAGACGGGCCGGCACGCGTCGCCCATCACCGCCGGCGACGTCGGCGTGCTGCACGGCGCCCGCTCCTACCTGCTGCAGGACGAGGACGGCCAGACCATGGAGTCGCACTCCATCTCGGCCGGGCTCGACTACCCGGGCGTGGGGCCGGAGCACTCCTACCTCGCGTCCATCGGCCGCGCCCGGTACGTGCCCGCCACCGACGCCGAGGCCATGTCGGCCTTCGACCTGCTCTGCAAGACCGAGGGCATCATCCCGGCGATCGAGACCGCCCACGCCCTCGCCGGTGCGGTGACGCTCGCGAAGGAGCTCGGACCGGACGCCACCATCCTCGTCAACCTCTCGGGCCGCGGCGACAAGGACGTGCACACCGCGGCGGAGTACTTCGGCCTCCTGGACGGCCCGGTCGTGCTCGAGGAAGGCGTGGAGGAGTGAGCGGGATCGACGACCTGTTCGAGCGCACGCGCGCCGACGACCGCGCCGCGCTCGTGGGCTACCTGCCCGCCGGCTTCCCCGACGTGGACACGTCGGTCGCCGCGCTGACGGCGATGGTCGAGGGCGGGTGCGACCTCGTCGAGATCGGCCTGCCGTACAGCGACCCCGTCATGGACGGCCCCACCATCCAGGCCGCGGCCGAGACCGCGCTCGCGAACGGGTTCCGCACGAGCCAGGCCTTCGACGTCGTGCGACGTGTCGCCGGGACCGGCGCCCCCACGGTCGTCATGACCTACTGGAACCCGGTCGAGCGGTACGGCGTCGACCGCTTCGCCGCCGACCTCGCCGCAGCCGGGGGAGCCGGGCTGATCACGCCCGACCTCATCCCCGACGAGGCCGCCGAGTGGGAGGCGGCGTCGCGCGAGCACGGGCTGGACCGCACGTACCTCGTGGCGCCGTCCTCGACCGACGCGCGGCTCGCGATGACCGCCGACGCGGCGAGCGGCTTCATCTACGCGACCGCCGTCATGGGGGTCACGGGTCAGCGTCAGGAGACCAGCTCGCTGGCCCCCGAGCTCGTCGCGCGTCTGCGCAAGGTCACCGACAAGCCGGTGGGCGTCGGTCTGGGCGTCAGCAACGGCGCCCAGGCCCACGAGATCGCCCAGTACGCCGACGCGGTCATCGTCGGCTCGGCGTTCGTGCGGCTGCTCCTCGACGCGCCCGACGCCGAGAGCGGGGTCGCCGCCGTCGGCGAGCTGGCCCGTGAGCTGCGGGCAGGAGTCGTCCGATGACCGTGTCGTCCGTCGCGGGCCTCGCGACCTCCATCCCCAGCCCGTCGACCGGCGTGTGGGAGATCGGACCCTTCCCGCTGCGCGCCTACGCCCTGGGCATCATCGTCGGCGCCCTGCTCGCGATCTGGATCGGCGAACGCCGCCTCCAGGCCCGCGGCGGGCGCGAGGGCGCCATCAGCGACATCGCGATCTGGGCCATCCCGTTCGGCATCGTCGGCGCGCGGATCTACCACGTCGTCACCGACCCCGAGCTGTACTTCGGCGAGGGGCGCCGAGCGATCGAGGCGCTCTACATCTGGAACGGCGGCCTCGGCATCTGGGGTGCCATCGCCGGTGGTGCGCTCGGCGTGTGGATCGCCTGTCGCCGCTACGACCTGTCGTTCCTGGCCGTGGCCGACGCGCTCGCGCCGGGGCTCCTCGTGGCCCAGGCCGTCGGCCGCATCGGCAACTACTTCAACTCCGAGCTCTTCGGCCGTCCCACCGCCGTGCCGTGGGCGCTCGAGATCGCGCCGCAGAACCGCCCCGACGGGTACGAGCAGTTCGCGACGTTCCACCCCACCTTCCTGTACGAGATGATCTGGAACCTCGCCGCCGCAGCGCTCATCGTCGCGATCGACCGTCGGGTCCGCCTCACGGGCGGTCGGGCGTTCGCGCTCTACGTGATGCTCTACACCGCCGGCCGGTTCTGGATCGAGCAGCTCCGGATCGACACCGCGAACGAGTTCCTCGGTGTCCGGCTGAACGTGTTCACCTCGGTCATCGTGTTCGTGGGTGCACTGGCGTACTTCCTCCTGGCGCGTCGCCGCGGCCGCACCGCGGCTGACGCCGCCTAGCCGCTCCGGTCGGCACCGGGTGCAGGCGTAGGTTTCGTCCCATGAGCACCCCTGAACCGCTGCCGGACCCGGGCGCGGTCTCCCACGAGCACCCCGACGTCAACGGCGGGTGGCTGCGGCCCGCCGTCTTCGGGGCCATGGACGGCCTCGTGTCGAACTTCGCGCTCATCATGGGCGTCACCGGAGGCAGCACCGAGCGCGCCCCCGTGATCATCGCCGGACTGGCGGGCCTGGCCGCCGGCGCGTTCTCGATGGCGGCCGGTGAGTACACGTCCGTCGCGAGCCAGCGCGAGCTGGCCCAGGCCCAGCTCGCGGTGGAGCGCGACGAGATCGTGCGCAACGGCCCGGCCGAGGAGGCCGAGCTGGCGGCCACCTTCATGGCCAAGGGTGTCGACGAGACCACCGCGCGAGAGGTGGCCCGGCAGGTGCACCTCGACCTGGACCACGCGGTCGCCGTGCACGCCGCGGAGGAGATGGGCATCGACGCCGACGTGCTGCCCTCGCCGATGGTCGCGGCCATGTCGTCGTTCGGGGCCTTCACCGTCGGGGCCCTGATCCCGCTCCTGCCGCTCGTGCTGGGGGCGAGCTCGTCGGTCCCGACCATCGTCGTGTCGCTGCTGGCGCTGTTCGGCTGCGGCGCGATCGTCACGAGGGTGACGAGCCGCGCCTGGTGGTACGGCGGGCTGCGGCAGCTCGTGCTCGGCGGAGCCGCGGCCGGCATCACCTACCTCATCGGCGAGGCGGTGGGGACCCAGCTCGGGTGACGCGGGACCGGTCGGCCCTGCTCGCTCCCGGGTCGTCGTGCCTGTACAGTGACGATGCTGTCCTGGGCCAACGTCGTCCCACGGTCGGGCCACCGCATCGGTGGTCCAGCACCCATCCATGATGACGCGAGAAGGGACCTCTCGGTGAGCGCATCCATTCCTCCTGAGCTCCAGCAGCCCGGCACGGTCGGCCCGACGTTCTCGGCCCCCACGTTCTCGGCCCCCACGTTCTCGGCCCCCAAGTTCTCGGCACTGCCTGCCGCACAGGGCCTGTACGACCCGGTGCACGAGCGTGACGCCTGCGGCGTCGCCTTCGTCGCCACGCTCTCGGGGATCCCGAGCAACGAGATCGTCAAGCACGGCCTGACCGCGCTGCGCAACCTCGACCACCGCGGCGCGGTGGGCGCCGAGGAGAACACCGGCGACGGTGCCGGCATCCTCATGCAGGTGCCCGACCGGTTCGTCCGGGCGGTCGCGCAGGAGCAGGGGTTCACGCTGCCGGAGGCCGGCCACTACGCGGTGGGCCTGGCGTTCCTGCCGACCGAGCCCGAGGCCGCCGCCGAGGCGAAGCAGCGGGTCGAGGCGATCGCTGCCGAGGAGGCGCTGACCGTCCTCGGCTGGCGTCCCGTGCCCGTCAAGCCCGAGATCCTCGGGTCCATGGCGTTCGGCGCGATGCCGTCGTTCGAGCTGCTCTACGTGGAGTCCACCGATCGGTCGCGCGAGGGCATCGAGCTGGACCGGTTCGCGTACTGCCTGCGCAAGCGTGCCGAGCACGAGACCGGCGTCTACTTCCCGACGCTGTCGTCGCGCACCCTCGTCTACAAGGGCATGCTCACCACCGAGCAGCTCGACGAGTTCTTCCCCGACCTGCTCGACGAGCGCATGGAGTCGGCGCTCGCGATCGTGCACAGCCGGTTCTCCACCAACACGTTCCCCAGCTGGCCGCTCGCCCACCCGTTCCGGTTCGTCGCGCACAACGGCGAGATCAACACCGCACGTGGCAACCGCAACTGGATGCGGGCCCGTGAGGCGACGCTCGAGAGCGAGCTGATCCCCGGCGACCTCAGCCGGCTGTACCCGATCTGCGACCCCGAGGGCAGCGACACGGCCTCGCTCGACGAGGTGCTCGAGCTGCTGCACCTCGGTGGCCGCGAGCTCCCGCACGCCGTGATGATGATGATCCCCGAGGCCTGGGAGAACAACGACGTCATGGACCCGGCCCGGCGGGCCTTCTACGAGTTCCACTCCTCGATCATGGAGCCCTGGGACGGTCCGGCGTGCGTCTGCTTCACCGACGGCACGCAGATCGGTGCCGTGCTGGACCGCAACGGCCTGCGCCCCGGTCGGTTCTGGATCACCGACGACGGTCTCGTCGTGCTCGCGTCCGAGGCGGGCGTGCTCGACCTCGACCCCGCGACCATCACCCGCAAGGGCCGGCTCGAGCCCGGCAAGATGTTCCTGCTCGACCTCGACGAGCACCGCGTCGTCGAGGACGAGGAGATCAAGAACCGGCTCGCCGGCGAGCACCCCTACGACGAGTGGCTCTACTCCGGGCTGGTCCGGTTCGAGGACCTGCCCGACCTCGAGCACATCATCCACACGCACGCGTCGGTCACCCGTCGCCAGCAGGTCTTCGGCTACAGCGAGGAGGACCTGCGGATCCTGCTCGCGCCGCTGGCCCGGACCGGCGCCGAGGCGATCGGCTCGATGGGCACCGACACGCCCATCGCCGCGATCTCGGACCGCCCGCGGATGTTGTTCGACTACTTCAGCCAGCTGTTCGCGCAGGTGACCAACCCGCCGCTCGACGCCATCCGCGAGGAGGTCGTCACGTCGCTCGCCGGCACCATGGGACCGGAGGCGAACCTGCTCGAGCCGAGCCCGGCCTCCTGCCGCATGCTGCAGCTGCCGTTCCCGGTCATCGACAACGACGAGCTCGCCAAGATCCGGCACATGAACAAGGACGGCGACATGCCGGGGTTCAGCGTGCACGTGGTGCGCGGGCTGTACGACGTCAACGGCGGCGGCGAGGCGCTCGCGGCCAAGATCGACGAGATCTGCGCCGACGTGTCGCGGGCCGTCGCCGACGGTGCGCGCATCATCGTGCTCTCGGACCGGCACTCCGACTCCGAGCGCGCCCCCATCCCGTCGTTGCTGCTCACCGCGGCCGTGCACCACCACATGGTCCGCGAGAAGCTGCGGTCGCAGGCCGGCCTGCTGGTCGAGGCCGGCGACGTCCGCGAGGTCCACCACGTCGCCCTGCTCATCGGCTACGGCGCCACGGCGGTCAACCCGTACCTCGCGCTGGAGTCTGCCGAGGACCTGGCACGCGAGGGCAACTTCGTGCGCGACGTCGAGCCCCAGCAGGCGCTGCGCAACGTGGCCTACGGCCTCGGCAAGGGCGTGCTGAAGGTCATGAGCAAGATCGGCGTCTCCACCGTCGCCTCCTACACCGGCGCGCAGATCTTCGAGTGCGTCGGCCTGTCCCACGAGGTCGTCGACGCCTACTTCACCGGCACGTCGAGCAAGCTCGGCGGCGTCGGGCTCGACGTCATCGCCGCCGAGGTCGCGTCGCGGCACGCCCGTGCCTACCCGTCCCAGGGCATCGTCGGCCGCCGGCGCTTCCTCGAGGTCGGCGGCGAGTACCAGTGGCGCCGCGAGGGCCCGGAGCACCTGTTCGACCCCGAGACGGTCTTCCGTCTCCAGCACTCCACCCGGTCGGGCCGCTACGACATCTTCAAGAAGTACACGCAGCGCGTCGACGACCAGTCCGAGCGGCTCATGACGCTGCGTGGCCTGTTCACCTTCAAGGAGGGCGAGCGTCCGCCGGTGCCGATCGACGAGGTCGAGCCGGTCAGCGAGATCGTCAAGCGGTTCTCGACCGGGGCCATGAGCTACGGCTCCATCAGCCAGGAGGCGCACGAGACGCTCGCCGTCGCCATGAACCGACTGGGCGGCAAGTCCAACACCGGTGAGGGCGGCGAGGACCCCGAGCGTCTCTACGACCCCGAGCGTCGGTCCTCGATCAAGCAGGTCGCGTCCGGCCGCTTCGGCGTCACGAGCGAGTACCTCTCCAACGCCGACGACATCCAGATCAAGATGGCCCAGGGTGCCAAGCCCGGCGAGGGTGGCCAGCTGCCCGGCCCGAAGGTGTACCCGTGGGTGGCCAAGACGCGGCACTCCACGCCCGGCGTCGGTCTCATCTCGCCGCCGCCGCACCACGACATCTACTCGATCGAGGACCTCAAGCAGCTCATCCACGACCTCAAGAACGCCAACCCGTCGGCCCGCGTGCACGTCAAGCTGGTCTCCGAGGTCGGTGTCGGCACGGTGGCGGCGGGCGTCTCGAAGGCGAAGGCCGACGTCGTGCTGATCTCCGGCCACGACGGCGGCACGGGCGCGTCCCCGCTGACGTCGCTCAAGCACGCCGGCGGTCCGTGGGAGCTCGGCCTGGCCGAGACGCAGCAGACGCTGCTGGTCAACGGGCTGCGCGACCGCATCGTCGTGCAGTGCGACGGCCAGCTCAAGACCGGGCGCGACGTCGTCGTCGCGGCGCTCCTCGGTGCCGAGGAGTTCGGCTTCGCCACGGCTCCGCTCGTGGTGAGCGGCTGCATCATGATGCGGGTCTGCCACCTGGACACCTGCCCGGTGGGCGTGGCCACGCAGAACCGTCAGCTGCGCGAGAAGTACTCGGGCAAGGCCGAGTACGTGGTGAACTTCTTCGAGTTCCTGGCGCAGGAGGTCCGCGAGTACCTCGCCGAGCTCGGCTTCCGCTCGATCGACGAGGCCGTCGGCCACGCCGAGGTGCTCGACGTCAAGAAGGCCGTCGACCACTGGAAGGCCGCCAGCCTCGACCTGTCGCCGATCCTCTACGTGCCTGCGCTGCCCGAGGGTGCCTCGCTGCGCAACACCACGGTCCAGGACCACGGTCTCGACGTCGCGCTCGACGCCGAGCTGATCAGGCTCTCGGCCGACGCGCTGGAGCGTGGGGAGCCGGTGCGGGCGCAGCTCGCGATCCGCAACGTCAACCGCACGGTCGGCACCATGCTCGGCCACGAGCTGACCAAGCGCTACCGCGGCGAGGGCCTGCCGGAGAACACCATCGACCTGACCTTCCTCGGGTCGGCCGGCCAGTCGTTCGGCGCCTTCGTGCCGCACGGCATCACGCTGCGCCTCGAGGGCGACGGCAACGACTACGTGGGCAAGGGTCTCTCCGGCGGACGCATCATCGTGCGCCCGCCGCGGGACGCACGGTTCGCGGCCGAGGCCCAGATCGTGGCCGGCAACGTGATCGGCTTCGGTGCCACCAGTGGCGAGATCTACCTGCGGGGCAAGGTCGGCGAGCGGTTCTGCGTGCGCAACTCCGGTGCGCGGGCCGTCGTCGAGGGCGTGGGGGACCACGCGCTCGAGTACATGACCGGGGGCACGGTGGTGATCCTCGGCCCCACGGGTCGCAACGTCGCTGCCGGCATGAGCGGGGGACAGGCCTACGTCCTGGACCTCGACCACTCGCTGGTCAACCCCGACATGGTCGAGCTCAACCCGGTCGAGGCGGGGTCCGAGGCGGCCGAGTCGCTCAGGACCCTGGTCGCCAAGCACCACGAGGAGACCGGCTCGGCCGTGGCCGAGCAGCTGCTGGGCGCGTGGGAGCAGTCGCTCGCACGCTTCACCGAGGTCATGCCCGTCAACTACCGCAAGGTGCTCGACGCCAAGGCCGAGGCCGAGGCCGAGGGCCTGTCCGAGGACGACACGACCGCACGCATGATGGAGGTGGCCGCACGTGGCTGATCCCCGAGGTTTCATCACGACCGCCCGAGAGGTGGCACCCCGTCGTCCCGTGGACGAGCGGGTCAACGACTGGAACGAGGTCTACCCCGGTGGGCCCGGCAAGGCGTTGCTCCCGATCATCTCCGAGCAGGCCGGGCGCTGCATGGACTGTGGCATCCCGTTCTGCCACCAGGGCTGCCCGCTGGGCAACCTGATCCCGGAGTGGAACGACCTGGTGTGGCGCGACGACTGGATCGAGGCGATCGACCGGCTGCACGCGACCAACAACTTCCCCGAGTTCACCGGTCGGCTGTGCCCCGCGCCGTGCGAGACGGCCTGCGTCGTCGGCATCAACCGCGAGCCCGTCACCATCAAGAACGTCGAGGTCTCGATCATCGACCGGGCGTGGGAGTGGCGCAACGTGCGTCCCGAGCCCCCGGAGTACCTGACCGGCAAGACCGTCGCGGTCGTCGGGTCGGGCCCGGCTGGTCTCGCCGTGGCCCAGCAGCTCACGCGGGCCGGTCACACGGTGGCCGTGTACGAGCGCGACGACAAGCCCGGCGGACTGCTGCGGTACGGCATCCCCGAGTTCAAGATGGAGAAGGTCCACGTCGACCGACGCATCGAGCAGATGCAGCGCGAGGGCACCGTGTTCCGCAGCGGTGTCCAGGTGGGCGACACGCTCACGGGCAGCCAGCTGCGCGACCGCTACGACGCCGTCGTCCTCGCCATCGGCTCCACGGTCCGTCGCGACCTGCCCGCCCCGGGCCGTGAGCTCGGTGGCATCCACCAGGCCATGGACTTCCTGCCGCAGGCCAACCGGGCCGCGCTGGGTGCCGAGCCGACGACGGACGGGTCGGAGCAGATCCTCGCCACCGACAAGGACGTCGTCATCATCGGTGGCGGCGACACCGGCGCCGACTGCCTCGGGACCTCGATCCGTCAGGGTGCGCGATCCGTCACCAGCCTGGAGATCATGCCGCAGCCGGGGGAGGACCGCCCGGAGAACCAGCCGTGGCCCACCTACCCGATGACCTACCGGGTGGCGTCGGCGCACGAGGAGGGCGGCGACCGCGTGTACGCCGTCTCCACCAAGGAGTTCGTCGGCGACGACGACGGCAACGTCTCGGGCCTGCGCATCGTCGAGGTCGAGATGCAGGACGGTCGCTTCGAGGAGGTGCCGGGCTCGGAGAAGGTGCTGCCGGCCCAGCTGGTGCTCTTCGCGATGGGCTTCACCGGCCCGCAGCGCGAGGGTCTCGTCGAGCAGCTCGGTGTCGACCTCGACGAGCGCGGCAACGTCGTGCGCGACAAGGACTTCATGTCGTCGGTGCCGGGCGTGTTCGTCGCCGGCGACGCGGGCCGTGGCCAGTCGCTCATCGTGTGGGCCATCGCGGAGGGCCGCTCGGCCGCCGCGGGTGTCGATGCGTACCTGACCGGTGGGCACAGCCCGCTGCCGCGTCCGATCAAGCCGAACGACCGGCCGATGATGGTCTGAGGTCAGCACGTCACGAGGACTGCGTTCGACGAGGGCTGGGAGCGCTGCTCCCGGCCCTCGTCCGTGCGTGGGACTGGACGGTCGGGAGATTTGTTGCGCCGCACCACAAAGTGACTCGCGGGTACTGGTCCCACGTCGGTAGGGTCGGGGTGTGCGTAGAGCCAAGATCGTCTGCACGCTCGGACCGGCCGTCGGGACCGCCGAGCGCATCCTCCAGCTCGCCGAGGCGGGCATGGACGTCGCGCGACTCAACATGAGTCACGGCGACCATGCCGACCACGAGGAGAACTACGGCCACGTGCGCGCGGCCGCCGAGCGCACCGGCAAGGCGATCGCCATCCTCGCCGATCTCCAGGGCCCCAAGATCCGGCTCGGTCGGTTCGCCGACGGTCCGGTGGACCTCGCGCTGGGCGACAGGTTCACCATCACCGTCGACGACGTGCCCGGCGACGCCGAGCGCGCCTCCACGACCTACAAGGGCCTGCCGGGCGACGTCTCGCCCGGCGACGAGATCCTCGTCGACGACGGCCGGGTGCGGCTGCGCGCCGTGGAGGTCACGAGCACCGACGTCGTCACCATCTGCGAGACCGCCGGGCGCCTCAGCAACAACAAGGGCATCAACCTGCCCGGCGTCGCCGTGAGCGTCCCGGCCATGAGCGACAAGGACATCGCCGACCTGCGCTTCGCGCTGCAGCTGGGCGTCGACTTCGTGGCGCTCTCCTTCGTGCGCAACGCCCGGGACGCCGACGACGTGCGCAGCGTCATGCGCGACCTCGACATCCACCGTCCGGTCATCGCGAAGATCGAGAAGCCCCAGGCGGTCGAGAACCTCGACGAGATCATGGACGCCTTCGACGGCGTGATGGTCGCGCGCGGCGACCTCGGTGTCGAGCTGCCGCTCGAGGACGTGCCGATCGTGCAGAAGCTCATCGTCGAGAAGGCGCGGCGCAACGCCAAGCCCGTGATCGTGGCCACGCAGATGCTCGAGTCGATGATCTCGGCACCGCGCCCCACGCGCGCCGAGGCCTCCGACGTCGCCAACGCGGTGCTCGACGGGGCCGACGCGGTGATGCTCTCGGGCGAGACGAGCGTGGGGGAGTACCCGATCCAGACCGTGCGCACCATGGCCCGCATCATCGAGTCCACCGAGGACCACGGCCTGCCGCGCATGGCCGCCTACACCTGGCAGGCCAAGACCCGCGCCGGCATCATCTGCCGCGGCGCCGCCACGGTGGCCGAGTCCATCGACGCGCGCTACGTCGTCGCGTTCACGACGATCGGCGGCTCGGCCCGGCGCATGTCGCGGTACCGCTCGGCCATCCCGGTCATCGCGTTCACGCCCGACCCGCTCACCCGCAACCAGCTCGCCCTCACCTGGGGCGTGGAGACCTTCCTGGTGCCCGAGGTCAAGCACACCGACGAGATGGTGATGCAGGTCGACAAGCGCCTGCTCGAGGTCGCGCGCTGCACCCAGGGCGAGGAGGTCGTGATCGTCGCCGGTGCCCCTCCGGGCATCCCGGGATCCACGAACGCCCTGCGGATCCACCGCATGGGCGACGCGATCAACCGGGTCGTGCCGGCCTACGCGCACCCCTCCGACGAGGACTGAGTCGCCGCGCGCCGTCGCTCGACGAGCGCCTGTCCGGGTCCCGGCCTACGGTGGGACCATGACTGAATCGAACATGCATTCTGACGGTCACGACATCACTCGGCCCACGGGCGAGGTCCTCGGCGCCGACGCGGGCGGGACCACCGAGAAGGACCCGGAGGACTGGGTGACCGGCGACGAGCCCATGACCGGGGCGCAGCGCAGCTACCTGGACACGCTCGCCCGCGACGCGGGGGAGACGCTGTCGGCCGACCTCACCAAGGCCGAGGCCTCCGAGCACATCGAGCGGCTGCAGCAGGAGACAGGCCGCGGCACGTCGACGTGAGCCCCGGCGGTCCGCCGGCGCGGCGGCGCGGGGGTGGCGCCGGGTGATGTGCCGACTGCGGGACTCGAACCCGCACGCCCTCTCGGACAACGGTTTTTGAGACCGTCGCGTCTACCATTCCGCCAAGTCGGCGCGCCCAGAGCGCCCGATAACCTTCTCACGTGAGCCCCACCCCACCAGAGACGGCCCTCCCCGACGACGCGGCCCGCGACGCCTCCGCCGCGAGGCCTCGCGTCGTCATCGCCGAGGACGAGGCGTTGATCCGCCTCGACCTCGCCGAGATGCTCGAGGAGGAGGGGTACGACGTCGTCGGGCAGGCGGCCGACGGGCTCGAGGCCGTGGAGCTCGCCACGTCGCTCGAGCCTGACCTCGTGATGATGGACGTGAAGATGCCGCGGCTCGACGGCATCGCCGCGGCGACGCGGATCGCCGGCCAGCGGATCGCGCCGGTGGTGATGCTGACGGCGTTCAGCCAGCGCGAGCTGGTCGAGCGTGCGCGCCAGTCCGGCGCCATGGCCTACCTCGTGAAGCCGTTCACCGCCTCCGACCTGGTGCCGGCCATCGAGATGGCCCGCAGCCGGTTCGCGGAGCTGGCCGCCCTGGAGGCCGAGGTCGAGGACCTGAGCGACCAGCTCGCGACGCGCAAGGTGGTCGAGCGGGCCAAGGCCCAGCTGCAGGCTGCGCTGGGACTGAGCGAGCCCGAGGCCTTCGGCTGGATCCAGCGCACGGCCATGGACCTGCGGATGTCGATGCGGACCGTCGCCGAGCGCGTGGTCGAGCACGGCGTCGACGGATCCACTCGTGGGGACGCCGGAGAACTGCCGGAGTGAGCGCGCGGGTTACAACTTGGCTACGAAGCACGACATTCCTGCCAGGCTGACCCCGGTGACCCTGCTGGCGACTAGTTTCGACCTACGGCTCGGCCCGTCGGGGGCCGAACCACAGTTCCCCGGAGGATCAATGAAGCGCAGTACCAGGACCATGCGACTGGCCACGGTCGCAGCAGCGGGCGCCCTCGTGCTCGCCGCCTGCGGTGGTGGCGACGACGGCGGAGACGGCGGCGACGACAAGGCGGCCGCGTCGAAGTCCGACGGCGTCCTCACCGTCGGCTCGCTGCTGCCGCAGACCGGCAGCCTGGCGTTCCTCGGCCCGCCGGAGTTCGCCGGCGTCGACCTCGCCATCCAGGACGTCAACGCGGCCGGGGGAGTCCTCGGCAAGGACGTCAAGGGCGTCAAGGCCGACTCGGGCGACACCGACTCGGGCATCGCCCCCGCCGAGACCGACAAGCTGCTCGACGCCAAGTCCGACGTCATCGTCGGCGCGGCCTCCTCGGGCGTCTCCATGACGGTCATCGACAAGATCATGTCGGCCGGCTCGGTCATGTTCTCGCCCGCCAACACGTCGACCGACTTCGACAACGGCGACTACTCCAAGCCTGACCTGTACTTCCGCACGGCGCCCTCGGACATCCTCCAGGGTGCGGTCATGTCGAACCTGCTGATCGAGGACGGCAAGCAGAACGTCGCCATCCTCGCCCGTCAGGACGCCTACGGCGAGACCCTCGCCGAGGAGATCGGCAAGGGCCTGGAGAACGCGGGCAGCAAGGTCGCTGCCACGGTCTTCTACGGCGAGAACGCGCAGTCCTACGACTCGCAGGTCCAGGAGATCGCCGACGCCAAGCCCGACGCGGTCGTGCTGGTCGCCTTCGAGGAGACCACGACGATCGTGCCGCAGCTGGTCCAGGCCGGCGCCGGCCCGCAGGACGTCGACACGTACTTCGTCGACGGCAACACGGCCGACTACGCGGGCAAGCTGCCCGACGGCACGCTCGAGGGCACAAAGGGCACCATCCCCGGTGCCGAGACCTCGGGTGACTTCAAGGACCGTCTGCTCGAGGTCGACCCCGACCTCAAGGACTACTCCTACTCGGCGGAGTCCTACGACGCGGTCATCGTCTCGGCGCTCGCGGCCATCGCGGCCGACAGCGACGCCGGCGACAAGATCGCCAAGGAGATCCCGGGCATCACGACCGGCGGCGAGAAGTGCACCGAGTTCAAGGCGTGCGCCGACCTGCTCGCCGACGGCACGGACATCGACTACGACGGTGTCTCCGGTCCGATCGAGCTCGGCGAGACGGGCAGCCCCACGGCCGCCTCGATCGGCATCTACGAGTACGGCGCCGACAACACCTACAAGGCGGTCGACTACATCAGCGGCAACATCTGATCCGCTGACGTAGCGCACGTCCTGCACGAGGCCCCCGGGTTCCACCCGGGGGCCTCGTCATGTCCGCGCGTCGGACCTTCCGCCCCGTCCGAGCGGTGACTTCTCCACCGAAGGGATTGACCAGCCGGGGTGTGCGGTGCGGATCGCACCGTCCCAGCGCTGGGACGGTGGAGACGTCACCGTGCGGGCGGGGACTCGGCGGAGAACGCACCGCGCGCCCTTCATCGGTGGCTCAGCAACCACACCTGCGCTCCTGACGTGCCAGATCCACCGATGGGGCCGGAGTGCACGGCTTTCCCACGTCTGCACGGTTTGCTTCCCGTGCTTCTGCAGGATTCCCAGGTCGACCTGGGAATCTCCGGCACAGCCCCGAGGCGTCGGGGGAGCGGCGGGGACACGACGAAGCCCCCTGACCGTCGGCCAGGGGGCTTCGTCGTGGGTGGTGCGGGGCGGCGTCAGCTGGCCTTCTTGCCCAGGGTGCCGAGGTAGAGCTCGATGACCTTGGGGTCGTTGCCGAGCGAGCGACCCGTGCCGGAGTAGGCCGAGCGGCCCTGGTCGAGCACGTAGCCGCGGTCGCAGATCTGCAGGCAGCGCTTGGCGTTCTGCTCGACCATGATGACCGAGACGCCGGCCTTGTTGATGTTGCGCGTCTGTACGAAGACCTCGTCCTGCAGGACGGGGGAGAGGCCGGCCGAGGGCTCGTCGAGCAGCAGCACCTTCGGGTCCATCATGAGCGCCCGGCCCATGGCGACCATCTGGCGCTCGCCGCCGGACAGCGAGCCGGCTCGCTGCTTGCGTCGCTCGCCCAGCCGCGGGAACAGGTCCGTCACGAACCCGAACCTCTCGGCGAACCGCTTGGGTGCCTGGTAGCACCCCATCTCGAGGTTCTCCTCGATCGTCAGGCTCGGGAACACGTTGTTGGACTGCGGCACGAAGCCGATGCCCTTGGTGACCAGCTGGTCGGCTCGCTGGTTGGTGATCTCGGCGCCGTCGAGGGTCACGGTGCCCTCGTGGATGGTCACGAGGCCGAACAGGGCCTTGAGCAGCGTCGACTTGCCGGCGCCGTTCGGACCGATGATGCCGACGAGCTCACCCGGCTGGCAGTAGAGGTCGGCGCTGTTGAGGATGTTCACGCCCGGCAGGTAGCCCGCGATCAGACCGTCGGCGCGCAGGATCGCACCTTCGGCCCCGGCCGAGTGCTTGGCCTGCTCCTCCGCGAAGTTCGCGTCGCGGGCCGCCTCGCGGCTGGTGCCGTGGCCGGGCTCGTGGATCTCTGACATGTCAGGCCTCCTCGTCGAGCTCGGCCTCGGTGGCCGCCTCGAGCTCGCTCTCGTCCAGCTCGGTGATGTCGGTGTCGTGGTGCGCACCCAGGTAGGCGTCGATCACGGCCTGGTCGGACATGACCTGCTCGGGCGTGCCCTCGGCGACGATCTTGCCCTGCGCCATGACGATGACCCAGTCGGAGATGTCACGGACCATGTCCATGTCGTGCTCCACGAACAGGACCGTGCGGCCCTCGTCGCGCAGCGACTTCACGTGACCGAGCAGCGACTGCTTCAGCGCCGGGTTCACGCCGGCCATGGGCTCGTCGAGCATGATCAGCTCGGGGTCGACCATGAGGGAGCGCGCCATCTCGAGGAGCTTGCGCTGACCACCGGACAGCGACCCGGCGAAGTCCTCGCGCTTGGCGTCGAGCTTGAACCGGGCGAGCAGCTCGTCCGCGCGGGCGGTGATCTCGGCCTCCTGGGAGGACCACAGCGCGCGGAAGGGCGCGGACCAGAAGCTCTCACCCCGCTGGCCCGTGGCACCGAGGCGCATGTTCTCGATGACGGTGAGGCGCGAGAGCACCTTCGTCAGCTGGAACGTGCGCACCATGCCGCGGCGCGCGACCTTGTAGGCCGGCACCTTCTGCAGCGACGAGCCGTTGAAGGACCACTCGCCGGTGTCGGGGGCGTCGAAGCCGGTCAGCAGGTTGAACAGCGTCGTCTTGCCCGCACCGTTCGGGCCGATGAGGGCCGTGATGACGCCCCGCTGGATCTCGACGTGGTCGACGTCGACGGCCTTGAGGCCACCGAACTGCCGGGTGATCGAGGTGCCCTTGAGGATCGGGTCGGGCTTGGCGACGCCCGGCGTGTTCGCGACCCCCGCGAGGGAGTCGACCTGGTTGGTGGTGTCAGCGGGCATCGATCGCCAGCTCCTTCCGGTCGCCGAAGATTCCCTGGGGTCGGTAGATCATCAGGAGCATCAGTCCCAGGCCCACGAGGATGAGTCGCACCAGGCTGGCCTGGATGTCGCTCATCGCCCAGTCGGGGATGAGCGGGTTGTCGCCGGCCGTGGCCTGGCTGAAGAAGGAGCCGATGCCGGCCATGAGGAACCAGAAGATCATCGCGCCGATGACCGGTCCGAGCACGCGGGCCGCACCGCCGATCAGCAGGGCCGTGTAGGCGAAGAACGTCACGTTCGTGGAGTAGTCGCTGGGCACGACCGACGCCTGCTTGAGGGCCAGGAAGAGACCGGCGAGGCCACCGAAGACGCCACCGAGCATGAGGGCCTGCATCTTGTAGGCGAAGACGTTCTTGCCGAGCGAGCGCACGGCGTCCTCGTCCTCGCGGATGGAGCGCAGGACACGACCCCACGGGCTGCGCATCAGTAGCCACACGAGCAGGCAGGCCAGCGCCACGAGCGCCCAGCCGACGGTGAGCGACCAGAGGTCACCGCGTCGGAAGGAGACGATCCCGAGGTCGATGCCCCCGCCGTACGGGTTGAGGTCCTGGAAGGTCGACGCGAAGCCCGTCAGACCGTTCGACCCGCCGAAGACGTCCTTCGTCTCGACCGCGCCGAAGACCAGGCGGAGGATCTCCGCCGTGGCGATGGTGGCGATCGCGAGGTAGTCGGCCCGGAGCCGCAGCGTCGGGACGCCCAGCACGAGGGCGAGCAGCATCGAGGCGACGATGGCCACCACGATGCCGAGCCAGAAGGACTGGTCGAACGTGACGACCGTGACGGCCAGGCCGTAGGCGCCCACGGCCATGAACCCGGCCTGGCCGAAGTTCAGCAGGCCGGTGTAGCCGAAGTGGATGTTGAGGCCGATCGCAGCGAGCGCGAACACGATCGCCTGCGGCCCGAGGGCGGAGGAGAGTGCCGAGTTGAGGATGCTTCCGAAGTCCATGAGAGCCCTTTCAGCCGATCCGCTCGGCGCGGCCGAGGATGCCCTGCGGCCGGATCAGCAGGATGAGGATCAGCACGACGAGCGCGCCGACCTCCTTGATGGACGAGGGGACACCGGGCCACCACCCGATCTCGAGCGTGCCGACCTCGACCATGATCCCGATGATCATGGAGCCGACGAGCGCGCCCCAGATGGTGCCCAGGCCGCCGAGGGTGACCGCGGCGAAGACGAGCAGCAGCAGCTTGAAGCCCATGAGGAAGTTGACCTGGCTGTTGACGGCGAGCAGGCCGCCGGCCAGCCCGGTCAGTGCGGTGCCGAGCACCCAGACCGACCGGATGACGCCGTCGACCCGCAGGCCCGACGAGGCCGAGAGGGCCGGGTTGTCGGCGACCGCTCGCATGGACTTGCCGAGGCGGGTCTTCATGAGGACGACGCAGGTGACGGTCAGGACGACGACCGCGACGCCGATGATCGCGAGCTCCTTGTCCGCCAGCGAGAACGGTCCGTAGGTCTCACGGCTCTGGTTGACGTACTGCGACAGCGAGCGTCGCGAGCCGCCGAACGTGTACTGGAAGATGTTGCGCAGGAAGAGTCCGAAGCCGATGGAGACGATCATCATCGCGATGATCCCGACGCCCTTGCTGCGCAGCGGCTTCCAGAGGAACTTGTCCTGGAGCCAGCCGAAGGCCGCGGACGCGACCACCGCCGCGATGATCGCGAGGATCACGGGGAGGCCGAAGGCGCGGTTGGCGACGTAGGTCGCGATGGCGCCGAAGGTGATCAGCTCGCCGTGGGAGAAGTTCGTCAGCTTCGTGGTGCCGAAGATCAGCGACAGGCCGAGCGCCGCGAGCGCGATGATGAGGCCGAACTTGACGCCGTTGACCATGGCGGCGGCGAACCGCTCGCCGAGCGGCGGGCCGGTCTGCTCGACCACGCCGATCTGGAACTGCACGAAGTTGCCGCCGTCGAGGAGGGCGTTCACGGTGCGCTCGGGGCTCCCGGCGAACTCGATGCCGGCCGGGAGCGAGTCGACGTCGAGGGTGACGACGTAGGTGCCGCGCTCGGGGATCGGGATGAAGGCGCGGCCCTCAGGCCCCGTGACCGCCTCGCCGACCTCCGTGCCGTCCGACGTGGAGGCCGTCAGCGTGGCTCCGGCGATGGGCCCGGCGTCGGCGCCGCTGTTCTGCAGCGTCACGCCCACGTACGGGCCGTCCGGCGGGGTGGCGGCCGCGGTGGGCGCCGAGGGGCTCGTGCTGGGCGATGGCGCGTCGGTCGCCGAGGCGCCGCCGAGCGGCACCAGGACGACCAGGCACGCCAGGATCGCCGACACGAGGACCTTGGATGTCAGTCGCACGCAGGTCTCCTGGAGGTTCGGGCAGCGCAGGTGGCGCCTTCGTCCCGGGGACTATATCCCCGGGAGGGTGGCAGGAGGTCCCATCCGCAGACTCGCCAGGTAACAGTTCTGTGAAGTCGACTCAGGCGAGGGCGACGGCGAGCTGCGTGAGAGCGGGGGCCACCAGCAGGGCGGGCAGCAGGTCGGCCACCGGGAGCTGCTTCAGGTCGAGCAGCCGCAGCGCGACCCCGACGAGGATGAGGCCGCCGGTCGCGCCCACGGCGTCGAGGTGCGCGGCGGGCAGGAGTCCGCCGACGAGGACGCCGAGCCCGGTGAGCGATCCCTGCACCACCAGCACCGAGATCGCGGACGCGAGCACACCGACGCCGAACGCCGCCGCGAAGGCCAGGGCGGCGAAGCCGTCGAGGGTGGACTTGAGCAGCAGCTGCTCGGCGCCGCGGCCGAGTCCCTCGTTCAGCGAGCCCAGGATGGTGAGCGGCCCGACGCAGAACACGAGGGAGGCGATGACGAAGCCCTGCACGAAGCGTTCGCGGTCACCGTCGTCGGGGCCACGGTCGGTGGGACCGCCGTCGGTGGTGGGGCCGGCGGAATCGCCCAGGGGGACCTGACGGGCGGCCGAGCCGCCGAGGCGGCGCTGCAGGAACCCGCCCAGGTCCTCGAGCCGGTCCTCGAGCCGGGCGAAGGAGCCGATGATCCCGCCCACGGCGAGCGAGCCGAGCACGATCAGCGTCGGCGCGCCGCGACCGGTCGAGGAGGTCAGGGCGTCGCTGTTCACGGCTGCGGCGGCGTCGGCGGCGATGAGCAGCGTGACCAGGCCGAGTGCCGACGTGACGGTCGTGCGGACGCGTTCGGGCAGGCGGTGCCCGACGAGGAGCCCGAGCCCACCGCCGACGAGCACGGTGAGCACGTTGGTGAGCGTGCCTGCCCCGATGAACATGTACGCTCTCCTTCTCGCCGTTGCCGGCGCGACCCACCCCGACGTCGCCCATCGTGGCACTGGCGCCGACCCGGTCCAGACACCACTCCCGCCGAGGACACCATGGCCACTCGTTCACCGATCGTGATGCGCGACGCGGTGCCCGAGGACGCAGCCGCGCTCGTCGAGCTGTGGGCGGAGTCGGCCAAGGCGAGCGACGACGAGGGTGCCGAGGCGTTCTCCTACCAGTCGCTGTTCCGTGAGCCGAGCGTCGCCGAGGCCGCGTCGGCCATCGAGCAGAACCTGGCGAAGCCGGGCAAGCGGATCATCGTGGCCCTCGTCGACGGCGAGATCGTCGGCGCGACGGTGTGCGACCTCAGCACGCTGACGCCGATCACGCTCACGCCGATCCTGCTCGTGACCGACATCCAGGTGTCGCCGCGCCACCGCCGACGCAACGTCGCCGCCACGCTGCTGTCGGCCGCCGCCACCTACGGCGAGGAGCACGCCTGCGAGATCGTCGTGGCGGCCATCCCGCTCATGGCGCGCGAGCCGCACCGCTACCTCACCAAGATCGGCTTCACCCAGGTCGCGGCGGTGCGGGCGATCCAGGCCAGCCGGCTCCGCTCGCGCCTCAGCTCCAAGGCCACGCACTCCAAGGACACCGGCAAGCTCATCGCCGTCCGCCGGACGCTGCGTCGGCGCCAGGACGAGCGGCGCGCCGACAAGGTCTGAGGGTCGAGCCGAGCCGGGCCGGGCCGGGGTTCGTCCCGGTCTCTCTGGAGCGCTGCCGGTGGGCGTCGTCGCCGCTGCTGCGCTGCCTGAGGTTCGTCTCGACGTGCTGCTGCGCTGCCTCCGGTGGTCGTGGGCTTGCTGCTGCGACGCCTCGGCCTTCGCTGGGGGTGATCTCCGAAAGGCCTCGACCGGGGGCCTGGGTGGGCGCCGCTCCGGGATCGCGGCGTCCGGTCTGGTGCTGCGGGTGACGCACGATTCTTCCTTTGCGCGTGATCGGTGCAGGGTTCTTCGTTGGTGCGCGCCATCGGTGGATCCTCCACCGGAGACGGCCCGCAGAGGTTGAGGATCCACCGATGTCGAGGGCGGAAGGGTCAGGGATTCTCCCTTCTCGTGGACCGGTCCACGGGAAGGGAGAATCCCTGCCAGCCCGCGCGGCCAGGCGGCCACGATGCTGCGTTCACGTGCGCAGGCCCGAACGATGCTGCGTTCACGACCGGATCCCGACACGAACGCAGAAGCGTTCGACTTCCAGCGCGCGAACGCAGCATCCTGCGTCCCCCACACGCGAACGCAGAATCGTGCGTCCCCCACGCGTGAACGCAGATTCCTGCGTCCGACCAGC
>NZ_LMMY01000013.1:703195-758195 GCF_001422865.1 Aeromicrobium sp. Leaf272
AGACCGATCGGGGCGCGAGCCGCGGCAGCGCAGCAGCGAGCCGAAGCTCCGGCGGGCGACGCGGCAGCGAGCCGAGGCCCTCGCAGGCACCGCAGCAGCTCACCGAAGCCCCGCAGGTGCTGCACCGAGCAGCTGCGCGATGACCGCGACCGGCGCCGCAGCAGGCCCGAGACGCGCGCACCACCGGTGGCCGCCATCGCCCGCCCCCGCACCCCGAGCCGTGTCGGTCCGAGCGTCTAGAGTCGAGCGCGTGGATCGACTGCTGCTGATCGACGGTCACTCCGTCGCCTACCGTGCCTTCTTCGCCCTCCCCGTGGAGAACTTCTCCACCACCACGGGCCAGCACACCAACGCGGTGTTCGGGTTCACCTCGATGCTCATCAACGTGCTGCGCGACGAGCAGCCCACGCACGTCGGCGTGGCGTTCGACGTCTCGCGCCGGACGTTCCGCACCGAGGAGTACGCCGAGTACAAGGGCAACCGCGCCAAGAGCCCCGACGAGTTCAAGGGGCAGGTCACGCTCATCAAGGACGTGGTCGCCGCCCTCGGGATCACGAGCTTCGAGAAGGACGGCTTCGAGGCCGACGACATCATCGGCACCCTCGCCACCCAGGCGCAGGCCGCCGGCATGGAGGTGCTGATCTGCACCGGCGACCGCGACGCCCTCCAGCTGGTCACCGACACCACCACGGTGCTGTACCCGCGCAAGGGTGTCTCCGACCTCGCCCGCATGACCCCGGCGGCTGTCGAGGAGAAGTACGGCGTCACGCCCGAGCACTACCCCGAGATCGCCGCCCTGGTGGGCGAGACGAGCGACAACCTCCCCGGCGTCCCCGGCGTGGGTCCCAAGACCGCCGCCAAGTGGATCAACCAGCACGGCTCCCTCGAGGCGCTCGTCGCCGACGTGGACGCGGTGCCCGGCAAGGCGGGGGAGTCGCTGCGCGAGCACCTCGACTCCGTCCTGCGCAACCGGCGCATCAACGCGCTCGTCCGCGACCTCGAACTCCCGGCCAAGCCGGCCGATTTGGCGTTCAGCACCGAGTGGAACCGCGACGCCATCCACCAGGTCTTCGACGCGCTCGAGTTCGCCGCGCTGCGCACGCGACTCTTCGAGTACCTCGGTGGCGGCGACGAGGCCACCACCGACGCGGCCTCGGTCGAGGTCGAGGTCGACCTGCCGGGCGAGGGCGGGCTCGCGGCCTGGATCGACGAGCACCTGGGCGAGGAGGCCGTCGGCGTCGAGGTGGCGGGAGTCCTGCGACCCGTCGGCCCCCGCGTCGACACCGTCACGATCGCCACGCCCGGCGGCCGCGCCGTCTCGTTGTCCCCGGAGTCCCTCGGACCCGACGACGACGCCGCCCTCCAGGGCTGGCTGGCCGACCCGGCCCGGCCCAAGGTCATGCACGACGCGAAGGGGCAGCTGCACGCGCTCGCCGCGCAGGGCTGGACGATGCAGGGCCTCGTCGCCGACACGGCGCTCGCGGCCTACCTGGTGCGTCCGGACCAGCGCTCCTACGACCTCGCCGACCTCGCCCTGCGCTCGCTCAAGCGCGACATCGCGGTGAGCGACGACTCCGGGCAGCTCGCGTTCGACGACGACACGGCCGGCGCCGAGGGTGCCGCGCAGCGGGCACGCGCCACCCTCGACCTCTGGACCGTGCTGCGCGAGGAGCTGGAGCAGCAGGAGTCCCTCGGCCTGCTCGACGACCTGGAGCTGCCGCTCGTCGACGTGCTCGCGCGGGCCGAGACCGCCGGCATCGCGGTCGACACCGACCACCTCGACGCGCTGCACGCCGAGTTCACCGAGCGCATGGTGGCCGCGGCCGACGAGGCCTACGCAGCGATCGGCCGTGAGGTGAACCTCGGCTCGCCGAAGCAGCTGCAGGAGGTGCTCTTCGACCAGCTCGACATGCCCAAGACCAAGCGCACCAAGACCGGCTACACCACCGACGCAGAGGCGCTGCAGCAGCTGTTCGTCAAGACCGAGCACCCGTTCCTCGAGCACCTGCTCGCGCACCGCGACGTCACCCGGCTGCGGCAGACCGTCGAGGGTCTGCAGAAGACCGTGCAGCCGGACGGGCGCATCCACACGACCTACTTCCAGACCATCGCGGCCACGGGCCGGCTCAGCTCGGCCGACCCGAACCTGCAGAACATCCCGATCCGCACCGAGTCGGGCCGACGCATCCGCGAGGCCTTCACCGTCGGCGAGGGCTACGAGACGCTCCTGACCGCCGACTACAGCCAGATCGAGATGCGGATCATGGCCGACCTGTCCGAGGACGCCGACCTCATCGAGGCGTTTCGGTCGGGCCACGACTTCCACACCGTCATGGCGGCCAAGGTCTTCGAGCGCGAGCCCACCGACATCGACGGTGGGCTGCGGGCCCGCATCAAGGCCATGAACTACGGCCTGGCCTACGGGCTCTCGGCCTACGGGCTGAGCCAGCAGCTGCAGATCTCCACTGGTGAGGCGCAGGGCCTCATGGACGACTACTTCGAGACCTTCGGCGGGGTGCGCGACTACCTGCACGGCGTCGTCGAGGAGGCCCGCCAGACCGGCTTCACCGCGACGATCCTCGGCCGACGCCGCTACCTGCCCGACCTGGTGAGCGACAACCGCCAACGGCGGGAGATGGCCGAGCGCATGGCCCTCAATGCTCCCATCCAGGGGTCCGCGGCCGACATCATCAAGGTCGCCATGCTCGGCGTCGACGCCGCCCTGCGCGAGCAGGGCCTGCGGTCGCGGCTGCTGCTGCAGGTCCACGACGAGCTCGTGCTCGAGGTCGCCGCCGGGGAGCGCGACACGCTCGAGGCGCTGGTCCGTGAGCAGATGGCCGCGGCGGCCGACCTGTCCGTCCCGCTCGACGTGTCGGTCGGCACCGGACGCACGTGGCACGAGGCCGCGCACTGAACCCTGCGTGGCCCCTCGCGGGGTGGAGGACCGTCAGTGGTCCTGGGTGGTCGTCCGCCCCGGGACGAACCAGACGATGACCGCCAGGACGGCCGAGACCGAGGCCACGGTGGTCACCAGCCCGGTCAGGTGCACGTCGAGCCCGTAGGCGACGCCCACCACCACGGCGGCGCCGGCCCACACGAGCACGACCACTCCGTGCGCGTGGCGGGCGAGAGCGTCGAAGACCAGCAGGTGCACGACGGCCAGGCAGGACCCGGCGAGGGCGAAGAGCCACAGGCGGCCGGCGATCTCCTCGTACTGCTCGCCGCCGACGAGCACGAGCGCGAGTCGTGGCAGCAGTGCCGTCGCGGCGACGGCCACGGCTCCGAGGCCCGCCACGGCCAGCACCGCCTGGGTCCGGGCCCGGCGGGTCTCGTCGCGCGCGAGGTCGGGGAACAGGACCACGCTGACGAACTGCGGGGCGAACAGGGCGGCCTTCGAGAGGATGAGCCCGGCCGCGTAGAGCCCGGCCTCGCCGGCCTCGAACCGGTTGCGGGCCACCAGGGCGTCCAGGCTGCTCAGCACGAAGTAGGCGAGCAGCGCGTGCGAGCCGAGGACGGCCTCGCGCACGAGCGGGCGGCGGCTGATCCCGCGCGGGTGCAGCACGTGGCCGCGCAGGAGCGGGGCGCCCACCAGGACGGGCACCCACGCACCGAGGGCGATGCCCACCATCGCCGACGTCGCCGAGGGCTCCACGAGGAGGGCCGCCGTCCCGAGGACGAGGCGGCCGAGCCCGTTCGCGAGGTAGATCGCCGTGAGCGACCCCCACCGCTCCGAGCCCTGCGCGACCCCGGCCTGCGCGCCCATCACGGTGAGGGGCACGAGGGTCAGCCCGGCGAGGACGATCGGCCACGGCGAGTCGAGGCGCAGCAACGGCACCAGCACCACCGAAAGCAGCGCCACGACGGCGCCCACCGCGAGCGCTGCGGCGGCCGTCACCCGCACCACGACGCCGACGACGTCGGCGCGATCGTCGGGGGCCACGGCGATGCGCCGCGCCGTGACGGCCTGGATGCCGAGCGACACCACGTTGCCCATGAGCAGGATGCCGAGGAGGGCCACCAGGGCGCCGAGCTCGGCAGGCACCAGGTTGCGGGCGGCCGCGACGGTGAACCCGTAGATCGCGACGTTCATCCCCATCATGCCGAGCGCCACCGTCGATCCGCTCGAGAGGCGGTGGCTGGTGCTCGTCACCGGGCAACCCTAGCGACGGCCTGGTTCCCGCGCCTCGCCGAATCGTCCGGCGGGGGGAGGTTGCTCACCTAGTCTGTCCTCGACAAGGGAGGCACATGGCCGCGTGGCGCCGCACGATCGTCCTGCAGTGGAGCCTGCTGCTGGCGGTGCTCGTGGGGCTGCCCTGGTTCCGGCCGGGCTTCGTGCTGTCCTACGACATGGTCTGGGTCCCGCGTCTGGACCTGGGGCGTCCGGACCTGTGGGGGCTCGGTTCGGCCCTGCCGCGCGCCGTGCCCTCCGACGCCGTGGTGGCCGTGCTCGGGGCGGTGGTGGACCCTCAGCTCGTCCAGAGACTGGTCCTGCTCGGTGCCCTGTTCCTCGCTGGGGTGGGCGGCGCCCGGCTGGTCGCGACGGCGGGCCTCGCCGGGCGCACGGCCGCGGCGACGATCGCGATCTGGAACCCGTACGTGCTGGAGCGGCTGGCCATCGGCCAGTGGCCCATGCTGCTCGGCTACGCGGCGATCCTGTGGCTCGTGGCCGAGCTGCGCCGCGACGACCCACGGCTGCGCACGGTCGTCCTGGCGCTGGCCGGGACCGCGCTCACGCCCGCAGGCGGGCTCATGGGTCTCGCGGTCGCCGTCCTCGCCGGTGCGCGGTTCGGTCTGGTGCGGATCACCGTGCTGGCGGCGCTGCTCAACGCACCGTGGCTGGTCTCGTCGTTCCTGCGCGGATCGGTGCGGGCGGACCCCGGCGGCGTCGAGGCCTTCGCGCTGCGCTCGGAAGGACTGCTCGGCCACGTCGGCACGGCGTTCTCGCTCGGGGGCATCTGGAACGCCGACGTCGTGCCCGAGGGCCGGGGATCGACCCTCGTGGTGGTCCTGACGGTGACGGTGTGGGCCCTGGCCCTGCTCGGGCTGGGTGTGCTGGCCCGGACCGCTCGTCCCGACCTCGTCGCCGTGCTCCTGGTGGCGGTGGCCGGTCTCGCCGTCGCGTTCACCGGGTGGCTCGCGCCGACGGCCCTGGCGGACCTGGTGGCTGCGTTCGGGCCGGCGGCGGTGCTCCGCGACGGGGCCCGCTACCTCGCACTCGTGGCCCCCGCACTGGTGGTCGGCTTCGGCCTCGGCGCCGACCGGCTCGTGGCCCTGTCCCGGCCGCGCGGGCTCGCGGCGGCACCGGCCGTCGCAGGCCTGCTGCTGCCGCTGGCCGTCGTCCCCGCGCTGGCCGACGGGATCGGGGGCCGCCTGGAGCCCGTGCAGTACCCCAGGTCGTGGGAGACCGCACGGCTGGTCGTCGAGCGGTCGACGGTGCAGGGCGACCTCGCGGTGCTGCCCTTCACCGCCTACCGTGCGCCCTCGTGGAACGCGGGCCGCCCGGTGCTCGACCCGGCGGGTCGCTTCTTCGACCGGCCGACGGTGACCGACGACCGGCTCGTCGTGTCCGGCCGCACGGTCGCGGGGGAGGACCCGCGGGCCGCCGCCGTGCGACGCGCCCTGGCGTCCGACGACGTGCCCCGCGCGCTGGCGCGGCTCGGCATCGGGCTCGTCGTGCTCGACACCACGGCTCCCGACGCCGATCGTGCCGCCCGGTCGGTGCGGGGCCTGGAGCTCCTGGGTGGCACCGACCTGCGGGTGTACGCGGTCGAGGGTGCGAAGGAGGTCGGGGTCGACGACACGGACCGGGCCGTGATGACCGCGGTCTGGGTGGTGTGGGCCGTGGTGGTGGGCGCAGCCCTCGCGGGCAGCGCCACCGGCGCGGCCCGTCGCCTGGGGGGCCTCCTGACGTCGAGCCGCGGCTCAGAGGGGCAGCCGGCGGAACAGCGGCCGCGGCACGTGCCGGAGCCCTGACATGACGCCTCGGAGCGGCTTGGGCACCCACACCTGCTCCCGACCATCCCGGACCGCGTCGACGATCGCCGCAGCCACGGCCTCCGGCGTCGTGGCCAGGGGAGCCGGCTCGAGTCCGTGCGTCATCGTCGAGTGCACGAATCCCGGACGCACCACGACGACCCGCCCGCCGTGCTCGCGCACGGCCTCCCCGAGGCCCGTGTAGAACGTGTCCATCCCGGCCTTGCTCGAGCCGTAGACGAAGTTCGAGCGGCGTGCCCGCTCACCGGCGACGCTGGACAGCGCCACCACCACACCGTGTCCCTGACGCCGGATCCGTGCCCCGAGCGCCACCCCGACCGTCACGGCGGCGACGTAGTTCACGGTCGCGATCTCGTGCGCGAGACCGACGTCCGTCCAGGCGCGCTCCTGGTCACCGAGCACCCCGAAGGCCACCAGGGCGACGTCGACGTCGCCGGGGACCGCGTCGACCACGGCAGCGTGGCTCGAGGTGTCGGCCGCCTCGAAGTCGACCGGGGTCACCACGCACCCGCGGGCGCGGAGCCGCTCGACCGCGTCGTCGCGCCGCTCACCTGGTCGGGCGGCGAGCGTCACCTCGAGACCGGGCGAGGTACGCGCCCACGCCTCGGCCGTGGCCATCGCGATGTCGGACGTGCCTCCGAGCAGCAGGACGGAGGTGGGGATGCCGAGGGCGTTGATCACGAGGGCCTCACAGGTCGAGTCGGCGGGACAGGTCCGAGCGCAGGACGCGTCGGGGGTCGACGGTGTCACGCACGGCGCGGAACTCGTCGAGCCGGGGGTACATCCGAGACAGCGTGGCCGCCGAGGTGCGCGAGTCCTTCGCCAGGTACAGGCGTCCTCCGGCGTCGACGACGATCCCGTCGAGCCGGTCCAGGAGGGGCTGGAGACCTCGTCGGACGGGCAGGTCCACCGCGACCGTCCATCCCGGGGTCGGGAACGACAGCGGGGCCGGGTCGGCAGCGCCGAACCGCTTCAGGACGTTGAGGAAGGAGGCGTGACCGGACGCCGCGAGCGTCGTGACCATGTCCCGCAGCGCCGACTCGGCGCCGAACGGCACGACGAACTGGTACTGGGCGAAGCCTCGGGGCCCGTAGACCCGGTTCCAGTCGGCGACCACGTCGAGCGGGTGGAAGAACTGGGTCACGTCCTGCAGCTCGTCGACCCGGTGCCGCGGCGCCTTGCGGAACCAGAGCTCGTTGAAGACGCGGACCGTCACCGGGTTCACCAGGCTCGTGGGGGGCACGAGCGGGAAACGGCCCAGCTGGGGAGCGGCCAGCTCGAGACGGCCCGCGGATCGGGCGGCGTCGAGGTCCTCTCGCCGTGCGGCGCGGCCACGGGTGATGACGGAACGGCCCGTCGCCGACCCTCGGGCAGCGGCGTCGAACCACGCGACGGAGTACGGGTACGCGGCGTCGCGCTCGGCCAGTGAGGCCAGCAGGGTCCGGAGGTCGTCGGTGCGCTCGGTGTCGACCACGAACCATGACGTCTCGGCGCGGTGCAGGGCGATCGTGGCCTGCGTGACGATGCCGGTGAGACCCATGCCGCCGACCGTCGCCCAGAACAGCCGGGGATCGGCGTCGTCGGGACGCACGGTCAGCACGTCGCCGGAGGGCAGCACCAGCTCGAGCTCGGTGACGTGCCTGCCGAAGCTGCCGTCGCGGTGGTGGTTCTTCCCGTGGACGTCCGCGGCGATGGCGCCACCCACGGTGACCTGTCGGGTCCCGGGGACGACCGGGAGCCACAGACCGAGCGGCAGGAGCAGTCTCATGAGGCGGTCGAGACTGCACCCGGCCTCCACCGTCACGGTCGCCGCGGCGACGTCGACGTCCAGGACGCGGTCCATGCCGGTGAGGTCCAGGACCGTGCCGCCGGCGTTCTGCGCCGGGTCGCCGTAGCTGCGTCCGAGCCCACGGGCGATCGCGCCGCGTGGACCGCCGGCCCCGAGGGCGGACCGGACGTCGGCGACCGACCGGCACGTCTCGACGGTCGAGACCGTCGGCATGGTCCGGCCCCAGCCGGTCAGGCTGCGCGGCGTCACGAGACGTAGACCCCGACGGCGAAGAGCACGATCCAGGCCGCGGCCAGGACGAGCAGCACGGGATCGCGCATCACCGCGTCCTCGGGCTCCCCGGCGAGGCCACGGTCGATGTCCACCGCGTAGCGCAGCATGCCCAGCACGAAGGGCGCGATGGAGAGGGCCTGCCAGTTCACCGTGGCGTCGGAGGGGATCTCGAAGGCCCACAACGAGTACGCCGTGACGGCGACGGCCGCGGCCGTGCTCCACACGAAGCGCAGGTAGGACTCCGAGTAGAGCGCGAGCGACGGCCGGGTGCCCCCCTCGGCGCCGACACCGAGCAGCTCGGAGTACCGCTTGCCCGCGACCATGAAGAGCGATCCGAACGAGGCGACGAGGAGGAACCACTGCGACAGGGGCACGTCGGCGGCGACGCCCCCTGCGATCGCCCTCAGCAGGAACCCCGAGGAGACGACGGCGAGGTCGAGGACCGGCTGGTCCTTGAGCCAGTAGGCGTACGCCACCTGGACGACGAGGTAGACGAGAAGGACCACGGCCAGCATGGGTCGCACGGCGACGGCGAGTCCCACTCCTGCCACGGCGAGCACGGCCGCGGAGACGACGGCCGTCGACCTCGACAGCTCCCCGGACGCCACCGGACGGTGACGCTTGCGGGGGTGACGACGGTCGTCCTCGACGTCCACCACGTCGTTGAGCAGGTACACGGCCGCGGCGCACGCCGTGAAGGCCACCAGGGCCGTCGAGACCGATCGGAGCACGGTTCCGTCGGTCAGCACCCCGGCAGCGAGGGGTGCCGCGAGCACGAGGAGGTTCTTGGTCCACTGGCGCGGACGGGTCGCGCGCAGGAGGGGCGCTCGCCGGCGCGTGGAGGTCGTCATGGCACCGCCCAGGGTAGGCGCAGCGAGGTTCGCGCCCTGACCCCGACCGGCTGGTAACATGGTGACGTCTTGAGGGAGGACATCACTGTGGGAACTTCAGCCATCGGCGGCATCGTCGCCTTCTTCGTCGGGTGCGGTCTGGCAGCGGCCACCGCTGTCGGCGTCGTCCAGTCTCAGCAGAGTGCCGGCACCGAGCCGGTGGAGACGTCGAACGTCAACTACGGCAACAACTGACGAACTTCCGACGGGACGGCCTTCGCCGCTCGTCCGACAGGGTCCGGTCCGTGAGGATCGGGCCCTCTTCGTCGTGGTGGGTGCTCAGCCGTCCAGCACGTCGGCGAAGCGCTGTTGCGCCCCCGGCCAGGTGAAGGTCGCCGACTTCGCCCGCGCACCCTCGCCGAGGAAGGTCCGCCACTGGACGTCGCCCACGACCTCGCACGTCGCCGCGACCAGCTCGTCGTGGTCGTCGACGAGAAGTCCGGAGTCCTTGTGGTCGATCGACTCGGTCGTCCCGCCGGCCGACCGGTAGGCGATGGTGGGGGTGCCGTGGGCCCCGGCCTCGCCGACGACCAGGCCCCAGCCCTCCTTGAGCGAGGGGAGCAGCATCACCCAGGCCTCGGCGAGGAGCTCGTGCTTGCGGAGGTCGTCGACGTGGCCGTGGAACGTGACGGCGTCGGTGAGCCCACGTCGTGCGACGTAGTCGTGCAGCTCCTCGGACCACCATCCGTCGCCGACGACGTCGAGCGTGGCGCCGGGATGACTCGTCCGCACGGCCTCGAGGGCGTCGACGGCGTGCTCGACCTGCTTGTGCGGGACCAGCCGTCCGAGGACGCAGAGCCGGGCGAGCTCGCTGCGGCCGGCACGAACCTGCGGCGGCGCGGCGGTGCCGTTGTGGACGACCGTGATCCGGTCGTCGTCGACACCCAGCTCGACGAGCTCACGTCGGCTGGCCTCGGACACCGTGACGTACCGGCTGCGCCGGTACAGCCGCGGCGAGAGTCGGCTCTCGATCCACCAGCCCAGGCGGCCGACGACCCCCGGGTACACGACGGGCCACTGCTCGCGGTGCACGTGGTGCACGAGCACCACGACCGGTCGGCGGGTGGCCAGGCGGGTGAAGAACGGCAGGCCGTTCTGCACGTCGACCACGAGGTCGACCCGACCGTAGCGACGCAGGAGCAGGCGCAGCACCGTGACGAGGTAGATGTCGAGCTTGGTGCCCCGACGGACGTAGCGCACACCGTCGACGACCTCGTCGTCCGCCGCCGCGGGGTGCTTGGCGCAGGCGATGGTGACGTGGTGCCCGCGCGCGACGAGGCCACGGGCCATCTGCTCGACATAGAGCTCCGACCCGCCGCCCTCGGGGTTGCGGGTGTCTCGCCAGTTGCAGATCAGGATGTGCACGTCATGCCCGGCCGGGGCCGGTCCTCCCTCGACGCCGACCGAGGTCGGCGCTTCGACGACGCCGAACGGCGCCCCGCGTCCCTCACGCGGTCTCCCGAGTGTACTCGGCCGCTGGTCCAGGGGCTGGGCTATCGTGCCCGGGTGCCTGCGCCGTTCCGACCGTCGACGAGACGATCCTGGAGGCTGTTCCAGGCGTTCCGCGTCGAGCAGACCGATCCCGACCGGTTCTACGGGGCACTCGCCGCCGACTCCGTCGCCCACGTGGCGCACCACACCGACCTCGACGGTGCGTGGGTGCTCGACGTGGGAGGAGGACCGGGCTACTTCGCCCGGGAGTTCCGGGCGGCCGGCGCCCGCTACACCCCCCTCGACGCAGACCTCGGAGAGCTCAGCGGACTCGGGGCGCCCGAGCCGGGGACCGTGCTGGGCAGCGGCATGCAGCTGCCTTTCGCCGACGGCAGCTTCGACGTCACCTACTCCTCCAACGTGCTCGAGCACGTGCCGCAGCCATGGCTCATGGCCGACGAGATGGTCCGTGTGACCCGGCCGGGCGGCCTCGTGTTCTGCTCCTACACGCTCTGGTGGGGGCCGTGGGGCGGTCACGAGACGGCGCCGTGGCACTACCTCGGCGGTCGTCGTGCCGCCCGGCGCTACACGAGGCGGCACGGACGGCCGCCGAAGAACGTCTTCGGCACCTCCCTGTTCGCCGTGACCGCCGCCGCCGGGCTGCGCTGGGCCCGGGGGCGTGACGACGTCGAGGTCGTGGCCCTCCAGCCTCGTTACCTCCCGCGATGGGCCTACGGGGTGCTGCGCGTCCCGCTGCTGCGCGAGGTCGTCACGTGGAACCTCGCGATCGTCCTGAGACGGCGATGACCACACCACTCACCGCGGTCCAGCGGTGGCGCATGGTGGCCGTCTCGGGAGCGCTCGTCGCGCTGGCGTTCGTGCAGGCCCCGGACCGGATCCTCAACGACACCAAGATCGACCTGGCCCTCGCGCCGGGGCGCTTCCTCGAGCGAGCGCTGAGCCTCTGGGACCCGGCCGGCTCGTTCGGGCAGGTGCAGAACCAGGCGTACGGCTACCTGTTCCCGATGGGACCGTTCTTCTGGCTCGGCGACCTGCTGGCGGCACCACCCTGGGTCGTCCAGCGAGCCTGGTGGGCCCTCCTGCTCGTCCTGGGGTTCTGGGGCGTCGTCACGCTGGCGCGGGTCCTCGGCATCGGGACGCACGGGACCCAGATGCTCGGTGCCCTGGCGTACGTGCTGTCGCCCCGCATCCTCACGGTCATCGGGCCCAGTTCGGTCGAGGTGTGGCCGATGGCCACCGCGCCCTGGGTCCTCGTGGCGCTCGCGATCGGGTTGACGCGCGGTGACCCACGTCGGTGGGCCGCGGCGGCGGCCCTCGCGGTCGCGGCGACCGGCGGGGTGAACGCCGCCGCCACGGCCGCGGTCCTGCCCCTGGGCGTCCTGCTCGTCCTGCTGGCCGATCCGGGCCCTCGGCGCCGAGCTCTCATGCTGTGGTGGCCGGCGCTGACGATCGTGGCCACGGCCTGGTGGTGGATCCCGCTGATCCTGCTCGGAAGGGTGAGTCCCCCCTTCCTGGACTTCATCGAGAGCGCGACGACCACGACGTTCGCGGCTCACCCCTTCGACGCGTTGCGGGGCACCACCAACTGGTTGCCTTACCTGGACGGGACGCAGGTCGCCGGCAACGCGCTGGTCACCGAGCCGCTGCTCATCCTCAACGGCACCCTGGTGCTCGCGCTCGGCGTGTGGGGCCTTGCCCGTCGCGACGTGCCGCATCGATCCTGGCTCGTCGGCGGCACCCTCCTCGGCCTGGTGCTGGTGACGGCAGGCCAGGGCGACGGCGGCTGGGGGAGCGGGACGGTGGCGGGGTGGCTCGACGGCGCCCTCGCACCCCTGAGGAACACGCACAAGTTCGACCTCGTCCTGAGGATCCCGCTGGTCCTGGGCCTCGTGCACCTGGTCGCCCGGGCCCAGCCGGTCACGGTGCGAGGTCTCCGTGTCTCGGGAGTCGCGGTCCTCGCAGTCGCCTCCCTGGCGTCGGCGACCACCCCTGCCTGGACGGCCGAGCTGCCGCGGACCGGTGGCTTCGTCTCCGTGCCGGGCTACTGGGACGACGCGACGCGGTGGATGACGGCCAACACGTCGGGGGAGAACACGCTGGTCCTGCCGGGTTCGGCGTTCGGCGACTACCTGTGGGGCAGGCCGCGGGACGAGCTGGTGCAGGCGCTCGGCACGACGCCCTGGAGCCTGCGCAACGCGGTGCCGCTCGTGCCGCCCGGAGCCATCCGCTCGCTCGACGCGCTCGAGGAGGCCTTCGCCTCCGGGCGCGGTTCCCCGGCCCTCGCCGACCTGCTGAGACGCTCCGGCATCCGGTTCCTCCTCGTCCGCAACGACCTCGCCGCGACCGGCGCCACCGATCCGGAGCTGGTCTACTCCACCTTGTCCTCCACACCGGGCGTGCAACGACGGGCCGGGTTCGGTCCCCGGGTCGGCAGTCCTGCCAGCCAGGAGACCGACGAGGGGGAGACGGTGTTCGTGAACGGTGGACGCCAGTCACGCCACCGTGCCGTCGAGGTCTTCGAGGTCGCCGAGACCTCGGCGTCGACGGCCCGCAGCCAGCAGGCGGACGCGACACCCGTCGTGGTCGGGAGTCCTGCGGCACAGCTGTTGGGCCTGCTGCCGACGGGTGTCGACGTGCTGATGGCCCGCGACGTCCCCGACACCCTCACCCCGCGGCAGGTGGTCCTGACCGACACGGACCGGCGGCAGGAGGTGGCGTTCGGCCGTGTCGTGGACAACCGCTCCGCCTCGCTGGCTCGAACCGATCCCTACCGGATCGAGCGGCCCGTGCACGACTACGTCACCGGCGACGACGAGGCCTGGCAGACCGTGCCCGAGCTCGAAGGTGCCCGGGACGTCGCGGTCTCCTCGTCGGCCTCGGACGTCACCCAGGGTCGGATCGACCAGACGGCTGCGCCGTGGGCGGCGCTCGACGGGGACCCGAGCACGGCCTGGACCGCCGGCGACCTCGACGGGTGGCTGGAGGTGCGTTACGGCCGCGCCGTCTCCACGGAGGGCGCGACGGTCACCCTGCCCAGAGGGGCTGAGCCGAGGACGGTCGAGGTCCGCACCGACCGTGGCGTCCAGACGCTCAGGCTGCGGCCCGGTCGTCCCGCCTCGATCGACGCGGGGACGACACGGACGCTGCGCATCGGGCTGCCCCGACCGGACCTCGATCCGTTGTCCCTCGCCGAGGTCGACGTGCCGCGTGCTCCGCTGTCGCGCCCCCTTCGGCTGCCCGACCTGCCCAAGGCATGGGGCACGCCCACCGACGTGGTGCTCACCGCCGACCCCGGTGACGCCTCGTGCTGGCGCGTCGAAGGTGTCACCCGGTGCGTCCCGGGCCGCGACGGCCGCGGCGAGGACGCATCGATGCTCGACCGCGTGGTGCCGATGGGGGCGGGAGCGGTGTTCGCCTCGGGCATGAGCGTGCTGCCCGTGAACGGCACGGACCTCCAGAGGCTCCTCGCCGGTCCGGTGGAGCCGACGACGAGCTCGTCGGCCTCGTCGGATCCCGCGGCCGGGCCGTTGGCGATGGTCGACGGTGATCCGCAGACCGGCTGGGTGGCCTCGCTCGGCGACAGCGACCCGACGATCACCCTGCGTCTGGACGAGGACGCCGAGGTCTCGCGGGTCAGGTTGCGCACCGATCCGACGCTGGCGGCCTCTGCGCCGCGGCGAGGGGTGGTCGAGCTGGACGACGGCGCCCGACAGCGCGTGCGGTTCGACGTCGACGGGCTGGCCGAGCTCGAGCGCCCGGGCGACGCACGACTGGTGAAGGTGACGGTCACCGACGTGTACGTCCGGTCCACCCTCGGTTTCGACGGATCGGGCAGCGGTCTGCCCGTCGGCGTCAGCGAGGTGTCACTGCCCGGCAGCGGGATCGATCCCGCCGAGGGAGCCGCCACCACGGTCGACCTTCCGTGCGGCTCCGGTCCCGACCTCCGGGTGAACGGTGCCCGGTACCCCACCTCCGTCCGAGGGTCGCGCGCCGCCGTCGCGGCGCGAGCCGAGCTCCCCGCCACCGTGTGCGAGGACGGCGGTTCGATCGCGCTGCAGGAGGGTGACAACCGGATCGTGGTCCGGGGCGGCGAGGCCTTCCGACCCACCCTGCTGCGCCTGTCGCAGGGGCCGCGTGCCGACGCTGCCGGCTCCGAGAGCGCCATCGGGCGCAACGGCAGCGGCACCCTGCGGGTCGACGACCTCGGGGAGGGGACGGAGCGCCTCGTCGCCGTCCCCCAGACGGCGAACCCGGGCTGGACGGCCGACGACGCCACGGCCGTGACCGTCAACGGCTGGATGCAGGGGTGGATCACGGACCGGGGAAGCGTCCAGGCGTCGTTCGGCGCCGGCACGGTGTACCGCCTCGGCCTGGCCCTGGGCGCCGTCTCCGTGCTCGGCCTGGTCCTCTGGTGGTGGCGCTCGAGCCCTCGAGGCGCGCCGGGATCCGCGGCGCGACCGCGACCACGGCAGCGCCTGCGCGCGACGGTCCTGGGCCTCGCGACCGTGGTGTCGGTCGGACTCCTCGGGGGATGGACGGGGCTGGCCGCGGCTGGCGTCGGTGCCGTCGTGACCGGACTGCTGCGGGCGCGAGGGACCTGGGTCGCGCCGCTGGCGGTGACGGCGGCGGGGACGGGGTACGTGCTGGCGCCGTGGGGCTCGGCGGGCGGCTGGGCCGGGGCAGAGGCGTGGCCTCAGCTCCTGGTGCTGCTGGCGGTGGGCGCGCTCGTGGGGACGGTCGTGCCGCGTCCCCGGTCCTTGAGCCGCATCGCGGGCCTCTCCACCAGCCGGTAGGCGACCTCTGCCGCGACGACGCTGCCGAGGACCGTCAGGCCGAACAGGGTCCAGCCGTTGCCCTGGTAGAGCGGCAGGTCGAGGGCGGCGGCCACGCCGTGCACGACCAGCAGGTGCAGGCAGAAGATGCCGTACGAGATGTGTCCCAGGTGCCGCAGTGGCCTCCAGGCCATCGCGCGGGCGTACCGGGTGTCGGTCGGACCGAGGACCGACGGCAGGACGAGGAGCCCCGACGCGGTGGCGTACAGGACGCTCTTGACGACCGCCTGGCCCGCCGTCGGCTGCTCGAGCAGCGTCGGCCCCGCCAGCGGCGTCGCCGAGACGGCGAAGGCGGCGGCGGCGAGGGTCCAGCAGACTCCGGGCTGACCGGCGAGTCCTGCGAGGGTCGCGAACCGAGGAGCAGTGCGGCGCTCGAGGTCCACGACCGCGAGCGCGAGCCCCACGGCGAACCAGCCGAGGAACGCCGGGAGCCAGAGGTTCGAGCCGTCCACGCGCGGGGCGACCAGCCCGAGCCAGCACCAGGACGCGAGGCCCGCCCCCGCCAGCACCAGGAGCACGGCCCTCGGGTTCCAGCCACGACGGGCGGACCAGCGGTGCAGGGGCCACAGGAGCAGGGGGAGGGCGAGGTAGAACGCGACCTCGACGCAGAGGCTCCACATGTGCGTCAGGCCGGCCACGAGGTCGGCGGGTGGGTAGACCTGCGTGAGGGTGAGCTGGCGGATCCAGGTGCCCGGCCCGGCGGCGTCGTTCTCCGGCAGTGCGAGGAGCGCCACGACCACGGTGACGACATAGAGGGGGACGATCCGCAGGAAGCGTTTCCAGAGGTAGCGTCCCGCGCGCGGCGAGGAGGTGCCGTCGGCCATGGCGGCGAGGAACGGCTGGCCCAGGAGGAAGCCCGAGAGCACGAAGAAGATGGCGACGCCGATGTCGAGCCGTGCGGTCATCGCCCCGAGCAGACCCTGGGGGTAGAAGCCTGCCCAGAAGCTGGTGTGGGTGGCCAGGACCGCGAGAGCCGCCATGGCCCGGACGGTGTCGAGTCCTGGATAGGTTCGACGCGTGGTCTCAGGCACCGGGCACCACCAAGGGCTCGATGCCGCCGACCGACACGGTGTCGATGCACAGGGCGGCGGTCCCGTCGTTGCGGACGACGAGCTCGTCGAACGCGCCGGCCGACGGCAGGAAGGCGGTGTGGGCTCCCCGGGCGAGATCGAGCTCGCGCGTCACCGTCCCTGCGCGGACCGTGACGTCCAGGTCGGCGCCGGCGAGGTAGCCGAAGGACAGCATGAACGGGAAGTCGAGCACGGGCTGCAGGGGCACCCGACCGGTGGAGCCGGGCTGGATCAGGTACCCGCATCCCTCCCGGGGTCCGGGCAGACTCCTGGGGCCGCCGCCCACGGCCGCGTCGACGACCCGTCCTGCGGGATCGATCATCTCCAGGTCCACGCCCTGGTCGACGAAGTCCAGACGGTCACCCAGCGGCGCCAGCACGTGGGACGCGAGGTTCTTCGGGAACGCCGCCGACCACAGCACGACGTCCGGCACGCCGGTGTCCAGGACCTGACGCGGGGTCGTCGGCGACGTCTGGGACTCGACCGTGGCCAGGTACTCCCGCTGCGGCATGGTGGCCTCCTCGTGCCACGGTCGCACGTAGAGCACGGAGCTGACCAGACCGGAGACCAGCACCACTGCTGCCGTGGCGACGACCCAGCGTCGACGCAGCGGGACGACCAGCACCGCGGGCTCCCGCGGCTCGAGGGACTGGTGCGCTCCCCGGACCGGCATGGTCGCCAGGCCGACGCCGAGTGCGGCCACGGCAGCCAGGTCCGCGAAGTACCGGAGCTCCAGCGCCGCCGACTCCGGACCGAAGGCCGTCGCGCGACCGATCGCGATGATCACGGCGCCGAGGACGGCGTAGCCGAGGACGATCAGCACCGGCCACCAGGCGCGGCGATGCCGCAGACCCTGCCAGACGGTCAGGCCGCCCAGGACGAGCCAGGCCAGCACGGTGAGCAGCAGCGGCGTGTCGACGAAGAGCCTGGGGCCCACGCCACCGGGCTGGCCGAGAGTCGTCCACCACCAGGGACCTCCGAGGAGCGAGGGGACGGCTGATCGGACGAGTGACAGGTCGATGGTGTCCAGCACGACCGACGGTGAGGGAGCAGGCGAGCTCGGCGCGACCGTGAGGTAGATCCACAGGTAGGTCACGGTGAGTCCGCCGGTCACCAGCCAGGCGTGCCAGTAGCGTCCCACCGTCTCGCGGAGTCGCGGGACGAGTCGACGGCTCGAGGCGAAGTAGCAGAACGTGACGACGAGCAGCAGGACCGGGATGAGGACCGACTTGGTGTAGCTCGCGTAGCCGAGGGCGAGGAATGCGCCCGTGAGGACGGCCCGAGACGGCGTCCGGTGCCGCAGGTAGCCGACGTGTGCCGCCACCGCACCCATGAGGGCGACCTGGTGGGGGAGCTGGTTGATGGCCGCGGCCCACCACACCGTGGTGGGGACGGTGGCCGGCGAGAACAGGTAGAGGGCCAGGGGCAGGAGGATGCCGGGTCGGTCGCCGAAGAGCGTCCGGAGCATCCACCAGCAGCTCCCTGCGGCCGCGAGCTGCAGGGTCATGACCTGGACGACGACCGCCCACCACGGGAAGGTCCCGCTGTGACCGACGAGGGTCGTCAGCCATCGGCTGAACGGCATGAAGTGGACGTTGTGGGGCTCCAGGTACCAACCACCTCGATCGATCCCGGTCGCCGTGTCACCGAGGAAGATGAAGTCGTCGGAGTAGAACCAGCTCCCGGTGACGGCCCAGAGACGGAACAGCAGCGCGACGAGCACGAGGGCGAGCGAGGCGATGACCACCCATTCCTCGCGGTCGAACGGACGGCGCCTCATGCCGGGGGCTCCTGGCCGCGGGGGGTGACGAAGCCGACGCGGACGTTGTCGATGCAGACGCTGAGGTTCGCGGAGGCGACCAGCTCGACCTCGGAGAAGTCGCCGTCGCTCAGGAAGAGCATCGTGTGCAGCCCGGACTCGACCTCGACGCGTCGGAACATGTCGCCGACCGTGACGTCGACGAACCCGTCGGCGTTCGCGAGGTAGTCGAGTCGTACCCAGAAGCCACCGGGGACCACCTCCGCCACCTCGATCGTGCGCCGGGCCTGCTGGACCAGGTATCCGCAGTTCTCGACCTCGCCCGGGGCGGCTCGCGGGCCGGCCTCGACGGTGGCGGGGCGGAGCCGGCCCTGCTGGTCGAGGACCTCCAGGTCCGTGCCCTGCGTGACGGCACGCAGCTTCGGTGCCAGAGGAGCCAGCTTCCGCGAGGGAAGGTTGTAGGGCGCGATGACCGGGTTGGCGACCTTGGGCGGGAACGGGACGTCGGCCACCGTGACCGTGCCCTCACGTTGGGCGAGTGAGCGCTCGACCTGTGCGACGAACGCACGCTCGGGGAACGCCGTCTCGTCGTCGCGAGCGTGCCACGGCAGCACGTAGGTGACGGTCGAGACGAGCGAGCCGGCGACGAAGAGCACGCCGAGCGTGCGCACGAGGCCCGTCGGGAGCGGAAGCGTGATGCGAGGCACCTCGCGCGGCTCGGGTCCGGTGCGGGCGCCACGGATCGTCAGGAACGCCGCAGCGATGCCGAACGCCCCCACGGCGGCGAGGTCGGCGAAGTAGCGGACCTCGCGGGCGCCCACCTGGCTGCCGAAGGTGGCGGCGCGGCCGGCGAAGACCAGGACGACCGAGGCGAGGCCGTAGGGAACCAGGATCCACAGCACGAGCAGCGCGTTGCGGTGTCGGGCCCACCGGTGCACGACGAGCAGGACGATCACGACCCACGACAGGGCCACGAGCGCGAGTGGCGCCGTCGCGAGGGACTGCGGCGCGCCGCCGACGACGAGGTCAGGGCTGCCACGGTAGGCCAGCGGCGCGCAGTCGGAGGCGGCGATGAACGGGTCGATGCCGCCGGTCCACAGGCGCCATGACCAGGGCCCTCCGGCCAGTCCGCTGCCGATGGTCTCGAGGACGGACGTCTCGACCAGTCGAGGTGCTTCGCAGGCTTGTCGAGGCGGAGCCGCGGTCTGCCGGGAGAGCCAGAGTGCGACATAGCCCGCGAGCAGGAGGCCGAGACCGAGCCAGGCGGGCCACTGCCGCCCGAGATCGCGGAGCCGCTCGCGCCACGGACCCGCGGTGAACCACAGCAGCGAGATGCCGACCAGCACGGGAACCAGCAGAGGTGCCTTGATGTAGGAGCCCAGGGCGAGCGCCGTGAAGGCGAAGGTTCCGAGCAGTGCGGGCGGGCGTCGTCTGCGGAGCCACACCACGTGGCAGGTGACGGCGCCGAACAGCCCGATGTGGAAGGGGTACTGGTAGATGGCCACGGACCACCAGACCGAGCCGGGCACGGTGAAGGGACTGGCCAGGTAGAAGGTCAGCGGCACCAGCAGGAGTCGTCGGTCGCCGAACAGCACCCGCAGCATCACCCAGCACGCCACCGAGGCCGCGACCTGCATGAGGAGGATGTGGGTGGCGTAGGCCCACCACGCGAAGCCGGCCTTTCCGACGAGCAGAGCCATGGCGAAGCCGACGGGCTGCAGAAGGCTGAAGTGGCTGCGGAAGAGCCAACCCACGCCGGTCTCCCCCCGAACGACGTCGGCGATGAAGATGTAGTCGTCCCACATGAACCAGCTGCGTGAGGTCGCCCAGCCCCGCAGCAGCGCCTGAGCGCCGATGAGTGCGACCGCGAGCCACGTGGTGGTGCCCACGCGGGGGAGCCGCCGTGCCACGCGACTGCGAGCCGGACGGCTGGCTGCGACGCGCTCGCGTGCTCGTCCCAGCAGGCGGGCCACCGGGTCCGCGGGCAGTGGTTCGTTCATGACGGCGCCACCAGTCCGTACTCGACCCGGGTGACGCACAGAGACGTCCCGGCCGACGCGGTGACCACGACCCGGTCCAGCGGGCGCGGTGCGGCCGCCAGGATCCTGTGCCGCCCGGCGGGTGCCGCGATGCCCACCCTCGTGACCCCGATCCCACCCACGGACACCGTTCCGGGTCGGGCCGAGACGTAGTCGACCGCCACCCACGGACCCAGGACCGTCGGCGGCGTCAGCCTGAAGTCTCGACCCGTCGTGCCCACGGGACGACATCCGCGGACGGCCGGCGCGGCGACGGCCCCCTCGACGGGGACCACGTCCGCGGGGCGGAGGCGACCCGCGTCGTCGAAGGTCTGGAGGTCGGCTCCGGCGAGGGAGGTCGTGTACCGGTCGTCGAGCAGGGCGAAGTAGTTCCTCAGGAGCGCCTTGTCGCCGAGCACCGGCGCCACCACGGTGGACGGGGCGAACACGTCGGCGAGTCGGGTCGCGGAGTGGGACCTCAGGTCCGCGATGGCCCGCTGGTTGACGGAGCGTTCGTCGAACGTCCGCCACCCGTCGGCGTACACCGCCGAGCTGATCAGTCCCAGGAGCACGACGAGACCGACGAGCGTCGCGCGCACCGGGACGGCCGGGACGAGGTCGACCAGGGGGACCGGCCGTCGGCGCGGCGGGTCGGCGACGTCGACGGGGCTGCGCACCAGCGACACGCCGGCGAGCAGCAGCAGCGGCGCTGCGTCGGAGAGGTACTGGACGTGGATGCCGATGCCTTCGCCGCCCAGGAGGCCGATCGTGTAGGCACGTCCGGTGTAGACCAGCACGGCGGAGGCGAACAGGTAGAGGCCGACGGGCCAGAGCACCAGCAGCGAACGCTCGTAGGTGCCCCAGCTGTGCAGCAGGACCACGGCGACGAGCGTCGTGGCCACGACCACCATGACCACGGGGGGGTCCGCGAACTGCACGGGACCCGTCCCGAAGTCGACCCACCGCAAGGGACCGCCGACCAGGGTCGGCAGGAGCGCCTCGAAGAGCTGCGCCTGTGCGAGCTCGACGAACTGGCTCGCCCTCGCCGGCACCGCCGCCTGCGGCCGGGTGACGTAGACGACGAGCCAGGCGACGCTGAGGGCGCCGTAGACCACCCAGGCGACCCGGAAGTCCCGGACGGCCCTCCAGAAGCGGTCCCACGGCCGACCCTCGACCAGCCAGATCAGCGTGAGGGCCGCCACGGTGACGACCACCAGTCCCGTCTTGGCGTACGAGAGGTAGCCGACCGTCAGGAAGACGCCGGCGACGGCGACCCACCGCACTCGACGGGTGCGCGCGTACAGGACGTGCGCCGTCACGACGCCGAAGAAGGCGATCTGGTGCGGGTACTGGTTGATGGCGACCGCCCACCACATGAGGGCCGGCACGGTGAGAGCGGTCGTGCCGTAGACGGCCAGGCCCACCAGCGCGACGCGCCCCGGTCCGAACACCGTGCGCAGCATCCACCAGCAGGCCAGGCTCGCGAGTGCCTGGAGCACGACGATCTCGACGGCGACGGGCCACCACGCGTACGGCTCACTGACGGCGACGACGAGCTTCACCAGGAGGAAGGACAGCGGCATGAAGTGACCCTGGTGCAACCGGGTGTACCAGGCGAGGTCGTCCTCCCCACGCGCGATGTCGGCCATGAAGATGTGGTCGTCCACGAGGAACCAGCTGCGCGAGACGAACACACCCCGGACGACCAGCTGCGCGAGGATGATCAGGAGGGCCGCCGAGGTCACCGCGGAAGGCGGTCGGAGGCGCAGGGTCACAAGGGAGGATCCTGCCACGTGCCCGGGTCCGGCGCGGGCGGCGAGTCGTGACCCTACGGACTGGTAACGTGCCGCTGATCACAACGGCGGAGGGAGCCCCACTGTGGGAAAGAAGCTGGGACTGGTGGCGCTCGTGCTGGGCGCCTTCCTGGTGGTACTGGCAGGTCTGAGCAAGTTCTACATGTACGACCGCCTCGCGGTCGTGCCGGACAACAACCAGACCACGAGCATCTCGCAGACCGCGTCGGGCGAGGACGGTGAGTACCTCGACGTGGGGGCCGAGGGTGGGCCGGCCATCGTGACGGGTCCGCTCAAGTCCACGCGCATCGTCGAGGGCAACGTCGAGCTGAGCGAGGAGGCGTCCGACGAGCTGAACCGCGACGTCGCCGTGTGGGACACGTTCACGTGCACCGACACGCCCGACTTCGACTGCGGCAGCGGCGAGACGCCGCTGAGCAGCACGAAGGACACGGTCGCCTTCGACGCCCACACGGGCGAGACCGTGGACTGGGCCAAGTCGCGCACCGAGTCCGGTGGCACCAAGACGCGTGGTGCGTTCAAGGGCCTCTACTTCAAGTTCCCGTTCGGGACGGAGAAGAAGGACTACATGTTCTGGGACGGCACCCTGAAGGAGGCCACGCCCGCGACCTACCAGGGCGAGACCACCATCAAGGGCCTCGACGTCTACGAGTTCGAGCAGGTCATCGAGCCGACGAAGACCGGGACCATCGCGGTCCCGGGGTCGCTCATCGGCGAGGATCGGCCCACGGTCGTCGCCGACCGGATCTACTCCAACACCCGCACCTTCCTCGTGGAGCCCGTCACGGGGGTCATCATCCGCGGTGGGGAGTCGCAGGACGGCTACCTGGAGCTCGACGGCGAGCGCAAGGCCACGACGACGAAGGCCACGCTCGGCTACACCGACGCCTACATCCAGGAGACGGTCGACGAGTACAAGGGCAAGGCCACGCTGCTGAAGGCCGTCAACTCGACCTTCCCGATCGTGGGTGGGCTCGTGGGACTGCTGCTGCTCGTCCTCGGTGCGGTCGCCCTCGCCCGCGGGCGCAAGGAGAACGGCACGCACACGGCGGCGTAGTCACGCCACCACCGCCTCCGGCGCGCCACCCTCACCGGTGGCGCGCCGGAGGCGTTCGTGCACGGCAGTGGTGGGGTCCCGAGCCCGGGCGACCGGCTCGATACGGTGAGGCCATGCCTGCCGCCGACGACCTCTGCCGCTTCGTGGACGCCTCGCCGTCGCCCTTCCATGCCGTGGCGACGGCGGCCGCGGCGCTCGACGCCGCAGGCTGGTCCCGCGCCGACGAGCGCGACGCGTGGCCCGCCTCGGGCGGACGCGGGTACGTGGTGCGTGGCGGCTCGCTCGTGGCCTGGGACGACACCGCGGCGACCGGGCCGGCCGACCCGTTCCGCATCGTCGGTGCCCACACCGACAGCCCGAACCTGCGCCTCAAGCAGCACCACGACCGCCGGTTCGAGGGCACCGACGTGCTCGCGCTCGAGCCGTACGGAGGACCGCTGCTCACGACGTGGCTCGACCGCGACCTCGGCGTCGCCGGCCGGGTCGTGCTGCGCGACGGATCCGAGCGGCTCGTCCACGTCGACGAGCCCGTCCTGCGCGTGCCCAACCTGGCGATCCACCTCGACCGCGACGCTGCCGGGGCGCCCGACCGCCAGCGTCACCTCGACGCGGTGTGGTCGCAGCGGGGCAGGCCGTTCCTGGCCTGGCTGGGGGAGCGGGAGGGCTTCGCGGCCGAGGACGTCCTCGGCCACGAGCTCATGACGACCGACGTGGTGCCGAGCGGGCGGGTCGGGGCCGACGGCTGGCTGGTCGCCGCCCCACGTCTGGACAACCAGGCCACATGCTTCGCCGGGCTGGAGGCTTTCCTGGCTGCGGGGGCGTCGGGGTCCGGCCCGGTGCCGGGTCAGCGCTCGGTGCTCGTGCTGTTCGACCACGAGGAGGTCGGCAGCTCATCGGAGCGGGGAGCGGCCTCCGACCTCCTGCTCACCGTGCTGGAGCGCATCGTGCTGGCTGCAGGCGGAGCGCGCGACGACCTGCACCGCGCCGTGGCCGGGTCGATCTGCGCGTCCGGCGACATGGCGCACGCGACGCATCCCAACCACGCCGAGCGCCACGAGCCGCTGCACCACGTCGTGCTCGGGGGAGGGCCCGTGCTCAAGGTCAACCAGAACCTGCGCTACGCGACCGACGCCGCCGGCGCGGCGGTGTTCGCGCGAGCCTGCGAGAGCGTCGGCGTCCCGCTGCAGCGGTACGTCCACCGGGCCGACCTGCCGTGCGGGTCGACGATCGGGCCCATCAGCGCCGCCCGCACCGGCATCTCCACCGTGGACTTCGGAGCGCCGCAGCTGGCCATGCACTCGGCGCGGGAGACGATGGCCGCCGCCGACGTGGAGCACTACGTGAAGGCCCTCACGGCCTTCTTCGAGCTCGCCGACTGACGGTCCGGCCGGCTCGCGACCGGCCTGGACGTCACAGGGGCCCCGCCACCCCGGAGCCGAGGAAGATCGCGTACCCTGAGAGATGCGCTGGTGACCTGTGCGTTCCTCGGGACGAGCAGGAGCGTCCTCGGCATGTCCGTCCTGCGGGCTCCGCGGCGCCGTCCACCGGCCGTTCCCGACATCATCCATCCATCGGAGTCCATCTACCTATGAGCATCGCTCCCTCTGCGGCACCGCAGGTTGCGGTCAACGACATCGGCAGCGAGGCCGACTTCCTCGCCGCCATCGACTCGACCATCAAGTACTTCAACGACGGCGACATCGTCGACGGCACCATCGTCAAGGTGGACCGTGACGAGGTCCTCCTCGACATCGGCTACAAGACCGAGGGCGTCATCCCCTCGCGCGAGCTGAGCATCAAGCACGACGTCGACCCCAACGAGGTCGTCAGCGTCGGCGACAGCGTCGAGGCCCTCGTCCTCCAGAAGGAGGACAAGGAAGGCCGTCTGATCCTGTCCAAGAAGCGTGCTCAGTACGAGCGCGCCTGGGGCGACATCGAGAAGATCAAGGCCGAGGAAGGCGTCGTCGAGGGCACCGTCATCGAGGTCGTCAAGGGCGGCCTCATCATGGACATCGGACTCCGTGGCTTCCTGCCCGCCTCGCTCGTGGAGATGCGTCGCGTCCGCGACCTCGACCCGTACATCGGCCAGAAGCTCGAGGCGAAGATCATCGAGCTCGACAAGAACCGCAACAACGTGGTCCTGTCGCGCCGTGCCTGGCTCGAGCAGACCCAGTCGGCCGTGCGCCAGAAGTTCCTCGACGAGCTCAAGAAGGGGCAGGTCCGCAAGGGCGTCATCTCCTCCATCGTCAACTTCGGTGCGTTCGTCGACCTCGGCGGCGTCGACGGTCTCGTCCACGTCTCCGAGCTGTCCTGGAAGCACATCGACCACCCGAACGAGGTCGTCCAGGTCGGCGACGAGGTCACCGTCGAGGTCCTCGACGTCGACCTCGAGCGCGAGCGCGTGTCGCTGTCGCTCAAGGCGACGCAGGAGGATCCGTGGCAGCAGTTCGCCCGGACCCACCAGATCGGTCAGATCGTGCCCGGCAAGGCCACCAAGCTCGTCCCCTTCGGCGCGTTCGTGCGCGTCGAGGAGGGCATCGAGGGCCTCGTGCACATCTCCGAGCTGGCCGAGCGTCACGTCGAGATCCCCGAGCAGGTCGTGCAGATCGGCGACTCGGTCATGGTCAAGATCATCGACATCGACCTCGAGCGTCGTCGTATCTCGCTCTCGCTCAAGCAGGCGAACGAGACGCAGGCGGCCGAGGGCGACGACTTCGACCCGACGCTGTACGGCATGACCTCCTCGTACGACGAGCAGGGCAACTACATCTACCCCGACGGCTTCGATCCGGAGACCGGCGAGTGGCAGGAGGGCTTCGACGAGGCCCGCGCCGCGTGGGAGAAGCAGTACGCCGAGGCTCACGAGCGCTGGGAGGCGCACAAGAAGCAGATCGAGGAGGCCGAGAAGGCCAACGTCGAGGCCGGCGAGGTCAGCAACTACTCCGCCGGTGGCGAGGTCGAGACGACCGAGGGCTCCCTCGCGTCCGACGAGGCCCTGCAGGCCCTGCGCGAGAAGCTGACCGGCGGCGAGTGATCCACACTCCCACCGCACGACGCTGATCCAGCACACGAGACCCCCCGACCGTCAGGTCGGGGGGTCTCGTCGTGTCCGGGGGTGTGGCGGCATCACCGGACGGTCAGGTGCTGGTCGGGCTCGAACGCGTCCTGGTGGTGGCTGCGGGGCGGGGGACGCGTGCCGTAGCCGTCGAAGGACACGAGGACGGCGAGGGTGATGACGAGGGCGGACAGGGCGAGGAGGAGCAGGAGGATGATCATGGCAGCAATTCTCGCCACATCGGGAACCTGCCACCAGTGGCAGCATCGCCAGTATCAGTCGATTTACTGCCACACCTGTGGCACGCTGGTCCCATGAAGAAGGTCGCGGTCATCGTGCAGGACGGGGTGGAGGCGTTCGGGCTGGGCTCCATCTGCGAGGTGTGGAACGAGCCGTACCACCCGGACGACGACAACCCCGTGTTCGAGTTCTCCGTGTGCACGCCCGAGCCCGGACGGGTCCGCGGCTCGAGCTACGACCTCTTCGTCGAGGAGTCGCTCGACGCCGCAGCCGACGCCGACCTCGTCTGCATCGCCCCCAAGCGCGGCTACCGGGCCCACCACCCGGCGGCCATCGAGGCCGTCCGTGCCGCGGCCGGTCGCGGAGCCTACGTCTCGGCGCACTGCACCGGGGCGTGGCTGCTCGGCGAGGCCGGGCTCCTGGACGGGCGGGAGTGCACGACGCACTGGCGCTACGGCGCCGAGCTCCAGGAGGCGTTCCCGGAGGCGGTGGTCCGCCCCGAGGTCCTCTACGTGCTCGACGACGGCGTGCTGACCGGCGCCGGCTCCGCTGCCGGCATCGACGCCTCGCTGTACCTGATGCGTCGAGTGTTCGGGGCCCGCACGGCCGCGACGGCGGCACGACGCATCGTCATGCCGCCGCACCGCAGCGGGGGACAGGCGCAGTTCGTGCGCACCCCCGTCGGCCAGGTGGAGGCCGAGACGTTGTCGCCCGTGCTCGCCTGGGCGCTCGAGCACATCGACGAGCCGCTGCCCGTCGACCGCCTCGCGGCCCAGGCGCACATGTCGCCGCGCACCTTCGCGCGACGGTTCCGCGACGAGACGGGCACGACGCCGCTGCAGTGGCTCACGAGCCAGCGCATCGCCCTGGCCGAGGAGCTGCTCGAGAGCTCGCCGCTGTCGATCGAGCAGATCGCCGGCCGCGTGGGGTTCGGCAACGCCGCCACCCTGCGCCACCACTTCACCCAGGCGCTCGGCACCACGCCGCAGGAGTTCCGCCGGACCTTCACGTGCCTCGAGGCCGGCTGACCGACCACCGCGGCGCCCAGGGTCACAGCTCCGTGCGCCGCACCTTGCCCGTGGCCGTGCGGGGGAGCGCGTCGAGCCGCTCGTACTCCTTCGGACGCTTCGGGGGCGCGAGCCGCTCCGTCGCGCGCCCGCGCAGGACGTCCTCGTCCACGTCGCCGACGTAGGCCGCCACCACACGCTGTCCCCACCGGTCGTCGGGTCGTCCGAACACGGCCACCTCGACCACGCCGGGGACGTCCTCCAGCGCGGCCTCGACCTCGGCCGGGTAGACGTTCACGCCACCGCTGATCACGAGGTCGCTGCGCCGGGCGTCGAGGTGCACGTAGCCGTCCTCCACCCGCCCGAGGTCGCCGACGGTGAACGCCGGCCCCGCGGCCGTCTCGCGCCACGCGTCGGCCGTCTTGTCGTCGTCGCGCCAGTAGGTGAAGCGTCCCCACGGCGGGACGACGCACCAGAGCAGGCCGTCGTCGTCGACCGTCACGACCCGTCCCGGCCGCGCACGACCGACCGTGCCGGGGTGCTCGCGCCACTCCTGCGCACGGCAGGCGGTCCACTGTCCCTCGGTCGATCCGTAGAACTCCCAGACCGCGTCGACGCCGAAGCGGTCGTGCGCCCACCGGCGGACCGGCTCGGGGCAGGGGGCCCCGGCGTGTGCGACGAGGCGGAACGAGGAGAGGTCGGGGTGGCAGCCGGTGTGGTCGACGTGCTGCCGCAACCGCTGCAGGTGCGCCGGGACGCAGAACATCGTCGTCGGGCGCACCGTCTCGACGGCGTCGAGGAACGCGGCGGGCTCGAAGCGCGGCAGCACCGCGATGCCGCCCCCGGCCAGCAGGGTCCCGGTGGCGAAGCGCAGGGGAGCGGAGTGGTAGATCGGCGACACCACGAGGTCGACGTCGGTGGCGCAGAACCCCCACAGCTCGCGCTCCTCGGCCACCAGCTGCGCCGCGTCGCCCGCGTCGAGCAGGCCCGACCACACGCCCTTGGGTCGGCCGGTCGTGCCCGACGTGAAGTGCATGGGCCGACAGCGCGGGGCGGCGTCGAGCTCCGTCGGTTCGCCGTCGAGCAGGGCGTGCAGCTCGTCGGCGCTCTCCACGACCAGCGCGGCATCGAGGTCGTCGAGGATGCGCGACCGCTCCCACGGGGTGAGTCGCGGGTCGAGCGGCACCGGCACGACGCCGCTCCGGCAGGCTCCGAGCACGACGCTCGCGTAGTCCGGCTCGCCAGGGCAGAGCAGCACCAGGCGGTCACCCTCGCGCAGCCCACGCCCCCGGAGCGCGCCGGCCACGCGGGCCTGGTCGTGCCGGCTCCGCTCGGCCGTCAGCACCTCCACGTCGCTCTCCCTTCGTGAGAGGTCGGTCACAGCCCCCGCGGGGCGACGGGTGTGGATCGTCACGAGTGCGTGAACTCAGGCACAAAGTATGCTTCAGTGGTTGATCGGTCTTGTCCCCCCTCCGTCTGAAGGTGATCGTCTGTGGCTTCTTCGCGCCACAAGCACGCCGTCCCGCGGCGTGCCGGACGCGGAACCACGTCCCCCGCTCCCCGCTCCACCGCCCCCGCTCGACACAGCAGCCGGCACTCGGCGCCGTCCCCCTGGCGCCGTCAGGTCATCAAGGTCGCCATGCCCACCGTCGGCGCCCTTGCGGTGCTCGGTGCCGCGGTCGCCGTGGTGTCCTCCGACGCCGAGGTCGCGCCGGCCTCGGCCAGCGTCGCCGCCCCGGCCGACGACATCATCACCGAGGCGCTCGCCGACACCCCCGAGGTCAACCGCAGCGCCGAGCGTCCCGAGCTGCCCGACGAGGACACGGTCGCGGTCGACGTGACCGGCCAGAAGGTCGCCCTCGAGGACGGCGTGACGATCCACGCCGACGCCGACTCCGACTCCCCGGTGCTCAAGAAGGTCGACCAGGGCGACGTCCTGGACGTCACCGGCGAGAAGAAGGACGGCTGGAGCGAGGTCGTCTACAAGGGGCTTCCGCGCTGGGTCAGCACGAAGAAGATCGCCGACGACCTCCCGCTCGGCACCGAGCCGTGCCCCAAGCTCTCCGAGAGCGGCATGCAGCCCGACACCGTCAAGGTGTTCCGGGCCGTGTGCGCCAAGTTCCCGGAGATCTCGTCGTACGGCGCGATCGCCGGCCGAGGTGAGCACGCCACCGGCCACGCTCTCGACATCATGGTCCGCGGTCCGCTGGGCGACCAGATCGCCGCGTTCCTGCAGGAGAACCGGGCCGAGCTCGGCATCGAGTACCTCATCTGGGAGCAGCGCATCTGGCGTCCGGCCACGTCGAACAGCTGGCGGGGCATGAGCAGCCGCGGTGGCGACACGGCCAACCACTTCGACCACGTGCACGTCACGACCTACGGCAACGCCGCCACCGGCTGAGCCCGGCTCGTGCACGCATGACGCTCCAGGTCGGTCTCACCGGCGGCATCGGCTCGGGCAAGAGCACCGTCAGCGCGCGGCTGTCCGAGCTGGGCGCCGTGGTGGTGGACTACGACCTGTTGGCGCGTGAGGCCGTCGAGCCCGGCTCCACGGCTCTGGCGGCCATCGGCGCGCGCTTCGGTGACGACGTGATCGCCCCGGACGGGACGCTGGACCGGCCGGCCCTGGGGTCGGTCGTCTTCGCCGACGAGCAGGCCCGGCGCGACCTCGAGGCCATCACCCACCCCGCCATCCGCGAGCTCGCCGCCGCGCGGGTCGCCCAGGCTCCCGCAGAGTCGGTCGTGGTGCACGACCACCCCCTCCTCGTGGAGATGGGGATGGCCGGGCAGTGCGACACGGTGGTCGTGGTCGACGTCCCGACCGACGTCCAGGTCGAGCGGCTCGTCGAGCAGCGCGGGATGACCGAGGCCGACGCCCGGGCCCGTCTGGCTGCCCAGACGTCGCGGGAGGAACGCCTCGCCGTCGCGGACGAGGTGCTCGACAACAGCGGGACCCGCGAGCAGCTCCTCGACGCCGTCGACGCCCTCTGGGAACGCCTCGCCGGCTGACCCGCGTCCGGCACGGTGCGAGGCTCACGCCCGTCTCCGCGACCGTCCGCACATGACGAAGCCGCCCTGTCGGGGGAGGCAGGGCGGCTTCGCGTGGGGTGGCGGTCCCTGAGCGTGTCAGGCCGCCAGGTCGGGGTCGGCGATCTTGCGCAGCGTCACGAGCGCCTGGCGCTCGAGCTGGCGGACCCGCTCGGCGGAGATGCCGTGGCGCTTGCCGATGTCGGCGAGCTTCTGCTGACGGCCGTCGAGCAGGCCGTAGCGGGCTCGCACGATGTCGGCCTCGCGCGGACCGAGGTGGTCGATCAGCGTGCTGATCAGGTGCTTGGTCTCGTCGTCGAGCACCGCCAGGTCGGGACCGGGCGACGTGTCGCGGGCGATGAGGTCACCCAGCGAGGTGTCGCCGTCGTCGTCGACCGGGGTGTCGAGGCTCACGTGGTCGCGACCCCAGGACAGCAGGTCGATCACGCGGTCGACGTCCATGCCGAGCTCCTCGGCGATCTCCTGCGGCTCCGGGTCGTAGCCGAGGGTCCGCTCCAGCGTGCGGCGAGCGGCCGTCACCTGGTTCAGCTCCTCGACCACGTGCACGGGCAGCCGCACGACGCGTGCCTGCTGCGCGATGCCTCGGGTGATCGCCTGACGCACCCACCACGTGGCGTAGGTGGAGAACTTGAAGCCCTTGGCGTAGTCGAACTTCTCGACCGCGCGGATCAGGCCGGTGTTGCCCTCCTGCACCAGGTCGAGCATCGGCATGGCCGAGCGCCCGTACTTGCGGGCGATGGAGACGACCAGACGCAGGTTGGCCTGCACGAACTCCTGCTGCGCACGCTCGCCCTCGGCGGCGATGAACTCCAGCTCCTCGCGGGTAGCGCGCTTGGGCGCACCGCCCTTGGCGCGGCCGACGCGTCCCTCGTGGAGCAGGTGCTGGGCGTACAGCCCGGCCTCGATGCTCCGGCTGAGCTCGACCTCGCGGGCGGCGTCCAGCAGCGGCGTCCGGGCGATCTCGGCCAGGTACATGCCGACGCTGTCCTTGCCCTCGGCGCTCTCGTGCCTCGTTGACGTCATCTGAATACGCCTCCCATCGTGTCTGTACCAGTGCAACGCACCGGATCGCCCTCTGATTCCGCTCTCAGGGTCTTCTTGGCAGGTGTTGGCCGGGGTCTCAGTCCCAGCACGGCGGTCGGTCCGGCACGGGGTGGTGCGCGGGAGGCGCGCGGACGGCTAGGTTGTCCTTACCCAATTCTCAGCATGAAAGGTCTACCCATGGCAGCCGACTTCAAGGCGCTCTCCCGCAACGATCAAGGTGCACTCGTCGCCGGGGTGCTCGCGCTCCTCTTCTCCTTCTTCGGGGCGTACGTCGTGGCTTCCGTGGACGGTGGCGACGACCTGCCGATCTCCGTCGACACGTCGAGCGGGGTGAACGCCTGGAACAGCTGGGCGACCCTCGGCATGCTGCTCATCCTCGTCGCGGTCGCGGTCGTGGCGATCAAGGCCTTCGCCGCGCAGAGCCTGCCGGACACCGTGCCGTGGCGACTCGTGGCCCTCGCAGCCGCTGGTCTCGGCACCTTGCTCGTGATCCTGCGTGCCCTGACCGCCGACGGCGGCGGCAGCTTCGGCAGCGTCAGCGTCAGCGTCGGTCCCGGCTGGTCCGGCTGGCTGCTCTTCATCGCCGCCATCGCGCTCACCGTGTTCACGGCGCTCGCGTTCAAGGACTCCGGCGAGAAGCTTCCCGAGGTCAACAAGAAGAACGACCCGCCGGCGGCCTGAGCCGACCGGTGGTCAGGCGGTGAACGGTGGTCGGTCGTCCAGGGCGACCGACCGCCGTCCCGCCCAGCGCCACACCCGCGCAGTGAGGTCACGGTCCTCGTCGGTGACGAGGTTGCCCATGACCCGCAGAGCGATCGTCATGAGCGTGTGGGACCGCATGCCCAGCGGGCCGAGCGTGGGCAGCAGGCGCGGGACCGTGATGAGCCCCGCGAGGCGCCGTGCGATGGAGAACGCCTCGCCGTAGTGGCCGACGAGGAGCTCGGGCCAGGCCGTCGAGAGGTCGGCCCCCGAGGTCATCAGCTCCGCCCCCACCCGGCCGGTCTCGAGGCCGTAGTCGATGCCCTCGCCGTTGAGCGGGTTGACGCACCCGGCGGCGTCGCCGACCAGGATCCAGTTGGGTCCGGCCACGCCGGAGACCGCGCCGCCCATGGGCAGCAGCGCCGACGTCGGCATCCGCAGCTCGGGGCCGAGCTCCCACTCGTCACGTCGCAGCTCGGCGTAGTACTGCATGAGCGGTCGGATCTGCAGCGCCGCGGGTCGCTTGGCCGTGGCCAGGGCGCCGACGCCGAGGTTCACCTCGCCGCCCTCGCCGGCGGTGCCGAGCGGGAAGATCCACCCGTACCCGGGCAGGAGTGAGGAGTCCTCGTCACGCAGCTCGAGGTGCGAGGAGATCCAGGGATCGTCGGCGCGGCCGGACTTCACGTACGACCGGCCGGCGACACCGTAGGCGGTGTCGCGGTGCCACTCACGGCCCAGCACCTTGCCCAGGGGGGAGCGGACGCCGTCGGCCACGACGAGCCGGTCGCACCGGACCACGTGGCGCTGCTTGTCCGGTCCCACGGCGAACACGACGCCCGTGACCCGACCCGAGCTGTCGCGCTCGGCGTCGACCGCGCGCGCGTGGTCGAGGGGGCGGGCGCCGTCGGCCAGCGCGACGTCGCGGATCCGCGCGTCGAGCTGGGTCCGGGGGACCGCCGAGCCGTGGTCGGGCAGCGAGCCACCGGGCCAGGGCAGCAGCAGCTCCTGGCCGAAGCCGGCGGCCCGCAGGCCGCGGTTGGTGCCGAAGGAGCGCGTCCACGTGCCCAGGCCCAGCCGGTCGAGCTCGGCGATCGCCCGGGGGGTGAGTCCGTCACCGCACGTCTTGTCGCGCGGGAAGGTGGCGGCGTCGGCCAGCACGACGTCGGCGCCGGCCCGTGCGGACCAGGCGGCGGCAGCGGCTCCGGCCGGCCCCGCGCCGACCACGAGGACGTCGGTGCGCTCGGGCAGGGTCATGCCCCCGATCATCCCACCCCGTGCCAGGATGGCGCGCATGGCCTCACCGTCGTCCGCTCCGTCCGCGGGCCCCGGCACAGTCCGTTTCGCGTCGTCGGGCTCGTCGTACTACGCCGTGGTGCTCGCGCTGTTCTGCACGATCATCGTGGTCTCGAACATCGTGGCCGCCAAGCCCATCGAGATCGGCACGGGCTCGTTCAGCCTCGGCCCGGTCCAGGTCTGGCCCCTGCTCGTGGACGGTGGAGCCGTGCTGTTCCCCCTGGCCTACGTCCTGGGCGACGTCGTGGCCGAGGTGTACGGCTTCCGGGCAGCCCGCCGGGCCGTGCTGGTGGGCTTCGCGTGCGCGGTCCTGGCCGTCCTGACGTTCGCGGTCGTCCAGCGGATCCCGGGCGCATCGTTCTACGCCAACCAGGACGCGTACGAGGCGGTGCTGGGCCCGATCGGCCAGATCGTCCTGGCCAGCGTGGTCGGCTACGTCTGCGGGCAGCTCACGAACGCCTGGGTGCTCACCCGCATGAAGGCCCGCACCGCAGAACGCGCGCTCGTCGTGCGGCTGGCGTCGTCGACCGGCGTCGGCGAGCTGGTCGACACGTTCCTGTTCTGCGCCATCGCCGCGTCGGCCATCGGCATCACCGGGTTCGGCGGCTTCCTGAACTACTTCGTCGTGGGCGTGCTGTTCAAGTGCGCGGTCGAGCTGCTCGTCATGCCGGTCACCGTGACGGTCATCGCGCGGCTGAAGGCGGCCGAGCCGACGTACTGACGGCCGGTCGGTTCAGCGCGACGCCGCGATGCGGCCGAGCGTCTCGTCGCGCAGGTCGTCGAACGTGCCGTCCTCGATGGCGCCGCGCATCCGGTCGACCAGCCGCACGACGTAGCGCTCGTTGTGGATCGTGGTGAGCGTGGCCGCCACGTACTCCTTGGCCTTGAACAGGTGATGCAGGTAGGCGCGGGTGTAGTGCGCGCAGGTGTAGCAGTCGCAGCCGTCCTCGATGGGCTCGAAGCGACGCCGTGACGCGGCGACCAGCAGGTTCTCGCGTCCGTCGGCGGTGTACACGCGCGACGACCGCGCCACCCTGGACGGGCCCACGCAGTCGAAGGTGTCCGCCCCTGCCTCGACCGCCGCGAACAGGTCGTCCGGCTCGCCGATGCCCAGCAGGTGTCGGGGCCGGTCCTCGGGCAGCTCGTCGGTGACCCATCCGACGATGGTCGCGAGGTTCTCCTTCTCGATGGCGCCGCCGATGCCGAAGCCGTCGAAGCGGGTGCCGTCGACCTCCAGGGCGGCGAGGTCGCGGGCCGCACGGCGGCGCAGGTCCTCGTGCTGGGCGCCCTGGACGACGCCGAACAGGGCCGGGGCGGGGGTGCCGGGCCCGGGGCCGCCGGAGGGGCCGGACCGAGACGCGCGTTCGGCCGCGAGTCGGCCGTGCTCGGCCAGGCACCGGGCCGCCCAGGCCTGCGTGCGGGCGAGGGCCTCCTCCTGGTAGGTCCGGGAGTCGAGCAGGGTCGTGAGCTCGTCGAAGGCGAAGATGATGTCGGCGCCCAGGCGGTGCTGGATGCCCATCGACACCTCGGGCGTGAAGCGGTGCGTGGATCCGTCGAGGTGACTGCGGAACGTGACGCCCTCCTCGTCGACGTGCGCCAGGCGGTCCTTGTCCGTGGCGATCACGTCGGCGGCGTCCGTGGACGCGTCCATCGACAGGGTCTTGCGATAGCCGGAGCCGAGGCTCATCACCTGGAACCCGCCGGAGTCGGTGAAGGTGGGGCCGTCCCAGCCCATGAAGCGGCCGAGTCCGCCGGCGGCCTCCACGACGTCGTCGCCGGGCTGGAGGTAGAGGTGGTAGGCGTTCGCGAGCAGCGCCTGCGCGCCCAGCTCGGCCATCGCCTCCGGCAGGACCGCCTTGACCGTGGCCTTGGTGCCCACGGGGACGAAGGCCGGTGTCCGGATGGCGCCGTGGGCGGTCGTGATGGTGCCGGTGCGTCCGGCCCGCCCGTCGAGTCGGGCCTCGACCTCGAAGAAGGATGGGGTCGTCATGGGTCCGTCGGTCACCGCCTCATCCAAGCACCCCGACGACGGCGTGGTCTCAGCCCAGCCCGTCGAGGCCGCGCAGCAGGTGCCATGCGGGCAGGAGGGCCGCCGTGGTGACGACCACGAACACGGCGTTCCAGAGCGCCGCGGGAAGGTGCGTGAGGCGGGCCAGCACGTCGGCGTCCGACGTGGCGGAGCGGGAGCGACGGCGGCTCGACCACAGCTCGACCGTCGTGCGCGGCCCGCCCACGAGCAGGAAGGAGGCGAGGGCCACGACGGCGAGCTGCTGGACCCCCTCGTCGGTGCGCCAGACGAGGTAGCCCACGACCAGGGCGGCGAGGCCCACGACGAGCAGGCCGAACCAGTTGCGGATGAAGACCAGCATGCCGGTCACGACGGCCAGGGCGATCCACAGCGCCCAGGCGGTGCTGCCGAGCGCGGCCGTGGCGAGCATCCCGAGGCCCAGGGCGGTGGGGGACAGGTACCCGGCCGCCGCCGTCGCGACCATGCCCGGCCCGCGCGGACGTCCGACCGACGTGGTGAGCCCTGAGGTGTCACGGTGCAGACGCACGCCGTTGAGCCGGCGTCCGGTCAGCACCGCGACGAGGGCGTGCCCGGCCTCGTGCACGAGGGTGACGACGTGTCGGCCGGGCCCCCAGCCCCACGGCAGCAGCGCCGCCGCGGCACCGACCGCGACGGGCACCCACGGACTCACGGGTGCCCGCCGGACGGAGGGTTCGGGGCGGCCACGACTCAGGTGGCCGGCCGGTCGACCAGCTCGACGCGGGTGGCGTCGCGCGCCGACTCGCCCAGGGCCGCGGCGAGGCGGTGCATCGCCGCCCCCTCGCGGTGGCGGCTCTGCCGGTCCAGCGTCAGACCGAGGGCCGTGTGCGCCCAGCCGCTCGTCGGCTCGAGCGCGATGAGCCGACGAAAGGCGGCCTCCGCGGGTGCCAGCTGCGCCGCGGCGAAGTGCGAGCGCGCGAGCAGCTCCCAGGCCGACGCGTTGTCGGGCACCTCGTCGACCACACGCCGCAGGACCCGCACGGCGTCGCGGGGGTAGCGCGAGTCGAACAGCTCCTCACCCAGGCGGAAGGCCTCGAAGGCGTCCATCGCGGCGATCTTCTCGTCGGACAGGTTCGGGGTCAGGTAGATGGTCATGGGGTCCTCCTCCCAGAGGTCACGGGGTCGTGATCGCGCTGGTCAACGTCGGGTCGGGTCCGTTCATTCCTGGTCGACGGGTGGCTCGGTGGTGGCCGTGGCGGTCGGTGCGGGCGTGGGCGTGGGGGTGGCCGTCGGGGTGGGCGTCGCGGTGGCCGTGGGGCGGCGGGTCGGCGTCGGCGTGGCGGCCGGGTCGGGCGACGAGGACTCCCGCGGCTCGGCGTCCTCGGTGGGCTCGGCCTTGCTCCCACCGCCGAACGGGTTGCCGATCCGGGCGTTGTCGGGATCGGAGCCGTAGGCCTTGTCGGTGACGATCTCGTAGGCGCCCATCGCGAGGCCGGACACCGCCAGGATGATCGCCGTGGTGAGCGCGACCGTCCTCCAGCGGATGGACCGACGAGGGTCCTCGACCACCTCGGCGCCCTTGACCTGCTCGTGGGTGGCCTCGCTCACGGCGGCGAGCGCCTCGGCGGTGTGACCGGGCTCGACGTCGGTCTCGACGAACGTGCCGCTGTCGGTCTGGACGATGAGGGTGCGGCCACGGTCGAGCGTGCTGGCGTAGAAGGTCGACGTGATCGTCACGACGAGGCTGCCGAGCGCCGCGCCGATGATCGTGCCGCCCACGCCCAGCGCCGAGGCGACCCAGGCCGACGTCATCGCGGCGAGAGCGCCGGCCAGGACCTGGAACCACGACAGTCCGCTCAGGAACGAGCGCTCGCGGGTGTCGGGGGAGTCGGGCATGGCGTCCAGGGTAGAGGGGCCGACCCACCCGTCCGAGCCCCGCGAGGACGTTCGGGTCGCGTCGGGCGGGTCCACGCGCCGGGCCACGGCACGCCTCCACGCTTCTGTCGGTCCTGGTTGGGAGACTCGGGCCATGGCTTCCTCGACGGCACTTCTGCTCGGTCTGCTGGTGGGCATCGCGCTCGGTGCGGTGGTCGGTGCCCTGGTGGATCGTGCGCGTCGGCAGGACGTGGTCTGCGGTCACGAGGACCCCGTCGTGGTCGAGGCGCGGCACACCGCCGAGATCAGCGAGCTCCGGCACGACGCCCAGGTGCAGCTGGCCGAGGTCCGGCACGCGGCCGCCGTCGAGCAGGCGCAGCTCGAGAGCTCGCTCGCCTCGGCACGTGCCGCGGTGGAGGCGCGTCTGGCCGCGGTCGCGGCGGAGGCCAAGGAGCTGCGTGAGCAGGTCGGCGTCGCGCAGCAGCAGTACCGCGACGCGGTGGAGCGTCACCGGCGCGAGGAGCAGAAGCGTGAGGCCTCCGGTGCCGCCGAGAGCAAGGTGCTGCAGCAGCTGGCTCCCGTGGCCGCCCAGCTCAAGGGCATGCAGGCCAAGGTCGACGAGCTGGAGCAGCAGCGCGCCGAGCAGCACGGCCAGCTGGCCGAGCAGCTCCGGGTCACCCGCGAGACGGCGGCGCAGTCCAAGCAGGCGGCCGAGGCGCTGTCCGCCGCCCTGAGCAACAACGCCGTCCGCGGCACCTACGGCGAGACCCAGCTGCGCACGCTCGTGGAGTCGGCCGGGCTGCTCAACCGCATCGACTACTCGGTGCAGGAGTCGATCACGGCCGACAGCGGTGCACGCCGCCCCGACATGGTCATCAACCTGCCCGGGGGCAAGCGCCTGGCGATCGACGCCAAGGTGCCGTACCGCGCGTTCATCGAGGCCTACCGCGACGAGCTCGACGACGACCGGCGCAAGCAGGTCCGCCTGCAGCACGCCCGGGCCGTCAAGTCGCACGTCGACACCCTCGCCTCCAAGCAGTACTGGACCGGGCTGGAGGAGAGCCCCGAGTTCACGATCGCGTTCATCCCCAACGAGGCGATCCTCAACGACGCGCTCGACGCCGATCCCGGTCTCATGGAGCACGCCTACAGCCAGGGCATCGCGCTGGCGACCCCGGTCAACCTCTGGGCCGTGCTCAAGACCGTCGCGCTCACCTGGAAGCAGGAGCAGATGGCCGAGAACGCGCTCGAGCTCGTCGCGCTCGGCCGCGAGCTCTACAAGCGCCTCGGCACGCTCTCGGGCCACGTGTCCAAGCTCGGCCGCACGATCGAGCGCTCCGTCGACGACTACAACAAGCTCGTCGGCTCGCTCGATCGCCAGGTCATCTCCACCGCCCGCAAGCTCGACGCCGTCGACGAGGCCGCCCAGCTCGGCAGCATCGCCACCATCGAGGACACGCACGTGCGGAAGCTGAACGCCCCCGAGCTCGCCGCCGACACGGCGCCGCAGGTCGGGCCTGTCGCGGCGGCGCCCGAGCCGGAGCCGGCCGTGCCCGCACCGCCGGCGGCGGTCGACGAGCAGGACCTCTTCGCCGACCTCGAGCGCGAGGAGCTCGAGGTCGACATGGTCACGCCCTCCGACGCCGAGCGGGGCCGCGACGTCGGCTGACCCGACGTCACGGCTCGATCAGGCGAGTGCCTGCTCGAGGTCGGCCAGCAGGTCTGCGGTGTCCTCGATGCCCACGCTGAGACGCACCAGGTCGTCGGGGACCTCGAGCACGGAACCGGCCGTGGAGGCGTGGGTCATCGCGCCGGGGTGCTCGATGAGCGACTCGATGCCGCCGAGGCTCTCCGCCAGGGTGAAGATGCTCGTGCGGGCGCACAGGTCGAGCGCGGCCTGACGTCCTCCGGCCAGGCGCAGCGACACCATGCCGCCGAACCGGCGCATCTGGCGCGCGGCTGCCTCGTGGCCCGGGTGGTCCGGCAGACCCGGGTACAGGACCGAGGCCACGGCGGGATGGCCGACGAGCAGGTCGACGACCGCCTCGGCGTTGGTGCAGTGCTGCTCCATGCGGACCGCGAGCGTCTTGGCGCCGCGCAACGTCAGGTAGGCGTCGAACGGCCCGGGGACCCCGCCTGCACCGTTCTGCAGGAAGCCGAACCCGGCGTCGAGCTCGGCGTCGTCGGTCACGAGCGCGCCACCCACGACGTCGGAGTGGCCGCCCAGGTACTTGGTGGTCGAGTGCAGCACCACGTCGGCACCGAGCCTCAACGGCTGCTGCAGGTAGGGCGAGGCGAACGTGTTGTCGACCACGAAGCGTGCGCCTGCGTCGTGGGCGACCTCGGCCACGCGCTCGATGTCGGCGATGTTGAGCAGCGGGTTGGTGGGCGTCTCGACCCACACGACCTTGGTGGCGGACGTGATCGCGGCGCGCACCGCGTCGACGTCGTTGACGGCCACCGGGGTGTAGGAGATGCCCCACTGCGTGAACACCTTGTCGATGAGCCGGAAGGTCCCGCCGTAGGCGTCGTCGGGGATCACGAGGTGGTCGCCGGGACGAAGCAGGGTCCGCAGGGCGGCGTCGGTGGCAGCCATGCCGGACGAGAACGCCCGGCCGTGCCGGCCGTCCTCCAGCGACGCGAGGTTGGCCTCGAGGGCCGCGCGCGTGGGGTTGCCGGTGCGGGCGTACTCGTAGCCGCCGCGCATGCCGCCGACGCCGTCCTGGGCGAAGGTGCTGGAGGCGTAGATCGGGACGTTGACCGCACCCGTGGCCGGGTCGGGCTCGTGGCCGGCGTGGATCGCACGGGTCGCGAAGCCGCGCGGGTCGAGCTCGTGCTGGCTCTTCTCGTCGCTCATACGTGAACCCCCAGGAGGTCGTGACGGGTGAGGACGCCCAGCGGCTTGCCGTCCTCGATGACCATGACGGCGTCGCTCTCGCCGAGCGCCTCGAGGGCCGCGTCGAGGTCCTCGTTGGCGCCCAGCAGGGGGAGCGGCGCCTCCATGTGCTTGGAGACCGGGTCGGTGAGGGCGGCGCGGCCCTCGAAGACGGCGCTGATGAGCGTGCGCTCGCTGACGCTGCCCGCGACCTCACCGATGACGACGGGCGGCTCCGCGCCGACGACGGGCATCTGGGAGACCCCGTACTCGCGCAGGATCTCGATGGCGTCGCGGATGGTCTCGGACGGGTGCGTGTGCACGAGTGCCGGCAGGTCGCCGCTCTTGCGGCGCAGCACGTCGCCGACGCTGGGGCGGTCGGTCCGGCCGTCGAGCGGCTCGCGCAGGAACCCGTACGACGACATCCAGTCGTCGTTGAAGATCTTGGACAGGTACCCGCGGCCCCCGTCGGGCAGCAGCACGACGACGACGGCGTCGGGACCCTCGCGCTCGGCGACCTGGAGGGCGGCGACGACGGCCATGCCGCAGGAGCCGCCGACGAGCAGGCCCTCCTCGCGGGCGAGGCGCCGCGTCATGTCGAAGGCGTCGGCGTCGGAGACGGCGATGATCTCGTCGGCGATTTCGGGGTCGTAGGCGCTCGGCCAGAAGTCCTCGCCCACGCCCTCCACGAGGTACGGGCGGCCCGTGCCGCCGGAGTACACCGATCCCTCGGGGTCGGCGCCGACGACCTTGACTCGGCCGCCGGAGACCTCCTTGAGGTACCGCCCGGCGCCGGTGATCGTGCCGCCGGTCCCGACGCCTGCGACGAAGTGGGTGACCGTGCCGTCGGTGTCGGCCCAGATCTCCGGACCGGTCGTCTCGTAGTGTGAGGCGGGCCCGGCCGGGTTCGAGTACTGGTCGGGCTTCCAGGCGTTCGGGGTCTCGCGCACCAGGCGGTCGGAGACGTTGTAGTAGCTGTCGGGGTGCTCGGGCGGCACGGCCGTGGGGCACACGACGACCTCGGCCCCGTAGGCGCGCAGGGTGTTGCGCTTGTCCTCGCTGACCTTGTCGGGGCAGACGAAGATGCAGGTGTACCCGCGCTGCTGGGCCACCAGCGCGAGCCCGACCCCGGTGTTGCCCGACGTCGGCTCGACGATGACCCCGCCGGGCTTGAGGGCACCGGAGGCCTCGGCCTCGTCCACCATCTTGACGGCGATGCGGTCCTTGGAGCTGCCGCCGGGGTTGAGGTACTCGATCTTCGCCGCCACCAGGGCAGATCCTGCCGGGACGACGCTGGACAACTTCACGAGCGGGGTGCCGCCCACGAGGTCGACCACGTGATTCGCGATGCGCATGCTGCTCATCCTGCCACCCGGCCGATGCGGGCGACCCCGAGGCGCTGCCGCCGTCACCACGTGGGCGGGCGGCAGCTCCTCACCGGGGTCGGCTCAGACGACGGCGCCGTCGGCGCTGCGTCCGTCGTCGATCTGGGCGTACTTGTCGACGACCTTGGGCTTCCGCTCCGGGTCGTGCGGCCAGCGCTCCTCCAGCACGACCGCCAGGGCGGACGCGGTGAAGATCGTCGACAGGATGCCGATCGACAGGCCGAGGAGCAGGGCGATCGCGAAGTCGGTGAGCGAGTCGCCGCCGAGGACCGCGAGCGCAGCCAGGATGAACATCGCGCCGAGGCCGGTGTTCACGGTGCGGGGGATCGTCTGCAGGATCGCCTCGTTCACGACCTCCCGTAGCTTGCGGCCGCGGTTGTCGCCGGTGTGCTCACGGATGCGGTCGAACACCACGATGGTGTCGTTGACTGCGAGGCCGATGATCGAGAGGACCGCAGCCAGGAACACGCCGTCGATCGGCTTGCCCCACCAGGCGAAGATGCCGACGACCGTCAGCACCACCGACGACATGGACAGCTGGGCCGAGACCGCGTAGGTCCAGCGGAACCGCCACGCGAGGTAGAGCATCTGGGCGGCGATCGCGATGCCGAAGGCGATGAGCGCCTTGTCGCGCAGCTCCTTGCCCAGGCTCGGGCCGATCAGCTCGTCCCTCTCCTTGGTGGCCTCGCCGGCCACGGTCTCGACCGCCTCCTCGACCTGGACGGCCTCCTCGTTGGAGATGTCGTCGAGCCGGACGGTGACGTTCTCGCTCTGTCCGTCGCCGGAGGACTCCTGCACGACGGCACGCGGGAAGCCCGCGTCGGAGACGGCCGTGCGGACGTCCTCGACGTCGGCCGTCTGGGCGGTGGAGAACTCCAGGATCCGGCCGCCGGTGAACTCGACACCGAGGTTGAGACCGCGCAGCAGGATGCCGCTGACCGACACACCGGCGACGACCAGCGTGATCGCGATCCACGTGCCGCTGCGCTTCATCAGGTCGGGACCGCGCTCGTTGAGCCACTTGCGCACGGGTCCGGTGTTGGCGATGCCGGTGACGCCCGGACGCTTGCGCAGCACGGACCGCTTCACGGCCCACTCGGTGAGCACCCTCGCGACGACCAGCGCCGAGAACATCGACGCGATCGTGCCGATGGTCAGCGTCACGCCGAAGCCCTTGACCGGGCCGGATGCCAGGACGAACAGCAGGCCCGCCGCGAGGATCGTGGTGACGTTCGAGTCGAGGATGGCCGACCACGCCTTGTTGAAGCCGGTCGTCAGCGACAGGTGGAGGTTGCCGTTCTTCTCGTACTCCTCACGCGCTCTCTCGAACACGAGCACGTTGGCGTCGATCGCCAGTCCGATGGCCAGGACGAAGCCGGCCAGTCCGGGCAGGGTCAGGGTCGCCCCGATCCAGACGAGCAGGCCGTAGGAGATGGCGGCGTACGTGGCCAGGCCGAGCGTGGCCATGAACCCGATGGCGCGGTAGACGAGCACGATGAACAGGCCGGTCAGGATGATGCCGATGATGCCGGCCTCGATGGAGGCGTCGATGGCGGCGGCACCGAGGGTGGCGCCGACGGTGCGCTGCTCGATGACCTCGACCGGCACGGGGAGCGCGCCGCCCTTGATGAGCACGGCGAGGTCGTCGGCCTCGGCCTGCGTGAAGCTGCCCGTGATGCTGGTGCTGTTGCCGCCGCCCGACGTGCACAGGTCGGGCTGGACGGCGGGGGAGGAGATGATGTCCTCGTCGAGCAGGATCGCGACCCGGTTCCCGCCCGCGGTGTTGGCGCAGGCCGCGGCGACGAGGTCGCGCCAGCCCGAACGTCCCTCGCCGGCGAAGTCGACGTTGACGACCCACTGGCCGATGCTCTGCTGCGGCTGGGCGGCCTGCGCGTCGGAGACGCCCTCGCCGTCGATGACCGTGGGTCCGAGCAGGAGCGGCTGGCCCTGCTCGTCGGCGGCGACGACCTGGCCCTCCTCGGGCTCCTGGCCCTCGGTGGCCGGGCTCAGCACCTCGTGGAACGACAGCTGGGCGGTCTGGCCGATGACCTCGGCCGCCTCACGGGGGTCCTGGACGCCCGGCAGCTCGACGATGATGCGCCGGTCGCCCGACTGCGCCAGCGTCGGCTCGGCCACGCCGAGGGCGTCGACGCGGCCGCGGATGACCTCCAGCGCTCGGGCGGTGGACTCCGCGTCGGCCTCGATCCGGTCGGTGCTCTGGGTCTCGAGGACGATCTGGGTGCCGCCCTCCAGGTCCAGTCCGAGGTTGGCCGGCTTGAAGTACGCGAAGGCGAGGGAGGCGGCGAGGACGGCGAAGGCCGTGATCGCGCGCCACAGAGGTGCACGGTTGCTCATGGAAGGACTTTCGAGGTGGTGGCGGGCTGCTGGACGGGGACCTCAGGCAGCCGGAGGACCTCGTACGAGCGGGCGCACCGCCTGCCCGGGCACGGGCACGACGGCGTGGACCGGGGCCGCGCCGCGCTCGAGCTCGGGAACCTGGTCCGCCTCGACCGGCGGGAGGGACCACAGGTCGAGGTCCCGGTGGTCGGTGTGGTCGCCGGTGGACCGCACGTGGGCGGCGTGGTGCGTGGCCGACGACGCGTGCACCATGGTGGCCCGGTGCTGCGGCGACGCCTGCGCGACCCCGACCCCGGCCACGAGGAACAGCCCGACCACGGCGGCGCACACGGCGGCGGCCAGCGTGCGACGGGGTCCAGGCATGCGCTGCAGTCTAGGCGACGTGCGCGTGGAGCCGGTGGACGCGGCCACGGGGGTCACCCGCCTGGTCGGGGTCCTAGTCTCGGTGGCATGGATCTCGCGCAGCGTCCCCTCGGTCATTCCGGCATCCAGGTGCCCGTCGTCGGCATCGGGTGCAACGCCTTCGGCAGTCGGATCGACGCCGACCAGGTGCAGGAGGTCGTCGACGCCGCGATCGACCGCGGCGTGACGTTCTTCGACACCGCCGACACCTACGGGCTGGGAGCGAGCGAGGAGCTGCTGGGCGCCGCGCTGGGCTCGCGACGCGACGACGTCGTGGTGGCCACGAAGTTCGGCATGGACATGCAGGGCCGCAACGGCGACGACGGCGGGCGGCGGGGGAGCGCCGCGTACGTGCGCACGGCCGTGGAGGCCAGCCTGCGTCGGCTCGGCATCGACCACGTCGACCTCTACCAGCTGCACACCCCCGACCCGCTGACGCCGGTCGAGGAGACCCTCGAGGCGCTCGACGCCCTGGTGCAGGCGGGCACCGTGCGCGCGATCGGCTGCTCGAACTTCCAGGCCTGGCAGCTGGTCGACGCCGACTGGCGCAGCCGGTCGGCGGACCTGGCCCGCTTCGCGACCGCGCAGAACGAGTACTCGCTGTACAACCGCACGGCGGAGGTGGAGCTGGTCCCGGCGTGCGAGCAGCTCGACGTCGGGCTGCTGCCGTACTTCCCGCTGGCCTACGGACTGCTCACCGGCAAGTACCGGCGCGGCGAGGACGCTCCGTCCGGGTCCCGTCTCGCAGCGCAGACGGAGCGGCTCGCCGGGGCCGACTGGGAGCGGATCGAGGCACTGCAGACCTTCGCCGACGAGCGGGACCTCACCCTCCTGCAGGTGGCCATGGGCGGACTGGCGGCCCAGGACGCCGTGACGAGCGTGATCGCCGGTGCGACCCGCCCCGAGCAGGTGCGCGCCAACGCCGACGCGGTCGGCTGGCTGCCGTCCGGGGACGACCTCGCGGCCCTGTCCGAGATCGGGGCCGCACGTCAGTCGTACACGACCTTCGCGCCCGCCTGAGGCGTCGGGGACGGGCCGAGGAGTGATGCGCCGGGCCGGGAAGCGCCTCACGGCGCGTGGCCGCTCGTAGCGGCTTCATTTGGGACCCGGGGCTTGCACCGACCCGGCGCGTGGACCAGCCTAACTCGCTCGCCGGCCCACACAAGCGACGAGCCGACCTGACCTCGTGACACATCCCACGCAGGGCTGCGGTGCCCGTCAGTGCAGGGAGCCGGACCGCTCCAGCGCCGCCGAGCGGCGCAGGTGCTGGGCCATGTCGAGGAGCCGGGCCGCGCTGTGCGCATCGCCGTCGTCGAGCTGTCCGCGACCTACTCCCACGATGTGGGCGAACGCGGCCGCCCGGTCGAGGACGACGTCGAGGTCGGTCACGACGATGCCGCGCACGACGGTGTCGACGAGCGCCACCACCTCGTCGGCGCCTGGGGGCTCGACGACGCCGGCGAGCACCTCGTGGACCGGGGCGAAGCCGCGGCCGGCGGCGAACTCCGCGGCGGCCTGCCGTGGCTGGCGGTGCACCCACTCACGCAGCAGGTACAACCGCCACAGGGCTCCCGAGAGCGTGTCGGGCGCGGCGTGCGACCAGAGCTCGGCGATCACGCCGAGTCCCTCGGCGTCGGAGAGGTGCAGCACTCGATCGACCAGCTCGCGGTCGTCGCGGTCCAGCGGGCCGCGCACCAGCAGGTGCGCGATGCGGTGACCGGCAGCAGCCACCTCGGCGGGATCGGTGTCGTGCGCGAGCGCCTCGAACAGCTTCTGCCCCGGCAGGGACGGGCGATGGAAGTCGCTCATCGTGGACACCGGGCTGGCATGGGCACCACCGTATCCGCCGGGGCGTAGCCCGCCACCGGATCAGGCCGCCGAGCCGACCGTCGCCGCCGTGCGACGCGGACGCAGGTAGATCCACAGCACCGGGACCAGGTACGCGACCCAGGCCACGACCTGCAGCACGGTGGGGTTCGGCTGGAAGTTGACGGTCCCCTTCAGCAGGGTCCCGTACCAGCTGTCGGGCGGGATGGTGCTGGACACGTCGAACGCGAGCGTGCCGAGACCGGGCAGGATGCCGGCCTCCTGCAGGTCGTGGATCCCGTAGGCCAGGACCCCGGCGGCGACCACGACCAGCAGCGCGCCGGTGACGGTGAAGAAGGTCGCCAGGTTGATGCGCACGGCTCCCCGGTAGATGAGGTAGCCGAGGCCCACCGCGACGAGGATGCCGCTGATCGCCCCGACGAACGGCTCCGCCGTGTAGCTGCCCGAGATGGTGGCCCAGATGATGGCGGCCGTCTCCAGGCCCTCGCGACCCACCGTCAGGAACGCCACCGTGGCGATCGCCAGGGGTCCGAGCTCGACGGCGGTGGCGAGCTCTCCCTCGAGCTCGCGCTTGAGCCCCCGTGCGGTGCGCCGCATCCAGAAGATCATCCACGTGACCAGCGCTGCGGCCAGGATCGACAGCGTTCCGCCGACGGCCTCCTGCCAGACGAAGGGCAGCTGCTCGAACACGAGCGTGACGACCGTGAACACCACGACCACGAGCGCGATGGCGCCCCCGACGCCGAGCCAGATGTACCGGGCGTCGTGGCGACGGTCGGTCCGCACGAGGTAGGCCAGCAGGATGCTGACGACGAGGCTGGCCTCGAGTCCCTCGCGCAGGCCGATCAGGAAGTTGGCGAGCACAACGACATGCTACTCAGGTTCGCCTTGCCTGACAGGGCTGCGCCTGTGAGATCGCCTACGGCTGCAGGGCGGCGGCCAGGTCGGTCGCGACGAGCTCGACCTGCCACGGGCGGGCGCCGGCCTCGGCCAGCGCATCGCCGACGTGGGCGACGTCGGGGGTGCTCGGGGGCTCCCAGGCCAGGGCACGGACCAGCCCGGGGGAGATGAGGTTCTCGGTCGGCAGGTCGTTCTGCTCGGCGATGCGCGCGACGGCCTCGCGGGCGGCGGCCAGGCGTGCCGCGGCCTCGGGGTGCTTGTCGGCCCAGGCGCGCGGCGGAGGCGGTCCCTCGCGGTTCGGCGTGGAGTGTGGCAGCTCGTCCTCCGCCAGGGCCAGACCCTCCTCGACGGCGTCGAGCCACTCCTGGACGAAGCGACGCGGACCGCGCGAGCGCATGACCGAGAGCTGGCGGAGCGCGGAGGCGTCGCGCGGTGCCTCGCGGGCGATCTCGAGGATCGAGGCATCGGGCAGGATGCGGCCCGGGGTGGTGTCGCGCTGCTCGGCGATGCGGTCGCGCGCCTCCCAGATCGCTCGGACGAGACCCAGGGTGCGTCGACCACGGGCGCGGTGGATGCCGGAGGTGCGACGCCAACGCTCCTCGCGCTGAGGTGCCCCGGTGAACGACAGCAGGGCCTCGAAGTCCTGGGCGGCCCACTCCCGCTTGCCGGTCCTCTCGAGGTCGGCCTCGATCAGGTTGCGCAGCTCGATCAGCACCTCGACGTCGAGCGCCGCGTACTCGAGCCACGGCTCGGGCAGCGGGCGGGTGGACCAGTCGGCCGCGGAGTGCTCCTTGGCCAGGCTGAGCCCGAGGTAGTGCTCCACGAGCGAGGCCAGCCCGACCCGGGGCAGGTTCAGCAACCGCCCGGCGAGCTCGGTGTCGAACAGGGCGGTGGGACGCAGGCCGATCTCGGCCAGGCACGGAAGGTCCTGGGTGGCGGCGTGCAGGATCCACTCCGCGTCACCGATCGCCTCGTCGAGGTCGGTGAGGTCGTCGAACGCGATCGGATCGACGAGACCGGTGCCGCTGCCGTCGCGTCGCACCTGGACCAGGTAGGCGCGCTGGGAGTAGCGGTAGCCGGAGGCACGCTCGGCGTCGAGGGCGACGGGCCCGGAGCCGAGGGAGACCCGGGCGCAGTAGTTGACGTAGTCGTCGACGGTGTCGATGACCGGAGGGAGCGGATCACGCAGCTGCAGGCGCGGCAGCGGGGGAGCGACCTCCTCGCTCCCGGGCGTGTCCGACGCGGACGAGCTCAACGACGTCCTCGACGTCGCTGCAGCGGGACCACCCCGGGGCTCAGCGGGGGGAGCCCGGCGAGGGTGCACAGCAGCTCGGACCAGGCCGCGACGTGGGCGCCGACCTCGGAGGTGGGCGTCCACGAGGCGCGCACCTCGACCTGGGCGGACCCGGCGTCGTCGGCCATCTCGCCGAACGTCTCGGTGGTGACGACCGTGACGCTCCCGCTGGCCGCCGTGTGCGTGCCGCCGTGGGTCGCGAGCGCGTCGACCAGCCAGCTCCAGCCGACGCTGGCCAGGGCGGGGTCGGCGGCCATCTCGGCCTCGACCTCGGCGCGGGCGAAGGTGACGCAGCGGAACTCGCCGTTCCAGGCGTCGTTGCCCGCGGGGTCGTGGAGCAGGATGAAGCGCCCGGTGGCGACGTCGTCGCCGGCGACCTCCACGTCGCCGCTGAGCGCGTGGGCGTGCGGGGCGATGCGCTGCGGTGCCGGGATCTCGTCGATCGCGACCTCCGGGCGCAAGGGTGCGGCGTGCAGCTGCTCCAGGGCAGCCAGGAACGCTGGAGGAGTGTGATCGATCTCGCTGCGGACGCCCACAGGCCGATCGTAGGCACTCCGGGCCGCGTCGGGGTCCCGACACGCAGGGCCCGGCACCGCGGCTGCACCCTTCGGCCCTGTCCCTGCGAGAATCGGCCGGTGAGCACCTCCCCCTCCGACATCACCGCCGACAGCGACTTCCTGCGCGCCTGCCGTGGCGAGCCCACGAGCCGCGTCCCCGTGTGGTTCATGCGTCAGGCGGGCCGGCACCTGCCCGAGTACCTGAAGATCCGCGAGGGCGTGGCCATGCTCGACTCGTGCTTCTCGACCGACCTGGTCGTGGAGATCACGATGCAGCCGGTGCGGCGCTACGGCGTCGACGCCGCGATCTTCTTCTCCGACATCGTCGTGCCGTTGAAGGCCATCGGCGTCGACCTCGACATCGTCCCCGGGACGGGGCCGGTCATCGCCGACCCGATCCGCCGCCGGGGTCAGCTCGAGCAGCTGCGCCGGCTCGAGCCCGACGACGTCGAGAGCATCGCGGCCGCGGCCCGCGCCCTCGTCGGCGAGCTGGGCGCGACGCCGCTCATCGGCTTCGCCGGGGCGCCCTTCACGCTGGCGTCCTACCTCGTCGAGGGCGGGCCCTCGCGCGACCACCGCATCACCAAGCAGCTGATGTACTCCCAGACCGGCCTGTGGAACGACCTGCTGGAGCGGCTGTCCCACATCGCGGCGGACTTCCTGCGGATCCAGGTGGAGGCCGGCGCGTCGGCCGTGCAGCTGTTCGACTCGTGGGCCGGGACGCTCTCGCCGTCGGACTACGAGACCTACGTGGCGCCCCACTCGCGCCGGGTGCTGGAGTCCGTGGCCGACCTCGGCGTGCCGCGCATCCACTTCGGTGTCGGCACGGGCGAGCTGCTCGACCAGATGGGTGACGTCGGCGCCGACGTCGTGGGCGTGGACTGGCGGGTTCCGCTCGACCGCGCCATCGAGAAGGTCGGCCCGGGCCGGTCGGTGCAGGGGAACCTGGACCCGACGCTGCTGTTCGCGCCGGCCGACGTGCTGCACACGAAGGCCGCGGCGGCCATCGAGCGCGGGCGCAGCGCCCGTGGCCACGTCTTCAACCTGGGGCACGGGGTGCTGCCGCAGACCGACCCCGACGCCGTGAAGGGCCTGGTGGACTTCGTGCACGGGTACGAGCGGGTCTGATGCGCGTCGCGGTGGTGGGCGCCGGCATCGCCGGGCTGACGGCGGCGCTCGACCTGGTCGAGGCCGGGTGCGACGTCGTCGTGCTCGAGGGATCGGACCGGATCGGCGGGAAGCTGCACGTCGACCGGGTGGGCGACCTGCGGGTCGACGTCGGGGCCGAGTCGCTGCTCGCGCGACGTCCCGAGGCCGTCGACCTCGCGACACGGGTGGGCGCCGAGCTCACCCACCCCGCGACCACGTCGGCGTCGATCTGGACCCGGGGGGCCCTGCGGCCCCTGCCGCCGACCGTCATGGGCGTCCCGGCGGACCTCGACGCCCTCGAGGCCTCGGGCATCGTCGCCGAGCGGCCCGTCGGGCACGCCCTTCCCGTGCCCGAGGACGACGTCTCGGTGACCGCCTTCCTGGAGCCGCGTCTCGGCCGGGAGGTCGTGGACCGGATGGTCGAGCCGCTCCTCGGTGGGGTCTACGCCGGGCACGCCGACCGGCTCTCGCTGCGGGCGGCGGCGCCGCAGGTGCTGGCCCTCGGCGAGGACCCCCTCGCGGGCGCCGCTCGGACCCGGGCGCAGACCCGCACGCTGGAGACCCCGGTGTTCGCCGGGATCGTCGGCGGGGTCGGCACCCTGCCGCACCGCGTCGTCGAGCACGGCGGCCTCGACGTCCGGCTGCGGTCGACCGTCCGCGCGATCACCTCCGTCGACGGCGGCTGGGAGCTCCACGTCGGGCCGACGTCGGCCATCGAGACCCTGGCCTTCGACGCCGTCGTCGTGGCCGCACCCGCGCCGGCCGCTGCGCGCCTGCTCGCGGAGGCCGCGCCGCCGGCGGCGTTCTCCCTCGCGGCGATCGACTACGCCTCGATGGCCATCGCGACCTTCGTGCTCGACGGCCCCATCGACGTCGAGGGGTCCGGGTTCCTCGTGCCGCCGATCGACGGCACGGTCGTGAAGGGCTCCACCATCTCGACCCACAAGTGGGCCTGGCTGGCCGAGGTCGCCGGGGACCGCACGGTCGTGCGGGCGTCGATCGGCCGCGCGGGCGACACGGGGGTGCTCCACCAGGACGACGAGCAGGTCGCCCACCTGGCGCTGACCGACCTCGCTGCGGCCTACGGGTCGCTCCCGTCCGTGCAGTCCGCCCACGTGCAGCGCTGGGGCGGCGGGCTCCCGCAGTACGACGTCGGTCACCTGTCACGGGTGGCGACCGTCGAGGCCGCGGTGGCCCGGGTCGACGGCCTCGAGGTCTGCGGAGCGGCCTACCGCGGCGTCGGGGTGCCCGCCGTGATCGGGTCGGCACGAGAGGCCGCAGCCCGCCTCCTCGCCCGGTAGACGAGCGGGGGAGGATGGTGCCATGAGCGATCGTCTGCCGAACCAGGGAAAGCTGGCCAAGGAGATCAACGAGACCATCCGCTACACGATGTGGTCGGTCTTCAGGCTCGAGCGGGTGCTCGGCGACGCCGACCGTGCCGCCGAGGCGGCGGAGGTCGACGCGCTGGTCGAGCGTCTCGCCGGTGACGACGTGGTGGTCCGTGGCTTCTACGACGTGAGCGGCATGCGTGCCGACGCCGACCTGATGGTCTGGTGGCACGCCGAGACCGCCGAGGCGCTCCAGGCCGCGTACAACGCCTTCCGGCGGACCGCCCTCGGCTCGCGCATGGCGCCGGTGTGGTCCCAGACCGCGCTGCACCGCCCGGCCGAGTTCAACAAGTCGCACGTGCCCGCCTTCATGGCCGACGAGACGGTCCGCGACTGGGTGTGCGTGTACCCGTTCGTGCGGTCCTACGAGTGGTACCTGCTCCCCGACGAGGAGCGCCGCGCGATGCTGAAGGAGCACGGCATGCAGGCCCGCCCGTACCCCGACGTGCGCGCCAACACGGTGGCCTCGTTCGCGCTGGGCGACTACGAGTGGCTCCTGGCGTTCGAGGCCGACGACCTGCACCGCATCGTCGACCTCATGCGCGACCTGCGCGCCAGCACCGCCCGCCGCCACGTCCGCGAGGAGATCCCCTTCTACACCGGCCGTCGCCACGACCCTGCCGACCTCACGGCCCTCTGGCCCTGACCCGTGATCGTGTCTCCCATCAGCTGATGGGAATCACGAGCCCACCACGGTCTTCACCCACTCACCATCGCGTGCACGCCAGGGTGAGTGGGTGAGAACCAGGGTGAGCGAGCAGATCAGTCGGGGACCTGGGTCAGGCTGATGCCGTTGATGCAGAAGCGCTGGTCGGTCGGGGTGGGGAAGCCCTCGCCCTCGAACACGTGGCCGAGGTGCGAGCCGCAGCTCGCGCAGCGGACCTCGACGCGGCGCATGCCCATCGAGCGGTCCTCGATGTACTGCACGCGGTCCTCGGCCAGGGGCGCGTAGAACGCCGGCCAGCCGCAGTGCGCGTCGAACTTGGTGTCGCTGCGGAAGAGCTCGGAGCCGCACGCCCGACAGGCGTACGCCGCCTTCGTCGTGTCGGTCTCGAAGGAGGAGCTGAAGGGCCGCTCGGTGCCCGCCTCGCGGAGCACGTGGTACTCGGCGGCGCTGAGCTCGGCGCGCCACTCCTCGTCGGACTTCTCGACGTCGTAGCTGGTCTGTTCCACCTGGTCGGACATGTCTCCAGCCTACGTTCAGGTGCAAGTGTCCACGCGTTCACGAACGTGTGGGAGGAACGACCCTGTGGACGTGCGACGTGTGGTGACGACCGGGCTGCTGGTGACGACGACGGCCGCGGTGGCGGCTGCACTCGGTGCCCGGGCGGTGCTGCAGCACCAGGCGGCGACGGCGCGCGCGGCCATCGGCAAGCCCCTGGGCGAGGACGCGCCGCAGGCCGACCGGGTCTTCAAGAAGCGGCTCGGCGCCACGATCGACCTGCTGGTCCTCGGCGACTCGATCGCAGCCGGGCTGGGTGCCGACGGACCGCGGGGCACCCTGGGGGCGCGGCTGGCGCGTCAGGTCGCCAAGCGGACGGACCGTGCGGTGCGCCTGCGCACGGCCGCTGTGGTCGGGTCCGAGAGCAGCATGCTGGACGCGCAGCTGGCCACCCTTCCGCTCGACTACGTCCCCGACGTCGCGATCGTCGTGGTGGGCGGCAACGACGTGACGCACCGGGTGCCGGTGGCGGAGTCGGTCGGGCACCTCGAGAAGTGCGTCGTGGACCTGCGGGCGAAGGGCAGCGCCGTCGTGGTGGGGACGTGCCCGGACCTCGGCGCACTGACCCCGGTGCCGCAGCCGCTGCGCGCGCTCGGTGCCCGCGCGTCACGCCAGCTGGCGTCGGCCCAGCGCGAGGTGGCCCTGCGGCACGGCGCCTACGTGGTGTCGCTGGCCGACGTCGTCGGTCCGTTCTTCGTCACGAACCCGGACGAGATGTTCAGCCTCGACCGGTTCCACCCCAGCTCGCTGGGCTACAAGCGCACGGCGAAGGCGATGCTGCCGTCGGTGCTGGCAGCGCTGGGCGAGCACGACGAGGTGCCCTTCGGCCACGCCTGGCCGGTCCTCGCCGATCCGGTCAGCGGTCGCGCACCCACCGGGTGAGCAGGGTCCCCTGGACGTCGAGCGCGTGCGCGAGGCGGAGGGGGACGTCGGTGGTCTCGTCCCCGACGGAGATCCGTCGGCCCTCGCCGACCACGAGCACGGGCGAGAGTGTCAGGCACAGCTCGTCCACGAGGTCCAGGGTGGTCAACGTGCCGAGCAGGGACGGCCCGCCCTCGCACAGCACGCGCCGAAGTCCGCGCCGGCCGAGCTCGTCCAGCACCGCGGGCCAGTCGATGTCCGTGTCACCGGTCGTGAGCACCTCGACGCCGGCCGCCTCGAGCGCGTCGACCTTCTGCCCGTCGACGTCGGCCGGCGCCACGACCAGGACCCCGGGCACGCGCAGACGATCGGGGACGTCGAGGCTGCGGCTCACCAGGGCCAGCACGCCGTCCTCGATCGGGCCGTAGTCCTCGGCGCGCGCCGTGCCGGCGGACACGAGGACGACGTCGCAGAGGTCGCGCAGGAGGTCGAAGGCGGCCTGGTCGGCGTCGGTCCCGAGCATGCCGGAGACGCCGTCCGGGCCCTGGGCCGAACCGTCCACGCTCGACACGAAGTTCACGCGGACCCAGGCCCGGTCGACGTCGGGGTAGGCGTAGAGCGCGGGGTCGATCGTCGGCAGGGCCATGACGCACAGCCTAGGTACGGTGACGCCATGACGCAGACCCTGAGCAGCACGCTGTCGGGCACCACCTCCCTCGCCGACGTCGACTCCAGGTCGACACCCGGCTTCGACGGTGCGAAGGACGACGCCCTCGAGGCCCTCGCTGCACTGGGCCCCGAGCTGGCCGACCTGCAGGAGCGGCTCCACGCCGAGGGCGCCACCGGGGGTGAGCGGTCCGTCCTGCTCGTCCTCCAGGGGATGGACACCTCGGGCAAGGGAGGCGTCATCGAGAAGGTGGTCGGGCTGGTGAGTCCGCTCGGCGTGCGCATCGCCTCGTTCAAGAGACCCACCGAGGAGGAGCTGGCGCACGACTTCCTCTGGCGGATCGAGCAGCAGCTCCCGGCCGGCGGCGTGCTGGGCGTGTTCGACCGGTCGCACTACGAGGACGTCCTGATCGGTCGGGTCCGGTCGCTCGCGGACGCCGACGAGATCGAACGGCGCTACGACGCCATCAACGACTTCGAGCGTCGCTACGTCGACGCCGGGGGCACGCTCCTGAAGTGCCTGCTGCACATCAGCCCGGAGGACCAGGCGGAGCGCCTGGCTGCGCGCCTGGACGATCCCACCAAGCACTGGAAGTTCAACCCGGGCGACATCGACGAGCGTGAGCTCTGGGACGAGTACCAGGCCGCGTACGACCTGGTGCTCCAGCGGACGTCCACGGAGCACGCACCGTGGCACGTCGTGCCCAGCGGCCGCAAGTGGTACCGCAACTGGGCGGTCGGCAGGCTCCTGCTGGAGGCGCTGCGCGGCCTCGACCTGACCTGGCCGGAGGCCGACTACGACGTCGCCGAGCAGAAGCGACGTCTCGGGGAGTGACCTCCCTCAGCCCGTCTTCTTCGCGGTGAGGGTGGCGTCGAAGGTGAGGTCGGGTGTGCCGCGGTAGTTGAGGTGGACGCTGGCG
>NZ_LMMY01000014.1:0-184 GCF_001422865.1 Aeromicrobium sp. Leaf272
GGCGAGGACGGTGCTGTAGAGAGCGAGAGCCTTGGTGTACATGGTGTCTCCTGAGGGATGAGGGGGAGTGGTGGTCGTGGTGTCGGCGGGTGCTGCGTCCTGCTGACACCAGAAACGTATGCCGCCCGACCGACCCGGTTCATGGGCCCGAAGACCCGGACCGGACCCAGATCCGCCCGAACCG
>NZ_LMMY01000014.1:238-34181 GCF_001422865.1 Aeromicrobium sp. Leaf272
TGACCCGGGAGGTGACAGGTGCGTCAGCAGCCGCGGTCGACGAACCCGCTGCCGTCCCAGTAGCTGGAGGACACCATCGTGGAGTTCGTGAGGTCGCCGTTGACGCCCAGGCCACCCTCGGCGCCCGGGATGTCGATGGAGACGTTGGCGCCGTAGGTGTTCGGGTCGACCTCGTACTGGTCGAGGCTGACGGTGCCGGTCTCCATGGCGGACTGCAGGAACTGGGGCGCCTGGTACATGTTGGCGGCCGACAGGTAGATGCCCGCGTCGGTCGCGACGTCACCGGTGAAGGGGACGTAGGCAGTGGCGACGTAGCTGTCCTGGGTGTCGGTCGCAGGCCCGACGTCGCCGGACTGTGCGTTGGCGCCGCCGGTGAGGGTCATGGTGATGCCGAGTGGCGTGCCGTCGGGTCCGAGGTGGATCTCCCGCACGAGAGTGCCGCCGGCCATGGCCTGGGCCTCGCCGCCGAAGGCCGACGCCCACGCGGATCCGTTGGCCTCCACCACCGACGTGAGGACGTAGCCCTCCGGGGTCGTGCGGGCGCCGGCGAAGACGCCCATGTCGAGCTCGGCGCCCGTGCTGTAGACGATTCCGGCGAGCGCCGCGCTCGCGTCGCCTTCCAGTCCGAGCTGCACGTACTGCTCGTCGGGCTCCGGCGGCGGACCGGCCAGCTGGTCGACCGCCCACCGCACGGGGTTGTCGAGGGCCTCCAGCTCTCCGATCACGGGGATGTCCTGGACGAACGGGATGTCGGCCGGGCCCGGGATGCGCGGCGCGACCTGGTCGAGGGCCTGCTCGCCCGCGACGCGCACGAGGAGGTCCTGCAGCTCCTGCTCGCTGCCGGCGTAGTAGGTCTGGCTGGCGAGGCCGGCGAGCGCGATGTCGGCCCCGGCGTAGGCGGTGGAACCCTGCTGCACGCCGTCGACGACCACGTTGCCGTCGACCCCGATGCCGACGCCGTACCCGAGCGAGCCGGCGTCGTGCACCGAGACCCGGTAGGTGCCGTCGGACAGCGTCTCGATGGTCATGCCCTGCTCGCCGGTGGCCGAGACCACGAAGGAGCCGGTCGCCGAGATGGACCCGCTGGTCGAGGAGACGACGCACGGCTCGTCGGGCAGCCGTGACTCGTCCACCGCCGGCTTGCCGTCCGGGCGGGCGTTCTCGTTGCCCCAGGGGGAGTCGGGGTCGGCACCGTCGTCGCCGGGGATCTCGTCGCCCGGGTCCTCGCAGCCGCCTCCGCCCAGGGAGGTGATCTGGCAGACGCGGTAGCCGACCTCGGACCGGAGCGCGGGGCTGGACTGGACGACGACGCCGGTCGTGGCGGCGACGAGGATGGAGGCCAGGACGACGACGCCGACCGTCTCCAGGGAGCCCTGCCCTCGTTCGGACCGCCGGTGCGTCGCGAGCAAGAACATCGGGATCACTCGATGAGGCGGGCGTTCGACCGGTCGATGAGGTCGATCAGCGGGTTGAGGCCGCCGGAGCCGAGGTCGCCGAGGTCGGTCACGTCCTTGAAGATCGTGACGCCGTCGCACTCGAGGGAGAAGCTCGGCTTCGGCTCCTCCTCCTCTTCTTCCTCGTCCTCGTCGTCACCGTCGTCGGCGCGCGCGACCGAGGGGGTCACCTCGTAGGACGAGAGCTCGATGTCGGGCAGGGACTCGGTGAGGTCGCAACCGGGGAGGTCGAGCTTGGCGCGAGCCTCGCTGTAGTTCTGCTCACCGTCGATGGAGCGGCCTCGGACCTTGGCGAAGGTCTCGAAGGAGAGCAGGCCCGACACCGCCGGCCGCGGGATGTAGGTGACCAGGGTGCCGTCGTTGCGCTGGGCGTACTCGATGGCGGCGCTCTGGCCACCTCCGAGGTCGACGCTCTGCACGACCGCGAGGAGACCACCGGCCGGGAAGGCCTGCAGGTTCCTGAGCGCCTCGACGAGGTCCTCCTTGAAGGCCTCGACCCCGGCCAGGGCGGCGGCATCGGCGGCGCTGCGGCTCTTGGCCTTCGCGTCGGAGGCGTTGGTGAGGGGAAGCGCCATCGCGGTGAAGATCGCCAGACCGAGCAGCATCGCCACCACGAGCAGGGACAGCGCGGCCGCACCACGCTCGTCGCGAGCACGGGCCGGACGTCGGCGGGCGTGGTCGAGCACGGTGACTCCTGCAGGGTCGTCAGGACGGAGGGGGGAGCTGCCGGCGCGGGGGCGCAGCGACTCGTCCAGCATAGGTGCGGCGGCGTCGTCGGACATGGGTCCCCGGACCCATCCTGGTCCCACCGGTGCAGGTCCCCTCGACTCCTGGTTCACACCGCGCCGCCCGGTCCGTCCGAGGCGCCGAGCCAGAGGCTGATCGCCTCGGCCCTGGTCGTCACCCCGAGCTTGGGGAAGATGTTGTTGAGGTGGTTCTTCACCGTCTTCTCGGCGAGGAAGCAGGACCGCGCGATCTCGCGGTTCGACAGGCCGCGTGCCACGTGCTCCATGATCTCGGTCTCGCGGCCGGTCAGGTGCCACTGGCTCGTGTCGCGCGGGGGCGGCGCCTGGCCGGCGGCGCTCAGCAGCGCCTCGGTGGCGGCTGGTCCGAGGACGGACGAGCCACGGGAGGCGCTGACCACGGCGGCCACGATCTCGTCGGGCTGGTGGGCGCCGTGGACCAGGTAGCCGCGGGCCCCGGCGGCCATCGCACTGCGGATCACGTCGAGGTCGTCGGCGTACGTGAGCATCACGACGTGGCTCGTCGGTGACATGGCGGCGGCGGCGCCGACGCCGTCGAGGCCCGGCATCCGGACGTCGCACAGCACGACGTCCGGGTCGAGTCGTTCGTTGAGCGTGACGCCCTCGTTGCCGTCGGCCGCCTCGCCCACGACCGCGATGCCGTCCTGGGCCTCCAGGACGTTGCGCAGACCCATCCGCACGACGGCGTTGTCGTCGACGATGAGGACCTTGATGTCGGTGCTCATGGAGCCACCCCCCTTGTAGGAGCACGGTAGGGCAGAGGTGCCCCGGCGTGCTCGGTGTTCACTCGCTGACGGTCGTTCATCCCGGTCCCTTCGCGGCACGTGGCGTGCGCACGGTGACCGTGGTGCCTCGCCCTGGTGCCGTGACGAGGTCGAGGGTGCCGCCGACGTGCTCGGCGCGCTCCCGCATGCCGACGAGGCCGTAGTGGCCGGTCGGCGTGAGGTCGGGGTCGAAGCCACGACCGTCGTCGCGGATGGAGATGACGATCGAGTCCGGATCGCCCGAGCAGGTGATCGCGACGTTCTCGGCCCCCGAGTGACGATGGATGTTCTCGACGGACTCGCCGGCGATCGCCACGAGCTCGCGCTTGACGCTGTGGTCGCAGTCGGCGACGCCACCCACGGTGAGGATGGTCTGCACGCCGCCCTGCGTGAGGCTGTCGGCCATGGTCCGCAGCTGCTGGGCGAGGGTGCGGTCGTCGGTCTCGGTGCGCAGGTCCACGAGGATCGAGCGCGCGTCCTGGGCGGCCGACTCCGCGGCCTGCTGCAGCTGGGTGGCCTTCTCCGTGAGCTGGTCCGGACCCTTGGCGGCCCACGCCGGGAGGGCGGCGGCCGCGAGGGCGATCCCGTGCAGGGCCTTGGCCACCGAGTCGTGCATGTCGCGGGCCAGGCGGGCGCGCTCCCGCTCGATCGCGGCGTCGGCCGACAGGCGGCGCGCGTTCACCTGCTCGCGCTCGGCCGACTGCAGCAGGAAGCGGGTCAGGATGCCCATCGCGCCCAGGGTGGCCGAGCAGATCGGGACGATCAGGATGCCGATGAACTCGGTCTGGGTGTCCTGCTCGATCGCGATCAGCACGATGGAGCTCACCTGGATGGCGAGCACGAGCGTGGCCATGCGCCGGGGGAGCAGGATGCCGATGAGCACCGACGTGGAGAACGTGTAGACCAGCAGAGGACTCTGCGCACCCAGCAGCAGGGCGAGCGCGGTGGCCACGAGGACGTCGAGGACGAGCAGGATCGGGTGCGCCATGACCTTGCGCGTGAGCAGGTCGGTCGCGTACAGGCCTGCGGTGCTGCTGAGGGTGATGAAGCCGATGGCCGTCAGGCCGACGGTGCTGGTCACTGCGTCGCCCGGGGTGATCACCACGATGAGCAGCGACGTCAGGCGGAGGAGGAAGGCGAACTGCACGACCTTGGCGACGAGGTGCGCCTCGGGCACCGACGCACGAGGGCGTCGGGGGCCGTCACCCACCGAGCACACCGCCGAGGTCGACGTCGGCACCCAGGTACATGCCGACCGCGATGATGACGATCGTCGGCGGCACCATCGCCATGGAGACGAGCAGCGTCACCCGCGGAACCGTCTTGGCGGCCTTCTGGCGGGACCGCTGGGCGGCGTCGCGGCGGCTGTCGCGCGCGATGCCGTTGAGCGACTCGGCCAGGGGCGCACCGAGCTCCTCGGCCTGCAGGAAAGCCGACACGAACGACGACATCGACTCGGAGTCGCAGCGGTCGCGCAGGTTGGAGAACGCCTGCCGACGCGGCACGCCGACGTCGAGCTGGTGGAGCGTGAAGGCCATCTCGTCGCGCAGGGGACCGGTGAACCGCGCACTGACCCGGTCGAGCGCCGAGCGGAAGGCGATGCCGGCGCCGACGGTGACCGCGAGGACGTCGAGGAAGTCGGGGAGACCGTCGTCGATCGCCTCTCGACGTTGACGCTGGTGGCGCGACAGCCGTCCGAAGGGGAGCAGCGGGATCGCGAAGAGCGCGATGATCGCCTGGACGAAGCTGCCCAGCATCACGAAGACGAGCGAGACCGCGCCGAGGAACATCGCGTACTTGGTGAGCAGCTGGAGGAACGTGTCGACGGTCATGCCGTCTGGTCGCCCCGCCAGGTCGATGCGACGGCGGATGGAGGCCACGGTGCGAGGTCCGAGCAGCAAGGCCAGCTGGGGCGCGAGCCGTCGGGCGAACCGGTCGAGGGGGCTCACCTGGCGCTTGCGACGGTTGGCGTCGCGCAGCAGGGCGATGTCCGCGACGTCCCACGCCTCGAGGGCGTCGGCGCGCGCCATGCGCCACCCGAGCGCGAAGACGACGAAGCAGCCGGTGATCAGCAGTCCGAACAGCAGCGGCGACATCAGAGATCCACCCTCGTCATCTTGCGGACCGCCCAGATGCAGCCGGAGTACACGGCCACGGCGAAGATGATCGCGCCCTGCCCGAGCGGGTTGGTGATCATCTCGTCGACGGTGCCGGGGTTGATGCCCTCGAGCAGGAAGACGGCGAGACCGCTCACGCCGAGGACGGCGTAGGCCGTGGCGATCGTCTGGGTGTAGAGCGTCTTGATCTCGCGCCGGACCTCCTTGCGGGTGTCCAGCGTCTCGGCGATGTCGCGCAGGGCGGTCACCAGACCACCACCGGAGCGGGCGCCGACGACGAGCGAGCTCACGAGGATCCCCAGCTCACGGGAGGGCAGGCGGCCCTCCAGGTTCGACAGGGCGGTGTCGAGCGGGACGCCGAGCTGGATCTCGTCGGAGACCGTCTTGAGCTCGGAGTGCGCCGGCTCGGCGAGCTCGTCGGCGGCGAGGGCCACGGCGGTCCGGATGGAGAGCCCGGCCGAGGCGGCGTTGGAGAGGGTGCGGGCCAGCTCGGGCATCTGGGCGATGAAGTCCTCGGTGTGCTTCTCGCGCAGCTTCCGCACGCGTCCGCGCACCAGGAGCGCCCCGACGACCACCCCGACGGGGGCGAGCAGCCAGGACAGCGTGACGCCGAGGGCCACGACGATCGTGGCGCAGAGCGCGGCGATGATGAGCAGCAGGTGCCGAGGCTTGACGTTCCAGCCCAGCAGGTTGATGGCCTCCTGCGTCCAGGGCCCGATCCGCGTGCGCAGGATGAGCTTGTCGACCCTCGAACGCCGCGCCAGGGTCATGTCCTCCACGACCCGGGGGTTGACGGCGAGGGCCAGGCTCGCCTGGGCCCGGACGTCCAGCCAGAACTGGTAGAGGGCCCCGATGACGAGGCAGGTGGTCGCGAAGGCGAGCAGGATCGTCAGCGCCATGGTCAGTCCAGGGCGGGTGACGTCGCGCCGTCGGGCACTGCTTCGCCGGCGAGCTGGAGCCGACGCACGAACGCCAGCGGGAGGGGACGGAACACGTGCTCGCCGCGGGAGACCTTGCCGGCCTCGATCGGCTCGGGCACGTACTCGCTCAGGGTGTGGAGCTTGTACGGCTCGCGACCCTTCGACGAGAGCAGGGCGACGCGGGTGATGCGACGTGTGCCGTCGGCGGCGCGGTCCAGCTGGATGATGAGGTCGAGCGCGTTGTTGACCTGCTCCTGGACGGCCTGGAACGGCAGGTCCAGGTCGCTCATGCTGGCGAGCGTCTCGGCGCGGCTCAGGGCCTCGTCCGGGCTGTTGGAGTGGATCGTGGTGAGCGATCCCTCGTGGCCGGTGTTCATGGCCGAGAGCATGTCCATGGTCTCGCCGCCACGGACCTCGCCGACGATGATGCGGTCGGGCCGCATGCGCAGGGCGTTGCGCACCAGGTCGCGGATCGTGACCGAGCCCTTGCCCTCGACGTTGGCGGGGCGCGACTCCAGGCGGATGACGTGGGTCTGCTGGAGGGAGAGCTCGGCGGCGTCCTCGATCGTGACGATGCGCTCCCGCTCGGGGATGAACGACGACAGCGAGTTCAGCAGCGTCGTCTTGCCCGAGCCGGTGCCGCCCGAGACGAGCACGTTGAGCTTGGCTCGCACGCACGCGGCCAGGAGGTCGGCGGTGCGCTCGTCGAGCGTGCCGATGGAGACGAGCTGGTCCATCGAGAACGGCCGCGGGAACTTGCGGATCGTGACCACGGGGCCGTCGAGGGCCAGCGGGGGCAGGATCACGTTGACGCGCTCGCCGGTGCGCAGACGTGCGTCGACCATCGGGCTCGACTCGTCGACACGACGGTTGACCGTGGACACGATGCGGTCGATCGTCTGGAGCAGCTGCTCGTTGCTGACGAAGCGCTCCTTCGCGAGCTCGATCCGACCCAGGCGCTCGATGAAGATCTGGTCGGGGCCGTTGACCATGATCTCGGTGACGGCGTCGTCGGCCAGGAGGGGCTCCAGCACGCCGAGCCCGAGGGCCTCGGCGACGACGCGTCGGATGAGCGAGGTCCGCTCGCGGCTCGAGAGGAGGGGGCCGCGGGAGGCGACGAGGTGCGTCATGACCCGCTCGAGACGGGCGCGTCGCTGCGGCAGGTCGAGCTTGGAGAGCTCGTTGAGGTCGATCTCGTCGAGCAGCTTCTCGCGGAAGTCGGCCACGAGCACGTCGTCGGCCTCGTCCGTCATCGCCGTGATGGTGCGGTCGACGTCCGCGCCGGACGACGCCACGGAGCTGGTGCCGAAGGTCTGACGCTTCACGGCATGACGCTCTCTCGGGTGAAGGAGAGGTCGAAGAAGGGCACGAGGTCGGGCACGTCGAAACGGGCTCGGACACCGTGGCCGGGGCCGAAGGTCTGCACGTCACCGGGGCCGACCTCGAGCCAGCCGGGCAGGGACTCGTTGAGGACCGTCGTGGCGGTGCCGGATCCCTGGGACTCGGCGCGCGCCGCCTGGCGGACGGCCGTCTGGGCCGTGGTGATGGCGTAGAGCGAGAGCGCCACCTGGGCCAGCAGCATGATGACGATGACGACGAGGGGCACGACGCCCACGACCTCGAGGGTCGAGGTGCCGCGCTCCGAGCGTCGCTGGGTGCGGTTGTGATGGCCGAACATCAGTTGTCCTCCCTGACCACGGGTGTCTCGGACGTGAAGACCAGCTTGTTCACGGTGACGCCGGGCAGCAGGAGCGGCATCTTCGAGCGGACCTGCACCGCGCTGCTTCCGTCGAGGAGACGCACCGTCATGTTGTCGCGGAACCATCCCGGGACGTTGTCGAGGGCCTTGTCCTCGATCTGGCTGAGGCTCGCGCCGATGCCGGCCTCACGCGCGGCCTCGTCCGAGGCGTGGCTCGTGTAGGCCGCGGAGATGCCCCAGAGCCCGATCTGCCAGATGAGCAGCATGAGGAAGAGCACGATGAAGATCACGCCGGCGAACTCGACGGTGGCCTGACCGGCCTCGGCGGTGGGCGCCGGCGCGGCGTCCTCGCCCTTGCGCTTGAACAGCGTCCGGCGCTGGGTCGTGGCGGCGGAGGTGGTCGAGGAGGGCACCGTGCCGATGTCGTCGGCGAGGTCCTCGATGCGCTTCCACCACACCTTGGACTGGATCTCCGCCGGGTCCTGGTGGTTGAGGCCGCGCTGGAGGACGGTGAACGCCTCGGGCAGCGTGGTGGACAGCGGGGGCGCGGGCAGCAGACGGGACGCCGCCTCGGGCTGGATGTCGCTGTCCTTGCTCGTGCGGTTGAGGACGATCTTGACCCGGTCGACGTCGCGGGCGCCGACCCGGCTCCACTTCTCGACCGTGCGGTGGACGCCGCGCAGGGCCAGCAGGTCCGGGGTGGTGACCAGCAGGGCCGTGTCGGCGAGCTCGACGGCGGCGGCGCTGGCCGGGTTGACGGCGGCACCGCAGTCGACGACGACGAGGTCGAACTGGCGACGCAGGGCGGCCAGGATCAGCACCGTCTCGCGGTCGCCGACGAGTCCGATGTCCTCGATCTGGGCCGGGCCGAGCACCGTGGCCAGACCCGACGGCTTGCGGTGGACCGCCGAGCCGATGGTCTGCGCCGAGAGGTCGTCGGCGACCTTCGCGAGGTCGGACACGTCGAGCCGGTGCTCGATGCCGAGGAAGTCACCCACGTCGCCGGTGTCGAGGTTGAGGTCGACCAGGCAGACGCTGCGGCCGGGGACCCGGGTGACGGAGTCGTGGGCGAGGTGCACGGCGAGCGTGGTGGTGCCGACGCCGCCCTTGGAGCCGTGGACGGTCACGAGCCGGCCGCGGGAGCCGAGGTCGGAGTCGTTGGAGTCGCTCACGAGGTGCCGGCGCATCTGCTGCACCCACTCGCCCGCCGACGTCAGCCGGCTCTCGAGCTCCTCGTGGGAGACCGGGTAGCGCAGCACGCCGCGTGCTCCGGCGTCCATGGCGGCCGAGAACACCTCGGGCGTGAACTCCTCGCTCAGCAGCAGCAGCGCGGTGCCGGGGCGACGCGCAGCGATCTCGCGGAACACCTGGAGGACCGGGACGGGACCGACCTGCTCGTGGATGAGGACGATCTCGGGGTCGCGCTGGGTGACCAGCTCCTGGAGCCGGACGGTCGACTCGGCCACGTCGACGATCGTGAACCCGTCGAGCTCCTCGACCTGGGCGCGCAGCTCGTACCCGGCCGTCTGGTCGGGTGCCGCGATGAGGACGGTGCGAGCCATCAGTTCTCTCCCTTGGGGATGTCGAGATCGTCGGCGTCGACCTTCTCGCGCTCGTCGGAGCGGTTGCTGGTGTTCGTGCCCGGCGGCAGACCCACCAGTCGCACGACCTGCGCGAAGGAGTCCGCGTACGTCACGGAGAGGGCGGCCGTCGGCTCCAGGGCGAGCGTGACCGGGATGACCTGCTGCTCGGTGAGCTCGTCACGGTCGGTGGTCTGGGTCCGGGTCTCCGCACCCCGCACGGACACGACCCGGACGTTGCGCACGAGCACGCGGGAGGTGCCGGTGCCGGCGTCCTCGCCGAACACGGCGTAGACGTCGACGAAGTCGCCGGCCCGGACGCGACCGGCGACGCCGGTCTTCGCGTCGACGGTGAGGGCGATCTCTCGCTCGTTCTCGTTGAGCGCCGACGTCGGCAGGATCATGTCGTCACCGATGTAGGTGCCCTGGGCGAGGTTGAACGCGACCCGGCGACCGACGACGTCCTCGGGGTTGCGGGTGGCCTGCTCGGAGACCCACTTCTCCGGCACCTCGACGGACTCGAGGTCGTCCTCCTCGATCACGGCGTAGGCGGACAGGTCGTCCGCCGCCCGGTAGACGGTGATCTTCGGCGCGACCTGCGAGTTCACGGAGCCGATGTACTGGATCGCCACGAAGAACAGCGCGACGGCGGCCAGTGCGGCGGCGAGCATGATCAGCACGCCACGGCGTTGACGGGGGTTCACTCACGGTCTCCTTCGGGGGCGGACGATCCGCTCGGGGCCGGGACGGGGGTCTCCGGGTCGAACTCGGGCAGGGGAGTGGGAGCCGGGTCGTTCAGCTCGGGGGCGTCGGTGCTCATCCCGCACACGGGACAGGTCGGTCGCGCGTGGCGCAGACCGCACCCGAGGCAGTCGACGACGTCGACGGGGCGGGAGTCGGAGTGGTAGGCGAGCGGGATCGCGACGAGCTCGACGGCGCGCTCGGTGCCGTGGGCGTCGACCTGGTCGCGGACCGAGCTCATCTCGCTCGTGCTCTGGGGCTGCAGAGCCTGGCGGACCGCGTCCACGACCCAGGTGTCCTGGGTGGCCCTGGAGTGCAGGAGTGCGGTCTCGGGGAGGGGGTCCAGCCCGGAGATCGGCGCCTTGGGGGCCCGCACGATCCTGGGTGTCGGGTGGTGCACGGTCAGGAAGCCCGAGCCGGGGAGCCAGGACATCGCGTGGTGCCACAGCGAGGGGTTGGGGTTGCGGCTCTTGGCCACCGACGGCAGCCAGGTGGCCGACCACGCCTGGGCACGCAGCAGGTCGATGGCGTTCAGCTGCCAGGCCAGACCGTCCTCGGCGTCGTCGATGTCGTCGACCAGCGACGAGAGCACGCCCACCGCGAGCGGTCCGCCGGGGAGCGGCTCGATGCAGGTCCGCAGCCCCGGGTACCGCACCGAGGCGTAGGAGACGAGGGTCCGCACCTCCTCGTAGTCGGCGACGGCGCAGGTGACGATCGGCAGCTCGCCAGCTCGGTGGACTCCGGCGATGGTCGTCTCGACGGCATCGGGATGACGGATGTCGGCGACGGTCAGGCCGTCGTGCTCACCCGACAGACCCAGGGACGAACCCAGCCGGGTCACCAGCACGACGCGACTTCTCATTGGCTCCCCCACCATGGTCTTGTCGTCCCTCGGGCCACATGGCCTGAAGGACGAACGTACGGTATCCGGATACGTCCCCGTTGCGAAATCCAACGGTGCAGCGGGTCAAGTGTCACGCTTTTCCAAGAAATCGTCACCTGTCTCACAGTGCGGCCGGTCCTGGACCTTGCTCTAGACTCCTGGCCATGCTGCGGGGGATCTCCACGACACTGTCCATCGGTGCGAGCGTCACGCTCGGTGCCACCTTCCTCCTGGGGGTCGCACCCACCGCCTCGGCGGCCGACGACGAGTCGGTGCTCGGCCAGGGCGGAGGCTCGCTGATCCTCGTCCTCGACGGCTCGGGATCCATGAAGGAGGCCGGCGGCAGCGGAAGCACCCGCATGGAGGAGGCCAAGAAGGGCCTCAACGGCGTGATCGACGACCTTCCCGACGACGCGAACGTCGGCCTTCGCGTCTACGGCTCGGAGATCAGCGACGGTCCCGGCTCCTGCGAGGACAGCGAGCTGCTCGTCCCCGTGGAGCCGGTCGACAAGGATGCCCTGCGCGCAGGCGTCGAGAAGCTCAAGCCGCTCGGCAACACCCCGATCGCGTACTCGCTCGAGAAGGCCTACGCCGACCTGCCGAAGGAGGGCCCGCGCAGCATCGTCCTCGTCTCGGACGGCGAGGAGAACTGCCAGGGTGATCCGTGCAAGGTGGCGGCCGACCTCAAGAAGAAGGGCGCCGACTTCTACGTCGACGTCGTGGGCCTGCAGGTCGACGCCAAGTCGCGCGAGCAGCTCACCTGCGTCGCGTCGGCCGGTGGAGGCACCTACTACGACGTGAAGGACCTGTCCGAGCTCCAGGAGACGCTGACGCGCACGTCCATCCGCGCGGCTCGCGGCTACGAGGCGGCCGGCCTCCCGGTCGAGGGTGGCACGTCCCCCGAGGACGCCGCCGAGATCGAGGACGGCCAGTGGCTCGACACGATCGGCGACTCCGGCGTCGAGAACTACGCCCTTCCCGACCCGGGCAAGGGGACGATCCACGTGAGTGCGGCCACCCTGCCGACCAAGGGCTTCTCCGGTGTCTCCCAGGTCGACCTCAAGATCGTGGGCGCCGATGGCCAGGCGTGCGGGCGAGGGGTGCGCGAGGCCTCGCAGGGCGCGGGCAACGGTGGCGCACCCATCGTGGCCGCCTACTCGCTGTCCGCCGCCGACCGGCAGGACTGCAGCGAGGGACCGTACGTCGCGCAGGTGGGCTCGAACAACGACGAGGTCCAGGGGCTGGAGATCCTGCTGCGCACCGAGCCCGGTGTCGAGGACCCCGACGCACTGCCGGCCCCGTTCGGCAAGGCGAGCGGATTCTCCGACGCCATCGAGGGTGACGCCCCGAGCGGCAGCCCGGTGTCCGTGATCGGCGGGCCGAACTTCTCGTCGGCGCCCCCGACCGCGCCTGGCACGTACGAGGACTCGGTCCTGGCCGGGGAGACGCTGTTCTACCGCGTCCCCGACGTGGGCTGGGGTCAGTCGGCGGTGTGCGACGCGACGCTCGGTACGTCCACCCAGGCGGCCGACGCCTTCGGACGTGGTGTCGGCGTGAACACCCAGGTGCGGGTGTACGGACCTCTCAAGACCGTCGCGGACGACTTCTCGTCGCAGACCGGTCGCAAGCAGTGGCGCGGCGACGAGGCCGTGGCCTTGCACGCGGCGTCGCCGCCCGTCGTGTACCGCAACCGCGAGTCGACGAGCGAGGCTCCCAAGGCGACGCAGGTCGACGGCGACTTCTACTGCTCGATCACCGTCCTGCCGATGTCCGCCGCCTCGACCGAGGAGATCGGCGAGATCGCGGTGACTCTCACGACGAGCGTCGTGGGTGAGGAGTCGGGCGAGCCGACCTACCTCGAGGACCCGAAGGAGACCGCCAACGACAAGGCGGCCGAGGAGTCGTCCGACGGCGGACCCGCGTGGTGGATCATCGCCGCCGGCGTCGCGGCCCTCGTCGTGGTCGCCCTCGCCCTGCTCGCCGCACTGCGTCGCCGCAGCGGCGCGGGCGACTCCGAGGTCCCTCCTGGCGAGTGACCGGTCACGGGTCCGCCCGTGACCTGGTTCCTCGCGGTCGTCGCCCTGCTGGGCGTCAGCGCCTCCGGACCGCTGATGGCAGCGACGGCTGCACCCGCCATGGTCATCGCCTTCTGGCGCAACGCCGCGGCGACGGCCGTGCTCGCGCCGTTCGCGGTGCGTCGGCGCGCCGACCTGGCGGGCCTGCGGTGGCGTGACCTGCGCGGGACGGTCTTCGCCGGCCTGATGCTCGCGGTGCACTTCGCCGCCTGGGTGGGTGCGCTCAAGCTCACGACGGTGGCGGCCGCGACGGCGCTGACGTGCACCCAGCTGGTGTGGGTGGTGGCCATCGACCGGCTGCGGGGGGTGCGGCCCGGGCGCCGGGTCGTCGTCGGCTGCACGGTGGCCTCGGTCGGAGTGCTCGTCGTCTCGGGCGTCGACTTCACCGTGTCGTCGCGAGCCCTGCTGGGCGACCTGCTCGCGATCGTGGGCGGACTCGGTGCCGCGCTCTACCTCGTGGCGGGGGAGGGCGCCCGGCGGCGCCTGACCACGACCCACTACACGACGCTCTGCTACGGGGTGTGCGCACTCGTCCTGGCCGTCGGCTGCGTCGCCACCGGCGCCTCCTTCGTCGGCTACGACGCCCGCGTGTGGGTGCTGCTCGCCTCCGTCACCGTGTGCGCCCAGCTGCTGGGGCACTCGGTGCTGAACCACCTGCTCGTCGTCATGAGCCCGACCGTCATCTCCCTGCTCCTGCTGCTCGAGGTCCCCGCGGCGGCGCTCCTCGCCGCAGCCTTCCTCGGGCAGGCGCCTCCGGCCGGGGTGTACCTCGGGCTGGGGCTCGTCGTGGTGGGTCTGGTGGTCGTGGTGCGCTCCCGACGCACCCCCGTCGAACCGGTCGCCTGAGCGGGACTCGCAGCGGCGACGTGCCGTGGGTCACCCGAGGTCGGGCGGTGCGCGACGTTACCGATCGGTATGGTCAGGACGTCACCCCACCAGACTCAGGAGCACGCATGGGACGTCTTGCCAGCACCGAGGGCCTCACCGAGGAGCAGACCGCGATCCTCTCGACGATCCGCGAGTTCGTCGACGAGAAGATCATCCCCGTCGCCCAGGAGCTCGAGCACGCCGACGAGTACCCGACCGAGATCATCGAGGGACTCAAGGAGCTCGGCGTCTTCGGCCTGACGATCCCCGAGGAGTACGACGGGCTGGGGGAGTCGCTGCTGACGTACGCGCTCGTGGTCGAGGAGATCGCCCGCGGCTGGATGAGCGTCTCGGGCGTCATCAACACCCACTTCATCGTCGCCTACCTGCTGATCCAGCACGGCACGGAGGAGCAGAAGAAGAAGTACCTGCCGAAGATGGCCACCGGCGAGGTCCGCGGCGCGTTCAGCATGTCCGAGCCGGGCCTGGGGTCCGACGTCTCGGCGATCTCGACCAAGGCCACGAAGGCCGACGACGGCTCGTACTCGATCACCGGCCAGAAGATGTGGCTGACCAACGGGGGCACGTCCACGCTCGTGGCGACGTTGTGCAAGACCGACGAGGGTGCGGACTCGGTCTACAAGAACATGACCACGTTCCTGGTCGAGAAGGAGCCGGGCTTCGGCGAGACGGCCCAGGGCGTCACGGTGCCCGGCAAGATCGCGAAGATGGGCTACAAGGGCGTCGAGACGACCGAGCTGATCCTCGAGGACCACAAGATCTCGGCCGACCAGATCCTCGGCGGCGAGCCCGGCAAGGGCTTCTTCCAGATGATGGACGGTGTCGAGGTCGGGCGCGTCAACGTCGCCGCCCGCGCCTGCGGCCTCGCGATCCGGGGCTTCGAGCTCGCGATCGCCTACGCCCAGCAGCGCAAGACCTTCGGCAAGCAGATCGCCGACCACCAGGCCGTGCTGTTCCGCCTGGCCGAGATGGCCACCAAGGTCGAGACGATCCACGCCATGATGGTCCGCTCGGCCCGCCTGAAGGACACCGGCAAGCGCATGGACGTCGAGGCCGGCATGGCCAAGATGCTCGCCAGCGAGTACGCCAACGAGGTCGTCGAGGACTCCTTCCGCATCCACGGCGGCTACGGCTACTCCAAGGAGTACGAGATCGAGCGCCTCATGCGCGAGGTCAAGTTCATGCTGATCGGCGAGGGCACGTCCGACATCCAGAAGATGATCATCGGTCGGGCGCTCCTCAAGGACTACAAGCTCTGACCGGGGCGACGGACCGATGACGCAGCGCGAGGACGTCACGTTCACGTCGCACGGGACGTCCTGCGCGGCCTGGGTGTACCGACCCGCCGGCGACCCCGGCCGTCCGGTGGTCGTCATGGCCCACGGCCTGGGCGGCGTGCGGGAGATGCGGCTCGACGCGTTCGCCGAGCGCTTCGCCGAGGCGGGATACGTGTGCCTGGTGTTCGACTACCGGCACTTCGGTGCGAGCGGCGGCGAGCCGCGCCAGCTGCTCTCGGTCCGGCGTCAACGCCAGGACTGGGCGGCGGCGGTCGCGTTCGCGCGGACGCTGCCGGGCGTCGACCCCGACCGGGTCGTGCTGTGGGGGTCCTCGTTCTCCGGTGGGCACGTCATCGCCGTGGGCGCGCAGGATCCGCGCCTGGCTGCCGTGGTGTCGCAGTGCCCGTACACCGACGGCCTGGCGTCGAGCCTCGCCGTGCGCCCGCTGACGTCCCTGCGGGTCACGGCCAGGGCGCTTCGCGACCTGGTCGGCTCGTGGTTCCGTCGTCCCCCTCGGACCATCCCCCTCGCGGGGGAGCCGGGCACCGTCGCCCTCATGACCGCGCCGGACGCCGTTCCCGGCTACCTCGCGCTGGTCGAGGACGGCTCGACCTTCCGCAACGAGGTCGCGGCGCGCGTGGCCCTCTCGATCGCCACCGGGCGCCCCGGGGCCCGTGCCCGCCGTCTTGGCTGTCCGGCCCTCTTCGTGGTCTGCGAGCGCGACACGGTGGCGCCGGCGAGGGCCACGCTGCGGCACGTCGCACGCGCGCCGCACGGCGAGGTGGTGCGCCGCGACACCGGCCACTTCGACATCTACGTGGGCGAGGAGTTCGAGACGACGGTGCGCGACGAGCTGGCGTTCCTGGGTCGTCACGTGCCCGTGGCCTGAGCGGTCGGGCGAGGGGGCGGCCCGGCTCCTACGCTGGCAGATCGCGACCACCTTCCCGACCCGCAGAGGACGCCATGCCCGACCCCTTCGTCCTGCGGCGCTTCCAGGCCGAGGCCCTGGCCGCGGTGGAGCGGGCGCGGGCGGCCGGTCGACGTCGGTACTGGGTGTCGCTCCCGCCCGGGGCCGGCAAGACGGTCCTCGGCACCGAGCTGGTGGCCGCACGCCACGCCGAGGAGGGCCGGCGCGCCGTCGTCCTCGTCCCCAACACCGCCATCCAGGCACAGTGGATCGCCACCTGGGAGCGGTACGGACGAGGGCCCGCGAGTGCCGAGCGGGACCTCACAGCCGACGTCACGGTGCTCACCTACCAGTCGCTCGCCTCGTTCTCGCCCGACGAGGGCGAGGACGAGGACGGGGACGAGGGCAGTCTCGTCGACCGCCTGCACGACAACGGACGGGCGCTCGTCGCCGCGCTGCGGGACGCCGGACCCCTCGCGGTGCTGCTCGACGAGTGCCACCACCTGCTCGAGGTCTGGGGAGCCCTGCTCCGCGAGGTGCTCGACCCCCTGGAGGACGTGCTCGTGCTCGGCCTCACGGCCACCCCGCCCGGCGTCCTGAGCCGTCGCCAGGCCGAGCAGGTCGACGAGCTGTTCGGTGACGTGGTCTACCAGGCGTCGATCCCTGCGGCCGTTCGCGAGGGTGTCCTCGCACCGTTCGCGGAGCTGGCCTGGCTGACCCGCCCCTCGGACGAGGAGGAGACGTGGCTCGCGTCCTCGGCGACGAGGTTCGCCGAGCTGACCACCGAGCTGCTGAGCCCCGGGTACGGGTCCGTGCCCCTGCTGGTCTGGTTCGACCGGAGGATCGGGGAGCTCCCCGTCCCGTGGGCCCTTCTCGAGCGCGACGAGCCCGAGCTGGCGACCTCGGTGCTGCGACTCGTCGCCGCCGGGCTGCTCGACCTGCCCGAGGGTGCGGTGCTGCGCGAGCAGCACCGCACCGACCTGACGGCCGACGACTGGGCGCGGCTCGTCGACGACTGGGTGCGTGGCTGCCTGGCCCGCAGCGAGCTCGACCAGGACCGCTCGGTCATCGAGGACCTGCGCAAGGCGATGCCGGGGATCGGGTTCCGGGTCACCCGCCGCGGGGTGAGCGGGGCCGGGTCCGCGGTGGACCGCGTGCTGTCGCGCAGTGCCAACAAGATGCGCGCCGCGGCCGAGGTGCTGCTGGCCGAGCGGTCCGCCCTCGGCGACCGGTTGCGGGCCGTGGTGGTGTGCGACCACGAGCGCGCCTCACCGACGTCGTCGCTCGTGCTGCGCGACGCGCCGGCCGAGCACGGTTCGGCGCTGGAGGTCATGGACGCCCTGCTCGACGCGGGCTTCGAGCCGGTGCTGCTCACCGGGCGCACCGTCGCGGCCGGCGCGGAGCACGCTGGCCGGCTGGTCGAGGTGCTCCGTGGGCTGGACCCGGGCCTCGACCTGGCCACGGAGCCGCTGCCCGGCCTCGAGGGCCGGTTCCACCGGCTGGTGGGCGCGTGGTCGAGCCGACGGTGGGTGCCGCTCGTGACCCGTGCCTTCCAGGCGGGGCACTGCGACGTGCTCGTGGGCACCCGAGCGTTGCTCGGCGAGGGGTGGGACGCACCCCGGGTCTCGACCCTCGTCGACCTGTCGACGGCGTCGACCACGTCGGCCGTGACGCAGACCCGGGGCCGCGCCCTGCGCGTCGACCCGACGTGGCCCGACAAGGTCGCCACGACGTGGAGCGTGGTCTGCGTGGCACCCGACCACCCCGGTGGTGACTCCGACTGGCGCCGCTTCGTCCGCAAGCACGACGGCTACTTCGGCGTGGACGACGACGGCCAGGTCGTCTCCGGGGTCGCCCACGTGGACGCACGGTTCTCGCCGTTCGCGCCGCCGGAGACCGACCTCTTCCCGGTGGTCACCTTGGACATGGCCCAGCGGACGGCCGAGCGCGACGTGATCCGCGCACGCTGGCGGGTGGGGGAGGCGTACCGCGACGAGGTGCGGCGAGCCATCCGGGTCCGGGAGGAGGGGCCGTCGAGGGAGACCGAGCCACCGCGGACCGTGGACGCCCCCACGCCGCCCTGGGCGCGGATGGGCGAGGCAGGCGTCGTCGGGACCGGTCGGTCAGCGCGGTGGTCGCCGTGGGACGCGGCGCGGGAGGCGTCGCGTGACCCCGGGCTCGCCGCGCATGCGTGGGTGGTGGCCGACGCCATGGCGTCCGCCGGGCTCGGCGGCCCCGGTGCGGTCGGGGTGCGGGCCGTGGTCGACGCCACGGGCACCTACCGGTTCGAGCTCGACGCGGACGCGTCGACGTCGTCGCTGTTCGTCGACCTGGTCGAGGAGCTCCTGGGTCCGGTCGTCGCCCCACGGTGGCTCATTGCGCGGCACCAGGCACCCTCGCCGACCGCCGGGGCCGGCTGGCGGGTGCTGCTCGGCCGCGCCCGTCCCGTCGCCCGGACCTGGTTCGGGGTCCCCGCCGAGCTCGGCCGCAACGCCGGACGTCGGCGAGCGTTCGAGCAGGCCTGGGCGCGGTGGTTCGGCCCGTCGACCGTGGTCGCGGCCGGCTCGGACGTCGGGACGGCCGCCCTGGTCTCGGCGTACGGCACCACGCCGCTCGACGTGGTGACGTTGCTGCGCTCGAGCTGGTCGTGACCACCAGACGGCGACCACGGGGCGCGCGGTGGGCCGCGGCCTAGACTGACCGCATGCCTCCCGTGAACCAGGGACTCTTCTCGCTCGAGTTCCCCCAGTCGCTCGGTGTCTACGACGACTACGCCACCGCCCAGAAGGTCGTCGACCACCTCTCCGACAAGGAGTTCCCGGTCCAGAACCTGCTCGTGGTCGGCACCGACCTCAAGCAGGTCGAGCGGGTGACCGGGCGGTTGACGACCAGCCGCGTCGCCGGCGCCGGAGCGGCCTCCGGCGGTTGGCTGGGTGTGCTCGTGGGCCTCCTGCTCGGCATCTTCAGCGAGGAGAGCACGTGGCTGCAGACCGTCGTCGGCGGTCTCGGCATCGGGATCGTCTTCGGCGTCGTGTGGGCCCTGCTCGGCTACGCGGCCACCCGGGGCCGGAGGGACTTCAGCTCGGTCAGCAGCGTCGTCGCCACCAAGTACGAGGTGATGGTCGAGCACAAGCACCGGGCCAAGGCGCAGGAGCTCATCGCCGACCTCCCGGGTGCCCGCCCCAACCCGTTCGTCTGACCCACCGCGGCACGAGCGCCGCGACGTCCCACGTCTCGTCGAGGCCGACGGGACGCGAACCAGGAGAGCCATGACCAAGACCAACGCCGGCAACTTCTTCGAGGACTTCAGCGTCGGGCAGGTGATCGAGCACGCCACCCCGCGGACGATCACCGACGGCGACCGCGCCCTCTACGGTGCGATCTACCCGACGCGGTTCGCGATCCCGTCGTCGGCGGAGTTCGCCGCCTCGGTCGGCCTGGCTCCGCACCCGGTCGAGGACCTCGTCGCCTTCCACGTGGCCTTCGGCAAGACGGTCCCCGACGTCTCGCTCAACGCCGTGGCGAACCTCGGGTACGCCGAGTGCCGGTTCCATCGGCCCGTGGTCACCGGCGACACGCTGCGGACCAGCTCGGAGGTCATCGGCCTCAAGCAGAACTCCAACGGTCGCACCGGTGTCGTCTACGTGCGGTCCACGGCCACCAACCAGCGGGGCGAGGTCGCGCTCGACTGGGTGCGCTGGGTCATGGTGCACAAGCGGGACGCTGACGCGCCGGCCCCCGAGACGGTCGTCCCGGCAGTGGCCGACGCCGTCGCCCCCGACGACCTGGTGCTCCCGGCCGGGCTCGACCTCACCCACTACGACACGTCGGCCGCCGGCGAGCCGCACCGCTTCGACGACTACACGGTGGGCGAGACGATCGACCACGTCGACGGCGTGACCCTGAGCGAGGCCGAGCACATGATGGCCACGCGCCTGTGGCAGAACACCGCCAAGGTCCACTTCAACACCGAGGCCCGCCCCGACGGCAAGCGGCTCGTCTACGGCGGGCACGTGATCTCGATGGCCCGTGCGCTCTCGTTCAACGGGCTCGCCAACGCGCAGCTGGTGGCGGCGATCAACGCCGGCTCCCACGTGGCCCCGGCGTTCGCGGGTGACACCGTGTACGCGTGGTCGGAGGTGCTCGACAAGGCCACGCCCGCCGCCTGGGAGGGGACGGGTGTCGGAGCCCTCCGCCTGCGCCTGGTGGCGACGAAGGGCCGCGACGAGAGCACCACCCTGCGCGGCGAGGACGGGAAGTACGCCGACGGCGTGCTGCTCGACCTCGACCTGTGGGTCCTGGTCCCGCGCTGATGGGCGCCACGCTCTTCCTCGTCCGGCACGGGGAGACCGAGTGGAGCGCCGTCGGCAAGCACACGGGCACGACGGACCTGCCGCTCACTCCTGCAGGCGAGGCCACGGCACGAGCCCTGGCCCCGGTCCTGGCGGACGAGCACTTCGACCTCGTGCTCACGAGCCCTCGTCTGCGGGCGCGCCGCACGGCAGCGCTCGCCGGGTTCGGCGAGGCCACGGTCGAGGGTGACCTGGCGGAGTGGGACTACGGCGACTACGAGGGGCTGACCACGCCGCAGATCCGCGAGCAGGTGCCGGGCTGGACCATCTGGAGCCACCCCGTGCCGGGCGGGGAGAGCGCCGATGACGTGGCTGGACGTCTCGACCGCGTGGTGGCGCGGGTGCGGGCCACCGAGGGGCGTGCCCTGGTCTTCGCCCACGGGCACAGCCTGCGGGTGCTCGCCGCACGCTGGCTGGGCCTGCCGGTGCCGGACGGTCGGATCTTCGACCTCGACACCGCCACCTACTCCGTGCTGGGCGACGACCGGGGCCAGCCGGTGGTCCAGCGCTGGAACGTCACGGCCACGCCCTAGTCTGGCCATCGTGAGGATCGATCTCCACACCCACTCCCACCGCTCGGACGGCACGGACTCGCCCACGGAGCTGGTGCGGAACGCCGCGCAGGCCGGGCTCGACGTCGTCGCGCTGACCGACCACGACGCGACCACCGGATGGCAGGAGGCGCTCGCGGCCGCCGACGGTCTCGACGTCGTCGTGGTCCCCGGCATCGAGATCTCGACGACGTTCCAGGGCGAGAGCGTGCACCTGCTGGGCTACGGCTTCGACCCGGACCACCCCCCGCTGGTGGAGGAGCTGCACCGGGTGCTCGACGGCCGCGACCAGAGGCTCCCGCGGATCCTGGCCAGGCTGGCCGAGCACGGCATCGAGATCACCGAGGCCGACGTCGCGCTGCAGTCGGGGTCGGCTGCGGCCTCGGGGCGTCCCCACGTGGCCGACGCGATGGTCGCCAAGGGCTACATCGGCCACCGTGACGAGGCGTTCCAGGGGTGGCTGAACAGTCGCGGGAAGGCGTACGTCGGGCGCTACGCCGCGCCGCTGCTCGAGACGATCAGGCTGCTGAAGGCGGCCGGCGGCAGCGCCGTCGTGGCGCACCCGTGGTCGCGGGGGAGCGACCGCGTGCTCACGTCGGCCGCGTTCGAGGAGCTCGCCGCGGCGGGCCTGGACGGCATCGAGGCCGACCACGTCGACCACGACGAGTGGTCGCGTCGCGGTCTGCGCGACATCGCCAGGGGTCTGGACCTCGTGGTCACCGGCTCCAGCGACTACCACGGCACGGGCAAGAGCTCGGCCTTCCACCTCGGCGCCAACCTCACCGACCCCGCGGAGTACGAGCGCCTGCTGGTCTGAGCCCTTCGACCTCCTCTGCCGCACGCAGGACGCTGCGTTCGGGTCGGGGTCCGGACACGAACGCAGCATCCTTCGGACCGGCGCTCACCAAGGCAGAAGGCTGCGCGCCCCGCGCCCCGCGGCCCGCGAGCTCGGTCGAGCCCGGCGGCCCGCTCCGGTCGAGGCCCTTTCGGAGGCCGGCTCCGCTCGGGGTCGCGGCAATGCAGCACCGAGCACGCGCACCCGCCGCCAGCCTGCACAGCGCACGGTCGGGCGCAGCATCCTGGTTACTTGAGCATCTGCTCAAAATGTGTCATCGTTCTCTTGAGCGACTGCTCAAGACCCAGGAGGAACGATGACCCCACCCCGCACTCCACGCCACGGCATCCACGTGGCCGTGGTGACCCGCTCCGACGTCGACCGCCTGTGGGCGCTCACGCAGGACCCGGCGCAGCACTCGCGGTGGGACGCGCGCTTCGGCCGCATCGAGCCGACGGTGCCGGGCGAGTTCACCTATCGGCGGTTCGGGGTCCGTGGCACCGGGACGCACGCGGGGGAGCGACGCTCCACCGACGGTGGCGCGACGTCGGCGCTCACCTTCGCGTGCCCGAACCCGCTGTCGCCGATCGTGGTCGGGTCCGGCTACTGGCGGTACCGCCCGCTGCTCGGGGACCACGGACCCGCCGGCACGTCGTTCGAGACCGGCTACGACTACCGGGCGCGCGGCGGCAGCGTCGACCGCGTCTTCCGCCCCCTCATGGCCTGGGGCACGGCATGGTCCTTCGACAGGCTGCGGCTCTGGGCCGATCGCGGGATCGCACCCGAGGTCTCGGCGGCCGTCGCGCTGCTCGACATCGGCGCCCGCCTCGCCCTGGTGACGCTCGTCGGCCTCCTGGGCCTGTCCTTGGGAGCCGTGCCCGCCCTCGTCGCCACCCTGGTCGGCGGTGCGCTCGCCTGGGCCGCTCCGCCGCTGCCGTGGCGACCGTCCGCCCGCCGCACGACCTGGTCCTGGCACCCGGCCGCGACCCGGACCGAGGAGGTCCTCGCATGACCGTCACGCAGCTCCGGCCCGTCGCCGGCACCCTGGCGCCGGCGACCAGCCCGGACGTCTCGATCTTCGCCCGCGCCATGGGGTCGGACTTCCACCGGCTGCACCCGCGCATGCAGGAGCGATTCGGCGTGAACGCGAGCGACCGACGGGCGTGCGTGGGGCGCGGCGTCATGGACGAGGTGTGGCGCGGACGGCCGGTCGTGGCCCCGTTCCTGCGCCTCGGAGCCCGCCGGAACCTGCTCTTCCCCGAGACCGGCCGCGGCATCCCCTTCACGATCGAGAACTACCCCTACCTCGACGACCACGGTCGCGAGACGGTCACGTTCGTCCGCACGTTCGAGGTGGCACCGGGACGGCGTCGACGCTTCGACGCCACGATGGTGCTCGACTCCTCGCGGGGCCCAGGGCGCGACGTCGTCGTCGACTACCTCGGGACCCACCAGCACGTCGCGGCCGACCTCGCCCTCGCGGTGGACGACGCCGTGCCGGGTGGGGGCGGTCTGCGCATCGAGAGCTCGGTGATGCGGCTGCACGAGGGCCCGGTGAGCCTGCGGATGCCCCCGCTCGTGTGCGGCCGCGCGGTGGTGCGTGAGCACTGGGACGAGAGCGAGCAGTGCTACCGCATCCGGGTGGAGGTGCACCACGACGTGGTCGGTCCGGTGTTCGGCTACCACGGCCGCTTCACGACCACGTTCGTCGACGCCTCGACCGTCCCGGCTGCCGTGCGCCCGTACCGCGAGCAGACCCGGGTGTGAACCGTCGTCGGGGGCGGGGCGCGGCGCCGACCCGGGCGTCGCTCGCCGATAGGCTCGTGACGTGAGCGACGACCCCCGCACGCTGCAGACGCGTCGACGCCTCGTCGACGCCACGATGCAGACGATCCGTGAGCAGGGGATCGCGAAGCTGTCTGCGCGCACGATCGCGAGGACCGGCGGGGTCAACCAGGCGCTCGTGTTCTACCACTTCGGCACCGTCGACGGGCTCGTCGCCGAGGCGTGCCGGGTCACGACCGCCGAGCGGGTCGACCGCTACCGCGACGCGTTGGCCACCGTGACCAGCTTCGGCGCGCTCCTCGACGTCGCCGACCGGGTCCGGGCCGACGAGCGTGAGGCGGGCAACGTCGCGGTGCTGGCGCAGGTGCTCGCCGCCTCGCACGGGAACCCGGCGCTCGCGGCAGCGGCCGGCGAGGCCATCGGACTGTGGTCGGCTGCCGTTCGCCCCGCGCTGCAGCGCCTGCTGGAGACGTCGCCCGTCGGCGAGCTCTTCGACGCCGACGTGCTCACGGACCTCGCGTCGTCGGCGTTCGTCGGCATCGAGCTGATGGAGCCGACGCGGACCCACGACGCCGCGGCGGTCGAGGACCCCCTCGCGCGCCTGCGTCCCGTGGCCGAGCTGCTCGACGGGCTCGGACCGATCGCCCGACGCGCCGTCCGCAGCGTGCTGCGCGGTCGCTAGGGACGGTCTAGCCCGTCTCGCCGAACTGCTCGACGTGGATCGCGTCGGCGGGGAAGGCCTGCTCCTGCAGCAGGCGGGTCGCATAGCCGACGAAGCCGACGGACCCGCACACGTACGCCGCCTCGACGCCGTCGAGCAGCGGCGCCACCTCGTCCGGGTACGGGGGAGCAGCCACGCGCGACCCCAGGTTCTCGCGCGTGAGCGCCACGAACGCCCCCGAGGCGCGGAGCTCGTCGGCGTAGGGCAGCACGGCGAGGGACTTCGCCACCACGACGACCCGCAGCGCCTCCGCAGCACCGGTGCCGATCGCGTGGCGCAGCATCGAGACCATCGGCACCACCCCGGAGCCGCCCGCGAACGCCAGGGCCGGTGTGGAGCCGTTCCACGTGAACCAGCGGCCGATCGGTCCCCGCACCTCGAACGTGTCGCCCACGCGCACGTCGTCGTGCAGGAAGCCCGAGACCTCGCCGTCGTCCATCCGCTCGACCATGAGCTCCACGAGCGGGTCACCCGGCGCCGAGGCCGTCGAGTAGCTCCGCTGCGCGGTGTAGCCGTCCTCGGCGCGCAGGCGCACGACGTAGTGCTGCCCGGCGCGATGAGAGGCCGGCTCCGGCAGCTCCAGGCGCAGCCGGACGAAGCCCTGGGTCGGATGGTCCACCGTGCGCACGGTCGCCAGCTGCCAGCCGGTCACGTCGCCCGACGCCGAGGGCGTCTGGGCCGTCACGGATCGCCCTGGTAGCGCTGCTCGCGCCACGGGTCGCCACGGTCGTGGTAGCCGCCGCGCTCCCAGAAGCCCGGTTCGTCGTGGTCGAGCAGCTCGAGGCGGGTCAGCCACTTGGCGGACTTCCAGAAGTACAGGTGCGGGACGAGCAGCCGCACCGGTCCGCCGTGCTCCGGGGTGAGAGGAGAGCCGTCTGCGTCCCAGACCACCCAGGCGCGGTCCGCGCGCACGTCGTCGAGCGGGAGGTTCGTCGTGTAGCCGGTGCGCGAGTGCGCCACCACGTGCGTGGCGCCGGTGGCGACCCCGCACACGTCGAGGAGGGTCTCGACGCTCACCCCGGTGAACGGGGTGTCGAAGCGCGACCAGGTCGTCACGCAGTGGATGTCGACCGTCGTCGTCGCGTGCGGAAGGGCCCGTAGTGCGGCCCAGTCCCACGTGTGCGACTCCAGCACGGCTCCGTCGACCGTGAGCTCCCAGCGGTCCCGGTCGACGGTGGGGGTCGGCTCGGCCGACAGCACCGGCCACAGCCGCCCGGTGTCGTACTGCCCGGGAGGGAGGCGGTCGGACTGCGCGGGGCGCCGGCGTCCCACGAATCCACGCGTGACGGGCTCGTCGGTCATGACGTCTCCTCCAGGAAGGGCAGCCACGCGGCCGCCAGGCCGACGGGGTTCTCGACGGCAGGGGAGTGGTCGGCACCGGCCACCACGTGGACGGTGGTGCCGAGCCGGGCTGCCATGTCGTCCTGCACAGCATGCGGCCACGCGTCGTCACCCGCACCACGACCCACCCACACCGGCAGGCCGGTGGCGGCCACGTCGGCGACGCGGTCCGGGGCGTCGACCAGGTGCTGGGTGAACGCCCGCAGGCCCGCTCGGGAGTTCCGCTCGAAGCGGTCGAGGAGGAACGCCTCGACGGCCGGCGGGTTCACGCCCAGCGCGGGGCCCTTCAGCGCACGGAACACCTCGGCCATCGTGGCCGAGCCGTCCAGCTCGGCCACGAGACGCTCGAGGGGACGTCCGGGTGTGGATCCCAGCGCGGCGGGTCCGGTGCACAGCAGGCTCAGGCTCGTCCAGGCGCGCACGTGGTCCGCCGCGGCGGTCTGCGCCACCAGGCCGCCGAAGGAGTGGCCCAGCAGGTGCGACGGGCCGGACGAGACCTCGGCGGCGAGCGCCGCTGCGTCGGCGGCCAGGCCCGCGAGGCTGAAGTCGTCCGCCTCGTCGGCCACGGTCTCGTACTGGCCTCGCTGGTCGTACGCCGTCGCGTCGAACCCGGCGTCGGCCAGCAGCGGCAGCATCGGCGTGAAGTCCTCCTTGCTGCCGGTCCACCCCGGGACCATCAGCACGTGCCCCCGCGCGCCGCTGCCGTCGGCTCGGACCCGGTGCACGGCGACCTCCCCGCGTGCGGTGCGGACGACGGACGCCTCGACCCCCGGCGGGAGCTCCAGCGTGCGGGGCGTGCTCATCGACCGCGCTTGGCGATCCGGGCGACGATCGAGGTGGGGGCGTACCGCGAGATCGTGGCGAGCACCTTGTAGCGCAGGCTCGGGACCGACAGCGACTTGCCCTTGTCGAGGTCCGACAGCGCCGCCTTCACGAGCTTGTCGGCGTTGAGCCACATCCACCGCGGGACGCCCGAGACGTCCATGTCCGCCCGCTGGTGGAACTCGGTGCGCACGAAGCCCGGGCACAGGGCCATGACGCGGACCCCGGCGTCGGCGTACTGCCAGTCGGCCCAGCGCGACAGGTTGACCAGCCAGACCTTGTGGGCCGAGTAGGTTCCGCGTGGCGTGAACGCGGCCACGCTCGAGACATTGACGATCCTGCCCTGTCCCCGCCCCGCCATGGCCTTGATGGCCACGTCCATGAGGTGCATGGGGGCGCGCACGAGCAGGTCGAGCTGACGGTCCTCGTCGGCGATGTCGGTGGTGCCGAACCAGCCGGGCAGCGAGGCGCCGGCGTTGTTGACCAGCAGGTCCACGGGCGAGGTGCTGCTGGCGAGCGCGTCCTCGGCCGCGGAGAGGCCCTCGGGCGTGGTCAGGTCGGCCACGACGACGTCGGCCCGGACCCCGTGCTTCGTGCGGACCTCGGCGGCCACCTGCTCGAGCCGGTCGCCGTCGCGGGCGAGCAGCACGACGTCGTGGCCGCGAGCGGCGAGGGCACGGGTGAAGGCGAGGCCGATGCCTGCGGTGGCACCGGTGACGAGGGCTCGGGTCATACCGTCAGCATGCCACGTGACCACGGGTCAGGACGCTGGGGTCGCAGGGCCCCGACGGGTGGCATGATGACCCCGTGACGACGACGATCTCCGTGGTGAACCAGAAGGGTGGCGTCGGCAAGACGACCACCGTGGCATCGCTGGGCGCGGCGTTCGCCGAGCTCGGCAAACGAGTCCTCCTCGTCGACCTCGACCCGCAGGGCGGACTCACGTTCTCCCTCGGCATCGACCCCGAGGACCTCGACGTGACCGTCGGCGAGGTGCTCCTGGGCAAGGCCAAGCCGGCCGACGCCATCGTGGTCACCGAGGACGGCATGCACCTGCTTCCCAGCAACGTCACGGTGACGCAGGCCGAGGAGGCCCTGGTGAGCCGGACCGGCCGCGAGCAGCGGCTGCGGGTGGCGCTCGACAAGGTCGCCGACGACTACGACCTCGTCGTCATCGACTGCCCGCCCACTCTCGGCGTGCTCACGGTGGGCGCGCTGTCGGCGTCGCAGAAGGTCGTCATCCCGCTGCAGGCCGAGACCCTCTCGCACCGCGGCGTGCTGCAGCTGCTCGACACCGTCCACGACGTCAAGCAGTTCATCAACTCCGAGCTCGAGGTCGCCGGCGTGCTGCCCACGATGTTCGACGGCCGCACCAACCACGCCCGTGCCGTGCTCGCCTCCATCGAGGAGCAGTTCGAGCTGCCGGTGCTGAGCCCGCCGATCCCGAAGTCGATCCGGTTCGCCGAGGCTCCGGCCATCGGGCGGTCGATCCTCAGCGTGCACACGAACCACAAGGGGGCCGAGGCCTACCGCGAGGTGGCCAAGAGCCTGCTCTGACCGCTCGAGAACGCCGAAGGGGCCCCACGCCGTGCGTGGGTCCCCTTCGCGTCGGGTCGTGCGTCAGTCGGACGAGCGCGGCGCGGCGGCCGTCGCCTCGGTGCCGCCCTGGGCGCCGGAGCCCTGACCCTCGACGCGCTGGCCGCTGCGGGTGCGACGACGGCGACGGTTGCGGCTCGCGCCACCCTCCTTGCCCTCGCCACCCTGGCCGGTGTCGCCGGACGTCGGGGCGTTCCGGGCCGGTCGGTCCTGGCCGGAACCGTTCTGCTGGCGATCGTCGGAGCGTCGGCGGTCCGAGCCGCGGCTGCGGTCCCCGCCCTGGCTGCGTCCACCCTGGCCCCGACCGCCCTGGCCGCCGCGACCACGGTCGCCGTCCTTGCGGGGCTCCTTGGGCGACGGCGGCTTGAGCCGGCCCTTGACCGAGCGGTCGATGCCCAGGTCGTGGAACAGGTGGTCCGACGTGGAGTACGTCTCCTGCGGCTCGGCGAACGGCAGGTCCAGCTCGGCGTTGATCAGCTTCCAGCGCGACAGGTCGGCCCAGTCGACGAAGGTGACGGCGATGCCCGAGGCGCCGGCGCGACCCGTGCGCCCGATGCGGTGCACGTACGTCTTGTGGTCCTCGGGGCAGTTGTAGTTGATGACGTGGCTGATGTTCGCCACGTCGATGCCGCGTGCGGCGACGTCGGTGGCCACGAGCACGTCGACCTTGTGGTCGCGGAAGCCCTGCAGCGCCTTCTCCCGGGCGCCCTGGGCCATGTCGCCGTGCAGGGGCGACGCCGGGAAGCCGCGATCGATGAGGTCGTCGGCCACACGCTGGGCGGTGCGCTTGGTGCGGGTGAAGATGATGACGCGCTGGACGTCCTCGGCCTGCAGGATGCGGGCGATGACCTCGGCCTTGTCGAGCTCGTGCGCCTGCCACACGAACTGCGCGGTGGCGGGAACGGTGTCGTTCTCCTCCGGGGACTCCGCCCTGATGTTCATGGGGTGGCGCATGTGCTTGCGCGCGAGCGACACGATGGCGCCCGGCATGGTCGCCGAGAACAGCATCGTCTGGCGGGTCTCGGGCGTCTTGGCCAGGATCGACTCGACGTCGGGCAGGAAGCCGAGGTCGAGCATCTCGTCGGCCTCGTCGAGCACGAGCGACTTGACGTGCGAGAGGTCGAGCGCGCCGCGGTTGGCGAGGTCGAGGATGCGGCCGGGCGTGCCGACGACGATGTCGACGCCCTTCTCGAGCGCGTCGAGCTGGCCCTCGTAGGGGACGCCACCGTAGATGGTGATGTTGCGGGTACCGCGCTTGGCCGACGCCGTCTTGAAGTCGTTGGCGACCTGGAGCGCGAGCTCTCGCGTCGGGGCCACGACCAGGGCCTGGGGCTTGCCGGGGGCTGCCAGCTGGTCGTAGTCGGCGTCGTGCGGCGCGACGGTGCGCTGGATGACCGGGATGGCGAACGCCAACGTCTTGCCGGTGCCGGTACGGGCCTGACCGATGAGGTCGGTGCCCATGAGGGCCACGGAGAGGGTCATCTCCTGGATGGGGAACGGGCTGCTGATGCCGACCGCGTCGAGCGCGTCGGCGATCTCGGGCATGACGCCCAGATCGGTGAACGTGGTCACAGGTACTCGTCTTCGTGAGGGAACAGAGAGGGATCTCGATACGTGTCGTGTGTCGGCGACGACGGTGCGTCCGAGACCTCACGACGGAGATACGGCCCCAAGGGCAAGGCCAGTCTACCCGTCTCGGCCCCTGCGGCGGCACACAGGCGGCGGCGGGTCCCCAGCGCGCTACGCTGCGGCGCATGGCGAAGAACGCGAAGTCAGGCCGCTCGGGCCCCCCTCCGGAGGCCCCCGCGCCCTCGGCCCTGGACGATCCGGACTACCGCCGCGGCGTCGTGGAGCTGCTCGGCGTGCTGGCCTTCGGCGAGCTGAGCGCGTGCGAGCGACTCGTCGCCGACGCCCAGATGGCGCCCGACCTGAGCAGCAAGGTCGAGGTGGCCACGATGGCCGCGGCGGAGTTCGACCACTTCGAGGTCCTGCGCGACCGCCTCGTCGAGATGGGCGAGGACCCGTTCGCCGCGATGGAGCCGTTCGAGGCCACGTTCGGTGACTTCCACCGCAAGACGCGTCCGGCCGACTTCGTCGAGGGCCTCGTGAAGGCCTACGTCGGCGACGGGCTCGCCGCCGACTTCTACCGCGAGATCGCCGCCTACCTCGACCCGGTGACGCGCGAGATCGTGGTCGACACGCTCAGCGGCACCGGGCACTCGGAGTTCGTCGTCGACCAGGTGCGCGCCGCGATCGAGGCCGACCCCCGGGTCGGCGGCCGCCTCGCGCTCTGGGGACGTCGGCTCATGGGGGAGGCCCTGCGCCAGGCCCAGACGCTCGTCGCCGAGCGCGACGCGCTGAGCGCCGTGCTCGTCGGCGGCATCGAGACGCCCGGGCTGGACCTCACCGCGATCTCGCGCATGTTCACCCGGATCACCGAGGCGCACACCGAACGCATGGCGCGCCTCGGCCTGGCCGCCTGAGCGGGTCCGGGTCGTCGGGGTTCGGGGTCGACCGAGCGAGCGGGACGCATGGCGCGCCTCGGCCTGGCCGCCTGAGCGGACGACCGCTCAGCCGCGGACGTGGGTGAGGATCCAGTCGAGGAACGTCCGTCCGGCGCGCCAGTCCTCGCGCACGTGCTCGAGCAGCTCGGCGGTGTGCACGTACGGCTCGAAGCCGTGGTCGCGCCCGAGGGTGAGCGTGCGGTGGCGCAGCAGGTCGATGCGCGGGTGGTCGGCCGACCAGCCGCGCGGCGCGGTCTTGACGGCGTCGCCGCCGACCGTCCAGCCCCGGCCCTCCAGTCGCGCGACGATGTGCTGGAGCCCGGTCCCGAAGGTCTCGTGGTCGACGGCCTCGCGGAACGAGGCGAGCCGGGCGGGCGTGGCGTGGTAGAACCCGACTCCGGTGCGCACACCGGGCGCGCCGACCTGGACGTAGTACCCGGTCGCGGGCGCCACGGGCACGAACGCACCCTGGTGCGTCTTGTAGGGAGTCTTGTCGTTCGAGAACCGCACGTCGCGGAACGGGCGGAAGATCTTCGCGCTCTCGCCGTCAGGGACGAACTCGTCGGCCAGCTCGGCCATGAGCGCGGTCATGGGCTGCTTGACCGCCGCGTCGTAGACGTGGCGGTGCTCCTCCCAGAACGCCTTCGTGTTGTCGACCTCGAGGTCGTCGTAGAAGTCGAGCGCCGCGACGGGGAAGCCTTCGAAGCTCATGCGCGCCCCCGGTCCGTCAGGTGGTCTCCTGCGTGACCGCACCGAAGCCGACCTTGCGGCCGGTGTCGGCGGTGAAGTACAGGTAGGCGACCTTGTCGGCCGGGACCGCGACGGTGCGGTCCTTCTCGTCGGTGAGGCTGAAGACCGTCTCGTCCTTGAGGGCGGTGTCGAGCTTGGCGAGCACCGACTCGGGCGCCTCGTCGGTCTCGACGGACAGCTCGCGGGCGGCGTTCTGCACGCCGATCTTGACCTCCATGGTCGGTCCTCTCGTGATGTCTGGTGTGGTGCGGGTGTGGTGCCGGACGAGGTGGGGCCCGAGTGGGCCGTGCCGCGTCAGGCGGGGTCGTTGGTCTCTCGGGGGAAGCCGCCGATGCCGCGCCAGGCGAGCCCGGCGACGAGCCGCACGGCGTCCTCCTGGGACAGTGCCGACGACTCCGAGAGCCAGTTGCGGGCGCCGACGTGGCCCATGCCCACGAGGCTGACGGCGAGCAGGTACGCGGCCTCCTGCGGCAGGCCGGTGTCCTCGCGGATCACCTCGGCGATCGCGACGGCCGACTCGCGCACGACCCGGTCGACCTGCTCGCGGACGTCGGGGTCGTTGGTGAGGTCGGACTCGAACACGAGCCGGAAGGCGGCACCCTGGTCGGCGACGTACTGGTACCAGAGCTCCATCGTGGCCTCGACGCGACGACGGTTGTCCTGCGTGGAGGCGAGCGCCTGCTTGACCTCGTCGACGACCTCGTCGCACGAGCTCTCGAGCAGGGCCAGGTAGAGGTCGAGCTTGCCGGGGAAGTGCTGGTACACGACCGGCTTGGACACTCCGGCACGCTCGGCGATCTCGTCCATCGACGCGGCGTGGTACCCCTGCTCGACGAAGACCTCGAGGGCGACCTCCAGGAGCTGGGCGCGTCGGGCGCGTCGCGGCAGTCGGCCGGCGCGCGGGCGCAGGGTGGGGGTCTCGCTCACCCGGTCAGCCTAGTGCCCCGTGCCACGCGGGCCCGTCGGGGCGCTCCGCGCGTCGCCGCGACGACGGCGCGTCCCAGGGGGCGGACGGCACCCTGCGGTCGACGTCGGCGGGGGAACAATGGAGGACACGCCCGGCGTTGAGCCGGGAGTACCCCCATCACCGTCCCTGCGAGGAGCAGCCGTGGTCGCCCCCATCGTGGAACCCGCCGACGAACTCACCATCGACGAGGTCCGCCGCTACAGCCGGCACCTGATCATCCCCGACGTCGGGATGGACGGGCAGAAGCGGCTCAAGAACGCCAAGGTGCTGGTCATCGGAGCCGGCGGTCTCGGCAGCCCTGCCCTGCTCTACCTGGCCGCTGCCGGCGTCGGCACGCTCGGCATCATCGACGACGACGTGGTCGACGAGTCGAACCTGCAGCGTCAGGTGATCCACGGCCAGTCCGACATCGACCGGCCCAAGGCCGTGAGTGCCGCGGAGTCGGTGGCCGAGGTCAACCCGTACGTGAAGACCGTCGTGCACCAGGAGCGGCTCGACACCGACAACGTGCTCGACATCTTCGCCCAGTACGACCTGATCGTCGACGGCACCGACAACTTCGCCACGCGCTACCTGGTCAACGACGCCGCGGTCATCCTCGGCAAGCCCTACGTGTGGGGGTCGATCTACCGCTTCGAGGGCCAGGTGTCGGTGTTCTGGGCCCAGGAGGGTCCGCAGTACCGCGACCTCTACCCCGAGCCGCCGCCGCCGGGCATGGTCCCGTCGTGCGCCGAGGGCGGAGTGCTCGGAGTCCTGTGCGCGTCGATCGGCTCGATCATGGTCACCGAGGCCATCAAGCTGATCACCGGCATCGGCGACCCGCTCATCGGTCGCCTCATGGTCTACGACGCGCTCGAGATGCGGTACACGACGCTCAAGGTCCAGCGCGACCCGAACGGCGTGCTGCCCACCGAGCTGCTGAGCGACTACGAGGCGTTCTGCGGTGCGATCAGCGACGAGGCGGCCGATGCGGCAGCGGACTCGACGATCTCCGTGGGCACGCTCGACGGCTGGCTGAAGGAGCGCGCCGACGGTGGCCGCGACTTCGTGCTCGTCGACGTGCGCGAGCCGGTCGAGCGCGACATCAACCACATCCCGGGCTCGGTCCTCATCCCGAAGGGCGACTTCCTCAACGGCAAGGCGTTCTCCGAGCTGCCCGACGACAAGCAGGTCGTGCTCCACTGCAAGTCGGGCGTGCGGTCGGCCGAGGCGCTGGCCGTGCTGAAGGGTGCCGGCTACAAGGATGCGGTGCACGTCGGCGGCGGCGTCGTGGCCTGGGTCAACCAGATCGACCCGAGCCAGCCGACCTACTGACCTGCTGGACCCGTGGCGAAGCCGCGGGGCGGGCGCCTTCGGGTGCTCGCCTCGCGGCTTCGTCGCGTCGGGGGCTCGACGCCGGCGTCGGGTAGGTGCGGGCGGCTTCGAGCGGGTCCGGTGCTGCGCTGCTGGGGCTTCCAGTGGCGTCGGTGCTGCGCCTCTACGGCTTCGAGTGGAGTCGGTCTCCGAGAGGGCCTCGACCGCAGCGGTGGGTCTCGACCCGGTTGGGTCTGCGGGGCGCGGCCACGATTCTTCCTCTGCGCGGGATCCACGCACGGTTCTTCCTTCGCGTGGACCGTGCCACGCGAAGGAAGCATCGTGGCGACGAAAAGG
>NZ_LMMY01000014.1:34261-34372 GCF_001422865.1 Aeromicrobium sp. Leaf272
GGCCCGTACGGGCAGTGATTCTCCCTTCTCGTGGACCGTTACGCGCAAAGGGAGAATCCCTGCCCACCCGCCTCGCCGTAGCCCCCGCCGGACGCAGGATTCTGCGTTCGC
>NZ_LMMY01000014.1:34487-34622 GCF_001422865.1 Aeromicrobium sp. Leaf272
CGCAGAACCCCGAACGATGCTGCGTTCACGACGGGATCCGACCACGAACGCATCATCCTTCGACCCCTCACGCACGAACGCAGAACCTTGCGTCACCGGGAGCCGCGCTCCGAGAGCCCGACCCGAGCCCGGACC
>NZ_LMMY01000014.1:34684-84881 GCF_001422865.1 Aeromicrobium sp. Leaf272
GACGACGAGCCACAGCGACGCGGCCGCAAGGCACGACCGAGCCGGAGCGACGCAGCAGCAGCCGAAGACCCACCTCGAGCGACGCAGCAGCAGGTCGAGCCCCAGCCGCACCGACGAAGCCGCAGGCCGATCGTGACCCGACGTCGGCGATGATCGACCCATGGACGAGGCCTACGTCGAGCGCGTGCTGAGCCTGGTGGAGCTGATCCCGCCGGGTCGCGTGCTGCCGTACGGGCGCGTCGCGGAGCTGCTCGCGGGCGGCTACGGGCCGCGCTACGTCGGGCGGATCATGTCGGCGCACGGCCATGCCGTCTGCTGGTGGCGGGTCCCGCGCGCCGACGGCACCATGGTGCCGCCGCTCATGATCGAGGCGCAGGCGCACTGGGCCGACGAGGGGACGCCCGTGCGCAACGGCCGGGTGCACATGGCCGAGGCGCTGTGGACCGACGTCGATCCGGAGGGCACGGTCTGAGCGTGTCGGTGGTCTCTGCTCAGATGGTGGTGTGACCACGACCGAGTACCGCCTGCAGCGCGCCGGGGGCCCGGCGTCGGCAGGTCCCGCCGTGGTGCTCGACCCCAGCCAGCAGGCCGTGCTCGACCACGTCGCCACGACCGGCGGGCCGCTCCAGGTGCTCGCCGGCCCCGGCAGCGGCAAGACCACGACGCTGGTCGAGCTCGTGGCCCAGCGCGTGGAGTCCGGTGCGGTCCGCGCCGACGAGGTGCTCGTCCTCACCTTCAGCCGCGCCGCCGCGCAGGAGATCCGGGCCCGCATCGGGCGCCGGCTGGCCCGCACCACCTCCGCCACCTCGGCCATGACCTTCCACGCGTTCTGCTACGCCCTCGTGCGGGCCGAGCAGGACCTCGAGGAGTTCCGTCGGCCGGTCACCCTGCTCAGCGCACCCGAGCACGACGCCCGGCTGGCCGAGCTGCTCGACGGCACCGACCCCGAGAGCTGGCCGGTCCCGCTGCGCCAGGCGCTGCGCACGCGCGGCATGAGCACCGAGCTCCAGCGCCTGTTCGCCGCGGCGCGGGCGCAGGGACTCGACGCGGTCGACCTGCACGACATCGGCAGTGCGGCGGGCCGACCCGACTGGGTGGCCGCGTCGCTGTTCTTCGACGAGGTCACGGGTGTGGCCGCTCTCGAGGGCACCATCGACCACACCGACCTCGTGCACCACGCGGTCCGTCTGCTGGGCGACCCGGAGTGCCGCGACCGCTGGCGGCGTCGGCTCCGGCTCGTGGTGGTCGACGAGTTCCAGGACACCGACCCCCTGCAGGTCGAGCTGCTCCGGCGCCTCGCCGGCGACGGCCGCGACCTCGTGGTGGTCGGTGACCCCTACCAGTCCATCTACGGCTTCCGTGGGGCCGACGTGCGCGGCACGCTCGACTTCGGGGAGCGGTTCGCCACCGTCCGCGGGCCGGCCCCGGCGCTCACCCTGGCCCGCACCAACCGCTACGGCGCGGCGATCGCCGATGCCGTCAGGTCGGTCGTCGAGAACCGTGGGGTGTTCGGAGCGCTCGACGCCGACCGCTTCGAGGCCCTGCGGTCGCCGGCCACCGACCCGTCGCGCACGGGCGAGGTGCAGGTGCGCACCTTCACGTCGGCCACGGCCGAGGCCGAGCACGTGGCACTGCTGCTGCGCGAGGCCCACCTGGCGGCCGAGCCGCCGGTGCCGTGGGAGCGCATGGCCGTCCTGGTGCGGTCGGCCCCGCACCTCGACCGGCTGCACCGGGCGCTCAGCGCCGCAGGCGTCCCCGTCGACGTGGCGGGCGACGAGCTCCCGCTGGCCGTGGAGCCGGCGGTGCGTGCCCTGCTGGCCGGCCTGCACGCCGCCCAGGCCCTCATCGACCACGACGCCCTCGACCCCGAGGCCGCCACGGCGCTGCTCACCGGACCTCTCGGCGGTCTCGACGCCGCCGCGCTGCGTCGGCTCGGTCGGGTGCTGCGCACCGACGACACCGCCCGCAACGGCTCGCCCCGTGCGTCGCGAGTGCTGCTCGCCGAGGCGCTGGCCGACCCCCACCTGCTCGACACCCTGGTGGTCGAGGGCCCGGCGGCGTCGGCCGTCGAAGCCGCCCGTCGCGTGGCCCGACTGCTGTCCTCTGCCGTCGCCCTCGTGCGCGGCGGCGCCTCGGCCGAGGAGGTGCTGTGGGAGCTGTGGGACGGCACGTCGTGGCCGGCCCGCCTGCGCGCCGAGGCCGAGGGCGGCGGCGACGGTGCGGCGCGTGCGCACCACGACCTCGACGCGCTGTGCGCCCTGTTCGCCGAGGCGGCCCGGGCCGAGGAGCGCCAGGCGCACCGCGGCGTCCGCGAGGTCGTGCGCGCCCTCGAGGCCCAGCAGATCCCCGCCGGGACGCTCACCGGGGCGACCGACCTCGTGTCGGGGGTCCAGCTCATGACCGCGCACCGTTCCAAGGGCCTGGAGTGGGACCTCGTGGTCGTCGCCGGGGTGCAGGACGGCGAGTGGCCCGACACCCGGTTGCGCAGCAGCCTGCTGCAGCCCGACCGCCTGACCCGCGATGGCCTCGGACCGTACCCGTCGGTGCGCGAGGCGGTGGCCGAGGAGCGCCGCCTGTTCTACGTGGCGTGCAGTCGCGCGCGCGAGCACCTCGTGGTCACGGCGGTCGCCAGCGGCTCCGACGAGGGCGACCAGCCCTCGCGCTTCGTCGGCGAGCTGCACGCGCACCTGTCGGCAGCCGACGACCCGAGCGCCCGCCCGGCCCCGCGGACCCTTCCGCCGGCCGAGCACCGGCCGCGCCGAGCACTGTCGCTGCGGTCGGCCGTGGCCGAGCTGCGCCGCATCGGCGAGCACACCCGTGACCCCGACGAGCGTCGACGCGTGGCCGAGCAGCTGGCTCGGCTGTCCACCCACCCGGCCGGTCGTTCGGCGCACCCGTCCGCCTGGTGGGGCCTGGCCGAGCGCACCGAGTCCGACGCTCCGTGGCGTCCCGACGACCAACCCCTGCGGCTCTCGGGCAGCCAGGTCTCGGCCCTCATGCAGTGCCCGCTGCGGTGGTTCCTCGACCACGAGGCCCACGGCGCGCAGGCCACCACGAGTGCGCAGGGCTTCGGCTCCATCGTGCACGCCATCGCCGCCGACGTCGTGCGTTCGGGCCGCGAGCCCGATGCCGACGAGCTCGCCACGCACCTCGACGACGTCTGGGCCCAGCTCGACCTCCCGCCGTGGATCAGCGAGCGCGAACGCGGCGAGGCGGTGCAGGCGCTCGGCCGCTTCGTCCAGTGGCACCGCGACAACCCGCGCGACGTGCTGGCGGCGGAGCACCCGTTCGAGGTCGAGATCGAGGTCGAGGGGCGCGCCGTGGCGCTCAAGGGCTCGATGGACCGCGTCGAGAGGTCCGCCGACGGGGTCCACGTCGTCGACCTCAAGACCGGCAAGGGCTCGCCGTCGCGCGACGAGCTCGCCGAGCACCCCCAGCTGGGCCTGTACCAGCTGGTCGTCCAGCACGGCGCCACCCGGGACCTGGCCGGCGACGCGCCACCCGCCGGGGCCGAGCTGGTCCAGCTGCGCCAGGAGAGCCGGGGCGTCACCAAGGTCCAGCAGCAGGTTCCCCCACCCGCTGACGCGCCGTCCGACGCGCCGTTCTTCGCGGTCGAGCAGCTGCGTCGCAGCGTCCACACGCTCGTCCACGAGGAGGTCGCCGCCACCGAGGCCACCGGCGGCTGCGGGTACTGCCAGTTCACCCGGGTCTGTCCCGCCCACGACGCCGGCGCGTCGATCCTGGTCCGTGAGCACCGGCGCGCTGTCGCCGAGGAGGGGGAGTCGTCGTGACCATGCTCGTCCGCGACATCGACCACCTGCGCGAGCTCACCGGCATCCCGTTCTCGCAGCCCCAGGCCGACGCCATCACCGCCGGGCTCGACCGCCCGGGCGCGATCATCGCCGGCGCCGGGTCGGGCAAGACCACCGTCATGGCGGCGCGCGTGCTCTGGCTCGTGGGTCACGTCGGCATCGCGCCCGAGCGGATCCTCGGGCTCACCTTCACCAACAAGGCGGCCGCAGAGCTGGGGCAGCGCATCCGGGCCGACCTGGAGCACCTGCCGCACGACCCGCAGCAGCCCTGGGCCGACGCCACCGCGTCGACCTACCACGCCTTCGCCGGCTCCCTCATCGCCGAGCACGGCCTCCGCCTGGGCGTCGAGCCCGACCTGCGGGTCGTCACCGACGCCTCGCGCTTCCAGCGGGCGGCACGCGTGGTCAGCACCTACGACCGACCGCTCCAGAGGGTGAGCACGCACCTGCCCACGCTCGTCCAGGACGTCATGTCCCTCGACGCCCAGCTCTCGGAGCACCTCGTGGATCCGGCCGAGCTGCGCGACCACGACGCGGCCGTCATCGCCGAGTACGACGCCGTCGGCAAGCCGGCCCTGCTCCGCGACGCGGCCGTGGCGGCGCAGAAGCGCACCGAGCTGAGCCTCCTGGTCGAGGCGTACCGGTCCGCCAAGGCCGACGACGGGGTCATGGACTTCTCCGACCAGATGGCCTGGGGCGCGCAGCTGGCCGCGCTGCCCGAGGTGGGCCAGGCGCTGCGCGAGCGCTACGACGTCGTGCTGCTCGACGAGTACCAGGACACCTCGGTCGCGCAGCGCGACCTGCTCACGGCGCTCTTCGCGGGCCTGCCCGTCACCGCCGTGGGCGATCCCGCGCAGGGCATCTACGGCTGGCGGGGTGCTGCGGCCGGCAACCTCGAGGAGTTCCTCGACGACTTCCCGGCGGCCGACGGGTCGCGAGGACGGCAGTTCTCCCTCGTCGAGACCCGACGCTGCCCGCCGGAGGTGATCGACGCGGCGAACCACCTCGCCGCCCCCTTCTACGCCACGTCGTCGGTCGTCCAGCCGCTCACGTCGGCCGCGACGACGACCGGTCGGGTCGACGTCGCGCTGCACGGCACCGTCGACGACGAGATCGCCGCCATGGTCACCGAGATCGTCGCCGAGCACGAGGGTGGCCGGGCCTGGAGCGACATCGCGGTCCTGGTCCGCGTCGGCCGCGAGAACGGCGAGATCGTCAAGGCGCTGCGCGACGCGCACGTCCCGTTCGAGATCGTGGGCCTCTCCGGCCTGCTGGCCCAGCCCGAGGTGCTCGACGTGCTGTCGCTCCTGGAGGTCGTCGACGACGTCACCGCCAACCCGGCCCTGCTGCGCCTGCTCACCGGGCCGCGCTGGAACATCGGCCCGCGCGACCTCGCGCTGCTCGGCCGTCGTGCCGCCTCGCTGAGCGGGCGCACCCTGGGTCGCGACGACGACAGCACCCTCGCGCAGGAGCTCGCCCGGGCGGTCGAGGGCACCGACCCCACCGAGGTGGTCGCGCTGGCCGAGGCCCTCGACGACCCGGGCGACCTGCCGTACGACCCGCGTGCGCGCCACCGGTTCGCCGACCTCGCGCGCGTGGTCCACCGGGTCAGGTCCCACGTCGGGGAGCCGCTGCTCGACCTGGCACGCCGAGCCGTGCGTGCCCTCGACCTCGACATCGAGCTCGAGGCGGGAGAGGTCGAGGGTGCCTCCGACAACCTGGCCACCTTCCTCGACGCGGTGGCCGACTACGCCGCGAGCGACCGCTACGCCTCGCTGACCGGACTCGTGGCCTACCTCCAGGCCGAGAACGAGTTCAACGAGGGCATGGACGTCACGACCCCCTCGGAGTCCGACTCCGTCAAGCTGCTCACGATCCACCGGGCGAAGGGCCTGGAGTGGGGTGCGGTGTTCGTGCCGCTCGTGAGCGACGGGGTGTTCCCCTCGGGACGGGGTCGGTCCAGCTGGCTGACCAACGGCTCGGTCCTGCCGTACCCGCTGCGCGGCGACGCAGGCTCGCTCGCTCCGCTGGCGGAGTGGACCCCGGCCGCGGGCAAGGAGTTCGATGCGCGACGCAAGGCCGACTCCCTCGGGGAGGAGCTCCGGCTGGGCTACGTGGCGTACACGCGCGCCAAGCAGCGGGTCGTCGTGAGCGGTCACTGGTGGGGGCGCACGCAGAAGAAGCCGCGCGGACCGTCGGACTTCCTGGTGCGCACCCGCGACCACCTGGCCGGCCTCGGGGTCGAGCCGCTGGTCTGGGCCGATCCGCCCCCCGACGACGAGACCAACCCCCACCTCGTGCTGTCCGACGGCATCGCCTGGCCGGTGGAGCCGCCACCGGTCGACGGCCGTCGCGCGCTGGCCCGCGAGGTGGAGGTGGTGCTGGCCTCGTCCGCCGAGCCGACGGCCGAGCTCCCCGTCCCGGGCGATCGGGTGGCCGAGCTGTCCCAGGAGATCGACCTGCTCCTGGCCGAGGCCGACGCGGCCGCGTCGGCGGAGCGGCCGGTGCCACTGCCGCCCACGCTCTCGGCCACAGCCGTGCTGGCCCTGGCCGACGACGAGTCGGCGTTCGCGCGCTCGCTCGCACGGCCCATGCCTCGACGGCCTTCGGCCGCCGCACGCTTCGGCACCCGGTTCCACGCGTGGATCGAGGCCCACTACGGCCAGCAGCCGCTGCTCGACCCCGCCGACCTGCCCGGACAGGGCGACGTCGAGATCAGCGACGACGCCGAGCTCGACGAGGTCATCGCGTTGTTCGAGGCCGGACCGTTCGGCCAGCGCACGCCGCACACGGTCGAGGCGCCCTTCTCGTTGCTGCTCGGCGGTCAGCAGGTGGTGGGGCGGATCGACGCGGTGTTCTCGACGTCGACCCCCGAGGGCCCCGGCTTCGAGGTCGTGGACTGGAAGACCAACCGGCGGGCCGACGCCGACCCGCTCCAGCTCAGCCTCTACCGGTTGGCGTGGGCCGAGCTGCACGACGTCGACCCGGCGCGCGTGTCCGGGGCGTTCTACTACGTGCGACTCGGTGAGGTCGTGCGGTTCGCGCCCGAGGAGCTGCTCGACCGCGCTGCGCTCGAGACGCTCCTCGCGCCTGGCGCGTGAGCCGCCGAGCCGACCCCACCTAGGCTGTCGGGGTGAGTGATCCCGCACCGTTCGCCTTCGACCGCGCCCGCCACGACCGTGCCGGCCACCTGCGTGCCCACGACGCGTGGGACGGCCCCGACGTCGAGGTCCTGGTGCTCGGCGGCGAGCACGTGGCCACCGTCGACGGGCCCGCACTGCGGTGGCTCCCGCGCGACGAGGCGCCCGACGGCACGTGGATCTTCCTGGGTGAGCAGGACGGCGTCCGCCGCGCAGCCGTCGTGGTCGACCGGGTCCCCGCCGACCTGGTGCCGGTCAGCGTCCGGGTGCTGGCGCCGCTGCTGGGCGCCGACGAGCTGTCGGTGGCCGTGCACGCGGTGGGCATGGCCCGGTGGCTGGCCGCCACCCCCTTCTGCCCCCGTTGTGGCGGGGCCACGCAGGTCCAGGCCGCGGGCCACCTGCGGCACTGCACCCAGTGCGGGACGAACCACTTCCCGCGCACGGATCCCGCCGTGATCATGCTGGTGACCGACGACCGGGACCGGGCCCTCCTCGGCCACCAGGCGACGTGGCCCGAGGGGCGATGGTCCACGCTGGCGGGCTTCGTGGAACCGGGGGAGAGCCTCGAGGACGCCGTGCGGCGCGAGGTCCACGAGGAGGCCGGCGTGGTCGTCGGCGAGGTCGCCTACGGCGGGAGCCAGCCTTGGCCGTTCCCCGCGAGCCTGATGCTCGGGTTCTTCGGCAAGGCCGTCACCACGGACATCGAGGTCGACGGTGTGGAGCTCGGCGCGGCGCAGTGGGTCACGCGCGAGGAGCTGCGCGCCCAGGGTGAGGCCGGCACGCTGCTGCTGCCTCCGAGCGGCGTCTCGATCTCGAGCTGGCTCATCGAGACGTGGTACCAGGGGCCGTTGCCGGCTGCCTGGTTCTGACTGGCCGACACCTCACGCGGCCGGCAACGGCACGCGACGGTCGCGACTCCGCTCGCAGGGCTCGCGGGTGTCGCCACCATCGCTCCCCGCGCTGACGCGCGGCCCTGCTCGTCGCGCTGCCGCGCGCCGTGGGGTCGGTTCGTGGCCCGCTCGGGCTTCGGGGAGCAGTCAGGGGTGTTTCAGACGCCGAGCTGGGCCTTGACCTGGGCGACGGAGGGGTTGGTCAGGGCGGTGCCGTCGGCGAAGACCAGCGTGGGCACGGTCTGGTTGCCGTTGTTGGCCTTCTCGACCACCGCTGCGGCCTCGGGCTGGGCCTCGATGTCGACCTCGGCGAAGTTGGTGATGCCCTCGCGCTGCAGCTGCGACTTGAGGCGGTGGCAGTAGCCGCACCACGGGGTCGAGTAGAGGGTGAAGTCGCCGGTCATCGTTGTCTCCTGTGACGTCTAGGGTGGTCCTGTCGAGTCAACGATCTCGCGCCCCGCGACATTCCACCTCCCCACTGTGGCGAGCGCGGTCGCCGGCTCCCGCGAGCGACCCGCTCGACGTCACCAGCTCGACCACACCGAACCGACCATCGACCGACCCGCAGGAGCGTGCGTTGCCCACCCCCGAGGACCTCCTGGAGAACCTCGACCCCGAGCAGCGGGCCGCCGCCACCGCGCTGCGGGGGCCGGTCTGCATCGTGGCCGGTGCCGGCACGGGCAAGACCCGGGCCATCACCCACCGCATCGCCTACGGCGTGGCCACGGGCCTGTACGTGCCCACCGAGGTGCTGGCCCTGACCTTCACGACCCGCGCCGCCGGCGAGATGCGGGGTCGCCTCGCGCAGCTGCAGGCGCCGGGGGTGCAGGCGCGCACCTTCCACTCGGCCGCGCTGCGCCAGGCGCGCTACTTCTGGCCGCAGGTCTACGGCACCGAGCTACCCGAGATCGTCGCCTCCAAGTTCGGTCTGGTCGCCGAGGCCGCCAACCGCGAAGGCATCCGGCGCCCCGACAACGCCGTCATCCGCGACCTCGCCGCCGAGGTGGAGTGGGCCAAGGTCAGCAACGTCCGTGGCACCGACTACCCCGACGTCGCACGACGCCGGGGTCGCGAGGTCGCCGACCTCGACCCCACCCGCGTCGCGGCCGTCATGAGCGCCTACGAGGACGTCAAGCGCGAGCGGGGGCGCATCGACTTCGAGGACATCCTGCTCATCACCGCGGCGATCCTCGCCGACGACGAGCGCATCGCCGCCCAGGTCCGACGGCAGTACCGCTGGTTCGTGGTCGACGAGTACCAGGACGTCAACCCGCTGCAGTCCACGCTGCTCGACCTGTGGCTCGGTGGCCGCGACGACGTGTGCGTCGTGGGTGACCCGCGGCAGACGATCTACACGTTCGCCGGCGCCTCGCCGCGCATCCTCGGGGACTTCGCGCAGCGCTACCCCGACGCCGAGCGGATCCAGCTGGTGCGCAACTACCGCTCCACGCCGCAGGTGGTGGCCGTCGCGAACGCGGTGTTCCAGGGGGCCGCGGGCGAGGCGCACGGCCGACCGCTGCAGTCGCAGGCCGCGCCAGCGGAGCCCGTCCGCTACCTCGGCCACAACGACGAGCCGAGCGAGGCCGCGTCGGTGGCCGACGAGATCGTGCGTCTTCACCGCTCGGGCGTGCCGTACCGCGAGATGGCGGTGCTGTTCCGCATCAACGCGCAGTCCGAGGCGTTCGAGGAGGCCTTCGGCGAGCGCGACATCCCCGTCACCCTGCGCGGGGTCGAGGGGTACTTCCAGCGTGCCGAGGTCCGTCAGGCGGTCACGCTGCTGCGCGGTGCGGCGCGAGCCGGCGACGACGGCACCGACGCCACCACCGATGCCGGGTCACCGGACCACGGACGTCTCGGCCACGAGGTGCGCGCGGTGCTGGCGAGCATGGGCCACACCGAGACGGCTCCGTCCGGCAGCGGCGCCACCCGCGACCGGTGGGAGTCGCTGCATGCGCTCGTCACCATGGCCGACGACCTCGCCGAGGCCCGCGGTGACGCCACGTTGGCCGATCTCCTGGCCGACCTCGAACGACGTGCCCAGGCGTCGCACGCACCCACGGCCGAGGGCGTCACGCTGGCCACCCTCCACGCCGCGAAGGGCCTGGAGTGGGATGCCGTGTTCTGCGTCGGCATGCACGAGGGCATGCTCCCGATCGTCCACGCCGACACGCCCGAGGGGGTGGCCGAGGAGCGCCGACTGTTCTACGTCGGCGTCACCCGCGCACGCCGCCACCTGACGATCTCCTGGTCGCGGGCCCGCAAGCCCGGCGGACGTCAGGGCCGCAAGCCCACCCGCTTCCTCGATCCTCTGCTGCCGCCGGACCACCCGTCCCGCGGCGGCACGGTGGGCCCACGCCCCAAGAAGCGCACCAACACCGAGCTCGAGGCGCTCGACCCGGCCGACCGCGCCCTGTTCGACCGGCTCAAGCAGTGGCGGAGCGAGCAGGCGGCCGAGGCCAAGGTGCCGGCCTACGTCGTGTTCACCGACGCCACGCTGCTCGCGCTGGTGGAGCTGCGCCCGCGCGACGAGCGCGGACTCGTGGGCATCCCCGGCATCGGCCAGACCAAGCGCGAGCGCTACGGCGAGGGCGTGCTGGCGGTGCTCAGCGCGTCGGACTAGCCGCGCGCGAGGGTCGAGCGAGCGGTCCCCACCACGGCGTCGGTGAGCCCGTCGAGCAGTGCCGAGGGTGTGCGCCACCGTTGCCACCACAGGACGGTGCGCATCGTCGGACCGCCCAGGTCCACCAGGAGAGGGTGCTCCCGCGCGTGCTGTCGCGGTACCAGGCCCCAGCCGAGGCCGAGCGCGACCGCGCGGGTGAAGTCGTGCGACGAGGGGACCAGGTGGCGCGGCGTGGCATCGGCATCGACGTCACGCGTGGTGAGCCAGTCCCGCTGGAGCGTGTCGGTGCGGTCGTAGTCGACGCGCGGGGCCTGCCGGAGGGCCGCGGTGTCGACGCCGTCCGGCGCCCAGCGTCGGACCCACGACGGCGCGGCCATGGCGCGGTACTCGATCGCACCGAGCGGTTCGACGCGGCACCCGGGAACGGGGTCGCTCTGCGCGGTGATCGCCGCGACGACCGTGCCGTCCTCGAGCATCCCGGCGGTCCGGCTCTGGTCCTCGCGGTGCAGCTCGACCTCCACGTCGTGCGAGGCGGTGAACGCGGCCAGGGCGTCGAGGAACCAGGTGGCCAGCGAGTCGGCGTTGACGGCCACCGCCAGGTGCGGTCGACGTGGGCCGGTCAGACCGAGCTCGGTCGCGACGTCCTGGTCCAGCAGGGCGACACGACGGGCGTACCGCAGGACGGCCTCGCCGGCATCGGTCGCCCTGACGGGAGTGCTACGGACGAGCAGCCTCTGCCCGAGCGCCTGCTCGAGCGCCTTGACCCGCTGGCTCACCGCCGACGGGGTCACGTGCAGCTGACGCGCCGCGGCGTCGAAGGTCCCGGCGTCGACGACCGCCGCCACGGTCCGGGCGGCCACGGGGTCGGTCCACATGAAGCAAGTCTAATGACACTGCAGGATTCTTCGCTGTACCTGAGGATCGATCCTCCCTAGCGTGGACGTCATGACCAGCCTTCTCGCGGGACTCGGCACCGGGCTCGCGCTCATCGTGGCCATCGGCGCACAGAACGCGTTCGTGCTGCGCCAGGGCCTGCGCCGCGAGCACGTGGGCCTCGTGGTGGCCGTGTGCGCGCTCTCCGACCTCGTGCTCATCGGCGTCGGCGTGACCGGCCTCGGTCGCGTGGTCGACGCCGTGCCGTGGTTCGTCGACGCAGCGCGGTGGGGTGGCGCGGCCTTCCTGGCGGGGTACGCGGTCCTCGCGGCACGGCGGGCCCTGTCCTCGAGCGGCGAGGCGCTCGAGGTCGGCGCGGGAGCGGCGTCCTCGGACGCCGACCGGGCCCCCGGGGTGCTGAAGGTCCGCTCCTCCGCCACCCGCGTGGCGGCGACCGCCCTCGCGCTGACGTGGCTGAACCCGCACGTCTACCTCGACACGGTGGTGCTCCTCGGCTCGGTGGCCGCCTCCCACGGGGGGAGCCGCCTCTGGTTCGCGGTCGGCGCGATGACGGCGAGCGTGCTCTGGTTCGGTGGCCTCGGGTACGGGGCGCGGCACCTCGGCCGATGGCTGCGGGACGCGAGGGCCTGGCGGATCCTCGACGGGGTGATCGCCTGCCTGATGCTCGTGCTGGCCGTCACGCTGGTCGTCGGAGGCTGAGGGGTCGAACGGATCCCTCAGGGCGGTGGGGCCGAGCCGGGTCGACCGGGCCCGGTCACTCGGGCGGTGCCCACGAGGAGGGGACGAACCCCGGGACGGACTCCTCCAGGATCGAGCGGAACGGGGCGGTGGCACCGAGCTGGCAGAGCACGCCGACGCCGCCGATCCACACCCGGTGGATCAGCAGGTACTCCGGCGGCAGGTTGATCTTCAGCGACGTCGACATGCCCTCGCCGCCGAGACCCACCCGGGTGGCCTGGTCGCGCAGCCAGGCCCGCGAGAAGGTGAACTCCTCGGCCACGGCGGGCTCGACGAACGGCGCGACGTAGGCGGCCATCACCTCGGGGTCGATCTTCGTGCCGGGCCGCAGGAATCCCTCGCCGCGCAGACCGTCGGTCACCGCCTCGGCATCACCGGAGACGGCGGCCGTGAGCAGCGGTCCCAGGGCGCGGGGGAGCCCGTCGGGGAGGTGGGCGACCGCACCGAAGTCGACGATCCCCAGGCGCCCGTCGGGCAGGATCCGGAAGTTGCCGGGGTGCGGATCGGCGTGCAGCATGCCCACGCGATCGGGGCTCGCGAGCAGGAACCGCACGTACCGCGAACCGTAGAGGTCGCGGTCGGCCTGGCTGCCGGAGCGGATCAGCTCGGCGAGCGAGCTCGTGCTCTCCATCCACTCGCTCACGAGCACGCGCTCGGTGCCGTCGACGACGGCCGGGACCATGAGGTCGGGGTCGTCGCGGTACTCCTCGTGGAAGCGCTGCTGCGCCGTGGCCTCGAGCCGGTAGTCGAGCTCCTCGACCACCCGCTCCTCCAGCTCGGCGAGGAGGGCCTTGACGTCGATGCCCGGTGCGAGGACACCGAGGAGCCGCGAGATCCTCGAGAGCTGGCGCAGGTCCGACCGCAGTGCCTTCGCCGCACCCGGGTACTGGATCTTGACGGCGACCTCGCGGCCGTCGTGCCAGCGCCCGCGGTGCACCTGGCCGATGGACGCGGCCGCGGCCGGCTGGTCACCGATCTCCACGAGCCGCTCCCGCCAGTCCTCGCCCAGCTCGGCGACGAGCTGGCGGTGCACGACGGCCACGGGCATCGGCGGCGCGGCGTCCTGGAGCTTGGTGAGGGTCTCGCGGTAGGGCGCGGCGATCTCCTCGGGGAGGGCGGCCTCGAAGATGCTCATGGCCTGGCCGACCTTCATCGCCCCGCCCTTGAGCTGACCGAGCACGGTGAACACCTGCTCAGCGGTGCGGCGCTGCACCTCGGTGACCACGGCGTCGGCGGGAGCACCGCCGATGCGACGTCCGACGCCGAGGGCCGTCCGCCCCGCGAAGCCCACGGGGAGGGCCGCGAGCCTGGCCCCACGCGTGAAGGCACCGACAGGCAGTGACGAGCGCGAGCGTCGGCTCGAACCACCGTCGGTGGGCTCGACCTCGTCCTCGTCATGGGTCACGACCTCAGGATAGGTCGATCGTCCTCACTCGGCCCGGTGCAGGAGGCTCGTGCAGCCCTCGTGGACGAGGACGGCTTCGTGCTCGAGCCGCCTGCCACCGAGGTGCAGCACCGCTCCCACCGTCTCGGGCCGGCGGCGCTCGGCCCACGCGAGGGTCTGCTCGGCCGCGAGTGCGGCGGCCCGGAGCACCAGGCTCGTGGCCGGACGAGGTGGTGGAGCCGGGACGAGGGGCCGGCCGAGCTGGGGGAGCGTGGCACGCCACGCCGGGTCCCACGCGGCACGCGCCGCGTCGTGGCAGCCGAGGCACGGTGTGCGACCGGCGAGCGTGAGCGGACCCAGGCGCCCCCAGTCGTCACCGAGCACGAGCGGGAGGACCGGCACGCCGGTCTCGACGGCGCGTGCCACCCAGCCGCGCGGCGGCTCGCCCGCCGCCACCAGCACGAGGAGCGCCGACGCGTCGGACGGGTCGGGGCGCAGTCCGAGGTCGTCGAGGGCGGTCCGGACGAGAGCCGCCGCCCTCTGGCTGCCGCCCCAGGCCTGCACGCGCAGCGTGAGTGCCGGGGGAGCAGTGGGCGGGTGCGGGTCGAGTGCTCCTCGCGCCACGAGCTCGTTGACCACGGCGGTCACGTCGTCGACGAGCTCGGGCACCCGTTCCGACGCCAGGCGGGCGAGCGCGTCGAGCCCGCGCCCGTCGAGCAGGCGCAGCAGCTGCACGAGTCCGGGCCGGTCGGGAACCAGGACACCCGGCCGCCCACCGACCACGAGGGTGCGGGCGTCCCGACGGACGACGTCGCCACCGGGAGGCAGGACGGGCCGCAGCTGCATGGCCCCAGCCTGCCGAGCGCACCCGGACCTGACGAGGCCGACGTCCACAGCGGACGCGGCCGAGCCGGCGCAGGGTTCGGCTCAGGCCTTGCCGAGGATGCGGTTCAGCTTGGTGCCGCACTCCGGGCAGGTGCCCTTCGCCATCCGGGTGCCCTTCTCGCTGACGACGACGTCGCCCGTGGCCTCGCGCTTGTCCTTGCACTTGACGCAGTAGAACTCGCCGCTCCAGGTCTCCGACATGGCTGCCTCCCGTGGGTGTGGTGCTCGTCACACGCACTCTAGCGGCCACTCGGTCCGGGAGCCTCGGGTCGCAGCCAGGGCGAGTCCCCGGCGGGCCTGGACGGTGGCGCCGGGGCGGGTTTCGAACCGGGCTCGCGGGGGGCGGAGGCGGACATGGAGCAGCCGGGCTCCCGAGGGGGTCTGCCTTCCCCTGCGGACCGTGTTCGGGAGCCCGGCTGAGGGACAACGTAGGGGTCGGGGGAGTCGGCGTCAACCGATCTGCGGAACTGGTTGTCCACTCCTGTGGACAAGGTTGTGGGGAACGTGTGGGGATCGCCGGAGAGGGGTGTGGACGGCCGGTGGACAGACCGCCGTCGGACGGTGCACGTACCGGTGGCGAGCCGCCGGCCCAGCCCTCTGACCTGCGCGGAGTCCCACGCGAGCGGCCGGGGTCCTGTGGACGGAAAGATCCTCGTCCGTGGAGTCGTGCCCTACCGTGCTCGACGTGGGCGAGGTGGAGATCAGGCGCAGTGCGCGACGTCGGCGGACCATCCAGGCGTACCGCGACGGCGACCGGACGATCGTGCTCGTGCCGGCGCACCTCACCCCCGAGCAGGAGCGCGAGGAGGTGGCCCGTCTCGTCGCGCGCCTCGACGCCCGAGCCGAGCGGTCACCGCGCAGCGACGCCGCCCTCATGGCGCGGGCGCTCGAGCTCTCCGAGCGGTACCTGGAGGGCCGTGCCCGACCCACGTCGGTGCGGTGGGTCACGAACCAGAGCACGCGCTGGGGCTCGTGCACTGCGTCCACCGGGGCCATCCGCATCTCCCACCGGGTCCGGGACATGCCCGACTACGTCGTCGACCACGTGGTCCTGCACGAGCTCGCGCACCTCGTGGAGGCCAACCACTCACGGCGGTTCTGGGCGCTCCTCGAGGGCTACCCCCACGCGGTCAAGGCCGAGGGGTTCCTCGAAGGCGTGTCCTGGCAGCAGCGATGAGGGCGAGCGTGTCGGCGTCGGTCGGCTCCACGGCCTCGTCCACGCCGAACCAGCGCACCGGGTCCTCGCCCTCGGCCACCACGGGCTCGGCCCCGACCGGCGCCACGGCGAGCAGCTGCACGTCGAGGTGGTGTCCGCCGGGGGAGCAGAACGGCACGGCGTGGCGCGACAGCCTGAGCGGGACGGGATCCAGCCGCAGCCCCTCGATGCCGGTCTCCTCGAGTGCCTCACGAGCGCCGGCACCGACGACGTCGACGTCCTCCGGCTCGCAGTGACCGCCGGTCTGCAGCCACAACCCGGCCTTGGCGTGCCGCACGAGCAGCACGCGCTCGGCGTCGGCCGTGATCACCAGGGCGCTCACGGTCACATGGTCGGGGCGGCACGAGCGCAGCATGCCGTCGGGTGCTGTCGCCAGGTGCTCCAGGTACCGCAGGCGGAGCGCCTCCTGGTCGCCGTCGGGCGCCGTCCACGCCTCGAGGGTGTGGACGGCACTGGTGTGCAGGCTCACCGCTCGTCGTCGGGCGAGGAGTCGGGCTCCTGCGACAGCAGCTCGTCGAGCGCCGCGTCGAAGCCGTCGTCGGCCGTCTCGCCGCTGGCGAAGCCCAGCGGGTCGTCGAGGTCGGCCGCCGTGGGCATGAGGTCGGGGTGGGTCCAGGCCGCGTCGCGAGCCGCCGGTCCCTGACGGTCGCGGACGGCGGCCCAGAGGTTGGCCGCGTCGCGCAGTCGCCGGGGGCGGAGCTCGAGCCCCACCAGGGAGGCGAAGGTCTGCTCGGCCGGCCCGCCGGTGGCGCGACGACGTCGGACGGCCTCGGCGAGGGCCGGGGCCGACGGCATGTCGGCGGCGGCCTGCGCGACGACCTCGTCGACCCAGCCCTCGACGAAGGCCAGCAAGGTCTCGAGCCGATCGACGGCGTGCTGCTGGCCGGGCGTGCGCTTGGGCTCGAACAGCCCACCCTGCATGGCCTCGGCGATCGCCTCGGGCCGGGTGGGATCGATCTCCCGCACCTGAGCCTCGATGGCCTCGACGTCGATCCGGGTGCCGCTGCCGAACTCGTCGATCGCGCCGACCAGGGCCTGCTCGAGCCACGGTGCGTGGGCGAACAGACGGTGGTGCGCGCACTCACGGAGGGTGACGTGGAGCAGCACGTCGGCCGGGGAGTGCTCCAGGCCCTCGCCGAAGGCCGCCACGTTGTGCGGCAGCACGGCCGCCACGCCGCGGGGGCCCATCGGCAGACCGATGTCGGTGGACGACAGGACCTCGGTGGCGAGTCCGGCGAGCCCCTGGCCGATCTGCTGGGCGAACATGGCGCTGCCGGCCTGGTTGAGGATGCCGATGAGGGGTCCGGCCATCGCGCGGGCCTCCTCGGGGATGGCCTGACCGATCGCGCCGACGACGTTGTCGGCGATCGGCTCGACGAGGCGACGCCACGACGTGCCGGTGGCCTCGATCCACTCCGCGCGGCTCCAGGCGGCGGACGAGGTGGCGGCGGCGGGGACGTCGGTGACGCGGTCGAGCCAGGACTCGGCCAGGCGCACCGCGTCGGCGACGGCGCCCACCTGGCCCCCGTGCGGGGCCGGGTCGGGGCCGGCGGCGGCCACGGCCTTGCGCGCCACGTCGCGGGCGGTGCCGAAGTCGACGGACCCGTCCGATCCCGCTCCGCTGAACATCTGCTGCATCTGGCCGAAGAGCGCGCTCAGGTCCGGGGTCTGGCCGCCGAAGCCGGCCGCCGGGCCGCCCGCACCCGGAGCACCGCCCATCGATCCGCCGAGGGCACCGAAGATCTGCTCGAGCGGGGTTCCGGCGAAGGGGTTCTGGCCGGCAGGACCGGGATCAGGAGAGCCGGAGCCGGTGGGCTCCGGGCCGAAGCGGGGCTGCCTGGACGCCCCGCCAGGCGTGCCGTCGGGCGTGCTGTCGGGCTGGGGGTCCCGCGGGTCCTCGTCGGCGTCGTCGCGGTCGTCAGGATGGTCGGCCATGACGCCAGGGTATCGAGAGGGCCCACGTCCTCGACGTCTCGCGCAGCGGTGTGGTCTCGAGGTCCGGGGCCGTCGGCGTGCTCGGGCGGACCGCACTACCGTGGGTCCATGAGCTCGGTCCGCCTCGTCGACGTCCGCGACACCGCCTTGAGCCTCGACGAGGTGTTCGAGGCGGTGCGCGATCCCGCCGCGGGCGGGGTGGCGCTGTTCGTGGGCACGGTCCGCGACCACGACGACGGTCGCGACGTGGCAGCCCTCCAGTACTCCGCGCACCCGAGCGCCGTGCAGCAGCTGCGCGAGGTCGCGGAGCGCGTCGCGCACGAGGAGGACGTCGTCGCGGTGGCCGCCGTGCACCGGGTGGGCGACCTCGCCATCGGGGACCTGGCCGTCGTGGTGGCGGTCTCGGCCGGGCACCGGGCAGAGGCCTTCGCCGCCGGGCGCCGACTCATCGACGAGCTCAAGGCCGAGGTCCCGGTGTGGAAGCACCAGACCTTCGGCGCGGGCGACGCCACGTGGGTCGGGGCCTGTTGATCGTCGCGGCCCGTCTCGATCTGCTGCGCTTGCCGCTGAACCCTAGGGTGGGGCCGTGGCCGAGGACGTGAGACCCGACGACGCGGCGCCCGGCGCCGACCCCGAGCAGGATGCCGCGCACCGCCTCGGCCGTCGCTACGCGACGATGCTGGTCGCCGGCGTCAGCCTCGTGGCGCTCACCTGCGTGGCCTTCCTGTTGCCGGCCCCCTACGTGACGCTGCGTCCCGGTCCCGCCTTCGACACGTTCGGCGAGATCGGCGGGGAGAAGATGTTCACCTTCGGCAAGGGCGTCAAGACCTATCCCGTCGACGGGTCGCTCGACTTCACCACCGTCTCGGTCACCCGCGCCGACAGCCGGCTCACGCTCGGCGACGTCGTCAGCGCGTACGTCAAGCCCGACATCGCGGTCGTCCCGCGCGACGTGGTCTACCCCGACGGTGAGTCGGACGAGGCCTCCCGCAGCGAGGGCCAGGCCCAGCTGACGAGCTCGAAGGACAGCTCGCTCGTGGTCGCCCTGCGCGCCGCCGGCTACACCGTGGGCGAGGAGCCTGCGGTCGTCGACGTCGCCGACGACGGCGCGGCCGCCGGTGTCCTCGAGAGCGAGGACGAGATCACGGCCGTCGACGGCCGCGAGACGCCGACGTCCACGGCCGTCGTGGAGGCCGTCGGTCGGGTCGAGCCCGGCGAGACGGTGCGTCTGGACGTGGTCAGGGACGGCAAGGAGCGGACCCTCGACCTCGCCACGCGCCCCGACCCGAAGGATCCCGCGATCCCGCGCATCGGCGTCAGCCTCGGCACGCGCTACGACTTCCCGATCGACGTCTCGAACAACGTCGGCGACGAGGTGGGCGGCCCGAGCGCCGGCACGATGTTCGCGCTCGCCATCTACGACCAGCTCACCCCCGGCTCCCTCACCGGCGGGCGCACGATCGCCGGGACCGGGACCCTCAGCCCGGACGGCACGGTCGGGCCGATCGGGGGAGTGCAGCAGAAGATCGCCGGAGCGGCCGCGGCCGGCGCCACGATCTTCCTGGTGCCGAAGAGCAACTGCGAGGAGGCGACGCGCGGGTCCGACCACGGCCTGCGCCTGGTCTCGGTCTCGTCGTTCAAGGAGGCCGTCGCCGACCTGGAGGCCCTCGCCGAGGATCCCGATGCGAAGGTGGCCTCATGTCGATGACCCCACCGCCGGAGTCGTCCGGTGAGCCCCTGCCCTCGACCCCGCTGCGCCTCGTGGCCCTCGAGGTCGAGGCACACGTGGCCGTGGACGGCTGGGACCAGCCCGCGCGCATGTACGCCCTCGTGCGCACGGCGGCCCTCGTCGAGGCCGAGCCGGGTCTGGCCGAGCAGCTCGCCGTGTCACTGCGCGACGCGCCCGACGGCTTCACGACCATCGAGCAGGAGCTCCCGCAGGACGGTCGTCCCCTCGAGGACGTGCTCGAGGGCATCGAGTGGCCCGACGCCGTCGACGGCTGTGCCGTCGTCGTCGAACGGATCATGCTGCCCCCGGAGGCCGAGGCCGACCTGCCCGACGACCCCGACGCCCTGGTCGAGGCGGTGGCGCAGCATCCCGAGCGCAAGGACGTCCGGCTCGTGGCGGCCGTCGACCGTGAGGGAGGTGGGCACAGCGCGGTGCGTGCTCGCACCCCCGACGACGCCCCGCTGCTCGAGGGGCCCGACCTCGTGCCGGGCCTGGTGCACGCACTGCGCCGGACCCTGGATGCGAGTGCCTGACGTAGGCTCTGAGCCCACCCCCGAACCGCCTTCCCCACCCCCGGACCCCAGACCTGGAGCCCCGTGAGCGACATCTTCGGAACACCCCGCCCGAGACCCGAGCCGACGCCCGGCGGCGTGGACCGACGCCGCAAGGTCCTGGTGCCGACCCTGGTCACCCTGGCCGCGCTGCTCTTCCTCGGCTCGATCTTCACCACGGTCTGGACCGACCGGCTCTGGTTCGCGTCCGTCGACTACTCGCGGGTGTTCACCACGATCATCCTCAACCGCGTCGGCCTCTTCGCGGTGTTCGGCCTGTTCTTCGGGCTCGTCGTCGCGGCCAACGCCTGGCTGGCGTACCGGCTGCGCCCGGACTCGGTCCCGATGCGCCGTGACGACCCGGCCTTCCGGTACCAGCAGACCCTCAACCCGGTGAAGCGCGCCGCCCTCGTGGTGCTGGCGCTCGTGCTCACCGTGTTCGCCGGGTCGGTGGCCTCGTCGCGGTGGGAGACGTTCCAGATGTGGCGGCACGGGACGGCCTTCGGCGAGAAGGACGCGCACTTCGGCAAGGACATCGGCTTCTTCGTCTTCGACCTGCCGTGGTTCAACTTCCTGTCCTCCTTCCTGTTCGCGCTCGTGGTCGTGGCCGTGCTCGTCACGGTGTTCGTGCACTACGTCTTCGGCGGGATCCGGTTCGCCGGTCGTGGTCCGAAGTTCAGCCGTGCCGCGCAGGTCCACGTGGCGGTGCTCGTCGGCTTCGGCGTGCTGCTGCGCGCGTTCGGCTACTGGCTCGGCCGCTACAACCTCGCGGTCGGCGACTCCGGGTTGTTCAGCGGCATCGGCTTCACCGACGCGAACGCGCGAATCCCGGCGGCCAACATCCTCATCGGCGTCGCGATCGTGTGCGCGCTGCTGTTCTTCGCCGCGGCCTTCGTCAAGTCCTGGGTGCTGCCGGGCGTCGGTCTGGGTCTGCTGCTGCTCACGTCGGTGCTCATCGGCGGCGTGTGGCCCTACGTCATGCAGTCCTTCCAGGTCCGCCCGTCCGAGCCGGACAAGGAGGGCCCGTACATCGCCCGCAACATCGAGGCGACCCGCGAGGCCTACGACATCGCCGACGTGGAGACCGAGGACTACACGGCCACCACGACGCTCACCCCGCAGGAGCTGAACGCCTCGGCCGAGTCGCGGGTGAGCACGCGACTGCTCGACCCGACGCTCATCTCGCCGGCGTTCGAGCAGCTGCAGCAGGTGCGCGGCTACTACACCGTCCCCGAGACGCTCGACGTCGACCGCTACAAGCTGGGTGACGACGAGACGCCGCAGGACGTCATCATCGCGGCCCGCGAGCTGTTCCTGAACGGTCTGCAGGACTCCCAGCGCAACTGGGCCAACGACCACACGGTCTACACCCACGGCTACGGCATCATCGCCGCGCGCGGCAACCAGCGTGGCGCGCAGGGCGAGCCCGTGTGGGTGCAGAAGGACATCCCGCCGGTCGGCGAGATCGAGACCGAGGTGCCGCCGCGCATCTACTTCGGCGAGAACTCGCCGTCGTACTCCATCGTCGGACGACCTGACGGTGCCGACCCGATCGAGGTCGACATCCCGCGCGGCGGTGGGGCCGGCGAGGACGACGGAGCCGAGAACGCCACGCAGAACACGTACGACGGCGAGGGTGGCGTGCCGGTCGGCAACCTGTTCCGCAAGGCGCTGTACGCGTTCAAGTTCGCCGAGCCGAACATCGTGCTGTCGAACCGCGTCAACGAGAACTCCAAGATCCTCTACGACCGTCACCCGCGTGACCGGGTCGAGAAGGTCGCGCCGTGGCTGACGGTCGACGGCGACACCTACCCGGCCGTCGTCGACGGCCGCGTGGTGTGGATCGTCGACGCCTACACGACGAGCAACAGCTACCCCTACAGCGAGCGGCGCTCGCTGCGGACGGCCACCGACGACACCCTCACGCAGGGGTCGGCGCAGGCGGCGCTGCCGACGGACAACGTGAACTACATGCGCAACTCCGTGAAGGCCGTCGTCGACGCCTACGACGGCTCCGTGAAGCTGTACCAGTGGGACGCGAAGGACCCGGTGCTCAAGACCTGGATGAAGGTCTTCCCCGGTGTCGTGGAGCCGAAGTCCGAAATCAGCGAGGGCCTGCTGGAGCACCTGCGCTACCCGGTGGACCTGTTCAAGGTCCAGCGCAACGTGCTCGAGCGCTACCACGTGACCGACGCGCAGACCTTCTACGAGGACGGCGAGCGCTGGCGCGTGCCGGAGGACCCGGCCACGCCGTCGGGCCAGACGCGCGCGCAGCAGCCGCCGTACTTCCTCACCACGACGCGCCCCGGCACGGAGGACCCCGCGTTCTCGTTGACGAGCGTCTACCTGCCCAACAGCAGGCAGAACCTGGCGGCGTTCATGTCGGTCAACTCCGAGGCGACCAGCGACGACTACGGCACGATGCAGATCCTGCAGCTACCGTCCGACACGCAGGTGCCGGGCCCGAGCCAGATCGCCAACCAGTTCAGCTCCGACCGTGGCGTGACGCAGGCGCTGCTGCAGTTCCGCCAGTCCGACGCGACGGTCCTGAACGGCAACCTGCTCACGCTGCCGGTCGGCGACGCGATGCTCTACGTCCAGCCGGTCTACATCCGGCGCCAGGCGAGCGAGGGCACCTACCCGGTGCTGCAGTTCGTGGCGGCGTCCTTCGGCGAGGAGGTCGGCTTCGGCCAGAACCTCGACGAGGCGCTCAGGGTGGCCCTCGGTCTCGAGGCGGGCTCGGTGCCCGACCCGGACGAGGAGGAGGCCGGCGGTGGCGCCGGTGGCGGGGGCGGCGACGCCCCGGCCACGGAGGGCAAGACCACGCAGGAGTACCTCGAGGACGCCTCGGCCGCCTACTCGGCCGCCCAGACGGCTCTGGAGGAGGGCGACCTCGCCGAGTACCAGCGCCGCATCGACCAGATGAACGCTGCGGTGCAGGACGCGCAGGACGCGCTCGGCAACCAGGAGTGACGACGAGACGACCCCGGGCCCGCCGTGCGGGGCCCGGGGTCGTCCCGTGCGTGGGGGTGCGTCGGTGTGGTCGACGGCAGCCCGAGCCGACCGCCCTCGCGCCTGGCACCGAGGGAACTGTCGTGCGAGGCTGGACCGATGAGTCGGTATCCGTGGTGGGACCTGCACGCCCGGCTGCGCGAGGAGTGCGCGTCCGTCGACCTGACCCACGCCTTCCATCCTGGCCAGCCGCACTTCCCGGTCTTCCCCGACGAGCAGCGAAGCCAGGTCTTCGAGGTCGAGCGGGACGGGTTCGCCGTGCACCGCTACGAGCTGGTGGGGCAGTGGGGCACCCACGTGGACCCGCCCTCGCACTTCGTCGACGGTGCGCGGACGCTGGACCTCATCGGCGTCGAGCAGATGATCCTGCCGCTCGTCGTCATCGACGTCTCCGAGCGGGTCGTGGACGACCCCGACACCGTCGTGAGGCTCGAGGACGTCGAGGCCTGGGAGGACGCGCACGGCCCGGTCCCGGAGGGCTCGTTCGTGGCCCTGCGGACCGACTGGCACCGCCGGTGGCCCGACGACGACGCGATGGCCAACCGCGACGAGGAGGGCGTGGCGCACTACCCGGGATGGTCGCGCGAGGTGCTCGAGCACCTGGTCGAACGGGTGGGGGTGGCCGCCGTCGGCCACGAGACCACCGACACCGACCCGGGCAGCTCCACGTCGGCCGGTGACTACGGCCTCGAGCTGTACCTGCTGCAGCAGGACCGCTGGCAGATCGAGCTCATGGCGCACCTCGACCAGGTTCCGCCGGCCGGTGCGCTCGTCGTGGCGGCGTGGCCCAAGCCGCAGGGCGGCTCGGGCTTCCCGGCTCGAGTCTTCGCGCTGGTGCCGAGAGCGAGACCGTGACGATCGACGGGTGGCTCGCCCGCGCCGGGCTGGCGGTCGGCGTGCTCGGGATCGTCCTCGTCCCGGCGGGATGCTCCATGACCGATCCCGACCCCGACGACCCGGTCCCCGAGGAGACGACTCCCGGGAAGAGGGGTCCCACCACGCCGATCCCCGAGGACCCGACGCTCACGGCGAAGCCGCCGGGTGGCAGCCAGCGCGTCACCGGCGTCGTCGAGCGGTCCCCCGAGGACCGGTGCCTCACGCTGGCCGCTCCCGGACGGACCTGGGTGCTCACAGGTGCGGTCGCCGGCCTGGAGGCCGGCGACCGCGTCACCGTGAAGGGCCGGCCCGACCCCGACGCGACCACCACCTGCCAGCAGGGACCGGTGCTCGTCGTCGTCGAGGTCGAGCGGGGCTGAGCGCTACTCCTGCTCGGCCGTGCCCGGGCTGGGCTTCAGCGGCTGCGCCGTCGCCGGTGCCGCCGGAGCGGTCGAGCCCGTGGCGGACGGCGTCGGTGACGGTGTCGGCTCGGGCTCCGAGCCGGTGACCCGCACCGACCCGCTGCCGAGCACCGCGCCCTCGGACGAGACGACCTGCATCTCGCCGAACAGGACACGCCCGTTCGTGGGCTCCGCGGTCGCGGTCAGCGACCCCGTCACCTCCGCGGTGGCACCGCGAGCCAGCTGGAGCTCGCCACCGTCGACGTCGAGCGTGCCGAGGCCGCCGGAGTAGAACACGTCGAGGTAGTCGTACTCCGTGGTGCCGGTCGGCACCGCGTAGCCGTCGACCACGACGGTGTAGGTGCCGGCGTCGGGCGCCTCGAGGGTCACCGACTCCTCGGAGTCGCCGTCGGCGGACTGACCGGCCTGCGAGCCGTCGGGTCCGAGGACCGTCAGGTCGAGGTCGGCACCGGCGTCGGACGTGCTGCCGATCGTCGCCGTCAGGCTCGAGGCACCCTCGGGCACCTCGACCTCGTACGACTGCTGGTCACCGTCGTCGATGCTCTTGCGCTCCGACAGGGCGCTACCCAGGTCGCCGCCGCGCGGGGTGACCGCCACGGCGCCGAACTCGTTCTTCAGCGTCCAGGCCAGGTCGATCGGGCCACCGTCGGCCGCCGGAGCGACGTCCTGGGTTGCCGGCTCGACCGTGATGCCCTGGGCCGCGGCCGTCAGGGTGAACGGGTTCTCGAGCAGCGGCGACGTGCGGCGCGACTCCACCTCGATCTCCCACACACCCGGCAGCGGGTCGGCGTAGCTTCGCGACGTCGGCTTGCAGGCCTTGGCGTCGCTGAAGTTGGTGTAGCAGGCGGTGGACGCCGTCGAGTCGACCGGCACGCCGTACGGGTTGATCGCGATGAACCGCGTCTGGCTGCGGGTCGCGATGCCCGACAGGTTCACCTGCAGGGCCTTCGAGCCCTCGGGGACCGTCACGAAGTACGACGTGGAACGGTTCCGCTCGACCGTGCCGCGGCTCTCCTGGGAGAACGCAGGCTTGGCCAGGGCCGACGACTGGACGACCGTGACCATCACGCGGTGGTCGACCACCGGGGTGGCCGGGTCGTCGATCTCGACGATGGCCGCGTGGGCACCCTGCTTCTTCGTGGTGGCCGTGACCTTGAGCGTGGCGGCCTTGCCCTTGGCGAGCGAGATCGTCTTGGGCGCCTTGAAGGTGCCGTCGTTGCCGACGATCCTCACCCGGTGCTTGACCGACTTGGCCGTGCCCGACGTGCGGGTGACCTTCACGTTGTAGGCCTTGGCCTTCTTCAGCACCTGTCCGCCCTCACCCGCGGCGCAGCGGTTGTAGACGCCCGTGCCACGTCCCGGCTTGGCCAGGAAGTCCGACAGCGGGGTGCAGACCGGTGCGTCGGTCGTGTAGTCGGCCGTGGTCGCCTTCTTCTGCAGCAGCTTCCAGGCACCCGCGACGTCGAGCTGGCCGGTGCCCTGACCGGCGACGGACTCACCCTTGAAGGGCTTGGCCGCGCTGTACAGGGCGTCGCGCAGACGCTTCGGGGTCACGGGGATCTCCTTGGCGAAGGTCCCCGACAGGAGCACGGCTGCGGCGCCGGCGGCCTGGGGCGACGCCATCGAGGTGCCGTTGAACATCGCGTACCCGACGGGCAGCGTGTAGCCGGCCTCGGCGAGGTCGGGCTGCTTGAGCCACTGCGGCACCGTCGAGATCGCCGAGCCAGGTGCGGAGATGTTCGGCTTGAAGCCGCCGGACTCCGTCGGTCCCCGCGACGAGAACGGGTGCAGGGCCAGCGGCGCCGAGACGACCGAGCCGTAGTTGGACTTCCAGGTCTCCTTGGAGATCGAGGAGGCGACGCTCACGACCTTGCCGGCGACCGACGGGTCACCGATCGTGTTGAGGCCCGGGCCGCTGTTGCCGGCCGAGATGAACAGCTGCACGCCGTAGTCGTCGATGAGCCGGTCGTAGACCGTCGCGCGGGCGTTGTTGGCGTCGTTGAGCGCCGGCAGCCCGCCGATGGACATGTTGACCACGTCGACGCCGCGGTTGGTGACGAGGTCGACCATGCCGTCGAGCAGGGCCGCGGACGTGCAGCCGCCACCCCACGTGCAGGCACGGGACGACACGATCTTCGCGCCGGGGGCCTGACCGTCCATGTCGCCGCCGAACATCGAGTTCGCGGCGGCGATGCCGGCCACGTGGCTGCCGTGGGCGTCCTCGACGATGCCGATGTTGACGAAGTCGGCCGTGCCGGGCAGGCCGTACGGCGCGAGGCTCACGTCCTCGCGGAACTCGACGACGAACGGCATGGACTCGACGACGTCGGTGCCCTTCGTGTCCGTGCCGAAGTGGCCGACCTGGAACGCCTCCTTGTAGGGGCGCATCTTCTCGGCGTCGGTGAAGGTGCGGTCCTGGTTCGCATCGACCCAGATGTCGTTGGTCGAGGTGTCGTAGAGCACGCCGAACTGGTCGGTCGTGTCGCCGTCGCGGTTCACGTCGCCGCCCGGCTCGCTGCCGGCGGTGATGCTCTCGCTGAACCGGCTGACGCGGAAGTCGCCGGAGCGCGGCGCGGTCCAGGTGGCCGACGCGTAGGAGAACGTCGGAGCGGCGCTGACCTCGGTGACCATGGGGCGCCAGGTGCCGTCGCTGTCGAGCACCGGGTCGGTGCCGGTGACCCAGTCGACGATCTTGCGGTCGCCGGTGGTCGTCTTCTGCAGGGCCGGGTGGTCGAGGTCCACGCCGGAGTCGATGACGCCGATCGTGACGCCGCGGCCGTCGTACCTCGGGTTCTTCTTCTTGAAGTCGACGGTGCCGGTCTCACGGGTGGGCATGTAGGGGTTGGCGTCGGGGGTGCCCTTGCCGGGCGCCGTGGACGGCGCGGAGCCGGCGGTGGAGGTCTTGCCGGGCTGCGGGTCGTCGATCGGGATGGTCTCGTCGAGGTCGACGGCGTCGACCTTGGAGAGCGCGGCGACCTTCTCGACGCGGGAGGTGGGGACGCTGGCCCGGACGTAGCCGAGCTTGTCGTCGACCCGGCCGACCCAGGCGCCGGCGGACTCCAACGAGTCGACCACGGCCTTGGTGGCCTTGCGCTCGGTAGCGATCATGACGGTCACGCGCTTCGCGCCGTCGCTGCGGGCGTCGGCGAGGAGCTCGCGGTCGGCCTGGCCGAGCTTGTCGGACGCGGGAGCGTCCTTCACCTCGTCGGTCTGGACGGTCCGCTCGGGAGCCTTGTCGAGCTTGGCCCGTGGATCGTCGGTGGCGGCGCCCGCCGTGCTCGCCGAGGTGACGGCGAGGGCGAGGGCGATGGTGGATGCTGCTCCTGCTCGGAGCAGAGGTGTGCGACGTGTGCGCAAGGTGGTGCGTCCTCTCTACATCCGGGCCGAGGCCCGGCGTCCCCCCGTGGGACGAGGCGCGTCCGCCCGTGGGGCGTGACGTGCCTGCCCAGTCTCACCCCGGACGGCCGGGTGCGCCAGAGGCACTCGGCGCTCGCAACGCCACTTCACCGGATCGTCACCATGGTCCGCAGGCGGCACGAAGCCCCTCCCGTGTGGACGGAAGGGGCTTCGGATGCGGGGTCCTGCGGGTCTCAGCGCTGCAGGAACTCCAGGAGCACGCGGTTGAGCTCGTCGGCGTGGCTGACGTTGAACCCGTGCGGGCCGTCGGCCACGACGTGGACGGTGGCGTCCTTGACCGTCTCGCCGGTGCGCTTGCCGGAGACCTCGAAGGGGACGATGCCGTCGGCATCGCCGTGGACCACCAGGACCGGGACGTCGATCTTCTCCAGGTCGGCCCGGAAGTCGGTGGTGCCGAAGGCGTCGATGCAGCCGAGCATCGCCGTGGTGCTGGCGGGCTCGACGAGGGCGATCGCCTCCTGGCGCTGCTCCTCGGTGACCTTGAGCTCACCGTTCGCGCTGAAGAAGTCGGTCGTGAACCCGTCGAGGAACCCCTCGCGGCCGGACTCGACGCCCTGCTTCATGCCGTCCACGTCCTCCTGGGCGAGGCCGCCGTCGGGGTTGTCGTCGGTCTTGAGCAGGAACGGCGGGACGGCAGCGGCGAACACGGCCGAGCGGATGCGCTCGGACCCGCGGGCGCCGAGGTAGCGGGCGACCTCGCCACCGCCCATCGAGAAGCCGACGAGCGTGGCGTCGGTGACCTCGAGCTGCTCGAGCAGCCCGGCCAGGTCCTCGGCGAAGGTGTCGTAGTCGTAGCCGGTCTCGGGCTTGTCGCTGGCGCCGAACCCACGACGGTCGTAGGTGATGACGCGGTAGCCGGAGGCGGTCAGGGCGGGTACCTGCTCGGACCAGGATGCGCCGCTCAGGGGCCAGCCGTGGATCAGGACGACCGGTCGACCGTCGCCGCCGTGGTCGGTGTACTCGATCTGGATGCCGTTGGACTCGAGCGTGCTCATGCTGGTGCCTCCGTGGGTGTCGGGGATCGTGCGCTCTGAACGTGTTCAATTCTTGCTCGTGCGTTCATCGTCGCAACTCGAACGTGCACATTCTCATCGTGCACGTGGTAACTCGTGTTCTCACTCTGTGGGACGGGTCGGCGACGAAGACGCGCACGTCGTCCGGAACGGACGTACGCTCGCCGTGACGCACACCACAGTGCGTCGATCGACTGGCGTCCGCGAGGTGCGGGGGAGGCAGGTCCGAGGTGGCTGACTCACTGATCGAGAAGTCGCCGGTGCTGCGGCGGGTGCGCAGCGTCGGCAAGGCGCTCACGACGCCCCTGCACCCCGACGACTACCTCAAGCTCATCAACCCGTTGTGGTCCGCACGTCAGCTCCGCGGCCGGGTGGAGCGCGTGGAGCAGGTGACGGAGCGGTCGGCGACCCTGGTCATCAAGCCCGGGTGGGGCTGGTCCTTCGACTTCCACCCCGGCCAGTACATCGGCATCGGCGTCGAGATCGACGGCCGCTTCCACTGGCGCTCGTACTCGCTGTCGTCGGCCCCGGTCCGCTCCGAGGGCACGGTGGCCATCACGGTCAAGGCGATGCCCGAGGGCTTCTTGTCCGAGCACCTCGTGAGCGGGCTCGAGCCGGGCACCATCGTGCGGCTCGAGTCGCCGCAGGGGGACTTCGTCCTCCCGGACCCGCCGCCGGAGCGCGTGCTGTTCGTGGTGGGCGGCAGCGGCATCACCCCGGTGATGTCGATCCTGCGCACCCTCGACCGCCGCGACTCCATGCCCGACGTCTTCCTCGCCTACTCCGCGGTCGACGAGGACGACATGATGTTCCTCGACGAGCTGCGCGAGCTGGCCCAGAAGCGGGAGTCGTTCACGTTCTACGAGCGGTTCACCGACACCGACGGCTTCCTGACCCCCGACCAGCTCGGCGACATCTGCTCGGACTGGGCGGAGCGCGAGACGTGGGCGTGTGGTCCGCAGCCCATGCTCGACGCGATCGTCGAGCACTACGAGAAGCTCGGCCGCGAGGACGAGCTGCACGTCGAGCGCTTCACGCTCGGCGCCACCGAGACCGACGCCGAGGGCGGCACCATCACCTTCGGCGACACCGGCAAGAGCATCGAGGCCGATGGGGCCACGACGTTGCTCGAGGCGGGCGAGAAGGCCGGCGTCAACATGCTGTTCGGCTGCCGCATGGGGATCTGCCACACCTGCGACGTCCCGCTGCTGTCCGGTCGCGTGAAGGACCTGCGCAGCGGCGACGAGCACACCGAGGGCGAGTACGTGCAGACCTGCATCAGCGTCGCCGCCACCGACTGCACGCTCAAGATCTGAGGAGAGACACATGGCCTACGCCGACGTCCGCGAGTACACCCACCTGACCGACGAGGAGGTGGAGGCGATCGGGCGCGAGCTCGACGAGATCCGCGCCCAGGTCGAGGCCGATCGCGGTCAGGCCGACCGCGACTACGTGATGCGCATCATCACGCTGCAGCGTCGCCTCGCCGCGGCCGGGCGCATCACCCTGTTCGCCAGCATGTTCCCGCCGGCCTGGCTGCTCGGCACGGCCCTGCTGTCGTCGGCCAAGATCCTGGAGAACATGGAGATCGGCCACAACACGATGCACGGCCAGTGGGACTGGATGAACGACCCGGAGGTGCACTCCAGCAGCTGGGAGTGGGACACCACGCAGCCCGCGGAGCAGTGGAAGCACTCGCACAACTACATCCACCACCAGTTCACCAACGTGCTCGGCCACGACAACGACGTGGGCTACGGCATCCTGCGCATGAGTCGCGACCAGAAGTGGACGCCCTACAACCTGGGGCAGCCCATCTACAACGCGCTCCTGGCGATGTTCTTCGAGTGGGGCGTGGCCCTGCACGACCTGGACATCGAGGCCATCCGCAAGGGAGAGAAGGACCCGAAGCTGCTCAAGCGGCAGCTCAAGCAGATCGGCGACAAGGTCGGCAAGCAGGCGCTGAAGGACTACGTCGTGTACCCGGCGCTCACCGGCCCGGCGTTCATGAGCACCCTGACGGCGAACTTCACGTCCAACATCATCCGCAACGTGTGGGCGTACATGATCATCTTCTGCGGGCACTTCCCGGACGGGGCCGTGCACTTCACCGAGGAGGAGCTCGAGGACGAGACGCGCGCCGAGTGGTACCTGCGCCAGATGCTCGGGTCCGCGAACTTCGAGGGTGGCAAGCTCCTGCACGTCATGAGCGGCCAGCTGGGCTACCAGATCGAGCACCACCTGTTCCCCGACCTGCCGAGCAACCGGTATGCCGAGATCTCGGTGAAGGTCAAGGACATCTGCAAGCGCTACGGCATCCCGTACACGACCGGACCGCTGTACAAGCAGTACGGCCAGACGTTGCGCACGATCATGAAGCTGTCGCTGCCCAACCGCCGCACGAAGGACGACGCCACGCCGCCCCCGGTCCCGCGTGGGCGTCGCCGCGACGACGAGCGTCCGGGCCGTCGCCACGAGCTGGGGCGGTGGACGAGCACCGCCGCTGCCCAGTGAGCGGTCCGACGGTCGTCGTGAGAGGCCCCGTGGTCGACGGCGCGGCACTGCCGTTCGCCTGCGTCGACGACGCGGGTGTCGGCTCGCACGACCAGGTGGTCAAGAAGCGGGCCATCCGGTGCGCCCTGAGCCGCATCTGCGGGGTGTGCGGGTCGACGCTGGCTCGACCGATCGCATTCGTCGGCTCGTCCGACGAGGCGCTCGACGGTGAGTTCGCGTTCCCGCCCTGCCACGAGGCGTGTGCCCGGGAGGTGGCGGGCGAGGCCCGTCAGCGACTCGGTCGCGCGGAGCGTCCTCGACGCTGGGTGCTCGTGACGACGGCGGGCTTTGACCTGGTGAGGCCTGCGCGGCGGGGGGAGCCGGTGTCGTTCCGACCCAACTCGGTGCTGGCCCGCGAGACGCTCGAGCCCTAAGGGTGCCCAGCGGGCCTCAGATCGACTCGGCGCCGTCGATGAGGTAGCTGGAGCCGTCCTTGGTGAGCTGGAGCGTCACGGTCTCGGTGCGCCGGCTGCCCTCGTAGAGGTAGGAGTAGATGTAGGTGACGCGCATGGCCTCGGGATCGGGCGACACGCGCTCGACGCGCACGTCCTCGACCTTGCTCCAGAAGCTCTCGTAGCCGGAGAGCCCCCCGCTGGCCTGCTGGTACTCGGCGGTGAGGAGCTCGAAGCCCTTGCGCGGGTCGCCGGCGGCGGTCGTGACGTAGGTGTTGGCGAACTTCTCGAGCCGCTCGGCCAGTGACGTCGACTCCCCGCCGGAGCCCTCGCCTCCATCGGCCGAGGCGACGGTGCTGGAGCCGTCGTCACCGCCGGAGGTGAGGGCCACCCCGGTGACCGCCGAGGCCAGGACCGCGACGGCGGCTGCTGCCGCGAGGGCGAAGCGGCGGTCGCGCCACATCGGCGGGGGAGCGGCGTGCGAGCCCCGGCTCGGCTGCTCGGGCGCCGGGAGCGGCGTGACCCGGGTGGCGTGGGGGTCGCGCCGGACGGTCGAGTCGGGCGGCGCCGTGAGCTCCGTGGCAGCCGTGGATCGCACCGGCGCGATGCTCGCGGGCGCGGGGCGCGGCGGCTCGTCGTCAGCGAAGTCGTCGCGGGAGACGTGGTCGATCAGCAGGTCGGCCAGCGCCGACCGGCGCGGTGCGCCGGGGTGGACGATGTCGTGCAGCAGGCCGGCCACCTCGCGCATCGAGGCCCGCTCGTCGGGCTCCTGCTGCATGGTGGCCGCGACGACCGGAGCCAGCGGGTGGTCGGCCGGGAGGATCGGCGTGGCCGAGTCCAGGATCTTCTGCACGGCCGTGATCGGGTCGTCGTCGGCGACGTCGAACGGCGGGGACCCGGTGGCGGCGTGGAACGCGGTGATCCCGAAGGCCCACACGTCGCTCGCCGTGGTGGCGGTGCGCCCGCGGGCGATCTCGGGGGAGAGGAAGGCCGGGGAGCCGGTGATCAGGCCGGTGCGCGTGAGCGCCTCGTCGATCTCGCGGCGCGCGATGCCGAAGTCGCCCAGCTTGGCCACGTCGCCGTCGGCGACGAAGACGTTGGAGGGCTTGACGTCGCGGTGGATCATGCCGGCGTCGTGCGCGGCGGCGAGCGCATCGGCAACCTGGGCGAGCAGGCGGGCGGCGCGGTCGGCCTCCAGCGGCATGCCGTCGCACAGGTCGGCGAGAGTCGGTCCGTCGACGTACTCCATGACGAGCCAGGTGTGCTCGTCGTCGTCGGCGATGTCGTAGACGGCCACGATGTTCGGGTGGTGCACGCGCGCGGCGAGGTGCGCCTCGCGCTCGGCACGGGCGGCATCGATCTCGGAGGAGCCGGGCGCGTGACCGAGGCGCTTGAGCGCGACGGTACGACCGAGCACGGTGTCGTGCGCGACCCACACGCTCGTGGCACCGCCCCGACCGATCTCACGGTCGAGCTCGTAGCGATCTGCGATCACGTCGCCTCCTTCCGCACCCCACGGTACGAGGCGATCATGAGAGTGGCGACCCGAGACCGCACCCCCCGATTTGGATCGGCGTTCACCGTGCCGTAAAGTACTGAGTGCGACGCGGGGTGGAGCAGTTCGGTAGCTCGCTGGGCTCATAACCCAGAGGTCACAGGTTCAAATCCTGTCCCCGCTACCACGAGAAGGCCCCCTGACCGGAGACGGTGAGGGGGCCTTCGCCATGCGCAGCCGATCTCTCGCCGGGTGGACGCGACATCGAGCCGTAGCCCTGACGTTCGACGACACCAGGGGCGGTGCTCTCCCCTCGGCGAGGCAGTGCCGATGCCGTCCGCGGCTGGAGGACCGGGGTCAGTGAGGGGGCGGCAGCTCGAGCACGTGGGAGGTGCGCAGGCGCCACATGAGATGCGCGGTGCCCAGCCGCGTCCGGCCGAAGCCGTCGAGGGGGTCGAAGTCGAGCGTCTGCTCCATGGTGTCGATGCGGTCCTGCATGGTGCTGTGATGGACGCCCGCCGCGCGCGCGGCCTGGCGGACGGTGCCGGTGCTGATGATGGCTTGGACGGTGGGCAGTCCCCAGGGGTGGGTCAGGACGGTGGCGAGGCGCTCGACGTCTGGGCTGGTCGTGGTGTCACCAGTGTCCGCCAGCAGGCCGACGAGGCCGCCGAGGTCGTCGGCGTGCACCAGGCCCGTGGTCGGTGGCTCGCACAGCCGAAGGGCCACGAGGGCGGTGCGGAACGAGCGGTGCAGGTCGACGGGTCGGGTAGCGGACCCGACGCCGCAGGGGCTGGCCGCCACGGAGCCGGCGTCTGCCGGGACGACCACTGCGTGGATGGGTCCGAAACGGGTCGGGACGACGTCCTCGGGTCCGGAGGGATGAGCGTCCCAGACGGCGAACAGAGGTGCGGCCGCGACGCGGTAGTCACGGTCGATGTCCAAGCCGAGGGCGGTGGCCGAGACGCAGCGCTGGTTCTCCGTGACCGACTCGTCGACGAGCAGCCCGAAGTGCCGACGGTTGTCGAACTCGCGGCGCCCGTGCCCGTGACGGATGCGCACCGCCAAGGCCAGGCGCTCCAGGATGATGGCGTCGTTCGGCTGTGCCGCCCCCTCCCGCTCGAGCCAGACCTCCAGGTCGCCCGCCGGTGCGGAGACCATCTCCGGACGAGGTGAGGGAGGGGGCGCCCCCGATGGCACGTGGTGTCCGTCGGGGGTGATGCGGATGGTCCGCGCGGGGGAACGCTGGCGGAAGCCGGCCGGGCAAGCGGCGAGGGAAGCGGCGGCGGCAAGGAGCGCTCGGGTGTTGACGTTGCCCACGACGAGCTCGTCGAAGCAGGCGATGACGCGCAGGCCGAGGCTCGCACTCGGGTCGAGCCGCGCGATGCGCCCGAGGAGCTCCTGCACCTAGCTCGCCTCCGCCGGTCGGGAGTGGTCAGTCGGCAAGGATCTTCTCCACCCACGAGTTCCGGGCTGCGATCATGCTGCGGCCCACGGTCGTGTGAGGAGCGAAGATGTCGCAGGCATGGAAGGCGCCTGACCAGACGTGCAGCTCGGCGTCGCCCCCTGCGCGCCAGATGCCGTTGGCGTAGTCGATCGCCTCGTCGCGGAAGATCTCCGCCGCGCCCACGTCGATGAACGCGGGGGGGAGGTCGGCGAGGTTCGTGGCGCGGGACGGGGCAGCGTAGTGCGAGACCGTCGTCGACCCTCGGGCATCCCCCAGCAGCGCGTCCCAACCGGTGATGTTGCTGATCCGGTCCCACACCCCGACTCCATCGAACTGTGAGGTCGAGGGCGTGCTGCACCGGTCGTCCAGCATCGGGTAGTCGAGCACCTGCCCGCAGAGGCTGGGTCCGCTCCGGTCGCGAGCGGCCAGGGCAAGACCCGCAGCCAAGCCGCCGCCGGCACTTGCCCCCGCCACCATGATGCGGTCGGTGCGAACCTGCAGCTGTTCGGCGTGGTCCGCGAGCCACAGCAACGCCTGATACATGTCCTCCCGGCCGTAGGGGTCAGGGCATTCCGGCGCGAGGCGGTACTCGACGGTCATGAGCGCTGCGCCCAGCTCGTCGACCCAGTCCAGCACGAGGTCGATGCCGCTGAAACGGTCTCCGAACATCAGTCCACCCGAATGTGCATAGACCACGACGGGCACGCGGCCGGTCGCGGCACGGTGCCGTAGGACCGAGAGTTCCAGGGGGTCCCCCTGGTGGCCGCGGCACGTGTGGTCTTGGCGCTCGATGCCGCGGTCGCGGAGAAGGTCCCCCAGCGGTGGGGACGCATAGGACGTACGCATGAAGTCGATCAAGTCCGGGGTGATCGTCGGCGGGAACATGCCACCCACCACCGAGAGCCCCGCCTTCAGCTCGGGATCGAAGGCCGGTCGTGCCAAGCCAGAGGTTGGCATCACCGTCTCCTTCCTGGTCGTGTTGCACGGAGGCTACCCCCGACGCGAGGTCGCTGGCCATGGTTCGGCGGATGACGAGGGGCTGGCCCGCCACCTGGCGGGCCCGGGGTGCCGATCTGCGTCGCGCTGTCGGTTCCGATCGCGCCGCCGACCGGCAAGTGTGACGGGGGACACCGTCCTCGACGCCATCGTGGACCCGAACCAACTGGAGGTCATCATGACCAGAAACATCGACGGCAGCGGCATCGACCGGGTGCTGCAGGACGCCGTCCAGGGGGGTGCCGTGCCGCACGTCGCGGCCATCGCCGCGGACGCCGACGGCGTCTTCTACGAGGGCGGTGCGGGTGTCCGGATCGCCGGCGAGTCCGACGACCCGGTGACGACGTCGACGCACTTCCGCATCATGTCGATGACCAAGATGGTCGCGACGACTGCCGCCCTGCAGCAGGTGGAGCGCGGCCAGCTCGACCTGAGCGCTCCCGTCGAGCAGTACGTGCCGGAGTTCGCCGACGTCAAGGTGCTCGATGGCTTCGACGGCGACGAGCCGATCCTCCGTGATCCCGCCAGCAAGGCCACCGTCCACCAGTTGGTGACCCACACCTCGGGTCTCGGCTACTGGTTCTGGAACGACCAGCTCGTCACGTACGAGGCGGCCACTGGCGTGCCGAACGTCGTGCCCGGCACGATGGAGGCGTTCAACGCCCCGCTCGTGGCTGACCCGGGCACGCAGTACGTCTACGGCATCAACACTGACTGGCTCGGCCGCGTCGTGGAGGCTGTCGCGGGGACGCCGCTGGACGTGGTGATCCGCGAGAACATCACCGGCCCACTCGGCATGGCGGACACCGCGTTCATCCTCGACGAGGCCCGCTACGCCAACGCGGTGACGGTGCATGTGCGGGGGGAGGACGGCGGATGGGTCTCAGCCGGCGAGATCCTCAACCAGTCGCCTGAGTGGTATGCCGGGGGACACGGGCTGTACTCCACCCCGCGCGACTACATCCGCTTCGAGCGAGCCCTCCTGCGCGGCGGTGAGCTCGACGGCGCCCGCATCCTCAGCCAGGCGACGGTCGACGCCGCCTTCAGCAACCAGATCGGGGAGATCGACTTCCCGGCCGAAATCCCGACTGCGGACCCTGCCATCACCGACACGATGTACGCCGGCCGGGGTTACAAGTGGGGCTACGGTCTGCTGCTGAACACCGAGGACGTTCCCGGACGGCGCAGAGCCGGCACCGGTGCCTGGGCGGGGCTGTTCAACACTCACTTCTTCATCGACCGCGCTACCGGCATCGCCGCCTCGATCTACACGAACTCGTTGCCGTTCATCGCCCAAGACGACGCGTGGAAGATGTACGTGGATTTCGAGGAGGCGCTCTACGCTGCTCTCTGAGCCTTCGAGTCCGACGTTCTCGGTGACGAACGAGGGTGTCGACGCCTGGTGCGCCGATCGACCGGTCTCGGTCGTCAGGTCACGTTGTGCGTCTTCACGGAGCCGGTGGTGCCCTCGGTGGCGTGCAGGATCCACGGCGGTGACTCGTGGCGGGAAGGCGCCGTCACGCACCCTTTCCCCGGTGCCGCGACAAGGTCCCCTGACCGAGACGGTGACGGGGCCTTCGTCACGCGCGGCCGTCCCTCGTCAGTAGGACGCGTGCCGGTGGCTACGGGCGCTGGCTCGAGGCCGTCGACCATGTCGAGACGTGCTGCGCGGACCCCTTTGGGTCGCGCTGCGCTTTGCTGTCAGACGCCCTCAGGGCCGCGTCGACGAAGGAGCGGTCGTGCTGGCGCCCCAGCTCGCGAGGAGCCTGAGTCGCTCCTCCGACGGGCTCCCCGGTTCGGCGGTGTAGACGGTCATGACCTGCAGTCGCGCGCCCTCGGTGGACAGGTTCATGGAGTGGTAGGCCACGTCGATGACCCCCGTCGCGGGATGGTTGAACTGCTTGCGGCCGGCGACGTGCAGCCTGACGTCGTGGGAGGCCCATCGCGTGCGGAACTCCTCGCTGACGGTCGACAGCTCACCGACCAGCTCGCGCATCGTCTTACTCTCGGGGTCGCGACCCGCCTCGGTGCGCAGGAGGGCGACCGTGACGTTCGCGGCGCCGTTCCAGTCGGGGAAGAGCTCGGTGGCCGACGGATCCAGGAACTGGTACCGCGCGATGTTCGGCCGTGCGGGGTCGTGCTCGAAGACGGGTGAGTAGAGCGCTCGCGCCAGTGGGTTGGAGGCGATGATGTCCAGCCGCCCGTCGGCGACGAACGCAGCGGATCCTGACATCGAGTCCAGCATCCACTGCACCTCGGTCGACACCTCATGGCGTGCCTTGGGCCGCGGCGCGCTCGTACGGGCGCGTGCGACGCGGGCGAGGTCGAAGAGGTAGGTCCGCTCGGCCGCGTTGAGCCGCAGTGCTCGCGCCACGGCATCGAGCACGTCCTCGGAGACGCCCTTGATGTGACCCTTCTCCAGCCGCGTGTACCAGTCGGTGCTCACTCCAGCGAGGACGGCGACCTCTTCTCGGCGCAGACCTGGGACCCGGCGACGCCGGCCGGCGTCAGGCAGGCCCACCTCGGGCGGCGTGAGCCGGGCGCGGCGGGTCGCGAGGAACTCCCTGATGTCGGAACGGTTGTCCACCAGCCCACCGTACGCCGACGCGGGAGGGCGTTCCCCGCATCCGGTCACGGCTGGTCCAGGGCCTCGACACGCACGCTGACGTTTCCGTCGATGCGGCCGAGCGCGTCGAATCCCTTCCCCATCCTGCCCAGGACCACGATGCCGTCGAAGTACGACTGGTCGCCGTAGTAGAGGACGAGGTCGCCGTACGGGGCGTAGTAGCCGAGTGCGCCCACGTCCGGGTCGGCGCCGGTGGGTTCCCCGTCGGTCGAGAGCTCCCGCGGCAGGGGACCGGTCTTCTCGACGCCGCCGTGGTCGCTCATGTCGAGCTCCAGCGGCAGCTGCGCGACGAGGTCGCGGCCGACCGGCGTGTCCAGCACGGTCGCCTCGACCTGGTCACCGGCGAACTCGATACGGATCCGGGTCCCGCTTTCCTCGGCTTCCGACGTCGCCCCCGACGTCGCCCCCGACGGCGCGCCGGAGGGTGCCCTCGTGGACGGGGCCGGGGTGGACGACGGGGAGGCCGGGCCCTCCGCGCTCGAGCACGCAGTCAGGACCCCGGCGACCAGCAGCACGAGCGACAGCCTCATCGCTGCTGCTCCGGCGCTGCGAGGTACTCGACGTCGGTGACCGGGTCCAGCCAGTGCACGACGTCGTGGTCGTCGTCGGCCTCGTTGATGGCCAGGTGCACCATCAGCCGGCTCGGCGCGGCACCGTGCCAGTGCTCCTCGTCGGCCTCGAACAGCACGCGGTCGCCGGGACGGATGACCTCGACCGGTCCCCCACGGCGCTGGCAGAGGCCGACTCCCTCGGTCACGAAGACCGTCTGGCCGAGCTGGTGGCGGTGCCAGTGCGTGCGGGCACCAGGCGTGAAGTGCACGAGGTTCGCCGAGACGCGGGACGGCGGGGGTGCCGCCGCCACGGGATCGATGTAGACGTCGCCGGTGAACCAGTCGGCGGGTCCCTTGGCGGTGGCGAGGCTGCTGCGCGTGATCTGCATGATGTTCCTTGCGTCGGGAGGGTCAGGGGTTGACGAGGACCTTGAGGCTGCGACGGTCGGCCATGGCGCGGTAGCCGTCGGGGACGCCGTCGAGGTCCGTGGTGGTGTCGAAGACCCTGCCGGGCTCGATGGTGCCGTCGAGGATGTCGGGCATGAGCTCCTCGATGTAGGCGCGCACCGGAGCGGGGCCACCGGTCAGGCGGACGTTTCCTCCGAAGAGGCTCGCGAAGCCGACCGGGGCGGCCTCGTACTGCGGCACCCCGACGCGGCTGATGGTGCCGCCGGGCCGGACGACGCCGACCGCCTGCTCGTAGGCAGGCATGTGGCCGACCGCCTCGAGCACGACGTGGGTGCCGTGGCCGTGGGTGAGGTCGCGCACGGCCGCGATGCCTTCCTCTCCGCGGGTCGCGACGACGTCGGTGGCTCCGAACTCGCGGCCCAGGTCGGTGCGCGTCTCGTGACGACCCATCAGGATGATCTGCTCAGCGCCGAGGCGCTTGGCCGACAGGACCGCGAGCAGCCCGACGGCGCCATCGCCGATGACGGTCACGCTGGTGCGCTGGGTGACACCGCCGGCGACGGCCGCGTGGTGGCCCGTGCCGAGCACGTCCGACAGCGTCAGCAGCGACGGCATGAGTGCGGAGTCGGGCGCGACGGGAAGCTTGACCAGGGTGCCGTCGGCGTACGGCACTCGCGCGGCCTCGGCCTGCCCGCCCTCGTCGGGGAGGGTGTCCCAGAACGAGCCGTGGATGCAGGAGGTGTGCAGACCCTCGCGGCAGAACTCACAGGTCCCGTCGGAGATGGCGAAGGGGGCGACGACGAGGTCGCCCTTCGTGACGGTGGTGACCGCCGACCCGACGTCCTCGACGACGCCGATGAACTCGTGGCCCATGCGGGCGGGGCTGCCGTTGGCCGGCATGGAGCCGTAGGGGTGCAGGTCGCTGCCGCAGATGCAGGAGGTCGTGATGCGGACCAGCGCGTCGGTCGACGCCTTGATGGCCGCGTCCGGCACGTCCTCGATGCGCACGTCGCCGGCGCCGTGCATGAGTGTCGCCTTCATCGGAGGTCCTTCTCTGGTCGGTGGGTGTTCCATCCCAGTGGAGCGCGGACCTGGTGCGTGGGGAAGGTCCGTCTTGTCGGGGGTACAGACAGCACCCCCCTGAGGCGTTCTCCGACACGGCCGCACGGGGCAGGCTCGAGGTCATGGACCTGAAGCAGTTCCTCGACCACGTCGACAGCGGAGCCGAGATCGTCGGCGGCTCTGAGCACCACCAGTTCATGCACGGTGCCTCCCAGGAGGCCTTGGCCGTCATCGCAGAGCTGAACGGCGCCTACCGCACGCCGGAGCAGGTCCGGGACCTGCTTGCCCGGCTCACGGGCCGCCCGGTCGAGGACTCGGTCGTCGTGTTTCCGCCGTTCTACAGCGAGTTCGGCAAGAACCTGACGCTCGGCAAGGACGTCTTCATCAACATCGGCTGCCGCTTCCAGGACACCGGCGGCATCACCATCGGGGACGGCTCGCTCATCGGCCACGGCTGCACCCTGACGACGCTGAACCACGGCATGGACCCGGCGCTCCGAGCCTCGATGGTGCCGGCACCCGTCGTGATCGGGCGCAAGGTCTGGCTCGGGGCCGGCGTGACGGTCGTGCCCGGTGTCACGATCGGCGACGGGGCCGTGGTGGGCGCCGGCGCCGTGGTCACCCGCGACGTGCCCGCCGACACGATCGTGGCCGGCGTCCCCGCACGGGCGGTCAGGCCCACCGGCTACCAGGCCTGACCTGAGGTTCAGCGGTCCCGTTGGTCTCCTCGGGCCCGAGAACGTCGACGGCCCCGGATGGTCTGCCGGGGCCGTCGACGATCAGGTGGTGCCCCGCGACGCCCGGGGTCGCGTGCTGCCGGTCAGCGACCGCGGGGAGCGTCGACCCGCGTGATCCAGTACTCCGTGGTGGGGGTCGGCGGCGTGCTGAACCGCGCGTTCGGCAGGTAGAGCGAGCGGCCCGCGCGTGCGACGGTGGTCGGGACGTCGAAGTCATCGTTCGTGATGGTGCTCCGGAGGGTGCCGGAGCGACCATCGCGTGACAGCTGCACCACGGCGACCTGGTTCAGCCGGTTCTGCACCGCGTAGAGGGTGCGTCCCTCGCGCAGCAGGCCGTCGCCGTTGGTCAGGGTCGCGCCACCGAGGTCGACCCTCGTCGTCGCACCGGTGCGCGGGTCGACCCGGTAGAGGCCCCCGTCGGAGCTGTTGACCACGAGCAGGGCCGAGCCGTCAGGAGTGGCGCTGATGCCGTTGGCCGCGTTGGTGCCGGACGGCGCCTGGACCCAGTCGCCGGTCAGGGGCAGCGGGGTGGCCGCAGCGGGTAGCGCGCCACCTCGGCCGAGGTCGAGGCGGAACAGGGTCGCGCGGCGTGAGTCGGTCACCCACACCGTGTCGCCCGAGATCAGCACATCGTTGACGAACGACTCGCCCGTGGCCAGCTGGTAGGTGCGCAGCAGCGCGCCGGAGCGCGAGTCGACCACCCGCAGGGTGCCGGAAGGACCGCCGGCGACGAACAGGCGACCGCGCTGGTCGATCTTCAGGCCGACCGACGCGGTGCCAGGGCCCTGGCTGATCGTCGTGGTGCGGCCCGTGCGCAGGTCGGCACGCAGGATGTCGCCGTCCAGGCGCGAGCCCAGGTAGGCCTGGTCTCGGGGACCGATGGTGATGCCCTCGGGCTGGAAGTTGTCAGGCAGCTCCATGCGGTCGGGGAACGCCTGGCGGGCGCCGTGCTGGCCCGGCTCGCTGGCCACCGCAGCGGGAGCGGCGAGCGCAGGCGTGGCAGCCAGCGCGATCGCGCCGATGCCCACCGCGACGCGGGAGCGGAGGGAACGGGAGGAACGGGGACGAGGTGACACGTGATCTCCGGTCGTCGAGGTCTGCTGAGGGACTCCTTTCCCATCCCAGCACGAGCGGACCGATCCCGCAGACCTGATGACGTCGGCTCAACCTTTCGGACGGTCCGCTGCCGCCCCCGGATCCCTACGCTGAGTCTGTGAGCCACCCACTGCAGTCCGTCCTGGCCGAGTCCCGACCCGCGGCGCCCCCGGCGCGGGTGTGGCGCGACTGGGCGCTGCTGGGCTCCATCGCGTTCTTCGGGGTGCTGGAGGGCCTGCTGCGCGAGGACCTCACGCTGCCCGTGCTGTCGATGGTGGTGACGCTCGGACTGGCCCCGCTGCTGCTGTGGCGTCGTACTCACCCGCTGGCCGTGGTCGGGACGGTCTTCGGGGTGGTCGCGGTGCTCCAGGTCGGGCTGTTCGTCACCGACGCACCGACGCTCGACGTCTACACGATGCTCTACGTCCTGCTGCTGCCCTACTCGCTCTTCCGGTGGGGCTCGGGGCGGGAGGCGGTCGCGGGGCTGGCGGTCATCCTGGGCGCGGCCACGACGGCGGTCCTGACCAGCTGGACCGGGATGGCCGACGCAGTCGGCGGGATCGGCGTCCTCGTCGCCTCCTTCGCCCTGGGGTGGGCCGTCCGCACCCAGCACGGCGCGCGGGATCGGAGGGTGGAGCAGGTGAAGTCGCAGGAGCGCGTCCTCCTGGCGCGCGAGCTGCACGACACGGTGGCCCACCACGTCTCGGCCATCGCCGTCCAGGCCCAGGCAGGGCGTGCTCTCGCGGCGACCAGCCCGTCGGCGCCGCTCGAGGCGTTGGAGGTCATCGAGGTGGAGGCCTCGCGCACGCTCGCGGAGATGCGGACGATGGTCCGTGTGCTGCGCAACGAGGCTCCGGTCGACTACGCCCCGCAGCCCGGCGTCGCCGACCTCCACCGGCTCTCCGGGGCGTCGCCTGCGGGACCGCGGGTCGAGATCGGGGTGTCCGGTGACGTCGCCACCCTCCCGGCGGCCATCGACGCCGCCGTCTTCCGCATCGCGCAGGAGGCAGTCACCAACGCGCTCCGGCATGCCCGGAACGCTTCCGTCGTCGACGTGCGCGTCGCCGGCGACCGGTCGACGATCAGCCTCGTCGTCCGCGACGACGGCGACCCCGGCGCGGCCGACCTCGGTCATGAGACGGGGTTCGGGCTCACCGGGATGAAGGAGCGCGCCCTGCTCCTGGGCGGCACGTTCGAGGCAGGTCCCTCCCCGGAACGCGGCTGGGGTGTCAGCGTCACGCTGCCGCGGCAGGGGTCGGCATGAGCATCCGGGTGCTGGTCGCCGACGACCAGGACCTCGTGCGGACCGGACTGTGCCTGATCCTCGGCACGCTGGAGGGCATCGAGGTCGTGGGGGAGGCGCGCGACGGCCAGGAGGCGGTACGACTGGCGCGCGAGCTCCGTCCCGACGTGTGCCTGATGGACATCCGTATGCCCGTCCTCGACGGCGTCGAGGCGACCCGCCTGCTGGCCGGGCCGGGCGTCCAGCACCCGGTCGCCGTCGTCGTGATCACCACCTTCGACCTCGACGAGTACGTGCACGGGGCGCTGTCGGCCGGTGCCACCGGCTTCCTGCTGAAGGACGCCGGCCCCGAGCTGCTCGGCGAGGCGATCCGTGCAGCCACCCGCGGTGACTCGCTCATCTCGCCCAGCATCACCCGCCGGCTGCTGTCGACGTTCGCGGGCACCGGTCGGGCCGTCCCTCCCGCGCAGCCCGTCGACCCGCTCACCGAACGCGAGGAGCAGGTGCTGCTCACCATCGCGCGAGGTCGCACCAACGCTGAGATCGCGGGCGAGCTGCACATCAGCCTCAGCACGGTGAAGACCCACATCGGCAGCCTCATGGCCAAGCTCGGTGCCCGGAACCGGGTGGAGGTCGCGATGTGGGCGTACGAGACCGGCCGGGTCCGGGACTAGCGAACGGTCGTCCGCCTCGACGAAGGGGCGGGCACGCGAAGGCCCCCGCCAGGTCTGGCGGGGGCCTTCGCACGAGTCCGTGCTGCCCTACTTCACCTCGGAGCGACGCAGGGTGAGCAGACCGACCAGGAGCGGGAGGACGATCCAGATCGTCGTCGTCGAGGCGAGCATGGCCCACTCCTCGCCGGTGTCCATGGCGCCCTCCAGGAGCGCCACCTGCGTGTCGTTCCAGTCGACCCACGGCTGCAGGTCCGCGAACCACGGGCGCACCTGGGCGAGGAGGAGCAGGACGCCCGGCAGGACGAACGAGACCACGAAGTAGCCCACGATCGCGGCCGCGGAGCTGCGCAGCACGACACCCAGGGTGAAGCCGACGGCCATGCCGATCAGGTTGAAGAGCAGCATCTGGGAGGCCATGACCCACGAGACGTTCCACGCGGTGTCGACCCCGGCGAGGGCCGAGCCGCCCACGTTGGCGAGTGCTCCCACCGCGAAGGCGATGGCCACGGAACCGACGCCCACCAGGAGGGTCGCGACCGCCTTGGCGCCGATCACGCGGCCGCGGTGCGGCACAAGCGTGAACGTGGTGAGCCCGCTGCGCTGGCTCCACTCGCTCGTCACGGCCAGGATCGCGATCATCGGCAGGATCACCGACATCGGGAATCCACTCGCCCGCGTGAAGCTCTCGTAGGTGACGTCGCTGTCCGGCGCCACGACGACGACCGACCCGGCCGAGACCACCGACAGGATGCCGATGCTGACGAGCAACCAGAATCCCGAGCGTGTCGTGAACATCTTGCGCAGCTCGACCGTGACGAGTCGGTGTGCGGGGATGGGGCGGGCGCTCCGGCGGGCCGGGGTGGCGGCCGGGGGGACGATCGTGGCGGTCATGCTGCAGCTCCTTCGCGCTGGGTGTCGGCCGTGAGTGAGAGGAACATGTCCTCGAGCCCGGCGCCCTCGGCGGACCGGAGCTCGGTGAGGGCGACGCCGGCGGCCGCGGCCACGGCCCCGACGCGGGCGGCGTCGGCATCGGTGCGCACCGAGCCGTCACCGGCGAGGGTGCTGGGGATCCCGGCCTGCTCGAGCGCGCGGACGAGATCGCGTGGCGACGGCGACCGCACGAGCGTCCCGGCCGCGGCCAGCAGCTTCTCCTTGGGGCCGGCGGCGACGATCCTGCCGTGGCCGATCACGACGAGGTCGTCGGCGACGACCTCGATCTCGTGGAGCAGGTGCGAGGACAGCAGCACGGTGCCGCCGCGCCCGGCGAAGGCCGTCAGCAGGTCGCGCATCCAGCGGATCCCGGCGGGGTCGAGTCCGTTGGCGGGCTCGTCGAGGATCAGCACCGAGGGGTCGCCGAGCAGGGCCGTGGCGATGCCGAGCCGCTGGCGCATGCCGAGCGAGTAGTGGCGCACCCGGCGCTCGGCCTCGACGGAGGTCAGGCTCACCAGGTCGAGCATCTCGTCGACGCGGGTGCGGGGCAGGCCCATGGTCGCTGCAGCGATCGTGAGGATGTCGCGACCGGTGCGGCCGGCGTGCTGGGCGGAGGCGTCGAGGAGGACGCCCACCTCCAGGCCGGGGTTGGGCAGGTCGGCGAACCGGACTCCGTGGATGGTGGCGGAGCCGGACGTGGGGGCGGTCAGACCGACCATGACGCGCATGGTCGTGGACTTGCCCGCGCCGTTCGGACCGAGGAAGCCGGTCACGCGGCCGGGCCGGGCGGTGAAGGAGACGTCGTCGACGGCGGTGAAGCCGGCGTACCTCCGGGTCAGGGACTCAACGGTGATCATGCCGTCAACACTCGGCGTCCCGCGCCCTGCGCGTATCGGTTCGACGGCCAGTCCTGACCTGACCGAAAGTACGAGTCGGTGACCGTGCCCGAGGTTCGGTGCGCATGACCGTCGGGGTGCGCCTACCGTGGGTCCGTCCCGTCCGACGACCTGATCGTGGTGGACCCATGGCACGCATGAAGCCGCAGACCGTCCGGCTGCACGGCCACGACCTCTCCTACGTCGACACCGGCTCCGGCCCGGTGGTCCTGTTCATCCACGGGATCCTGGGGTCGCAGCGGCAGTGGGAGCACCTGGTGGACCGGATGGACGACGACCACCGGGTCGTGGTGCCCGACCTGTTCGGGCACGGGGACTCGGCCAAGCCGCTCGGCGACTACTCGCTCAGCGCGCATGCCGCGGCCCTCCGCGACCTGCTGGACCATCTCGGCGTCGACCGGGTCACGCTCGTGGGTCACTCGCTCGGGGGCGGCATCGCGATGCAGTTCTTCTACCTCTTCCCCGAGCGGGTCGAGCGCCTGGTGCTGGTCTCCAGCGGCGGCCTGGGACGCGAGGTCAACGTGCTGCTGCGCTCCGCGACCCTGCCGGGCGCCGCGCAGGTGCTCAGCGTGGTCGCGTCCGCGCCGGTGCTGTCCCGGGTCGAGGCGCTGGGCCGGGGAGCGTCGAAGGTCGGGTGGAAGCCCGGCGCCGACGTCAGCGCCGTCTGGCGCGGCTTCAGCTCACTGCAGGACGCGGAGAGCCGACGCGCGTTCCTGTCCACCACGCGCGCCGTCATCGACATCGGGGGGCAGAGCATCAGCGCCCACGACCACCTCGACGGCGCGCTGCCCGTGCCGACGATGGTCGTGTGGGGGTCGAAGGACCGGATGATTCCCGCGTCGCACGCACGGAGCGTGGAGGCGCAGCTGCCGGACTGCCGCGTCGAGATGTTCGAGGGGGCGGGACACTTCCCGCACCTGGAGGACCCGGACCGCTTCGCACGCGTGCTGCGGGAGTTCATCGACGCCCACTGAGGCGATGCTCGGCCGTCGGTCTACCGGTCTGCTGAGCCCTCGTCCTCGTCGTCGTCGCCCGAGCGACCCGTCGCGACGCCGAACAGCAGGCCCAGGGCGATGCCGATGCCGAGCAGGCCCCAGTTGTCGGTGACGAGAGCGATGGCGACGCCCAGCGGCGCGCCGAGGGCGAGCCCGATCGCGATGTTGTTGTCGGACTCCTCGTCCTGGTCGGGGTCCTGGCCGACGTCCGGGTCGCGGTCGGGGCCGGGGGCAGCGTCGTCCTCGGAGGTCATGCCCGCAGTCTGCAGGACTCGACGGCACGGCCAGAGGTTCGGCCCGTCTCCGAGGCGTCATCGGGCGGACTGGCGGGTCCCGCCCCGGCGCGCAAGACTGAGCAGCCATGATCACGTGGGACGTCGACGACCGACCGCTGCATCCCTTCTCGCGGCTCTACGTGCGTGGCATGTGGTGGCGGCGGGACAAGGAGGCGTTCGAAGGCGCCGAGCGGACCCTTCGTACGGCACGTCGTCGCCAGCGCGAGGGCGACGTCCCCCCGACGAGGCTCACCCGACTGCGTCGGCGCGTGCGCCGCGGCGACCTGCGCGGCATGACCGTGTGGACGGCGGCGCCCCGACGGGAGACGCCGCGGGTCCGCGTCCTCTACCTGCACGGCGGCGGGTACGTGCACCCGTTGACGGCCGACTACTGGCGCCTCGTCCGAGCCCTTGTCCGGGCACCGGCCGAGGTGGTGGTTCCCTGCTACCCCCTCGCACCCGACGCGACGGTGGACGAGGTGGTGCCCCGTCTGTGCTCGATCGCCCGCCAGGTCGGGACCGCGGACCTGCCGCTCGTGCTGATGGGGGACTCGGCCGGGGGTGCCATGGCCCTGGTGGTCGCCTGGCTCCTGGCGGACGAGGGTGGCCCTGCGGTGGCGGGCGTGGTGTGCCTCTCTCCCTGGCTCGACGCGACGCTGGACGAGCACGAGGTGCAGGACCTGGAGGCGTCGGACCCGATGCTGGCCGAGTCGGGTCTGCGCGCCGCCGGCCGGTGGTGGGCCGCGCCACGAGAGCCGTCCGACCCGGTGGTGAGCCCGCAGCGCGTCCCGCTGGACGCCCTCCCGCCGGTGGACGTGCTGATTGGTGACCGCGACATCCTGCGGCCCGCGGTCGAGCGACTGGCCGACCGCGCGCGGACGGCCGACGTGCTGGTCCACGTCCACGAGACGACCAGCATGTTCCACGTCTGGATGACACGGGCGATCCCCGAGGGGAGGCGCACGCGGCGCGACCTCGTCGGGCTGCTGCGAGCTCGCAGCGCGCATCGCGCCGACCGGAGCACCTGACCGCAGGACGGCGCGCGATCGACGGCGTCAGGTGCGGTTGCTGCCGACGACTCGGCGTCCCGGCTCGCGTCCCTGCGGCGTCGTACCGATCAGCTCACCACAGGACCTGCCCGACCGGCGTGACGGCGGCGGGCGCGTCCTCACCGATCATCTCGAGCAGGTCGATCTCGATGCCACGGCAGATGGCGGTCATCGGCACGTCGTGGACGCGGTCGACGAAGGGGTCGGCGAGGTCGCGTCCCACCTGCACCGCGAGCAGGAACATCATGCCGACGAGCCCGGAGCCGATCGGGGTCCACCACTGCAGGTCCTTGTAGATCGCGAACGGGAGGATGACGCAGAAGGTGCGCGCGAAGAAGGCCGGCAGGAGCCTGTACTGGACGGGGAGCGGGGTCTTCTTGATCCGCTCGAGGCCGCCCTGGGCGTCGGTGAGGGTGCTCAGGGTCGACTCGACCTGAACCCTGGCGACGTCGTCGACCATGCCGCGACGGTGAGCCTCGGCCACGAGGCGACCGATGTACGAGAGCGTGGCCGTGGGCGAGCTGCTGGCGCTCTTCACCCGCGCCGCGACGTCGGGGGCGAGGTAGGCGTCGATCTCGGGCGGGGCGTCCTGCTGCCGCAGGGAGGTGCGCAGCGAGTGCACGTAGGCGATCTGCGCGCGGACGACCTCGTCGATCAGCTCGGGACGGGCGTCGCGGCCCGCGGGGTCGAGGAGGGTGGTCGCCTCCCGCGCGAGGTTGCGCGAGTGGTTGACGATGCTGCCCCACAGGGTCCGCGCCTCCCACCAGCGCGCGTACGAGGCGTTGACCATGAAGCCCAGGAACAGCGCGATGGCGGTGCCGTAGAGCGTGTACTGGATCGTGATGCCGCGGAACTCGATCCACCCCGCCGAGAAAGCGACGGTCACGCCCACGTCCCAGGCCAGCAGCACCACCATGGGGGCGAGGAGTGGCCGCCAGGCCGACACCGACCGTGGCAGGCGCGACGTGATCATGACGCCAGCCTGACCGACGGATGCTCGCCGCGCACGAGTGCGACGGCGTGAGAGACATGACACCGCAGAACGGGAACTCGCGTCCGCTCGTTGCTCTTGCCGATCGCCGTGCGCGCCCGTACCGTCGGCCCGCACCAGGGCGGCCACGACCGGGCACGCTCGCACGCAGCAGGAGGAGCGCGTGGACCACGACGGGCCGGACGGACCTCACGGTCTCGTGCTCGCGGCCGGCGCCGGCAGTCGGATGGGACGTCCGAAGGCCCTCGTCCGCGGGGACGACGGCGTGCCGTGGGTCGAGCGTGCGGTCAGGGTGCTTCGGGACGGTGGGTGCAGCAAGGTCACCGTGGTCCTCGGGGCCGCGGCCGAGGAGGCGCGAGCCCTGGTGCCCGACGACGCCGACGTCGTCGTCGCCCGCCGCTGGGACGAGGGCATGTCCGCCTCGCTGCGTGCAGGGCTGCGGGCGTTGGAGGACTCGACGGCGACGGCGGTCCTGATCCACCTGGTCGACCTGCCCGACGTCGGACCCGACGTGGTCAGGCGGCTTGCGGCGACGGGGGTCTGGACAGGGGCCCTCGCGCGGGCGAGCTACTCGTCCCGTCCGGGCCACCCAGTACTCGTCGGTCGAGACCACTGGGCCGGGATCGTCGAGTCCGCGGGCGGCGACGCGGGCGCGCGCGAGTACCTGCGGTCCCAGGGTGCCGCGGAGGTGGAGTGCGGCGACCTCGCCGGTGGCCGTGACGTCGACACGGCTCCGGGCCTCGACGCGCAGAACCGGTCCGATCGGTCCGATTCGTGAGATCCGGCCGCAGGTTGATCTGCGCGGTGCGGTGACCTGTGTCACGGTGATGCTTCCCCCGCCTTCGTTCAAAGCCCCCCCAGAGCCCCGACGAAAGTGTGAACCCCGTGACCGTCCCGCACGAGCTGTCCCCGTCCGCCCACGACCGCACGCCGCAGTCCCCGGAACCGCACGCTCAGGAACCGGATGCAGCGGCACGACCGGCGCCGCCCGGTCGGACCACCCGTCGACGCTTCCTCGGCTACGTCGTCGGCAGCGCCGGACTGGTGGTCGCCGCCGACCTCGGCCTCGGCGCGTCGCCGGCAGCCGCCCTGCCGTTGCCGTCCGTGCCGCAGATCCCCGAGATCTACGACCTCAACGACTTCCTGACGCACTGTGCGCTCCCGACGTCGAACCTCATCGCCATCGAGATCGACGAGAAGGGCGACGCCACCTTCGCGCTGCCGCGCATGGAGGTCGGCCAGGGCATCACC
>NZ_LMMY01000014.1:84940-173783 GCF_001422865.1 Aeromicrobium sp. Leaf272
TCGCCCCCGCCCGACCCGAGCTGCTGTTCAACCAGCTCACCGGCGGCTCGAACACCACGATCTCGACCTACACGCCCATCCGGGTGGCCGCGGCGGTGGCCCGCAAGTCCCTGCTCGACGCCGCCGCGATCCTGCTCGGTGCCCAGGTCAGCAGCCTCACCACCAAGGGCGGCGCGATCTTCGACTCGCTCGGCTCGTCCGTCACGTACGGCCAGGCCGCGGCGAAGGCCGCCTCGCCGACCACCAAGGAGGTGGAGGTCGACCTCGACGACGCCCCCAAGCGGTCCGTCGTCGGCACGCCGCAGCGACGCATCGACGCCGTGGACGCCGTGACCGGTCGCAAGAAGTTCGCGATGGACCTCGACGTCCCCGACGCCCTGCCCGCCATGGTGTGCCGGGCACCCGACCTGAACGGCAAGCCGAAGAGCGTGCGCAACGCCGCGGAGGTGAAGGCCATGCCCGGCGTCACCCACGTGGGCGTGGTGCCGACCGGCGTGGCCGTCCGTGCCAGGACCTTCGGCCAGTGCATCGACGCCGTCCGCGCCCTCGACGTCGAGTGGAGCGAGGGCACGGTGCCGGGCAAGAAGGCCGACGACATCCTGGCCGAGCTCAAGGCCGCCGAGCTGCCGCTCGCCGTGCCGGCCCTCGGGGCGACGACGGTCGAGGGCAGCTTCACGTTCCACTTCCGCAGCGGGTCCGCGCTCGAGCCGAACTGCGCGATCGCCGACGTCCGCAAGGACTCCGCCGAGATCTGGAGCGGCCTCAAGTCGCCCATCGACGCGCAGTCCAAGATCGCCAAGATCCTCGGTCTGCCGCAGGGCAAGGTGAAGGTCAACGTCGTCACCGGCGGTGGCTCGTTCGGCCGCAAGCTGTTCAGCGACGGTGCCATCGAGGCCGCGGAGGTCTCCAAGGCCTTCGGCGTGCCGGTCAAGCTCATGTGGCACCGCGCCGACGAGCCGCGGCAGGGTCGGGTGCACCCGATGTCGACGTCGCGCGTGCGGGCGACGGTGCTGGGCGAGAGCATCGCGACCTTCGAGCAGCGCCACACGTCGGTCACCTGCGACTTCACCCACGGCCTCGGTGAACGCCTCACCGCGGAGGTCGCGGCCCTGCCGACCGGCCTGGCGAACCTGGGGTTCTCGGAGACGATCTTCCTGCTCACGCAGGAGATCCCGTACAACTTCGGCGTCACCACGCAGCTGCTGAACGAGACCAACTACGACTTCACCCGGTTCAACACCAGCTCCGTGCGCAACATCTACTCGCCCGACGTGCGGGTGGCGAACGAGCTGATCGTCGACCAGCTGGCGAACCGGCTGAAGAAGGACCCGGTCGCGTTCCGGCGTCAGTACACCAAGAGCGGCGTCGTCCGACGGGTGCTCGACCGTGCCGCCGAGCTGGGGGAGTGGGGCAAGTCGATGCCGGCCGGCACGGCCCAGGGTGTCGCGATCCACAAGGAGTACAAGGGCGCGACCGCCGTGGTGGTCGAGCTCGACTGCCGGCCCCAGACGGTGAACCGGAAGGTGCGCGACGCGGTCACCGGACCCCGGGTCACCAAGGCGACGATCGTCGTCGACTGCGGCCTGGCCATCAACCCGCTCGGCATCGAGGCCCAGATGATGGGTGGCTTCAGTGACGGCATGTCACAGGTCCTCACCTACGGCAACCACCTCGTCGACGGGCACTTCCTGGAGGCCAGCTGGGACAACTCGGCCTACACCCGTCAGTGGAACACCCCGCTCGAGTTCGTCTGCGAGGTCATGGAGTCCGACAGCACGGAGCCGGGTGGCATCGGGGAGGCCGGCGTCGCAGCGTCTGCGGCTGCGGTGGCGTGCGCCTACGCCCGGGCCACCGGGGAGATGCCCACCGAGTTCCCGATCAACTTCCGCGACCCGCTCCACTTCGAGCCCAAGTCCTTCGTCCCACCCGTCCCCGCGTCGCCGACCAACGGCCTCGACTTCGTCTCCTGAGGAGCCCTTCATGCCCAGCTACAGCTTTCAGCTCAACGGCGAGAAGGTCACCGTCGAGGTCGAGAAGGGCGTGCGCCTGCTCTGGGTGCTGCGCGACGTCCTCGGCGTCACGGGACCGAAGTACGGCTGCGGGATCAACGTCTGCAAGGCCTGCACCTCGCACCTCAACGGCAAGGCGTTCAACCCCTGCGCCGTGCCGGTCGACAAGCTCTCGGCCTCGGACGAGGTGACCACGATCGAGGGACTCGCCGACACGACGCCCGGTGACGACCTGCACCCGATGCAGCAGGCGTGGGTCGAGCGCGACGTCGCGCAGTGCGGCTACTGCCAGCCCGGTCAGATCATGGCGGCCGTCGCGCTGGTCGAGAAGGTGAAGCGCGAGGGCCGCGCCGTCACCGACGACGACCTCGACGCGATCCGCAACGTCTGCCGCTGCGGCACGTACACGCGCATCCGCGAGGCCGTGCGCGCCGGCGAGAAGCTGATGCGGTAGCCGTGGCCGTCGCGGACGACGTCCTCGCGAGCGCGGCTCGCTGGGCGCACGAGTCACCCGTGGCCCTCGCCACGGTGGTGGGCACGTCGGGGTCGGCTCCTCGACTCCCCGGTGCGGCCATGGTGGTCTCGGTCGACGGGGAGGTCGCCGGGTCGGTCTCCAGCGGGTGCGTGGAGGCCGCCGTGTTCGACCTCGCCGAGAACACCCTGGCCACGGGTGCGCCCAGCCTGCGCACCTTCGGCTTCGCCGCCGACGAGGTGTTCGACGTCGGGCTCACGTGCGGCGGACGGATCGAGGTGTTCGTGCAGCGGCTCGACGTGGCCGCCGACCTGGAGAAGCTCGCGAAGCGCGCCGCCGCCGGGACCGCCTCGGCCCTGGTGACCGTGCTGGAGCATCCGGACCCCGAAGCCGTGGGCACGCGGATCGTGGTGCTCCCCGACGTGGTCCCCGACGGCACCACGCTGGGTCCTGACCTCGAGCGGACGCTCGTGGACCGGGCGCGGGCGATGCTGTCGACGGGTGCCACCGGCCAGGTGCACTGCGGTGCGGACGGCTCGCTGCTCGAGACCGGTGTCCGAGCGTTCGTGCAGGTGTGGGCACCCGCCCCGCGTCTGCTGATCTTCGGAGCCGTGGACTTCGCCGGCGCCCTCGCCGGTGCCGGCCGCTTCCTGGGCTACGAGGTCACGGTCTGCGACGCGCGGCCCGTGTTCACCACGGCCGAGCGCTTCCCGCAGGCGCACCGGGTGGTCGTCGACTGGCCCCACCGCTACCTCGAGCAGGAGGCGGCGGCGGGTCGCGTCGATGCGCGGACGGCGGTCTGCGTGCTGACTCATGACGCGCGGTTCGACGTGCCCGTCCTGCGGCAGGCACTGCGCCTGCCCCGCGTCGGGTACGTGGGGGCGATGGGCTCGCGACGCACGCACCACGAGCGGATGGGGCGGCTGCGCGAAGAAGGCGTCACGGAGACGGAGCTGGCGCGACTGCGCTCGCCCCTCGGACTCGACCTCGGTGCCCAGACGCCTGAGGAGACGGCGCTCAGCATCGCAGCGGAGCTGGTGGCCGTGCGTCGGGGCGGCAGCGGTCGCCGGCTCGGCCAGATGGACGGGCCGATCCACGCCGATGCCAGCGTTCCAAGCCCGTCCGGACCGGTATCGGTAGGTCGGCCCTGAGCGTGCGCACGACGCGCTGAACCCTCGATTCGTCCGTACTGTCGAGACATGGTGACGACGAATGACACGAGGTCGGTGACGACTCACGGCGGGGAGCGCTGGCTGGCGTTCACGGTCCTGGCGGCGGCGATCCTCGAGGTGGTGGCACCCGTGGTCACGATCAACGGGCCGGGCAGCTCGCCCGGAGCCGGGTCGGGCCCGGAGCTGCTGATCACCCCGGTCGGCTGGGCGTTCTCGATCTGGGGCGTGATCTACACCCTCGCGATCGCACAGTCCGTCGCCGTGCTGGTGAGAGGTGCGCACGCGGTTCCACGACGTCTGCAGGTCGATCTCACGGTGCTGTACCTCGGTGGAGCGGTGTGGATCGTGCTGGCGGGACTCGACAGCAGCCTGGCGACCGCCGGTGCGCTGCTCGTGATGTTCGTGGCCGCGATCGATGCCGTGCTCACCACCGCGCGCTCGACGTTCGAGCCGGGGTGGTTCTCCGTGCTCACGCGTGCGTCCGTGGGTCTCTACGCCGGCTGGGTCACCGCCGCGTTCTTCCTCAACGTCTCGACGGCGATGGTCGACGCCGGGCTCGTCGAGGCGGACGAGCTGCCCTGGCAGCTGGCCGTGCTGGCCGTCGCCGCCGTGGTGCTGCTCGCCGTGCTCGTGCGGACCGGTGGCATCGTGGCGTACGCCGCGGCCGGTACCTGGGCCATGGTCGGGATCGCCGTCACCGGCAACGCCGACGGCACCACGGGAGTGCTCGTGGCCGCGTTGGTCGCGGCCGCAGTGATCGTCGTCGTGACGGCCGCCCTGGTCGCTCGACGGCCCGCTGACGCCTGAGTCCTGGAGGTCAGGCCGGGAGGAAGACCTCCGCGAGCCGGCGCCGCACGTCATGCTGGTCGATCGGGGCACCGGCGTCGCTCGTCAGCGCCGCGGAGAGCCGCCTCGGCCACGCCACCCGTACGTCGCGCGTGACGAAGTCGCCCCCGATCAGGGGCCAGTCGGCGTCGACGAAGCACAGGGCCGCGTGGACGGGAACCTGGTCGCCGACGACATCTCGGACGAGGCCGGCCTGCTTCAGCACGCTGTCGACCAGACGGGTGCAGTTGCGGCTCCCCACGTAGAGCTTCTCCACGCGAGGACGGATCACGCCCCCTTCCACGCTGAGCCGGGGTCGCCCGGTGTAGCGCTTCGCGTCGATCACCCAGACCCCCGCTGCGGTGACGGCGAGGTGGTCGATGTTCGCGCGGGACTCGGGGACCTGGCGATCGTGGAGCGCGAGCACGCCGCGGTCGACGAGGTCGTCGAGCATCCTGCCCACCCGCTCCTCGCCCACGGCGCCCCTGGACCAGGCCGCGGTGCTCTGGGGCTCGCTCGACAGTGCGACCGCCAGGCCACCGAGCCGGCCCCACCGCTCGCGCAGTCGCTTCTCGTGGTTGGACCGGCGGCGTTCGTGCTCACGACGTGCGGACGCACCGGCCGATCCGGATGCGACGTCGGACGGTTCGACGTCCTGAGCAGCTGGTGGGGCCGCAGCCTCCGCCGCGGCCGGCGGCTGCGCCGGTCCGGACGCCCAGCAGTCGATGCAGCGCACGGTCCTGCTGGACCGTTCGTAGATCGCTGGTTCGCGCGCCGGCAGGTGTGCGTCGCACAGTCTGCAGGTCCCTGCGTAGCGCAGGCGCATGCGCTTGTCGGTGTCGCTGGTCGACGCACGGTGCCTGCCCGCGACGATGTCACCTGATGCCATGAGCCACTCCCATCGCTCGGCATGGACGAGCACGGTACGACGGGTCGCGGTCGGGCCGCAGGCGTTCGCGCGATGCGACCGGGAATAGTGGGGGAGGGTCGGACCTTGAAGTAGATGAACGTTGAACTACATTGGCCTCGAATCGGAAGGCGGCCGCCATGACGACCCACTCCCACGGCGCGAGCACGGCGTCGAGCACCTCTTCGAGCACCGGGGCGACCCATGACGTCGTCTTCGGGCTCGACACCTTCGGCGACATCCCCCAGGGCGCGGACGGTGAGCTGCTCTCGCACGCCGACGCGATCCGTCAGGTGGTCGACGAGGCGGTGCTGGCCGACCAGGTGGGCGTCGACGTGATCGCCCTCGGTGAGCACCACCGGTCCGACTTCGCGATCTCCAGCCCGGAGACCGTGCTGGCCGGCATCGCCACGCGAACGGAGCGCATCAAGCTCGCCTCGGGCGTCACCGTGCTGTCGTCGGACGACCCGGTTCGGGTGTTCCAGCGCTTCGCCACCCTCGACGCACTGTCGAACGGTCGGGCACAGGTCATCCTCGGTCGAGGCTCGTTCACCGAGTCGTTCCCGCTGTTCGGCTACGACCTGGCCGACTACGACACGCTCTTCGAGGAGAAGATCGAGCTCTTCGCCGAGCTGCTGAAGGAAGAGCCCGTCACCTGGAGCGGCAGCACGCGCGCCGCCCTCGCGGACGCCGACGTCTACCCCAAGACCGACTCCGGACGTCTCGACACCTGGGTCGGGGTCGGTGGGTCGCCGCAGTCCGTGGTCCGCACCGCGAAGTACGGCCTGCCGCTCATGATCGCGATCATCGGCGGACCGGCCGACCGCTTCGCCCCCTACCTGGACCTGTACCGCCGGGCTGCCGAGAAGTTCGGAACCACGGCGCACCCGGTCGGGATGCACTCGCCGGGCTTCGTGGCCGACACGGACGCGGCCGCCGCGAAGATCGCCTGGCCGCACTTCAAGGCGTCGCGCGACCGCATCGGCCGCGACCGCGGCTGGCCGCCGGTCACACCGCGCGACTACGAGCGCGAGATCGAGCACGGCTCCCTCTACCTGGGCTCCCCGGAGACGGTCGCGACCAAGATGGCGGCCGCGATCAGGACGCTGGGGGTCGGTCGCTTCGACATGATCTACACGACCGGCTCCACGCCGGCGGCCGACCGGCTGCGCTCGGTCGAGCTCTACGGCACCGAGGTCATCCCGCGTGTCCGCGAGCTGCTCGCTGCCGACGCCGTGGTTCCGGCGGGGGTGCAGGCGTGACCACCGTCGGCATCCTGGGCGCCGGCAAGGTCGGCACGGTGCTGGCAAGGCTCGCCGTCGCGGCCGGTCACGACGTCCTCGTCGCGGGGTCGGGTCCTGCCGAGGACATCGAGCTGACGGTCGACGTGCTCGCGCCCGGCGCCGTGGCCACGACCGCCGCCGACGCCGCGGCCAGGGCCGACCTCGTGGTCCTCGCCCTGCCGCTCGGCAAGTACCGGTCCATCCCGGTGGCCGCGCTCGTCGGCAAGGTCGTGGTCGACGCCATGAACTACTGGTGGGAGGTCGACGGCGTGCGCGACGACCTGACCGACCCCCGCACGTCCACGAGCGAGATCGTGCAGGCGTTCCTCGCCGGTGCCGACGTCGTCAAGGCGTTCAACCACATGGGCTACCACGACCTCGAGGACGGCGCCCTGCCCGCAGGTGCGCCCGGACGTCGAGCCATCGCGGTCGCCGGCGACTCCGCCGACGCCGTCTCCCGTGTGGCCGCACTGGTCGACGACCTGGGCTTCGACCCTGTCGTCATCGGCGGACTGGCCGACGGAGTCCGGCTGGAGCCGGGCACCGAGCCGTTCGGCGCGAACGTCGGGGCCGACGAGCTGCGGACGATGGTGGCGCGCTTCGCGGAATCCACCCGCGGCCGCGAGGTCGTGGCCGCCCGCACCTGACGTTCGGGTCGGTTCAGGCGGGGTCGTCGGGCAGCTCGGCGTACCGCTTCTTCACGTCGTTGTACCAGCCGAGCGACTTGCGGGGCCGGCGCCAGCGACCCTTCATGTCGTCACGGGCGGGCTGGTGGGCGGCGTCCCCCGCCTTCTCGCGCTCCTTCAGGTGCGCGTCCTGGGCGACGATCACCTCGTCGGCGGTCTCCCCGGAGTGCACGAGGTCGCACGGTCCGCCGAGGTCCTGGCACGTCATGCTCTTCATGGGTCCATCCTTTCGCAGCACCTCCCGCCGGGGAAGTGGGTCGTCGTGTCACACGCTCGGTCCGGCGTGCGTCATGGTGGTGACGATCCGGACGACGAAAGTGTGACGACGTGCCCTCCGACGACATCCTCACCGCCGCCTTCGAGGCCGAACGCCCGCGGCTGCTGCGGCTGGCTGCGCGCATCCTCTCCGACCACGACGCCGCGCAGGACGTGGTCCAGCACGCGTGGCTGCGTCTGCACGGCACGGAGCAGCCGATCGACAACCTGCCGGGATGGCTGACCACGGTCACGTCACGCCTCTGCCTCGACCGGCTCCGAGCGCGCACGCCGATCCCCGTGGAGGACGTTGATCCGGGCGGCACGGTGGCCGACCCGGTCGACGAGGTGGTGCTCGCCGACACCGTCGGGATCGCGCTGCAGGTGGTGCTCGACCGGCTCACCCCGGCCGAGCGGGTGTCGTTCGTGCTGCACGACAGCTTCGCCTTCGACTTCGCGACGATCGCCGCCATGCTCGACACGACCCCGGCCGCGGCGCGCAAGCTCGCCTCGCGGGCACGGGCGAAGGTGAGCGCGCCCGTGCCCGAGGACCGGCTCGCCGCCTGGGAGGTGGTCGACGCGTTCATGGCGGCGGCGAAGGAGGGAGACCTCGAGCGGCTGCTCGAGCTGCTCGCCCCGGGCGTGGTCGTGGAGGGCGACGCCGCGGCCGTGGCCCTGGGCACGCCGAGCCGGCTCGACGGTGCCGGCGACGTCGCGGGCTTCTTCCGGGGTGGGGCGCACGCCGCCTTCCCGGTCTTCGTCGGAGACCGTCCCGGCGCTGCATGGATCCACCGCGGCGAGGCGAAGGTCGCCTTCGACTTCACGATCGAGGACGGGCGAGTGCGCGGCATCGTGTTCCGGGCTGACGCCGGGGTCCTGGCGATGGTGCGACGACGTGCCGCAGGGGACCCGGTCTGAACGAAGGTCTTGGCAGGACGGCCGAGAACTGGTACACACGTACTGGTCTGTTACTGGTACGGACGCACCAGTTATCCGGAGGTCCCCATGGTCACTCGTTCCCGGTCACTGCTCGTCGCCGCCACCACCGCGCTCGTGCTGGGAGCGCTCGGCGCGCCGGCGAACGCCGCGGAGGCAGAGCCCGAGACCACGAAGGTGCGGGTGACCACGAGCACCGGCGCGTCGCTCGCGGCGGCGGTCAGCGGCGCTGCGCCCCTGCAGGCGCGACCGACGGTCGTCGAGTTCACGCCCTACGGCGAGCGCGGGGCCAGCTTCAGCGTGGGGGAGGAGTACAACTTCCTCACCGTCCAGATCCGCGGCACGGGTGACAGCGGCGGTGGGTTCGACGTCCTCGGGCCGAAGACGCAGCGCGACGTGCGCGACACCCTCGCGTGGGCATGCTCCCAGCCCTGGAGCGACGGCCGTCTCGCCGTGGTCGGGTTCTCGGCCAGCGCGATCACCTACTTCAACTCCCAGCACCAGGAGCTGCCGTGCGTGAAGGCCGCCGTCATGCGGTCGGGCACGTTCGAGCTGTACCGCGACCTGCTGGTCCCCGGCGGCGTCCCCAACTCGGTCCCCGGACTCGCCGTGCTCTCGGCCATCGGCGGCCTCGCGCTCGTCCAGGCCGACCAGCGTCTCTCCCGCGACCCGCTGTCCGGCACCGAGACCGTGCTCGGGCTGCTCGGCTCCGGACTCAGTGCGGGACTGCTCAACCCCACGCTGAACACCTACTGGAAGGAGCGCGGGTTCCGCGGCGACGCGAACGAGGTGCCCACGCTCCTCATCGACGGCGTCTTCGACGTCGAGCCGCGCGGCGACTACCAGGCGTTCCAGCAGCTGCAGGCGCAGGGCACGCCGGCGCAGCTGCTCGTGGTCGGTGCCCACGACGGCGCCCCACGCGGGACCGATCACGGTGCCGCGCAGATCGACAAGTGGCTCGACCGATGGGTGCTCGGCGTCCAGAACGGCGTGGAGGACGAGCCGGCGGTGCAGATGCTCGTGGCCGACGGCGGTCGTGAGCAGTTCCTGGACGGACAGTTCCTCCGCTACGACGGGTCGTCGTGGCCGCTGCCAGGAACGTCGTGGACGCCGCTCTCCCTGTCCGCGAAGCGAGCCGGGACGAGCGCCTCGCCCAAGGACGGCAGCCTGACGATCGAGCCCGACGCGACGACGAGTCGGCAGTCGTACGCCGCCTTCACGTCGCTCCCGACGCAGGTCGATCCGCACACCATCTCCACGCTGGGCGCACCGCTCAACCAGCTCACCACGTGGATCCCGTTCCTGACCGACATGAAGCTGACGAACCTGACCGGGCTCACCTTCACGTCGGCCCCGCTGAAGGAGTCGGTGACGGCCATCGGTCCGGGCACGCTCGACGTCCGACTCTCCACCAGCGGCGTCTCCACGCCGATCTGGGCCGTGGTCTCCGACGTCTGGCCCGACGGCACGACCCACCCCATGACCGTCGGACGGCTCAACTCGGCGTTCCCGGGCGTCGTCGAGGAGAAGTCGCTCTACTCCGACGGGAACCTGGTGCAGCCCTACGGCGACTACAGCAACCCGAGGCTCGCGCTCCCCGGCGCCGCCCGCGACTACCACGTGGAGCTGTGGCCGATCGCCAACCGCTTCAAGGCAGGGCACCGCATCCAGGTCTCCCTCGTGGGGCAGTCGGCGCTGTCGCTCCCATCGATCCCCGCCCTCAACACCGTCACGATCGGGAAGGGGTCGGGCTCTCGACTCATGCTGCCGACCGTGCCGGAGTCGGACCTGGCGGCCGCCCTGCGGTAGCGGGTCGCCCGCGCCACGACACAGGATTCTGCGTTCCCGCGCGAAGGCCGGTTCGATGCTGCGTCCGCGACGGGATCCCGTCACGAACGCAGCATCGTTCGGCGTCTCGCGCGCGAAGGTAGAATCGTGCGTCCGGTGGGTGGGACGGGGGCGCCACCCACCGAGCGGCGTCAGGGGGTGCGCAGCACCTTCTCCATCGGGCGACCCTTCGCCAGCTCGTCCACGAGCTTGTCGAGGTAGCGCACCCGCAGCATGAGCGGGTCCTCGATCTCGGCGATCTTCACGCCGCAGATCGAGCCCGTGATCAGCGAGGCGTTCGGGTGCAGCGAAGCCTGGTCGAAGAACTCCTTGAACGTCGTCCCCGACGCGAGGTGCTGGGCGATCGCGTCGTCGTCGAAGCCGGTGAGCCACGTGACCACCTCGTGGAGCTCGGCCACGGTGCGGCCCTTCTTCTCCACCTTCGTCACGTAGTGCGGGTACACCGAGCCGAACGGCATCGACGCGATCTTGTGTGCCATGCCCGCAGCGTAGACCGCGGTGGGGACGGGTGAGCCGACACGACGACGCCGCCGCCCACGTGGGGCGACGGCGTCGTGTCGAGGAACGGTCAGGCGGCCGCGGGCACGTCCACGCGCTCGGGCTCGGTCGCCTTCGGCTTGCGGTCCGGCAGGGCGAAGTGGCAGATCTTCTTCGCGACGCTGAACAGCTGCTTGTGCAGCGGCCCTGTGTTGTACTCGATGCCGTAGCGCTCGCAGATCTCCTGGACCTCGACCGAGATGGCGCGGTAGCGGCGCGCCGGGATGTCGGGGAACAGGTGGTGCTCGATCTGGTGCGACAGGTTGCCCGACAGCATGTGGAGCAGGTCGCCGCCGCTGATGTTGGCCGAGCCGAGCAGCTGACGGTAGTACCAGTGCCCGCGCGACTCGTCCTCGCACTCCTCCTCGGTGAAGGTGGCGACGCCGGCCGGGAAGTGACCGCAGAAGATGATGTTGAAGGCCCACACGTTGCGGATGAGGTTGGCGGTGACGTTGCCGGCGAAGGTCAGCGGGAACAGCGGACCGGTGAGCGCGGGGAAGACCAGGTAGTCCTTCAGGGCCTGCTTCTTCACCTTCTTCATGATCGCGGAGTGCATGTGCGCGTTCTCCTCGATCTTGCGCTTGCCCTTGACGATGTTCTCGACCTCGAGGTCGTGCATCGCCACGCCCCACTCGAAGAACAGCATGAGCAGCACGGCGTAGACCGGGTTGCCGAGGTAGTACGGGTGCCACGGCTGGTCCTCGTCCATGCGCAGGATGCCGTAGCCGATGTCACGGTCCTTGCCGAGGATGTTGGTGAACGTGTGGTGGATGTAGTTGTGGCTGTACTTCCACTGCTCGCCGGGGCACACGTTGTCCCAGTCGTAGATGCGCGAGCTGAGGTTCGGGTCGCCCATCCAGTCGTACTGGCCGTGCATGACGTTGTGGCCGATCTCCATGTTCTCGAGGATCTTGGANNNTCAGCGCGGCGACGGCGAGCGGCCAGGCCGGGGGCACGTAGAAGAGGGCGCGACCGGCGACCTCCAGCTGCTGCTGGCGCTTGACGACGTTGCGGATGTAGGTCGCGTCCTCCTCGCCGAGGTCGGCGAGGATGCGCTGGCGCAGGGCGTCCATCTCGTTGCCGAAGTCCTCGAGCTGCTCGGGGGTGAGGTTCGGGACCTTGGGGGCGGAGGCGCGGGTGCTGGACTTCTTCAGGCGGGGGACGAACGGGATCGTGGTCATGGCGGTTCCTTTCGACGAGGTCGTGGAGGCGGGTCGTGAGGTCAGAGGTCGACGGCGCAGCTGCCGACGGGCGCGGACACGCAGATGCGGACGTCCTCGTCGGGCAGCGACGACGTCTCGCCGGTGAGGATGTTGCGGACGGTGCCCTCGGTCTTGCGCGAGACGCACGAGAAGCAGATGCCCATGCGGCAGCCGAACTCCGGCGTCAGGCCGGCGGCCTCCGCCTGCTCGAGCAGGCTCGAGCCGTCGTTCGCGGCGGTGGAGCCGGCGACGTTGAACGCCACGGTGCCCTCGGCGTCCTCCTCGCGGGCGAACGCCGGCGGCTTGAAGAACTCCAGCCGCAGGCGCGGCGAGTCGCCGTAGGCTTCCTGGACGAGCTCGACGAGCCCGGCCGGGCCACACACCCACGTGTCGAGGTCGGTGAAGTCGCCGACCATGAGCCGCAGCTCCTCGGGGTCGAACAGGTGGGGCCCGTAGCGCAGGTGCACCGTGACGCCGTTGTCGTTGGCGGCGATCTCGGCGAGCTCCTCGGCGAAGATCTGGTCCTCGGGGGAGCGGGCGTAGTGCACGAACGTGACCTTGCGCTGCGCGTGGTGGTCGTACCCGTCGCGCAGGAGCGTCCGCACGTGCGACATGACCGGGGTGATGCCGGAGCCGCCCGAGATCATCACGAGGTGGTTGTTGGTCGGCGTCGCGGCGCTCTCGTGCATCGTGAAGTCGCCCTCGGCCTGGCTGAGGTGGAGGATCAGGCCGGGCTGGGCCTCGCGCACGAGGTGCTTGGAGACGACGCCCTCCTCGTGGGCGCGCACGGTGATCGTGAACTGCTCGCCGGGGAGCGACGCGGCCGAGGAGATGGAGAAGCAGCGGGTCGTGCGACGGCCGTCGATCTCGAGTCCGACCTGCACGTACTGGCCGGAGCGGTGACCGCGCCACGTGCTCGTCGGCTCGAGCGTGAGCGTGGCGACCGGGTGCTCGCCGTCCGTCTCGCGCTTCACGTCCACGACCTGGGCACGCACGTCGGTCGCGGCCCACATGGGGTTGACCTGGCGCAGGTAGTGGTCGACGCCGTGCGGAGACGTCAGGGACGCGAGCAGGCGCGAGCCGAGCACGCGCTGGGCGAGCGGAGGGAGGCCGGGCGTGGCGGTCGCCGTCATGGTCGGTCCTTCGCAGTTCGGGGTCGGGGCGAGGTGCGTTAGTGGACACCTGTCCACCAACTGTCGGTATGTGACACTCCGAATGTCAACGTGTTGCCCCTGTGACGGCAGGCACGTCGCGTGTTTGCGCAGGTCAGGCGGGGGCAACGGTGGTCACGTGTCCACCGACACAGGTACGCTCGGCCGCATGGAGGACCAGCCCGACGCCCTGCCCACGCGCACCGAGCGCAAGGAGCGCACCCGTCGCGCCATCCTCGACGCGGCCCTCGTGCTCACCGAGCAGAGCTCTCTCTCGGCCCTGTCGTTGCGGCACGTGGCCCGCGAGGTGGGCATCGCCCCCACGGCGTTCTACCGGCACTTCGTCTCGGCCGAGGACCTCGGCCTGGCCCTCGTCGACGAGTCGTTCTCGTCGTTGCGGCGCATGATCCGCGACGTGCGCAGCGCGGCGCCGTCGGTCGGGGGCGTGATCGGCCAGTCCGTCGACGTTCTCGTCGAGCGTGTCCGGTCCGACCCGGCGCACTTCGGCTTCATCAGCCGTGAACGAGTGGGGGGCGTGCCCGGGGTGCGCGCCGCCATCCGGCACGAGCTCGACCTGTTCGAGGCCGAGATCGCCACCGACTTCGCCAGGTTGCCCGGCGCCGTGCACTGGTCGAACGACGACCTGCGCACCTCGGCGGACCTCATCGTCACGGCGATGGTCGCGGCGGCCGAACGGCTCCTGCAGGGTCCACGGACCGCCGCCTTCGACCGCGAGGTCGCCCGGATGACGACCACGCAGCTGCGGATGCTGTCGATCGGCGCCATCCACTGGCGTTCCCGCCCCGAGGACCGGGGCGGAAGCGCTCAGATCCGGGCGACGGGCGGGTCGGAGAACTCGCCGGTGTAGTAGTCGTCGGGCTGGGTGAACGGCAGCGCCTTGCACTTGGGGGCCGGGCTGACCGTCTGCCGCGTGCCCGTGACGTCGGTGATCTCGAACGACGACCCCGTGAGGTCCTTCTGGGACTCGACGTGGCTCCACGAGGCCTTGAACAGGTCGATGCCCACGAAGTCCACCCCGACGGAGCCGGTCTCCTCGGTCTCGGCCACGTCGTACTCCAGGTCTCGCACGTTCGCCTTCTCGTCGAGCACGTCCTGCACGGGGTCGCCGCCGTCGGTCTGCTCGACCTCGTCGTCGAACTCGACGTCGACGTCGCCCTTCTTGAGGTTCCCGTCCTTGTCGCGGGGGAACATCTCGTCGATCCGGGGGCCCAGCTCGTCACGCAGCTCCGGGTGCTGGTCGAAGTCGAGGATCATCTCGGTGACGGTGGCCTTGCCCTCCTTGCTCTTCGTCTCGTAGGCGCCGCTGAGCCCGAACCCGTAGGGCAGGGCGACGGACAGGTCGATGCCGGCGCGGTTGATGCTGTCGAGGGCCTGGTCGTCGAGGGTGACGATGAGCTTGCCGAGCTTGCCGTCCGGCCCCCAGGTGACCGACGTCGAGGAGCTGCCCGCCCACTCGGCCCCGAGGGCGTCGCCGCCCTTCGCCCCGCCGCGGTCCTCCTGCTCGCCGTCCTTGCCGCCCTTCTTGTCCTTCGTCGCCTTGCCGCCCGCCTTCACGCCGATGAGGAAGCCGCCGAGGTCGGTGGACTTGTACGACGCCGTGAAGCTGCCGTCGGCCCAGTCGCGCTGCTCGACCTGGACCTCGCCGGTGTAGTCACCGGAGATGCCGGGCGTGATGCCTCCCGAGCCCTTGCCCTTGGACGTGGAGATGGGGAAGCTGACGCCGCCGGAGACCTTCACCTTGGATGACCGCACCGACGACGTCGCGAGGTCGTGGTGCTCCGGCTCGGTCTCCTGCAGCTCCTTCTTGCGCTCCATGAGCTTCTGCGCCTGCTGCACGTGGTACGGGTTCGGTGGGCACTGCCCGGGTCGGGGACAGATGGTGCTGGTCTGCATCAGGCCCTGGACGTTCGCGTCGATGGTCCGGTACTGCTGGTACCAGTCGAGCCACTCCTGGGCCTTCTCCATGTCGTGGAACTCGTAGGTCTGTCCCTTCTCGTACCCGGTGACACCGCCGACGCTGAAGTCGATGCCCTTGCCGCTGCCGGAGACCTCGCCGCCGACCTCGGTGCCCTCCAGCAGGTGCACCCGGACCCTTCCGTCGCCGAGGTCCTCGACGAGCATGCCGTCCGAGCTGCCGAACTTCACGAACAGGATGCGGACCTCGGAGCGGTCGACCTCGCTGTTGGAGGACGTCACGCACGGCGGCTCGATCCGGTCGTACGTGTCTCCCACGCAGGTGCCGAGTGCTCCGGCGGTCTTGGCGCGTGCCGCGCCCTCCGTCGCCGTGCGGTAGGCGTCCCACTCGGTCTGGCAGTCCTCGGGCACGTAGAGGTTGCGGCAGCCGACCTGCACGAGCGTGGGGTGCTCGCCGTCGATGGGTCCGCTCGACGGCTGCGCGTCCTTGCAGCGCGGGTCGGAGGGGTCCTCCGGGTTGAGGATCGGGGTGTCGGGATCGACCGGGTCGTCACCACCCGGCTGGTCGCCGCCCTCGCCCGGCTGCTCACCGTCCCCGCCCGGCTGCTCGCCGTCGGCGCAGGCCGCGCCGCCCCCGGCCGCCGCGAGGACCTTCGCGATGGCGCACCGGACCGTGGTGGTCACCTGGGGTGCCTTGGCGTGCACCGCGGTGACGCCCGCACCCACCAGCACCGCGGCGAGCACGACGACGCCGACGACCTCGAGGGTCCCCTGCCCGCGCGGTGCGCGCGGGGGAGGTGCGGTGGCCCGCTGGAGGAAGGCTGGCAGGACATGGCGGCGAGGGCCCGAGATCGACACACCTGGAACCTAGGTCCCGTCCCGGCCCGTCACGGAGGGCCCGCGGTCCCGCATCGGTCCTGGATCCACCCGGGCTCCGCGTCGTGTCGAGGGCCCAGGGGCCCGGCCGGCGGCGTCGCGCATCCCCCTCGGCGAGCACGGGATCCGTGACGATCCGGTGACATCGCCACGAGATCCTGGTCAGGCGCCCCCCGAGAGGGAGATGATCAGCAGGTGACCCATCCGCTTGATCCCCTCACGTCCGACGAGTTCCGCGCGACCACGGCCCTGCTCTCCGCCGAGCACGGCGTGGGGGAGGGATGGCGCTACTGCTCGATCGAAGGACTCCAGCCGGCCAAGGCCGACCTCGACATCTACGCCGCCGACGGCACCGTCCCCGCCCGGGTCGTGGAGGTGCTCTGCCTCGAGCAGGCCACCAACCGGACCTTCCGCGGCCGGGTCGACCTCTCCGCCGACGCCGTGCTGAGCTTCGAGCACGTGCCGGGTGTGCAGGCCAACTTCACCGTGGACGAGTGGGAGGAGGCCGACGCCGCCCTGCGCGCCCACCCCGACGTGATCGCGGCGCTGGCGAAGCGGGGCATCACCGACCTCTCGCTGGTCTTCATGGACACCTGGACCTACGGCGACGCCGTGATGCCCGAGCAGTGGAAGGACCGGCGCATCGGCTGGTCCGACACCTGGGTGAGGGCCGCCGAGGGCGCCAACCCCTACGCCGGTCCCGTGAACGGCCTGCACTGCGTGATCGACATCAACACGATGGAGCTCCTGGCGATCGAGGACACGCACACCGTGTCGCGGCCCGACGTGATGGGCGAGTACGTGCCTCGCCACGTGCCCGACCGGCTGAAGGGCCACCGGCCGCCGCGCAAGCCGCTCGAGATCACCCAGCCCGAGGGCATCGGCTTCGAGGTCGACGGGCACGAGCTGCGGTGGCAGAACTGGACCATGCGGGTCGGGTTCAACCACCGCGAGGGCATGACCATCAACGCCGTCACCTACGACGACGCCGGCCGCACGCGCCAGGTGGCCCACCAGCTGAGCTTCGCCGAGATGGTCGTCCCCTACCGCGACCCGAGCGTCGACCACTACCGGCGCACCGCCTTCGACATCGGCGAGTGGGGACTGGGCTTCATGACCCAGTCGCTCGAGCTCGGCTGCGACTGCCTGGGCGAGATCCGCTACCTCGACGCCGTCATGCACGACAGCGCGGGCGAGCCGTACACGATCACGAACGCGATCTGCCTGCACGAGGAGGACAGTGCGATCGGCTGGAAGCACGTCGACCACGACTCCGGCGCCGAGGTCCGCCGCCAGCGCCGGTTCGTGGTCTCGTTCCACGTGACCGTCGCCAACTACGAGTACATCGTCTACTGGCGGTTCTACGAGGACGGCAACATCGAGTGCGAGGTGCGCGCCACCGGCATCATGGTCGTCACGCACGTGGAGGAGGGTCAGGCCCACCCGCACGGCACCCTGGTCGACGAGCGGACGTACGCGCCGTACCACCAGCACTTCCTCGTCGCGCGGCTCGACCTCGAGCCCGACGGCCGCACCAACACGGTGCAGCGCAGCGAGACGGTGATCGACCCCATCGGACCCGAGAACCCGCTGGGTCTCGGCATCCGGCAGGTCAGCACGCCGATCGACGTCGAGGGTCACGACGACTTCAGGTGGGAGAGCCAGCGGGCCTGGAAGGTCGTCAACGAGCGGTCGCTCAACGGCCTGGGCACCCCGGTCGCCTACAAGCTGGTGCCCGGCGGCGCGATCCCGTCGTTCTTCCACCCGGAGTCGCCGGTGTTCCAACGGGCCCAGGTGATCGGCCACACGGTGTGGGTGACCCCGCACGACGCCGACGAGCGCTGGCCCGCGGGCGAGTTCGTCAACCAGAGCAAGGACGACCACGGGCTGCCCGAGTGGGTGCAGCAGGGCCGCTCGACCACCGACACCGACGTGGTGCTCTGGTACGTCTTCGGCATCCACCACATCACGCGCCCCGAGGACTGGCCCGTGATGCCGGCCGACATCGTCTCCTTCTGGCTCAAGCCCGTCGGCTTCTTCGACCGCAACCCCTCGCTCGACGTGGAGCCGGCCTCGTCGAGCTCCTGCCACACCGAGGGCGACGCGTCCTCACAGGGCTCGCACTGCCACTAGTCGGCGGCTCGTCGAGGCGGGATCAGGTGGCGGTCTCCTTGACCTCGTCGTCCATCTCGGTGGCGAAGACGCGGAACTCGTCGCGGCGGGTGTGCATCGACCAGAGGGTCTCGGCGAGGACCTCCGGGTCCTTCTGCGGGTGACCCTCCTCGATCGCTCCGGGGATCACCAGCTGGGCGACGTGGATGTCCTCGGGTGCGAGCGTGTCGTGCAGCATCTGCGCGTACGCCGACTGCGCGGCGAACGAGAGCGAGGTGCCGGCGAACTTCGGCGCGGGACGCACGGCGGTGCCGCCGTTGACGAACAGCACCGTGCCCTTCCCGACGAACCGCATGTTCTGCAGCACCGAGTGCACCGCGGCCAGCGGGCCGTAGACGGAGAACTCGATCGCGCCGCGCGCGTCGTCCACGGTGGTCTCCAGCAGCGGCCGCAGGAACGACTTCTGGGGGAGTGGGCTGTACTGCAGCACCTCGATGGGGCCCTGCGTCTCGTTGGCCTGCTCCAGGGCGCGGGCGAGGGAGTCGGGGTCGCGGACGTCGGTGACCCAGCCGCGGGCGTCGATGCCCTCGGCCCGGAGATCGGCGGCGAGCGCGTCGACGCGTTCGGCGTTGCGGGCCAGCAGCGCGACGGCGTGGCCCTCCCGGCCGAAGCGACGGGCGACCGCCGCTCCCAGTCCGCGTCCTGCTCCGACGATGGCGATGGTGGTCACGTGAGGCTCCTCGAGCGTGGGGATGGGTACCCCTCCACGCTAGGACGGGTCACGTGGCACGGCAGGTCGAGCGCCGCCGGACCGTCGGGCAGGATGGTGGCGGCGAAGCGGTGGACCATCGGGAGGGCGCATGACGATCATCGGACTCGACCACGTGCAGGTCGCGATCCCCACCGGGGGCGAGGACGCGGCCCGGGGGTTCTACGGCGTGCTCCTCGGCATGACGGAGGAGACGAAGCCGCCCGTGCTCGCCGCCCGGGGCGGGTGCTGGTTCACGTCGGGCTCGGCGGTCCTGCACCTGGGGGTGGAGGAACCGTTCGCGCCGGCCCGCAAGGCGCACCCGGCCTTCCTCGTCGACGACCTCGACGCGGTCGAGGCCGTGCTGGAGGCCGCAGGTCACGCGTGCGTGCGCTCGGACGGCGAGATCCCGGGTGTCGAGCGGTTCCACTCCTTCGACCCGTTCGGCAACCGCGTCGAGCTCCAGCAAGCCTGACGACTCAGGCGGTGTAGCCCTCTCGGAAGGTCGGGTACCGCGGGATCCAGCCCGTGGCACGCAACCGCGCGTTGGAGATGCGCTTGCCGTGACCCCTAGCCGGGTCGACCGCGGCGGGCGGGTCCACGCCGAGCAGACCGGCGAGGTGGGCGGCGACGTCGCCGCGCAGGGCGGGCTCGTCGTCGGTGCCGAGGTACACCGGCGCCGGGTCGTCGACGCGGGTGAGCAGGTGCACCACGGCAGTGGCGGCGTCGTGGCGGTGGATGCGGTTGGTCCACCGGTGGAGGTCGCCGACCTCCCCGGCGAGCACCTGGTCGGCCATGCGGGCGCGCCCGGGCCCGTAGAGCCCGGAGAGACGCAGCACCGTGCCGGTGGGCAGACGCTCGGCGAAGCGCCGCTCGGCCTCGAGGAGCATCCTGCTGGGTCCGTCGCCCGGATCGGGTGGGGTGTCCTCGGTGACGACCTCGTCGGCGTCGGCGTGCACCCCGGTGGAGGACACCAGCACGGCGCGACGCGGCAGCGCCCCCTGGGCCTCCACGGCGTCGAGCGCCCGCAGCATCCCATCGACGTAGGTGGCGCGGTACGCCTCCTCGGTGCGGGGTCGGGCGGTCAGGACGACCACGAGCTGCGCGAGGTCGAGCGGAGGGAGGTCCGGCGTCCCCTGCGCCAGGTCGGCGGCGACGCCGACGATCGGTGCCGGGACCAGGTCGGCGTTGCGACGGATGCCGGCCACCCGGTGGCCGAGGGCGGCGAGCCGCAGGCCGACGTCGGCGCCGAGCCGGCCGCAGCCCACGAGCAGCGTGTCAGGGCGAGGTTCCACGGGAGCCACCTCCTAGAAGGGGGGCCAGGGGACGGCGGGCATGGGACCCGACGGGGCGGGCAGGGTGCCCTCGGACAGCAGGAGGTCGCAGCGTGCGGCGAGCGCCTCGACCTCGGCCACCTTCAGCAGGTCGTACAGGACCGCGCCGAGGCCGTCGGTCTCGTCGTCGAGCGACGCGCGCACGCGCCGGACGCCGTCGAGCTCCTGCTCGCCGAGCGGCTCCCCGAGCCAGCCCCAGAGGACCGTCCGGAGCTTGTGGTCGGCGTGGAGGGTGAGCCCGTGGTCGATCCCGTGCCGGTGTCCGTCGGCCATCTCCAGCACGTGCCCGCCCTTGCGGTCGGCATTGTTGAGCACGACGTCGAGGACGGCCATGCGCCGCAGGGCGGGGGTGTCCTCGTGGACGAGCGAGACACGCCTGTCGCGTCCGTCGTACCCGTCGAACACGTGCAGCATGCCCGGGGGCAGCGTGCCGGCCGGGACGATCGTGACCGCCTCCTGCGCGGGGTCCACGGTCTGCCAGAGCTGCACCATGCCCGGGCCGTGCGGTCCGTCGCGCAGCCAGGTGAGCGGGACGACCTGCCATCCCGTGACCTCCGAGACCAGGTGGGCGGCGACCTCGCGCTCCGCGAGCGTGCCGTCGGGGAAGTCCCACAGCGGCTGCTCGCCGGAGACCGGCTTGTAGACGACGTCGACGTCTCCGATGGTGCCCACGAAGGTGGCGTTGGACGCCGGCATCACGCGGCCGGTGAGCACCAGCTCACCGGTGAGGAGGTCGGACTCCTCGGCCCAGGGCTCGTCCACGGAGGTGGCGTCGCTCACCGGAACTCGTCGGGCAGCTCGCAGACGTGGTCGGCGGACGGGTCCATCGGCGTCTGGCACAAGGGGCACAGCGGCCGCCCGGCCGACACGACCTCGCGGGTGCGCTTGGCGAACGCCCGCGCACTGCCGACGGGGATGCGCACGACGAGGGCCTCGGGCGGATCGATCTCGACCACGCCGTCCTCGTCGGCCTCGGCCTCGACGTCGAGCACCGGGAAGGCCTCGACCACGATCTGGGCCGTGGACGGGTCCCAGCCCAGCCCCATCGCACCGGCACGGAACTGCTCCGCCACCGGCTCGTCGAGCGGCTCGTGGTCGGCCAGCCCGTCGGGCGCCACGGTCGGGACGGAGAACGGGTTGCCGTCCTCGGCCATCAGCTCGTCGAGCACCTCGTCGATGCGGTCGGCGAGGGCAGCGGACTGCTCCTTCTCGACCGCCACGCTGACGAGGTCGGCCCCGGAGCGGGCCTGGAGGAAGAACGTGCGGGAGCCGGGGGTGCCGACGGTCCCGACGACGAAGCGGTCGGGCCAGTCGAATCCGTGGACGATGGTGGCCATGCCACCACTCTAGGGTCCGACCCCAGACGTCGCTGGGTGCGGCACGACGTCAGGACCGGCCGGGCCCGGCCAGCTCGGCGGGACCGTCGTCGAGGTCCTCGGGAGCGGCGGCCGCGCTCTGCCCGCTGCCGGGCCCGGCACCCCCGCCGGGCACCGCGTCGGTCGACGTCTCCTGCTTCTTCGGGACGAGCCATCCCAGGTCACCGGCGTGCGTGTTCTGCGCCAGCACGTAGGGCCGCGACGTGGTGTAGCGCACGATCGAGATCGAGGCGGGGTCCACCTGGATGCGCTGGAACAGGTCCAGGTGCATGCCGAGCGCGTCGGCCAGCAGTGCCTTGATGAGGTCTCCGTGGCTCACGGCGGCCCACACCGCGGACGCGCCGTGCTCGGCCTCCACCTCGGCGTCGATCCGCCGCACGGCCTCGACCGCACGCGCCTGCATGGCCGGGAGGGACTCACCGCCGGGAAAGACGGCGGCGGACGGGTGGGACTGGACCGTGGACCACAACGGCTCCTTGGCCAGCTCCTTCAGCGGTCGCCCCTGCCAGTCGCCGTAGTCGCACTCGCTGATGGCGTCCTCGACGGGCGCGGCGGGGAAGCCGGACTGCCGCTCGAGGATCGCCGCACTCGTCTGACGGCACCGCTCCATGGGGCTGGAGACGACGGACGCGAGCGGGACGACGGCGAGCCTCTCGCCGGTGCGCGCCACCTGCTCGCGGCCCGTGTCGTCGAGGAGCACGCCGGGCGTGCGGCCGGCGAGCACCCCCGAGGCGTTGGCGGTGGTGCGACCGTGCCGGACGAGGACGAGGGTGGCCATGCCTCGAGCCTAGGCGCGGGGGCGCGACCCGGCCCGACGGACCGGTCGTCGGACGGTGTCGTCGGTAGGGGGCGTTAATCGCTTGGCGGCTGTGCACGCCGACCTCTACCGTGGTCCTGCACGCTCACCCGGGCGTCGCACCGACCACCTCGCACCAGGACCCTCCATGACCACGTACCGCAGCAGCCACGGCTCGTTCGGCCCCTCGGCCGTCCGGGTGCTCGGTGCTGCCGTCGTGGTGAAGGGCATGCCGTCCATCCAGCGACCCGAGAACGACGAGCTGCTCCAGGAGCGACCCGTGACCTAGGTGCCACCCGCACCCGGCACAGGGCCGCTCCACGAGTCGCACGGACTCGCCGGGGCGGCCCTTCTGCATGTCCGGACCGCTCCGTCCCCACACCCCATCCCCCTTCCATCCCCATTCCCACAGTTGAACGACACCCGAGACCACCGAGGAGGTGGCAGCACATGACGACACAGAACCGCAGGACACGGGCCAGGACCGTGTCGCTGCGCACCGAGTCCGCAGCGACGTCGGTCCTGACCACGCACGGCGTGGTCGCGGCCTTCGCGCACCCGACGCCCCGCCACGGGGTCACGGGGTGGGCGTGCGAGGACGAGGACCCCGACCTCTTCTTCCCGACCGACGACGCCCGGCTCGCCGCGGCGCAGGCGGTCTGCGCGCCGTGTGCGCTCAGGGACACCTGCCTGGGCCTCGGGACCGCACGCGCCGAGAGCGGCGTGTGGGGCGGTGTCCTCCTCGCCGAGGGGACCCCCCTGGACGCGGTCCCCACCAGGGGCAGGCCCAGGAAGACGGCCGCGGCCTGACGACGTCTGCACCACGTCGTCGGGTCGCGGCCCGCCACCTCCCCGTACCTCAGCTGGAGAGAGGGCCCGGTCGCGAGCCGGGACGTCGGACGTTCGAGTCGTCCCGGGGAGACCAGCACCACCAGCAGGACACCAGCACCTCACCACCACCGCCGAAGGAGGCGAACCACCATGACCACCACGACGAGCACCCCCGGAGCCGACGCCTCCGGATTCCCGACGACGCTCCCCGGCGCCGTCGCCGACACCCTCATGTGGGCCGACCCGCAGGACGTCGAGCCCGCAGCGCTCGAGCAGCTCCGCACGATCTCGCGGCTGCCCTGGGTGCACGGTCTGCGCGTCATGCCCGACGTGCACCTCGGCAAGGGCGCCACGGTCGGCTCCGTCGTCGCGATGCGTGACGCGGTGTCGCCGGCGGCCGTCGGCGTCGACATCGGCTGCGGCATGACCGCCGTCCGCACCGACCTGACCACCGAGGACCTCCCCGAGGACCTCCGGTCGCTCCGCCACGCGGTGGAGCGCGCGGTCCCGGTCGGGTTCCACGCCCACGACGTCGCCCCCGACGTCGACCGCCTCGGCCTCGGCCGGGGACGCACGGACGGGCGCGGGACGGCCTGGGACTGGCGCGGCTTCTGGGCGGGGTTCCGCGGGCTCCACGACGCGGTGCAGGACCGCGAGGCCAAGGCCATGAAGCAGATGGGCACGCTCGGCGGTGGCAACCACTTCATCGAGGTGACGTCCGACGACACCGGGCGCGTCTGGCTCATGCTGCACTCCGGGTCGCGCAACATCGGCAAGGAGCTGGCGGAGCGCCACATCGCGGCCGCGAAGGGTCTGGACCACAACCTGGACCTGCCCGACCGCGACCTCGCGGTGTTCCTCGCCGGCACCCCGCAGATGGACGCGTACCTGCGCGACCTGTACTGGGCGCAGGACTACGCGGCCCGCAACCGCGCGGTCATGATGGCGCTCGTCCGCGAGGTCGTCTCGACCTGGTTCGGTCGCGCCGGCCGCGAGGTCGGGTACGACCGCGAGATCTCCTGCCACCACAACTACGTGGCGCAGGAGCGGTACGACGACGTGGACCTGGTCGTCACCCGCAAGGGAGCGATCCGGGCAGGCCGCGGCGACCTGGGGCTCATCCCCGGGTCGATGGGGACGGGGTCGTACGTCGTGCGGGGGCTCGGCGACGAGCGCAGCTACTGCTCGGCCTCGCACGGGGCGGGACGCACGATGTCGCGCACCCGGGCCCGCAAGACCTTCACCATCGACGACCTGGCCCGCCAGACGTCGGGGGTGGAGTGTCGCAAGGACGCGGGGGTGCTCGACGAGATCCCCGCGGCCTACAAGGACCTCGAGTCCGTCATCGCGGCGCAGACCGACCTCGTGTCGGTCGAGGCGCGGCTCACCACGCTGCTGTGCGTGAAGGGCTGAGCCACGCCGCCGGCGGACGCGAGCGCAGGGGGCCGGCCGGCATCGGACCGGTCGGCCCCGGGGTCTCGACCCGAGCTCGCCGCGACGACCGCCGTCACCAGGTGTCGACGGTGCGTCCGGACCCGACGAGCCGTCCGTCGCGCACAGCCGCGTCGACCAGCCGCACCAGCAACCCCCGCGTCTCGGCAGGGTCGATCACGTCGTCGAGCTCGGCGTGCCGTGCGACGTTCAGGGCTCCGGAGTGGGCCTGCGCCAGCGCGGTCAGCTCGCGCACGGTGCGCTCACGCTCCGCCTCGTCCTCGATGGCCTCGAGCTCCTTGCGCATCGACAGCCGCACGGCTCCCTCGAGCCCCATGGCGCCGAGGTGGGCTCCGGGCCAGGCCACGGTCATGAGCGGCTCGTGCAGTCCTCCGCCGAGCATGGCCTGCGCGCCGAGGCCGTAGGCCCGGCGCAGGACCACGCCGATCATCGGCACCTGCAGCGACGCCCCGGCCACCAGGAGCCGCGACGTGTGGCGCACCAGACCGGTGCGCTCGGCCTCGGGGCCGACCATCATCCCGGGGGTGTCGACGAACGAGACGACCGGGAACCCGTGCGCGTCGCACAGCTGGAGGAAGCGGGCCGCCTTGTCGCCGGCGTCGGCGGTGACGGCCCCGGCGACGTGCCGCGTGTCGTTGGCCAGGACGCCGACCGTGCGCCCCTCCAGGCGGGCCAGCGCCGTGCACAGCTCGGGGGCGAAGCCCGGCCGCAGCGGCAGGACGCTGTCGTCGTCGAAGATCGTCTCGAGGATCGGCGCCAGGTCGTAGGCACGTCGCTCGCCCTCGGGCACCGCGTCCCGCAGCGGGGTCTGGTCTGCGGCGGACCAGTCCTCGCGGGGACCCAGGAAGTAGCCCAGGAGGTCGCGAGCCACCTCGGCCGCCTCGTCGTCGTCGGCCACGACGTCGACCACCCCGTTCGCCGTCATCACGTCGAGGGGGCCGACGTCGGCCGCGGCCACCTCGCCGAGGCCACCGCCGGAGATCATCGCCGGACCGCCCATCCCCAGGGATGCGCGGGACGTGGCGACCACCAGGTCGGCGCAGCCCGCCACCACGGCGTTGCCGGCGAAGCAGTTGTCGTCGACCACGGCGACGCGGGGGACCCGGCCCGACAACCTGGCCCACGCGGCGAAGGTGGTCACGTCGAGCGCGGAGACCAGGGGGATGTCGGTGTCGCCCGGCCGGCCCCCGCCGCCCGAGGCGAAGAAGACCGTCGGCAGGCCGAGCCGGGCGACGACGTCGAGGAGCCGGTCCGTCTTGGCGTGGCCGCGCATCCCCTGGGTGCCGGCCATCACGAGGTAGTCGTAGGACAGCACGGCGCAGGCTCGGCCGTCGATCGTGGCGAGACCGCCGACGATCCCGTCGGCGACGGTGCGGTCGAGCAGGTCGTCGTCGCTGCGGCGGTCGCTCTGCGCCGCCGTGACGAAGCGGCCGTACTCCACGAAGCTGCCGGGGTCGACGAGGGCGGCCACGTTCTCGCGGGCCGTGCGCCCGCCGCGCGCGTGCAGCCGCTCCACCGCCTCGGGGCGTGCCGCGTCCTCGGTGAGGGCGCGTCGGGCCAGCAGCTCCAGCAGCTCGGGTCGGATGTCCACGGCCCGATCCTGCCCCACCACGGCTCAGCCAGCGTCGAGCCGCTCGCGTGCTGCGTCGTGCAGACGCACGATCTCGCGTCGCAGGTCCGCACGCTCGACCGCGCGCTCGGTCCAGGGGACCCTCACCGGAACGGGCACGCCGTCGACCACCGCGCTCCAGTCGCCTCCGTCGGCGTCGAGCCCGGTCATGGTCGCCGACGTCGCGCGCCGGACGGCGTGGCCCTGCACGATGGTGAGGCTGTCGTCGCGGTGGTCGGCGTTCATGTGCTCGAGCACCGCCGCCACGACCTCGGGTCCGAACGCGGTCATGGGAGTTCTCCTGTTCTCGTCCCGGCAGCAGCCGCGACCCTGTCGTGGACGACGCGCAGGGCGGAGGCGTCGGCCGTGTCCGTGCGGTCCTCGTGGGTCAGCCAGTCCATCAGGGGAGCGGAGCTGGGGGCGACGCCGGACCGGACGTCGGCCACGGCCGCCGCGACCAGCCGCCCGGTCGGTGCCGTCGGCGGTGCGACCACGGTCTCCCGGACCCAGGTCTCCGCCTGCTCCAGCAGGTCGTCGTCCACCGCGGCTCGTCGACGGGCCGCGAGCACGGTGAGCGCGTGGGGGAGGGCGCCGACCGCGAGCCCCGCCCCGCCGAGCTGGTCGACCATCGTCGCGAGGTGGCGCTCCATGAGCCAGGTCGGCATGCCGCGGTGGGTCAGCATGGTGCTGAGCCAGGTCACCTGGTGCGCTGCCGTCTCGCGCGGCGCATCGGCCAGGTGGGCGATCCAGGCGGAGTCCGAGACCGAGAACTGCGCGCCGCGGCGACCGTAGCGGTCCCGGTAGTAGGGAGCTGCTCCGTACGACAGCGTCGCGGCCCGGGTCGCGGTGCGGAGCACGTCCAGGTCGGTGGCGACGTGATGGCCGCCCGTGGCGGGATTGAGCATCGTCGCGTCCGCCTTCCAGTCGGGGCCGGGCCTGGAGAGTGCCAGGGCGATCGACTGTCGGAGCTGGACCAGGAGCGCACCGAGGTCGGAGTCCCGCGGCCCCGCCAGACCGTCCGTCACGGCGGCACGCAGCGTCTGCGTGTCGCGGGACCCGACGAGGTCCGCCACTCGCTCGACGCCCACGACGGCGGCCACGAGCGCGGGATCGGTGTGTCGTCCTGCCGACGTCCGTGCGCACTGATCGAGCAGCAGCGCGACGGCGTCCTGCGCCGGGCCGGGCGCGGCGTCCTCGGGGAGGCTGGGCTCTCCACCGGTCTGGGGCGTGGTCACGGATCGATCGTGCCAAACCGGTCAGGCGTCGGGGGCGAGCGGTGCGCGAAGGGGTCCTGCGGCCAGACGCCGCATCACGTCGCGTCCGACCTCGCTCGCGGTCCGTCCGTCCCCGGGTTGCTCGTCGGTCTTGAGGAGCACGTAGATCGCGAGCCAGGCCGTGGCGCCCACGGCGAGGTCGTCGGGTTCGACCCCGTGACGTGCGGCCAGCGCCTCGCACAGTCGCTCCTGGGACTCCGCGAGCCACTCCATGACACGACCGCGGACCCGTGCGTTGGTGGCGACGAGCTCCTGGAACCGGTCGGCGTGTCGGTTGGCGCGTCGAGTGTGCTCGAGGAAGGCCGTGAGGGCGTGGCCGAGCGAGAGCTCCGGGTCCTCGTCGTCCGGACGGGCGGCCAACGCGTCGGCCATGAGACCGGGGTCGCCGAGGAACGCCGTGGCGAGCTGCTCCTTCGAGGGGAAGTAGCGGTACACGGTCGAGATGCCGACCTCGGCCTCGTGCGCGACGTCCTCCATGGTCGTGGCGTCGTAGCCGCGGTCGACGAACAGGGCCATCGCGGTCTCGGCGAGCAGTTCTCGCGTCCGTGTGGCATTCATCTCACGCAGCCCCATGGCAGGAGAATAGCCCGAACCGGGTGTTCGTGCGAAGATGGAAGAAACTTTCAGTACGAGGTTTCGGGCCCCGCCCGAGAGAGGGGCGCTCATGGCCTGGCACCTGTACCGGCTCGGTCGGTTGAGCTTCCGGCGACGGTTCCGGGTGATCGGCGTGTGGGTCACGCTGCTCGCGCTCGGCGGCGTGGGGGCCCTCACCCTCTCGGGGCCGACGTCGAACTCCTTCGAGCTGCCCAACACCGAGTCCAGTCGTGCGTTCGACCTGATCAAGGACCGCAGCCCCGACGCCTCGACCGACGGCGCGATCGCGCGGATCGTGGCGCAGGCTCCCTCGGGCGGATCGATGACCGACGCGGACGCGAAGCAGGCGTTCGCCTCCGCGCTCGAGGTCGCCCAGACCGACCACGTGGCCGCGGTGGCCGAGCCCTACACGTCGGGAACGGTCTCCCAGGACGGTCGTACCGCGTACGCCACGGTGACCTACGACCGCCAGGCCGGTGAGCTCACCGACGCCGATCGCGGTGCGCTGCAGAAGGCCGCCGAGGCGCTGGAGGGCGACGGGTACTCCACCGTGGTGGGTGGCGACGCGACGGGCGTGACCACCAGCGGCGGGCACCTCGCCGAGGCGGTCGGCATCGTGATCGCGTTCGTCGTCCTGCTCATCACCTTCGGCTCGCTCGTGGCCGCCGGCATGCCGCTGCTCACCGCGGTCGTCGGCGTCGGGATCGGACTCCTGGGCGTGACGACGCTGTCCGGCTTCGTCGAGCTGTCCTCCGTCACCCCCGCGCTGGCCAGCATGCTCGGCCTGGCCGTGGGGATCGACTACGCGCTGTTCATCATGTCGCGGTTCAAGCACGAGGTGCAGGCCGGTCGCAGCCACGAGGAGGCGGCCGCGATCGCCACCGGGACCGCCGGCTCCGCGGTGGTCTTCGCCGGCCTCACCGTCGTGATCGCGCTGACCGGTCTGTCCATCACCGGCATCTCCTTCCTCACGCAGATGGGTCTGGCGGCTGCCGTCACGGTGGCCCTCGCGGTGCTCATCGCCCTGACCCTCCTCCCGGCCCTGCTCTCGTTCGCGGGACGTCGGGTCACCTCGGGGCGGATCCCCGGTCTGAAGCAGCGCGACACCGAGAGCGACGGCGTCCGCACCAACGGCCGCCGCTGGGTCGAGCTCGTGACCCGCTTCCGCTGGCCGGCCCTCGTGCTCGGCCTGGCCGCCGCCGTCGTGCTCTCGGTGCCGGTCGCCTCCATGCAGCTGGCCCTGCCCGACGACGGCACGAAGCCGCGCAGCACCGAGGCGCGCCAGGCCTACGACCGGATCTCCGAGAGCTTCGGTGCCGGGGCGAACGGGCCGCTCACGGTCGTCGTCGACACCCAGTGGGCGTCCGACCCGACCGCCGCGGTCGACACGGCGCTCGCGGCCGTCGGCTCGGTGGAGAAGGACGTCGCCGCCGTGGTGCCTCCGCTGACGGACCCGGACGACCCGGAGGCCGTGGCGCGGTACCAGGGCATGCTCAAGCAGCTCAAGTTCGCCGTGATCACCGTCGTCCCCGAGAGCGGGCCCTCGGACCAGGCCACCAAGGACCTGGTGACCGACCTGCGCGAGAGGCTCACCGACCTGGGCGACTCCGGTGCGAAGGCCTACGTGACGGGCCAGACCGCCGCGGGCGTCGACATCGCCGACACCCTCGCCGATGCGTTCCCCACCTACCTCCTGGTGGTGGTCGGTCTCGCGTTCCTGCTGCTGGTGCTCGTGTTCCGGTCCCTGCTCGTGCCGCTCAAGGCCACGGTGGGCTTCCTCGCATCGGTCGGCATCTCGCTCGGCGTGACCGTCGCGGTCTTCCAGTGGGGCTGGCTCCAGGGCCTCATCGGCCTGGACACCGAGGCGCCCGTCGTCTTCATCCTCCCGCTGCTGCTGACGGGCATCCTGTTCGGCCTGGCGATGGACTACGAGGTCTTCCTCGTCTCCCGGATGCGCGAGGAGTACGTGCACGGACGCGAGGCGCGCGAGGCGGTCGTGGTCGGCTTCCAGCACAGTGCTCGCGTGGTGACGGCAGCGGCCCTGATCATGATCGGCGTGTTCGCCGGCTTCGTCGGCGGGTCGGACCCGATCATCAAGACCATCGGCTTCGCGCTCGCGATCGGGGTGCTCGCGGACGCGTTCCTGGTGCGGATGCTGCTGGTGCCGGCCCTCATGTCGATCGTCGGTCGGCGGATGTGGTGGCTCCCTCGCTGGTTGGACCGCAGCCTGCCGAACCTCGACATCGAGGGGGAGGGCCTCACGGCTCGGCTGCGTGCCGAGCGGGAGTCGGCGCCCCAGCGCTAGGAACGACGCTGCAGGGCCTCGCCCATCGCCTCCACCAGGGCGGTGAGGCCCTGCAGGGGACGCACCATCACGGTGAACTCGACGAGTCGCCCCTCGCCGTCCCAACGCATCAGGTCGATGCCGTGCACCTGCTTGCCGCCGACCACGGTGGTGAACTCGAGCATCGCGGAGTCCTCGCCGACGAGCTCGCGGTGGTAGGTGAGGCCCGGGCCGAGGACGAGGAGTGCCGCGGTCAGGTAGGCGGTGGTGAGCGCCTTGCCCTCCTGGGGCGTGTGCACGGCGGGGGAGCGGAACACCACGTGGTCGGCGAGCAGGTCGTCGAGCCGGTCGAGGTCCTGGGTGCGCACGATGTCGTGCCAGGCCCGGACCGGGGCGGGACGGGGGTCGGTCATGGTTCCTCCTGTGGTCGAGGTGCCGCTGTGGTCTGCCTCACCTCGGCATGACGAGGCTCGGGAGCCACGCTAGGCTGTGGCCCAGACTATGCAATGAGTTGCATAGTACGCGAGACGATCACCCGATCGATGCTCGCTCCGGACGAAACGAGGAGACCCGCCGTGGCCCTGCCCGAGATCCTGCGCCGACCCCTGGCCCTTCCTGTCGTGGCCTCCCCGATGTTCATCGTGTCGGGCCCGGAGATGGTGGTCGCCCAGTGCACCTCCGGCGTGATCGGCTCGTTCCCCGCGCTCAACGCGCGCCCGGCGTCGCTGCTGACCGACTGGCTCAGCCAGATCAACGAGCAGAACGACGCGTTCGCGGCCGCGCACCCCGACCGGCCGGTCGCGCCGTTCGCCGTGAACCAGATCGTGCACCGGTCGAACGACCGGCTCGACCACGACCTGCAGCAGTGCGTGGACCACCAGGTGCCGATCGTCATCACCTCGCTCGGCGCTCGTGAGGACGTCAACGAGGCGATCCACTCCTACGGCGGCATCGTGCTGCACGACGTCATCAACGACCGCTTCGCGCACAAGGCGATCGAGAAGGGGGCGGACGGCCTCATCGCCGTGGCCGCGGGGGCCGGTGGCCACGCCGGGACGCAGTCGCCCTTCGCGCTCGTCCGCGAGATCCGGCAGTGGTTCGACGGACCCGTGCTGCTGTCCGGCGCGATCGCCCACGGACGCTCGATCCTGGCGGCCCAGGTCGCCGGCGCCGACCTCGCCTACGTGGGCAGTGCGTTCCTGTCCACCGACGAGGCGAACGCGGCCCAGGAGTACAAGGACATGATCGTGGGCTCCTCGGCGGCCGACATCGTCTACAGCAACCTCTTCACCGGAGTCCACGGCAACTACCTGCGCGGCAGCATCGTCGCGGCGGGGCTCGACCCCGACGCGCTCCCGGAGTCCGACCCGTCGGCGATGGACTTCGGGACCGGGGGCGACGACAGCCAGCCCAAGGCCAAGGCCTGGCGCGACATCTGGGGCTCGGGCCAGGGCATCGGCGCCATCGGTCGGCGCCAGGCGGTGTCCGCGCTCGTGGAGCAGCTGCGGGCCGAGTACGACGAGGCGCTGGCGGCCCCGGTGTGGGACGGCCGGCGCGAGCTCAGCCTCACGCCCGCCTGATACGGCTCCGGGTCCGACCCGGCACCCGAGACCACCCGTCAGCCGGCGGCGGGTGGTCGCCAGCACACCGCGAGCATCGCGGCGCTGCCGGCGATCCCCACGCCGAGGACGGCCAGCCCGATCGGCCAGCCGTCGGCCACGGTGCCGACGGCGTGGTCGACCGACCACCGGCCCGGCCCGAGCGTGGCGAGCGCCGTGAGCGCCACGGCGACGAGCAGCACGTACTCGTACCCCTCCTTGATGATGAAGAAGCCGTTCCGGCGGTGCACCGTGACGAACGCCGTCGTCATGATCCCGACGCCGGCGGCCGCCGCGAAGGGGGTGGCCAGGCCGGCGAGCAGGGCGAGCCCGACGGCGATCTCCAGGTAGCTCGACACGGCGGCCTGCACGCGCGGCGGACGCAGGCCGATGCTGTCGAACCAGCCGGCGGTGCCGTCCAGCCCGCCGGGTCCGAAGCCGTGGTTCCAGCCGTGCGCGACGAAGACGGCGCCGAGGGTGGCGCGGAGCAGGGCGGAGGCGACGTCGAGGTCCATGTCCCGATGATGCCGCCCGCGAGGCTCGCTCGGCGAGTAGGGAGGTCAGCCGGCGAGGCCGGCGGCGATGGGCGCGGCGCCGCGCCCGTCCAGGACCTCGGGCTGGGCGTGGTCGAGCCGTCGGGACCGGGGATCGACGAGCCGGACGATGCCGCGGCCACGGATGGCATCGGCCAGGTTGTCGGACTCGATCGCGACGACGTGGCCGTGCCCCGTCGTGCTGCCGAGCGCCCGCAGGCCCGGTCGGTCGAGTGCGCCGATCGCCTCGACGACGGCGCGCAGGGCGGCGGCGTCTCGGACGAGGTGGAAGGTGACGGTGGCGGTGAGGGCGTCCGCGCTCGACATGATCGTGTGCTCCTGGGGTCTGATCGGGAAGGGACTCCCAAAGTAGGACAGAACTTGTTCAGTCGCACGCCGAGATGAACAAGTTCAGGACCTGTGCGTGGTGCGGCGTCATCGACCCGATGGACCCCGGTGGGAGGCGGCCTTGGGAGACTGGGGGTGTGGACGAGGCCGAGCCGGACTGGGAGCCGCACGCACGGGTGGTGGTGCCGTGGCGCCAGCAGGTCGAGCGTGGGCCACGGGCGGACCGCCTCCTGCGCGAGATCGAGGTGCGTGAGCCCCCGCGGATCGCTGGGGCGGACTACGACGCGGACCGGCCGCTCGCCTCGTCGATGGCCAACGCCCTGGCGGGCCTGCGCCAGCTCGACGGCAGCCACGGGCGTCGCCTGAGGGCGCTCAACCGGCTGCTGCTGCGCACGGAGTCGGTCGCGTCCTCCAAGATCGAGAACATCGAGGCCAGCCTGGCCGACTACGGCAAGGCCGTGCTCGGCGCGCGCTCCAGCGCCTCCGCCGTGTCGATGGCGGCTGCCACCGACGCCCTCACCGGCATCATCACGCAGGCCGAGGTGAGCGGCGTGCTGGGACAGCGGTCCATGCAGGACGCCCACGCCGTCCTGTTCCGGCGCAGCATCGACCAGCAGCACAACGCCGGTCGCTTCCGCACGGTGCAGAACTGGATCGGCGGCAGCGACTACACGCCGCGCAACGCGCTCTACGTGCCTCCGCCCCCTGCACTCGTGCCGGAGCTTCTGGAGGACCTGTTCGCGTTCGCCAACCGCGACGACGTCCCCGTGCTCGTGCAGGCCGCCGTCGCGCACGCCCAGTTCGAGTCGATCCACCCTTTCGTGGACGGCAACGGCCGCATCGGTCGCACCCTGATCCACGCTGTGCTGCGCCGCCGACGCGTCACGACGCACCTCACCGTGCCGATCGCGTCGGCGCTCGTCGCCCATCGCGAGAAGTACTTCGACGCGCTCGGCGACTACCGCGAGGGGCAGGCGCGCCCGATCATCGCGATGCTCACCGGTGCCGTCATCGTGGCGACCCACGAGAGCCGGCGCACGGCGACCGCGCTCCACGAGATCCGCCAGGACTGGGACCAGCGGCTCGGTCCGGTGCGCCGCGGCTCGCCCGTGCACCGGGTCCTCGTCTCGCTGCCGGAGTTCCCCACCGTCACCGTGACCGAGCTGGCCGAGCGGCTCGACCTCGACCTCGAGGAGAGCGCCGCCGCCGTGGACGTGCTGCGCGCCGCCGACGTCCTGGTGCCTGCGAGCAGAGGGGTGACGGACCGCGTCTCGGGCCGCGGTGCGGACCGGGTGTGGTCGGCTCGGGACATCCTCGACGAGCTCACCGACCTCAACGACCGGATCGTGGCCGTCAGCCGTCTGCGCGACCGCTGAGCCTCCGGTCGCGTGCGGCGCGCTGAGCGGTCAGGATGGACGGACGGGTGCCGCCCGGCCTCGACGGCCGGGTCCGTGGCGCATCCGGACGCACGACCCGACGACGGAGGTACGCATGAGCGAGCACCAGCCAGGCCGTGAGGTCGACGCCGACGACCCCGGAGTGCCGAACGACCCGCCCGGTCCCGACGTCCCGGAGCCCTCGGAGGGGTCGCTGGCCCCCGACGTGCCCTCCCCGCCGGAGGTCGACCAGCCCGAGGGGGTCAAGGGTGTCGACGGTGCCGATCCCGATCGGGAGGGCGACGCGGACGAGTCGGCGGACAGCGGCGACGAGGACGGCGAGACCGAGACGCCCCCGGGCGCGGGTGCCACGCACGAGGCCGACGTCGAGAAGCCGGACTGACGGACGCCCCGCCGGGGCGGGACGCCTCAGCCGTCGCTCGGCCCGGGGCGACGGCGTGCGCGCTTGACGTCGCCCCGGCGCTTCTTCGCGTCGATGCGGCGTTGCTGCGAGCCGCGGGTCGGCCGCGTGGCGCGGCGGGGGCGTGGAGGGACGATCGCGGCGGCCACGACCTGCTCCAGCCGTACGCGAGCGGCTTCGCGGTTGCGGTGCTGCGAGCGGTACTGCGACGAGGCGATCGTCAGCGTGCCGTCGACGAGGCGCGTGCGCAGCCGCTCGAGCGCCTGGGCGCGTTGGGTGGCCGACAGCGCCGAGCTGGAGGCGAGGTCCCAGCTGACCTCGACACGGGTGTCGCTGGTGTTGACGTGCTGACCACCGGGTCCCGACGAACGGCTGAACCTCCAGCGCAGCTCGTCGTCGGGTACCCGGAACCGGTCGTGACGGCCCGGGGCGTGCTCAGGCATCGTCGTCGGCGAGGACGCGGTAGAGCGCCTTGCGGGCGTCGTCGACGACCGCGATCGTCCTCTGGTGCTGTGCGGCGTCGCCCGTGCGGACGACCTGCTGCCACGCGGCCATGAAGCTGCCGAGCGACTCGCGCAGCTCGCGCGCTGCCTGCGGGCGTCCTCCTCGGACCTCCCAGGGAGTGCCGAGCCGAGTGCGGTGCTCCTCGACGTGGGCCCGTCCGGTCTCGGTCAGGCTCGCGGTCTTGCGACCGTCGACCTTCTCGATCTCGATGAGACCCTCGTCCTCCAGCTGCTGGAGCACCGGGTAGACGGAGCCGGGGCTGGGTGTCCAGCTCCCGTCGCTCCTGGCGCCGATCTCGGTGATGAGGTCGTAGCCGTGGCGTGGCTGCTCGTCCAGGAGCAGCAGCACGGCGGCGCGGACGTCGCCGCCTCGCTGGCGTCGGCCCCGGCGTCCGGGCCCGTCCGTGGACGGGTCGGCGCCGAAGGGTGGCGGGCCGCCCAGGCTCCAGTCGGGTCCGGGGCCGCGGCGACCCCGACGCCGGTCCCGCGGATCTTCACGGCGGCGGTCGGGGCTGTGGTGGTGATCGTGGTTCCTCATGGGAGCCTCCTCGGTCGTTCGATCGACGCCGGATCACGGGCCGATCGGTTGGTGATAGGTCAACGATATATCGATAACGTATCGACGTCAACCCACACCTGTCCAGCCGGACGCCGGCCGGGCACGGTCCGTCAGGGCGGGGGCGTGACGACGGAGCCGGGCTCGGGGCTCGGCGGCCGCGTGACGGCAGGGGTCGGTCAGCCGCCCGCGACGTAGGAGCTCAGCTGGTCGCGCTCGAACTCCAACTGCTCCATCCGGTGCTTCACGGCGTCGCCGATGCTCAGGACGCCCGCCAGCCGGTCGTCGACCACCACCGGCACGTGGCGCACGCGGTGCTCGGTCATGGTGGCCATGAGGGAGCCGAACGAGTCCTCGGGCGAGCACACGAGCACCTCGGTGGTCATGATCGAGGCCACGGTCGCCGACCGCGCGTCGGGCACGTGGCGCAGCTTGCGCACCACGTCGCGCTCGGAGACGATCCCGACCATCGTGGAGCCGTCCTCGCTCACCACCAGGGCGCCGACGTCGTGCGTCGCGAACGCCTCGAGCAGGTCCGAGACCGTGGCCTCGGGCGCGATCGTGTGGACGGTGGCGCTGCCCTTGGAGGACAGGACGTCGCTGACTCGCATGGTGCCTCCTGGAGACTCCACGCCAGTGTAACGCGGGTCACACCGCAGGCCGCCACCCTCGACGGCGTGCGCCGGGACCGGGCCGCCGAAGGGCGCCGGACCTCCACCGGCCGCGGAGGTCAGGGTGCGTCGGGCGAGCCCCAGGGACGCGAGAAGTCCAGGCGGCGCACGGTGCCGGCAGTGCCGCCGCCGGCGTCCTCGGCGTCATCGTCCTCGACGCCGTCGAGGTCGGTGTCCTCGGCGTCGGGGAAGTGGCCGAGGTAGGCCATGGCGGCGTCGTGCAGGCGGCCGTTCGTCGAGATCGCGTTCGCGCCCCACGGGCCGTCGGAGCCGTCCAGCGACGTGAACCGTCCACCGGCCTCGCGCACGATGACGTCGAGGGCGGCCATGTCCCACAGCTTCAGCTCGGGCTCGGCCGCGATGTCGACGGCTCCCTCGGCGACCAGCATGTGCGACCAGAAGTCGCCGTATCCGCGGGTCCGCCAGCACCGGCGCGCGAGCGCCCAGAACGCCTCGCCCTTGCCGATGTCCTCCCACGAGGGGGCCGAGCTGAACGACAGCGACGCCGACGACAGGTCGGAGACCTGCGAGCAGCGGATCTCACGGGCGTGCATGAACGACTTGCCGGTGTAGGCGCCGGCCCCCTTCGAGGCCCACCAGCGTCGGCCGAGCGCCGGCGCCGAGACGAGGCCCACCACGATCTCGCCGTCCTCCTCCAGGGCGATGAGGGTGGCCCACACCGGGACCCCGCGCACGAAGTTGGACGTGCCGTCGATCGGGTCGATGATCCACCGGCGCTCCTGGGACCCGGTCGAGCCCAGCTGCTCGCCCTGCTCCTCGCCGAGCACCACGTCACGGGTGCGCGAGGACTTCAGCATGCGACGGATGGTCTCCTCGACCGCCTGGTCGGACTCGGTCACGTAGCTCATGTCCGGCTTCGTCGACACCTCGAGGTCGATCGCGCCGAACCGGTCCATCGACAGGTTGTCGGCGGAGTCGGCCAGCACGTGCGCCAGCCGCACGTCGTCGTTCCAGGAGTGCGTCATGGTCGCAGGGTAACGGCGTGGTTCGTCGGGGTGGGGGAGGCAGGGGGTGCTGCCGCACGTCGTGCCTGCGCGCGGCGAGGTGTCGAGCGGACGCGGGGCACGTACGGTGGCCCGATGGACCCCTCGACGTCCCGGGCCGCGTCGCCCGGTCGCGCCGGCCTCGCCGTCTCCGTCGTCCTGCTGCTCCTGTGGCCGTTCGGACCGTGGCTCGGCTTCTTCGGCTTCGTCACCGGCCTCAGCCTGTTCGGGGAGTCGCCGAGCTCTGAGGAGCAGAGCCAGGGAGCGTTGCTCATGCTCGCCGGTGCGGCGATCTCGTGGGGCTTCCCGGCCCTCGTCCTCGTGCTCTCCGGTGGGCGCCGCTGGTTGCGGCGCGTCGCCGTGCTGGAGCTCGTGGCCGCCACCGTCGGCGTGGTCCTCGCGCTCTGGCTCGGGAGCTTCTGAGCCCGTTCACCAGGCCGTGGTGTCCTTCGCCGCGACGATGCGGCGGAAGGACTCGACCCGGGCCGTCGGCAGCGTCTCGGCGGCCACCGCCAGGTCGAGCGCGCACTCGGGCTCCGTGGCCGCGTGCGTGCAGCCGCGAGGGCAGTCGCGGGTCGCGTCGTCGAGGTCGGGGAACGCGCGCAGGACGTCGTCGACCTGCACGTGCGCGAGACCGAACGAGCGGAAGCCGGGGGTGTCGATGATCCAGCCACCGTCGCCGCCGTCGGTGGGCTCCAGCTCGATGGCCAGCGCCGACGTCGACGTGTGACGGCCGCGGCCGGTGACCTCGTTGACGTGGCTGGTGATGCGGCCGGTCCCGGGGACGAGGGCGTTGACCAGGGTCGACTTGCCCACCCCGCTGTGACCGATGAACACGCTCACGCGGCCGGCCAGGGCCTCGCGCAGCTCGTCGAGGCTCTCCATGCCGTCGCCCCGCTCGTCGTCGCCCGGGCCCGTGCCGCTGCGCCGCGTGACGACCGTGCGGACGTCGAGGGGCTCCAGGAGCGCCAGCATCTCGTCGGGCGACCCGAGGTCGGACTTGGTGAGGCAGACGAGCGGCTCCATGCCGGCCTCGAACGCCGCCACCAGGCAGCGGTCGATGAGGCCGGGCCGTGGCGGAGGGTCCGCCAGGGCGGTGACCACCACGAGCTGGTCGGCGTTGGCGACCACCACCCGCTCGATCGGGTCGTCGTCGTCGGCGGTGCGGCGCAGCACCGTGCGCCGGGGCAGCACCTCGACGATGCGGGCCAGCGTCCCGTCGGCGCCGCTCACGTCGCCGACGACCTTGACCTCGTCGCCGACCACCACGCCCTGCCGTCCGATGGGGCGTGACTTCATGGCGGTGACGAGACCGGCGGTCGGCGGGAGGTCGGGATCGAGCAGACGCAACGTGAAGCGGCCACGATCGATCGTGACCACACGGGCCAGGGGCGCGTCGTCGTAGTTGGGTCGGTCCTTCGTGCGAGGGCGCGTGCGGCGACGCGGTCGTTCGAACGCGGCGTGCTCGTCGTCCTGCCTCACGCGACCAGGCGCTCCCACACCGGCGCGAAGTTGGGGTAGGTCTTCACGGTCGTCGAGACGTTCTCCACGAACAGCTCCGGGACCTTGAGGGCCAGGACCACGGCGGCGTGCGCCATGCGGTGGTCGTCGTACGTCTCGAAGATCTCGCCGTGGAGGGGGCGCGGACGGATCTCGAGCCCGTCGTCGGTCTCGGAGACGTCGCCACCGAGCCGGTTCAGCTCCGTGGCCAGCGCGGCGAGCCGGTCCGTCTCGTGGCCGCGCAGGTGCGCGACCCCCCGCAGTCGCGACGGGCCGTCGGCGAGAGCGGCGAGCGCAGCCACCACGGGGGTGAGCTCGCCGACGTCGTGCAGGTCGAGGTCGACCCCGCTGATCGAGGGACCGCCGCGGAAGACCATGTCGGCGCCGTCGCGCTCCGCGGTGCCGCCGAAGGCCACGACCAGCTCGCGCCACGCGTCGCCGGCCTGCTGGGTCTGCTCGGGCCAGCCGCGGACCCGCATGGAGCCGCCGGTGGCGACCGCCGCCGCCACGAAGACCCCTGCGTTCGAGAGGTCGGGCTCGATCTCGACGTCGAGCGCGCGCACCGGACCGGGGCTCACGACCCACCGGTCGGGGGAGGAGTCGTCGATCTCGACGCCGCGTCGGCGCAGCTCCGTGACGGTCATCTCCACGTGGGGGAGCGAGGGCAGGGCAGCGCCCCGGTGCCGCAGGTCGAGGCCCTGGGTGAAGGCGGGCGCGGCCAGCAGCAGCGCGGAGACGAACTGGCTCGAGGCCGACGCGTCGACCACGAGACGCCCACCGGCCACGGCGCCGGTGCCGTGGACGACGAAGGGCAGCGAGCCGCGGTCGCCGTCGTCCACCCGGACACCCAGGTCGCGCAGCGTGGCGATCGTCTGACCCATCGGTCGCCGTCGCGCGTGCGGATCACCGTCGAACGTGACGGCGGACGAGCCGAGGGCCGCGAGCGGTGGGACGAACCGCATGACCGTCCCGGCCAGACCGCAGTCGACGGCCGTCGAGCCGGTCCGGGTGCGGTCGACCGGCGTGACGCGCCACGTCATGCCGTCCTTCTCGACGCCGGCTCCGAGGGCGCCGAGGGCCGCCGCCATGAGCTGCGTGTCGCGGGAGCCGAGCGGACGGGTGATGACCGAGGGGCCGTCGGCCAGCGCGGCCAGCACGAGCGCACGGTTGGTCAGGGACTTGGAGCCGGGGACGAGCACCTGCGCGTCGACAGGACTCTCGCGGGTGGGGGCGAGCCAGGGCAGCGGGGCGTTCATCACGCCCCACTGTAGTGAACCGGCGCGCCGGACCTGACGTCTCGGGCCGGACGTCTCGGGCCAGACGTCTCGGGCTCAGGGACGCAGGTCGTCGATGCGCTCGACGACGACGCCCTTCGCGTCGACGACCCGGTTCTTGGCGCGTGTGCCGATGAACTTCTTGTGCGGGTCGGGGTCGAGCGTGCTCATGAGCAGTCCGCCGATGAGCGAGAGGTTCTTGAGGAAGTGCACCGTCTGGTTCTGGCGCGACGCCGGGTCGGTCTCGTTCCAGAAGGGGTGCCCGACGGCCGTCGTGGGTGCCAGGGTGGAGGCCAGCACGAACGCCGACAGCCGGGGGAAGCGACCCGTGGCCAGCGCGGTGCCCGCGACCACGTGGACGGCGCCGTTGACCCGCACCAGGTTCGTGGGCGACGTCGCGAGCTGCGGCGCGGCCTTGCCGAGCGCGTCGGCCACAGGCTCGGCCTTCGGGCCCATGGCGGGGGCGTTGCGCAGCGCGTTGACACCTCCGTACACGAACATCGACGCGAGCAGGGGACGGGCGATGGTGCGCAGGACGGTCATGGCTCCCATCATGCCAACGTCGGCGAGTTCCACAACGTCAGCGCGCGAGCGGGCCCGAGCGCGCTCGAGGCGACGGACCGGTTCGATCAGATCGGCAGGAGCCAGCCAGTGGACCGGAACGTGGTGGTGTCGTTGTCGGAGCGGGGATCGTCGGGCGCGGTGGCGGTGACGGTGGCGGCGGGGCGGGCGCCGATGACCTTGAAGGGGAACGAGCCGCCTTGTCCGGCGGGCAGCGTGGCGCTGCAGCGGAGCGTGCGGAGCCGCTGGTTACGGGTGGCGTCGCACGCCCACCCGTCGCCGGGGATCCCACGGAACTTCACGGTCCGGTCGAACGACACGGTCATGGTCACGGTGCGCGCCACGGGGTTGCTGCCGCCGTCGGCGGCGATCGGGACGACCACGCGGCGCTGCAGGAGGGGGGAGTCGTTCGTGACCGTGGCGGCGCCGAGGGAGAAGTCGGTGGGCGTGACCGGCGGCGGCGCGGGCGTGACGACCGGCTGCTCGGAGACGGGCTGGTCGGGAGAGGCGGAGGCGTCCGCGGTGGCCGGGGTAGGTGCGGGCGGCGTCGTCTCGACCGGCGTCTCCGGGGTGGGCTCCGCGGAGGGCTCCGGCGTCGGCTCGGTGGTGGGCTCCGGCGTCGGCTCGGTGGTGGGCGCCGCGGTCGACTCCGGCGCCAGGGGGCTGGACGGGCTCGGCGAGGCGACCACCGCGGGCGGCGCCGAGGTGAGCAGGTCCGTCCCGCCGACGACCATGCCGGTCGTCAAGGCCCCGGTGACCACGGTGGTCGCGACCACGGCGGGCGTCCCGGCGCTGACGGCCGTCGCGGCGGCGGCCTGGGCCGGCACGAGAGCCACCCGGGCGACCTGCGAGACGATCGCCGACGTCAGCATGGTCGCCCCGGCGTAGCCGCTCGCGGCGGCGAACCCGCCGCCGGCCGCGGTGGTGCCGACGGCGAGCGACCCCCCGGCCGCCGTGCCGGCCGTCGCCCAGACGCCTCCCGCCGCGATCCCCCCGGCCCCCAGGGCGGCGGCGGCCGTCCCGGTCGCCCCGAGGTAGCCCGCGGCGGCGGGTCCGAGCAGGGCGGGCGCGAGAAGACCGCGCAGGTTCTGGTTGACCTCCACGAGCTCGAGGTGGACGCCGGTGCAGCGTCGGCACCCGTCGAGGTGCCGGTCGACCTTCGCGGTGTCGCGGGCCGACAGCGTCTGGCGCACGAAACCGCCGAGCAACGGTGTCACGGCGCGGCAGGCCTCGTCGGTGGTGGCTGCCGCGTGGCTCTCGAGGTACGCGGCCCGCAGGCCCTCCCGTGCGCGGTAGGCCAGGGCGGAGACGCTGTTGGGGCTCATGCCGAGCAGCGGTGCGACGGCCGCGGGCTTCTGCCCCTCGACCTCGAGGTGCCACAGCACCAGCTGCCACCGCTCGGGCAGCGACGCGAAGGCGCGCGCGGCGGCGTCGTTCTCGAAGGCGGCGCTCACGGCGTCGTCGAAGGGCACACCCCGGTCGAGCACGTGCTCGTCGTCGGTGGGACGGGTGCGGGTCGTGGCCCTGATGCGATCCACGTGCAGACGCCGGACCGCGGTGAGCAGGTACGCGCGGAAGGCCTCGTCGGGGCCCTTGCCGTCCTGCAGGAGGCTCAGCACCTTCAGGAAGGCCTCCGACACGAGGTCGTCGGCCTCGCCGGTGCTCAGGAGCTGGCGGGAGAGGCGGGTCGCGGCGGCCGCGTGCCGCTGGAACAGCAGACCGTAGGCCGCGGTGTCGCCGGCACGCACGGCAGCGATCAGCTGCGCGTCGCTGCGCTGCTGCGTCGTCTCGATCAGGTCGTCCATCGCTTCGGCTCCCTCGTCTGCACTCCCACGGGGTCCAACGAGGAACGTTCCTGCACGTCACGCCCGCCCGGTCGGGGCCCCGGGACCCGCGTCGAGAAAGTTCCGCCGATCACCGTCACGATCACCGCCCCCGGCCGTCCCATGGTCACCGCACACGAGAGGAGGACCGTCATGGACGACACCCAGCACGCAGCGACGTCGCTGGTCGAGGCCGTTCGCGACGGTCGGGCCGACGTCGACGCCGTTGCACACGTGGTGGGAGCGAGTGCAGCGGCGGACGGGTCCCCGCTCCACGAGGTCATCGATCTCGTGGAGCGTGCCTTCGACGGAGCCCCCCGACACGCGTCGGTGCGGGCTGCGTGCCTCGCCTGGGCGGAGCGCGCACTCGGGCGCGTGCACGACGCAGGGTGCGAGGACCCGTTGACGTCGCTGTCGACGGTGCCCCACCTGCACAGCAGGTTGGGGGACGTGTACCGCGCCGCCGCTGTCGAGGAGCAGCGCGCCGGCGACGGTCACGTCCTCGTCGTGGTCGAGCCGTCCGACGACCGACGACGCTCGTCCCTGGAGGCCTCGTTGCGGGCCGTCGAGGTCGGGCAGGTCCTGCGATCGGTCTTCCCGGGCGACGAGACCGTGGCCCGGGTCGGGTCGAGCCGCTTCGTGGTGCTGACGGCGCGCGAGCGCGCCCACGCCACGACCCTCGCGCTGGTCGGTGTGCTTCTCGGGCGCACGCCGGACGGCGGGAGTGCGCCCCGGCTGTGGGTGGAGGAGCTTCCGCCCACGGCCGGGGACCTGCCGGGCCTCCTGCAGGCCCTGGCGCGCTGACACCCGTCCGGACCCGACGCACCAGGGCTGCGTCGGGCCCGGCGGGGGTGCCGGGCCGTCACTCCGTTTCGGACACCTCCGGGGCATGGATCGGGCTCCACGTGACCCGCAACTGTCCAGAACGCGTGTCACAACGCAGAACGGGGGCCGGGAGGCTCGATCGATCCCGGTCCCACCGCACCGTCGGTGCGGCGTGGAAGGCTGGCCCCATGTGCGGCAGGTATGCGACCACCCGGACCTCGAGCGACCTCGACGACGCCTTCGCGGCCCGTCTGGCCGACGGTGCGGAGCTGCCGCCGCCCGACTGGAACGTGGCACCCACCAAGCAGGCGCCGGTGGTGATCGGCCGGGCCCGGGACGACGCCGAGGAGTCGGCGCCACCGCGGCGTGAGCTCCTGGCGGCCACCTGGGGTCTCGTGCCGAGCTGGGCCAAGGACCGCTCCATCGGCAGCCGGATGATCAACGCCCGGTCCGAGACCGTGGCCGAGAAGCCGTCGTTCCGGCGTGCCTTCGCGCGGCGGCGTGCCATCGTCCCGGCCGACGGCTACTACGAGTGGTACGCGGGCCACGGCCCGAAGGCGCCCAAGCAGCCGTTCTACATCACCTCCGGCGAGCAGGACGGCCGCCGCGAGGTGCTGGGCCTGGCCGGGCTCTACGAGTTCTGGCGGTCCTCGGCGGAGGAGCCGTGGCTCGTGACGTTCACCATCCTCACCACGAGCGCCGAGGGCGGCGACGGCATGCTCCACGACCGCGCACCGCTCCTGGTGGCGCCGGAGGTCCGCGACACGTGGCTGAGCCCGGTGGAGCGGCCGGCGGCCGAGCTGCTCGACCTGCTGGTGCCGGCCACGCCGGGACGTCTCGACGCCTGGCCCGTCACGACCCAGGTCAACAACGTCCGCAACAACGGCCCCGAGCTCGTCGAGCCCCTTCCCGCCGAGTAGGCCCTGCGCGGCGCACGGTTCGGAATACAGCCCACGGCCACGTCGTTCCACCTCACGAAGGAGGTCGACATGCTCGCGTGCCCTGAACGCACCCTCGCCAGCCCCACCACCACGGGTCCGGTCGCTCGCGGCCCCCGCTCGGACGACGGACGTCGTACGTCGGGAGTAGGCTGGAGCACGATGACGAACACCCCCGAGACCACCCCCCCGCCCACGTCGGACGCGTCCGACGCCGGGTCCGTCGACGCCACCTCGACCGTCGAGGACGGCAGCCACGACGGAGCCGTCGCCATCGACTACAGCGACGTCGACGTCGCCACGGAGACGCCGGAGCAGCGACAGGCTCGCTTCGAGGCCGAGGCCCTGCCGTTCCTGAACCAGCTCTACTCCGCTGGTCTGCGCATGACGCGCAGCCCCCAGGACGCCGAGGACCTGGTGCAGGAGACGTACGCCAAGGCGTTCAGCGCCTTCCACCAGTACAAGCCCGGCACCAACCTGAAGGCCTGGCTCTACCGGATCCTCACCAACACCTACATCAACTCGTACCGCAAGAAGCAGCGTCAGCCGCAGCAGGTCACCGACGAGATCGAGGACTGGCAGATCGCCGCCGCCGAGGCGCACTCGTCCTCGGGCCTCAAGTCGGCCGAGATGGAGGCGCTGGAGCGGCTGCCCGACAGCGACGTCAAGGATGCGCTGCAGGCGCTGCCGGAGGACTTCCGCTACGCGGTCTACCTGGCCGACGTCGAGGGGTTCCCCTACAAGGAGATCGCCGAGATCATGGGCACGCCCATCGGCACCGTCATGTCCCGTCTGCATCGCGGACGCCGTCAGCTGCGTGAGCTGCTGGCCGACTACGCCCGCGACCGCGGCATGGCCGTGAGCGGGGTGAGCGACTCATGAGCGACGACCTCACCGCCGACGGCTGCGACGGCCCTGACTGCGAGACCGCACTCGAGAGCCTCTACCTGTTCCTCGACCGCGAGATCGACAGCGCCAGCTGCGCGGAGATCCAGGCCCACATCGACGACTGCAGCGAGTGCCTCACCGAGTACGACCTCGAGCGGCTCGTGAAGTCGCTGGTGTCGCGCTCGTGCAGCGAGGTCGCGCCCGAGCCGCTGCGCGACAAGGTGCTGTTCTCGATCCGCACCGTGCAGGTGCAGATCTCCGAGTACCGCCAGACCTGACCGGTCCACCGACCGCGGCGTCGGTCCCGGCGACGTCGAAGCCCCCGTCCGGTCACCGGACGGGGGCTTCGATCGTCTGTGCGCTCCGCGAGGAGCGTCAGGTCACGCGTTGGGGCGCTTGCCGTGGTTCGCGCCCTTCTTGCGACGCGCGCGGCGCTTGCGGCCGGTCTTGCCCATGATGGTCCTCCTCAGACGTTCAGCGTCCATCGTCCCACATCGTCCCGCTCGCCTGCGAACGTGGTCCGCGGCCCGGGACCGAGGGCGACGGGTCAGGGTCGCTCAGGGTCGGGGCACTCGTTCCAGGAAGCGCGCGCGGTCCACGACGACGCGACGGACCTCGCCGTGCGCCACGAGCGTCCCGTGCCCGTCGTGGGCGGCGACCCGGAAGCGCAGGAGTCGGCCGTCCTCGTGCACCAGGTCGGCCGTGGCGGTGATCGTCGCCCCCACGGGGCTGGCGGCGATGTGCTCGACCTCGACCCTCGTGCCCACGCTCGTGCGGCCGTCGTCGAGGTCCAGGGCCGCGCACGTCGCTGCCTCCAGCCAGGCCAGGACGCGCGGCGTCGCCAGCACCGGCAGGTCACCGCTGCCGAGGGCGGCGGCCGTGTCGGCGTCGCCGACGGTGTGGGTCACGGATGCACTGCGGGTCATCGGTCCTCCAGGTCACGGGCGGGGGACCACCCAGCCTGCCCGACGTCCCCGGTTCCTGCGTCCGACCACGCCGACCAGAGGGCCGCGTAGCGCCCGCCGGCCCGCACGAGGTCGTCGTGGGGCCCCTCCTCGACCACCGCGCCGTGCTCCATCACGATCACCCGGTCGGCCGTGCGGGCCTGGCTCAACCGGTGGGCGATGACGAGCGCGGCGCGTCCGCGGGTGACGGCCTCGCCGGCCTGCTCGAGCTCACGGGCCCCGGACGACCCTGCCTCCGCCGTGGCCTCGTCGAGCACGACCACCTGCGGGTCGAGAAGCAGCACCCGGGTGAGGGCGAGCTGCTGGGCCTGGGCCGGGGTGAGGGGGTGGCCGAGGTCGCCCACCACGGTGTCCAGGCCGTGGGGGAGCGTCCGTGCCCAGGCCGCTGCCTCGGTGGCGGTGAGCGCCGCCCAGAGCGTGTCGTCGTCTGCGTGCGGGTCGGCCAGGACGAGGTTGTCGCGCAGCGTGCCGGCGAAGACGTGGACCTCCTGCGAGACGAGCGCCACGTGCCGGCGCACGACGGTCTCGGCGGCGGTGGTGATGTCGAGGGCGCCGAGTCGGACGGTGCCGCCGCTCGGGGAGAGGGTCCCGGCGGCGATCCCCCCGAGAGTGGTCTTCCCGGCGCCGGTGGCCCCGACGACGGACACGCGCTCCCCGGGCCGCACCTCCAGGTCGATCGGTGCGAGCACCGGACGGCCCTCCTCGTAGGCGTGGTGCACACCCGTGAGCCGCAACGTCGGGTCGGGGCCGACGTCCACGAGGGCGTGGTCGCGCGGCGCGATGAGGACGACGCCGGCCAGCCGGGCCAGCGCCGCTCCGCTCGCCTGCACGGCGTCGAAGACGAACAGCACCGCCCCGATGGGGTTGAACAGGCGATGGAAGAACAGCGCAGCGGCGGTGGCGTCGCCGACGCTCGCGGCACCGCTCGACACGAGGAGGTACCCGGTGCCCAGCACCAGGACCAGGCCCACGCACTCCGACCCGTTCATCCGGGCGCCGAAGCGGGTGAAGAGCCTGAACACGTCGATGGTGATCTCGACGGCGGCGGCGGAGCGGCGCTCGATCCGCTCGAGCGCGATGCGCTCCACGCCGAACGCCCGCAGCGTCGCGGCGTCGCGCACCCCGGTGATGAGCGCCTCGGCCCGCGCACCCTCGGCGGTTCGCTCGGCGCGGTAGTAGGGGATCGAGCGGGGCAGGTACCAGCGGAGCGCGAGCACGTAGCAGGGCGCGGCGGCGAGACCGGCCAGGCCGAGGCGCCAGTCGAGCGTGAACAGTCCGCCGACCGTGAAGCCGATGGCGGACAGCGAGCCGAGCAGGAGGGGGATGGCCTCGTCGAGCGCCTCGGTGAGCTTGCGGACGTCGTCACCCACACGGCTCAGCACGTCGCCGATGCCTGCCTGCTCGATCCGCTGTGACTCCAGGTGCAGGGCACGGTCCAGCACGTCCTCGCGCAGCTCGGCCAAGGCCGGCGCCACGGCCTGCGCCAGCGCCGCGGACGACAGCGTCGAGAACAGTCCGGCGACGAGACCGGCGAGCACCATCACCGTGGCGGCGACGACGATCTCGCGCAGGGTCCCGTCCTCGCGCACGGCGTCGACGATCCGGCCGATCATCAGCACGGGCACGACCCCGGCGAAGCCGGTGAGTAGGAACGATGCGATCGTCAGCGCCAGGCTCGCCCGACGGGCGCGCACGAGTCGCCACGCGACGGCCGTCGTGCTTCGTGCGTCGGCGACCGGCAGCAGGTGGACGTTCGTCGCCTCGTCCGTGCTCATCGGTCCACCGCCGCTCGGTAGGTGGGATCGCGCACGAGGTCGGCGTGGGTGCCCTCGGCCACGACGCGTCCGTCGCGCACCACCACGACGCGGTCGGCGTGCTGGAGCAGCGCGGGACTGGAGGTGATGACGAGGGTGGTGCGTCCTCGACGCAGCCGGCGCACGCCGCGGGCGATGTTCTGCTCGGTCACGGCATCCACCGCGCTCGTCGGGTCCTGCAGCACGAGGACCGGACGGTCCGTCGCGAGGGCCCGGGCCAGGGTGAGGCGCTGCCGCTGACCGCCGGACAGGCTCGAGCCGGCGGCACGCACGGCGCGGTCGAGTCCGTCGGGGTGCAGGCGGACGACGTCGTCGGCCGCCGACGCAGCCAGGGCGGGCGCGAGGTCCGCGTCGGTGCGCTCGCCGCCGGGGTCGACCGTGCTGCGCAGCGTCCCCTCGAAGACGCCGGAGTGGTGCGAGGCGACGAGCAGGTGCAAGCGTCGACCCTCGACGGACAGCTCGTGCAGGTCGACGTCGCCGAGTCGCGCCCGGCCCGACGTGAGCGTGACCTCGCCCGTGAGCACGGCCATGAGCGTGTCGGAGACGGCGGGGTCGTCGATGCTCACGGCGACCAGCTCGTCGGCCGAGGTCCGCAGGTCCACCCCCCGCAGGGGTCCCACGACGGCCGACTCGAGCACGAGGCCGGGACGGTCCTCGGACGGTCCGCGACCGCCGGGGGCGAGCACACGGGGGGTGTTCAGGAACTCCACGATGCGTCCGGCCGAGGCGCGCGACGCCGCGAACTGCGCGCTCACGTCGCCCAGGCCGCGGATCGGCTCCGCGAGGAACTGGGTCAGGCCCACGAGCGCGATGAGCTGACCGAGACCGATGGTGCCGTCGAGGGCGCGCTCGCCGGCCACGACCGCGACGACGGCCAGCAGGATCCCGCTGAGTGCGGTGGTGAGTCCGGCCAGGTAGCCCCAGGAGCGCGCGACGGCGATGGTGTCGCTGCTCGCCTGCCGGCTGGCGGACCGGTACCGGCCGAGAGCGACGTCCTCACCGCCGATGCCCTTGAGCGGGCGCAGTCCCGTCAGCACGTCGGCGGCCACGCCCGAGGCGGACGCGGTGCTCTCCTGCTGGCGGCGGGTGCGCCTGGCCACGAGGGGGGCGAGCGCCTGGATGACCAGCAGGACGCCGGGCACGCCGAGCAGGATCACCAGACCGAGCACGACGTCGACGGACAGGACGTAGACGGCCGTCGCGACGACGGCGACGAGCGACGCGAGCGCGTAGCCGAGCTGGTGCAGCACGGAGGGGACGAGCTCGGCGTCCGACGTCGCGATCGAGAGCGTCTCGCCGGCGAGCCGGTCGGTGCGCGCTCCGCGCGGGTGCAGCACGTGGGCGGAGACCTCCCCGCGCAGCAGGTGCGCCTCGGTCTGGATGCCGCGCACGATGAACCGGGCGCCGTAGCGGTAGCCGTTGCTCAGGACGAGGACGAGGGCCACCAGGACGCCGAGCGTCCAGGCCAGGTCACCCAGGGTGCCGCCGTCCACGGCCTGGTCGACGACCAGGCCGATGACGACCGGCACGAGGGTCTCGCAGAGCTGCCAGACGACGAGCAGGGAGTAGCCGGGAACGAGCTGGCGGGCCTGGCGTCGCACGCTCCGACGCAGCAGTGCGCCGGCCCCGTCGGGCGGGGTGCGGTCGTCCGGACCCGTCCCAGGGGCCTCGACCTGCGTCCTCGTGCTCGCCACGAGGTGAGGCTACCCTCACCCGCGCGGGACGCGGCGGTCCGGTCGGGTCCCGCGCCGACCTCAGACGCCGTGGGTGGTGCGGGGGTACTGCGCCGACACGTCGGTCATGACGTTGACGAGGTAGGGCACGCCCGACGCGAACGCCCGGTCGATCGCCGGACCGATCTCGGCGGGGTCGGTGACCATCTCGCCGCCACCGCCGAGCGCCGTGACGACCTGGTCGTAGCGCGTGTTCGGAGCGAGGTCCGCGGCGACGTCGTAGCCGTAGAGCATCTGCATGGGGCTCTTCTCCAGCCCCCAGGCGGAGTTGTTGCCCACGACCATGACGACCGGCAGGTCGTGACGGACGAGGGTGTCGACGTCCATGAGCGACATGCCGGCAGCGCCGTCGCCGAACAGCACGACGACCTGGCTGGAGGGCCGCGTGATGCGGGCGGCCATGGCCGCACCCATGCCCGCGCCGAGGCACCCGTACGGCCCTGGGTCGAGCCAGCCACCGGGGCGCTGCGGCTCCACGAACTTCCCGGCGAAGGACACGAAGTCACCGCCGTCGCCGATGACCACGGCGTCGTCGGCCAGGCGGGGGAGCAGCTCGCCGTAGATGCGCGCGGGGTGGATGGGGTCGCTCTGCGAGCCGAGGAGGTCGACGTCGCGTGCGGCGGCAGCGGCCACGACGTCCTGCAGCTCGGTCAGCCACGGCGTCCAGTCCGGGCGCGCACCGGGGGCGGACTGCAGGGCCGAGAGGATGCCGTCGAGGACGACGGTGAGGTCGCCCGAGGCGGAGGCGGCGAGCGTGGCGTGCGTGGACAGCTGGGCGGGGGAGTCGGCGAGGTGGACCACGCGCGCCGGGGTGGCGCCGTCCTTGCCACCGAACACGCCGTAGCCGAGGCGGAAGTCGAGCGGGGTCCCGGCGACGACCACGAGGTCGGCGCCGCTGAAGGCCGCCGACCGGGCCTTCGTGACGAGCTGGCCGTGCCCGCCGGGCAGGATGCCGCGACCCATGCCGTTGGCGATGACGGGGATGCCGGTCTCGGCGGCGAAGCGCTGAGCGGCCTCCTCGGCACCGTCGGCCCAGACGTCGGTGCCGAGCACGAGGACCGGGCGACGCGCCTCCTGCAGGAGGCGACCGGCGCGGGCGAGGTCGTCGGGGTCCGGCTCGATCCGGGCCCGCTGGAGTCCTGGCTGTGCCGTGACGGGGCCGGAGTTGAAGAACTCGTCCATGGGCACGTCCACGAAGGTGGGGCCGCGGTGCGAGGACCCGGCGCGGGTGAAGGCCTCGTGGACGGTGGGGGCGATGTCGCCGACGGTCCGGGCGGTGGAGGCCCAGGTGGAGACCGTCTCGAAGATCGGCGGGTGGTCCAGCTCCTGGAGGGTGCCCATCCCCCAGCGGGCCTCCGGTGCACGACCGCCGATCACGACCAGGGGCGAGCCGGCGAAGTGGGCCTGGGCGACCGGGCTGACGCCGTTGGTGACCCCGGGTCCAGCCGTGAGGACGGCCAGGCCCGGGGTGCGGGTGAGCTTGCCGACGGCCTCGGCGGCGAACACGGCGGTGGGCTCGTGCCGGACGTCGATGATGGGCATCGGGTCGTCGGCGGTGACCGCGGCGTCGTACATCGGGAACACGTGGGCGCCGGAGAGGGTGAACATGGCCTGGACGCCGTGGGCGCGGGCGACCTCGAGCGCGTGCACGCCCCCGTGCGCGGAGCGCACCTCGTCGGCGCTCTGGTCGTTCCCGGTCTCGGTGGGGGTCCCTGCGGTGCCGTCGTTCTGTGACATGCGGCGCACGCTACTGCACGGGGGTGTCGCCCGCCGGGCCGTCGACGGGCCGGGCCCGGGTGGTGGGTCGGTAGAGCCAGGGGCTCTCGCCGCGGATCTGGTCGAGCACGGCCAGCAGGAGGTCGGCCCGATGGGCCGGCTGCTCGGCGAACAGCTCGGCGTCGCCGCGCAGGTCGGCGCGTCCCTGCACGCCGAGGGCCAGCTGGAGGTGGAGGGCGCGCAGGAACGACGACGCGTTCTTGGCCGTCGGGGAGGGCCACTCGTCGTCGAGGTGGCCGCGGGTCCGTGGTGCCTTGATGCCGGCGCCGAGCCGGGCGAGCCACGGCTCGACGATGCCGGGGTCGAGCGCGTTGCGGTGCAGGAGGGTCATGACGGCGTAGGCGAGCCGGTCGTCCTCGCCGTGGCGCCAGCCGTAGGCGGTGGGGGTCAGCACGCGGTCGGCGATGACGTCGAGCAGGACGGTCAGCTCGAGACGGCCGAAGTGGCGGGAACGGGCGAGGGCCGCCAGCAGGTCGGCGCCGTGGGCGACCGCGTGGGCCCACCCCTGCTCGGGGATCCAGCCGCGGTGGTCGAGCTCGCGCACGTACCAGCTGGTGGCGAGGTCGCCCCACCCGAGGACGGTCGTGGCGGGGAGCAGGTGCTCGTCGTTGTCCCGCCCGATGATCTCGGCGAGCATGAGGGCGCTGTAGGACCGGCGGATGACGGAGACGTCGCCGTCGTGGCCGAGGCCGTACCGCAGCCCGGGCGCGACCCCGTCGCCCAGGCCGGCGAGCAGGCCGTCGTACACGCCGTTGGCGATCCAGGTCGTGAGGAGCGGGTAGGCGAGGTCCTCACGCAGCCGCGGATTGGGGTGACCGAGCATCTCGACGAGCTCCACCGTGGACTCGTCCAGGGAGCGGTCGAGCGGCACCTGCATGCCGGTCTTCATGACGGACTGCCAGTAGGCCTCGGACATCTCGTTCATCGTGCCAGACGTCCTGGAGCGACCGGCGGAAGGGACGGTCGGCCCGCTGCCGTCGATAGGCTGGGCGCGTGCCGACCCTCGACGACATCATCCGGTCGCAGACGACCCTGGGTCCGGACGACGTCGCGTGGATCCAGGCTCTCGTGGCGGACTGGCAGATCCTGGCCGACCTCTCCTTCGGCGACCTCGTGCTGTGGGTGCCGGACGCGGAGTCCAAGGGTCTGTGGGCGGTGGCCCAGATCCGTCCCACGACGGTGGCGACGACGCTCCTGGAGGACGTCACGGGGACGTTCGTGCCGGGGGAGCGGTCGCCGGCCGCGGCGCGGGTGCTGGCCGGGGAGGGCGCGCAGGACGACGACGCCGCGGTGGCCGACGGTGTGCACGTGCGCGTGGTCCCGGTCCGGCGCGAGGAGCGCACGATCGCGGTCCTGGCGCTGCGCAGCGGCGGTGACGCGCGGGCCACGAGCCAGCTGGAGGTCACCTACCGGGCCGCGGCCGACACCGTCGTCTCGATGATCGGGCGGGGGGAGTTCCCGACGCCCGGGGCCCGGTCGGAGCTGGCCGACGCGTGGCGGGTGGGCGACGGGTTCATCCGCACGACGGCGGACGGCACGGTGCAGTACGCGAGCCCCAACGCGCACTCGGCGTACCGTCGGCTCGGTCTGACGGGGGCCCTCCAGGGTGCGGACCTGGCGGAGGTCACGGCAGCGTGCGTGGGGCGCACGCCCACGGACCTGAGCACCGCCGCGGCCCTGGGGGGATCGTCGCCGGCCGAGGCCGAGGTCTCGGGCGCGGAGGCCACGCTCCTCCTCCGCGTGATCCCGTTGACCGCGCCCGGGACCGGTCGTGACGGCGCCGTGGTCCTGCTGCGCGACGTCACCGAGCTGCGGCTGCGGGAGAAGCAGCTCGTCTCCAAGGAGGCGACGATCCGCGAGATCCACCACCGGGTGAAGAACAACCTCCAGACGGTCGCGGCGCTGCTGCGCCTGCAGGCCCGACGCATGGACGTGCCCGAGGCGCGGGCGGCGCTCGACGAGGCCGTCCGCCGGGTGGGGTCGATCGCGTTGGTGCACGAGACGCTGAGCCAGGGCTTCGAGGAGACGGTGGCCTTCGACGACATCGCCGACCGTCTGCTGCGCTCGGTGCTCGACGTCGGCGGGCCCCAGGTCCGGGCGGAGCGCATCGGGAGCTTCGGCCTGCTGCCGGCGGAGGTCGCGACCCCGTTGGCGATGGTGCTGACCGAGCTGGTGCAGAACGCGGCGGAGCACGCCTTCCCGGGCGGCGCGGGTCGGGTGACGGTGGCGGTCAACCGGATCCGGGAACGGGTGCGGATGCGGGTGAGTGACGACGGGACCGGTCTGCCGGCCGACTTCGACCCGACGCGCAGCCTCGGCCTGTCGATCGTGTCGACGCTGGTCGAGTCCGAGCTGGGCGGCACGCTGGGCTTCGAGTCACGGCCTGGCCGCGGCGCCACGGTGACCATCAGCATCTCGCTCTGACCGACGGCCACGGGCGACGGGCGGACAGGGATGGGCCGGACCGTCCCGCGTCGGCCCCGGGAACCAGGCCAGGGGCCCGGACGCCGAGAACCCCGTACCCGACGCGGGTACGGGGTTCGGACGCGTGCTGCGTGGAACGACTTCAGGCGGTGCGGATGCGTGCCCTCGCGTTGCGACGCTTGAGGGCACGACGCTCGTCCTCGCTCATGCCTCCCCAGACGCCGTGGTCCTGACCGGACTCCAGTGCCCACTGCAGGCACTGCTCACGGACGTCGCAGCGGCGACAGACGACCTTCGCCTCCTCGATCTGCAGGATCGCGGGGCCGGTGTTGCCGATGGGGAAGAAGAGCTCGGGGTCTTCATCGAGACATGCGCTGTGGTGGCGCCAGTCCATGACGACAGCTCCTTCCCTTGTGTGAGTGCGAACGCACGAAAAAAAGCCGGCGAGACCGGCGTGCGCGTTCACTTCATCGTTTCAACAAAATCCTCTGGGCACAAGGGATTGCGCGGCGGGTCCGTGTCGGGTCAGTCACACAGGTCATACCAGTTGCCTCGCGGGCTGGACCGGGGTGCCGGACCTACCCTGGTGCCGTGACCTCGAACCCCGATCCCTCACCTGCGGACGAGCCGTCGGCGTCCTCGCCCGGCCAGCCCTCCGTCGCGCCGCGCGGCAGGGCCAGGACGCTGCTGGCGGTGGCCGGTGCCGTCGTGTCCGCGCAGGCACTCGGCCTGCTGACGATCGCCGCGCTCGAGCTGCGGTCCGTCGAGGCCGACCGGGTCGGTCTGGGTGTGAGCACGGCCGGGTTCCTGGGGGCCTTCGGCGCGCTCCTCCTGGTCGCGGTGGTGCGGATCCTGGCCGGGCAGACCTGGCCGCGGGGCTTCCTGGTCTTCTCCCAGCTGCTGTGCCTCGTGCTCTCCTTCAACTTCCGGGGGGACGCGGCGTGGATCACCCCGACCATGGCCGTCGGCGCCCTGGTCGCGCTCGGCTGCCTCGTGTCCCCACCGGTCACCCAGGCTCTCGGAGGCCACGACCCCGTGTGAGAGACTCGTCGGCGGGCATCACCTGCCGTCTCCCCGCGTCCGCGGGCCCGCCGTGCACCTACCGGTCGCGGGCCGCGTCGACGCTCGTTCCGCGAGATCCTGCCCCCTTCGAAAGAGAAGACAACCGCCATGGTCGCCCCCGACACCAGCACGCCGTTCGAGGCGTTCGATCCCGACGACCCGGTCTTCGCGCTGCACCGCGGCGGCAAGATGCAGGTGGCGTCGACCGTGCCGCTGCGCGACGCCGACGACCTGTCGTTGTCCTACACGCCCGGCGTCGCCCGGGTGTGCGAGGCGATCGCGGCCGACCCCGACATGGCCCACGACTACACCTGGGTCTCGAACACGGTGGCCGTGGTCACCGACGGCACGGCGGTGCTCGGGCTCGGTGACATCGGGCCGGCGGCGTCCATGCCCGTCATGGAGGGCAAGGCCGTGCTCTTCAAGCAGTTCGGCGGCGTCGACGCGATCCCCGTGGCGCTGGCGACCACCGACGTCGACGAGATCGTCGAGACGGTCGTGCGCCTGGCCCCGACGTTCGGCGGCATCAACCTCGAGGACATCTCGAGCCCGCGATGCTTCGAGATCGAGCGTCGCCTGATCGAGCAGCTGGACATCCCGGTCTTCCACGACGACCAGCACGGCACCGCGGTCGTGACCCTGGCCGCGCTCATCAACGCGGTCCGCCTCACCGACCGGGACATGCAGGACGTGAAGGTCGTCATCTCCGGTGCGGGAGCCGCGGGTGTGGCCATCACGCAGATCCTGCGGTCGGCCGGGGTGCACCGGATCAGCGTCGTCGACCGCCAGGGTGTCATCCACCCGGGCCGCGACGACCTGAACAGCGTCAAGCAGATGCTGGCCGAGCAGACGGCCGACTGGGCCCGCCCCGGCACGGTGGGCGACGCGCTCGAGAAGGCCGACGTGTTCATCGGCGTCTCGGGCGGCACGGTCCCCGAGGAGGACGTCGCCCGGATGGCGCCGGACGCCATCGTGTTCGCGATGGCGAACCCCAACCCCGAGGTCCACCCCGACGTCGCCCACCGGCACGCCCGGGTCGTGGCGACGGGGCGGTCGGACTTCCCGAACCAGATCAACAACGTGCTCGTCTTCCCGGGCATCTTCCGGGGCGCCCTGGCCGTCCGTGCCACGGCGATCTCCGAGGGCATGAAGCTCGCGGCCGCCCACGCCATCGCCGACCTCGTCGGTGACGACCTGAGCGAGTCCTACGTGATCCCGTCGCCGTTCGACCCGCGCGTCGCCGACGTGGTGACCCGAGCGGTCACCGAGACGGCCCGTCGCGAGGGCCTCGCCCGCCGTCCCTACTGATCCGTCCACCCGAGGAGTCGCATGTTCGCCGTCTACGCAGGTCAGATCAACCCCGAGAACCCGCTCGACGGGCTCGTGGTGGGGGAGCGTCCCGACCCCGAGGTCCCCGAGGGCTGGACGACCGTCACGGTCAAGGCCGCGTCGATCAACCACCACGACGTGTGGAGCCTGCGGGGCGTCGGCCTGCGCGAGGAGTCGCTGCCGATGATCCTCGGCTGCGACGCCGCGGGACTCGACGAGGAGGGCAACGAGGTCCTCGTGCACGCCGTCATCAGCGACCCCTCCTGGCGGGGCGACGAGACGCTCGACCCCAAGCGGTCGTTGCTGTCCGAGCGCCACCAGGGCACCTTCGCCGCGAAGGTGGCCGTGCCCGCGCGCAACGTGGTGCCGAAGCCCGCGGGTCTGTCCTTCGCCGAGGCCGCGTGCCTGCCGACGGCGTGGCTGACGGCCTACCGGATGCTGTTCACGCAGTCCGGTCTCAAGCAGGGCGACACCGTGCTCGTCCAGGGTGCCGGCGGAGGCGTGGCCACCGCCGTGATCACGCTGGCCCGCGCGGCCGGGTTCCGGGTGTTCGCCACCAGCCGTGACGAGGACAAGCGCGCCAAGGCGCTCGAGATCGGTGCGCACGAGGTGTTCGAGTCCGGTGCCCGTCTGCCCGCCAAGGTCGACGCGGTCATGGAGACGGTCGGTGCCGCCACGTGGTCGCACTCGATCAAGTCGATGCGTCCGGGCGGCACGATCGTCATCTCCGGAGCCACGTCGGGCGACGCGCCGAAGGCGGCCGAGCTGACTCGCATCTTCTTCCAGCAGATGCGCGTGCACGGCTCGACCATGGGGACGCGCGACGAGCTGCACGCCCTGGCCCAGTTCATGGACGTGACCGGCACCCGGCCGCTCATCGACAGCGAGATCCCGATGGCGGACGCGGCCCAGGGGCTGCAGCGCGTGGTCGACGGCGACGTGTTCGGCAAGATCGTCCTGACGCTCTGACCGTGGCGCCGGGGTCGGCTCAGAGCACCCCGGCGGCGAGCAGCAGGCCCGTGGCTCCCAGGAGCAGCACGAGGAACAGCACGTTGACCACGGTGAACAGGCCGAGGAAGGCGCGCGTGCCGTCGGGCCGGAGCTGCTGGTAGCGGCGCAGCGTGATCAGGCTCGCCAGCGACGCCACGATCGTGCCGACGCCGCCGATGTTCACGCCCAGCAGCAGGGCGCGCCAGTCGTCGGTGAACGGTGCGAACAGCAGCGCCGTGGGGACGTTGGAGACGAGCTGGCTGCCGGCCACGCCCCAGAGCAGGACGTGCTCCTGGAGCAGGTCCTGCAGGAAGCCGCTGGCCTGGGGCACCCGTTCGAGGTTGCCGGCGAAGACGAAGAACAGCACGAACGTGGCCAGCAGTCCGTAGTCGACCGAGCGCAGAGCCCGTGCGTCGAGGACCGCGACGACCGCCACCACGACGACGCCCGCCCAGACGGGGAGTGCCCGGACGACGATCGCGACCGCCACGACGAAGAGGACGAGGTGCACGGTGGCGGGGCGCCAGCGGACCGACGTGCGGTCGGTGACCGGGGAGATCGGGGCGTTCGGCACCAGCAGGCAGGCGATCACCACGAGGACCAGGGACACCACGAACGGCCAGACCATCACGCCGACCAGCTCGCCGACGGACAGGTGGAAGTACTGGTAGAGGAAGAGGTTCTGCGGGCTGCCGAACGGCGTGATCATCCCACCGAGGTTCGCGGCGACCGTCTGCAGGACGAACACGTAGGCCAGGTGACGATCGTCGCCGGTGGCGCGCAGGGCCAGCTGGCTGAGCGGCAGGAGGGTCAGCAGTGCCATGTCGTTCGTGATCAGCATCGAGGCGACCATCGTGAGCAGCACCAGTCCGAGGACCAGCGCGCGTCGGGTACGCAGGACGGCGACCACGCCCTGGGCCGCGGCCGTGACCAGGTGGGTGCGGTCGAGGGCACCGATGACGGTGAGGAAGCACCACAGGCAGACCAGGGTGCGGTACTCCGGGTAGTCCAGGTACTCCCGGCTCGGCGGGACGAGCACGCACGTGAGCAGCGCGAGGGCGGCCGTCGCGGTGAGGAACGGGTTGGCGGTCAGCAGCCGCCGCGTGCGCGAGGTCGCCGGCGACTCACTCATCGTCGTCGTCGGCCAGGACGTGGCGCAGGTATCGCCCGGGCGCGGCGAGGTAGGCACGCCAGTGGTGCACCAGGTCGAGGTCGTCCCACGTGGTCTCGCGCAGTCCCCACGGACCGACCTCGAGCACCCGGGCGCCGGGTAGCGAGGCGACGATCGGCGAGTGGGTCGCGCACAGCACCTGGCCCCCGCCCTCGGCGATGTCGTGGAGGGTGCGCAGCAGCGTGAGGCTGGAGGAGAACGACAACGCGGCCTCGGGCTCGTCGAGGCAGTAGAAGCCGGGGGAGTCGAAGCGCCGGCGCAGCACCGCGAGGAACGACTCGCCGTGGCTCATCGCGTGCAGGTCGTGTCCGCCCACGCCCTCCTGGTACGTGTACCAGCCGTGCATGGTCTCGGCGCGCAGGAAGAACCCCCAGCTGCCGGTGCCGACGCCGCGCTGGAGCGTCAGCTCGTTGTGCAGCGCGGACTCGCTCGGTCGGGTGCGGTGCCAGCCCTGCGTGCTCCCGCCCTCGGGGGACAAGCCGTAGGCCATGGCGACGGCCTCGACGAGCGTGGACTTGCCGGCCCCGTTCTCGCCCACGAGGAACGTGACGCCGGGCGCGAGGTCGAGCCCGTCGCGCAGCACCTGCTGCACCGCGGGGACGTCGAGGAGCCAGGGCTCGAGGGGAGGACCGTCGCCGTGACGCTCCGGCTTCACGCGCACCACGGGTGGCTGGTCGAACCTCACTGGTTCAGTCTGGCAGCCTGCACCGACGCGTCGCGCTCAGTCCTCGTCGTCGTCGAGGCGGGCCAGCCAGGTCGCCAGCCGCTCGACCGGCACCTCGAAGTCGGGGTGCTGGTCGACGAACTCGACGAGCCGGTCGGCCAGCCACGCGAAGGACACGTCCTCCTCGCCGCGGCGGGCCGCCAGCTCCTCGATGCCTCGATCGGTGAAGTACACGGGTCAGGCGAACGCGGCGTCCATGAGCTCGCGCTGCTCGACGTCGTGCCGCGCCTTCGAGCCGACCGCCGTCGTGGACGACGCCGGACGCGAGACGACCGTGAGCGAGCCGGACGCGACGGCCTCGGGGTAGTGCAGCGCCGCGTCGGGCCACGGACCCTGGTTGGCCGGCTCGTCCTGCACCCAGCGCACGGCCTTGAGGCCGCTGAACCGGGCGAGCTCGGACTTGATCTGCTCCACCGGACGCGGGTACAGCTGCTCGAGCCGCACGATCGCCGTGGTCGGGTTGTCGCCCTCGCGCTTGGCGCGCTCCTCGAACAGGTCGTGCGAGATCCGGCCCGAGCACAGCAGCACGGTGTCGACGTTCTCGGCGTCGACCGCGTCGTCGCCGATGACCGGGCGCCACTGGCCCGACGTGAACTCGTCCGGCTGCGAGGCCGCGGACTTGCGGCGCAGCAGCTGCTTGGGCGTGAACACGATGAGCGGGCGGTGCTGACCCTCGAGCGTGTGACGGCGCAGCAGGTGGAAGTACGACGCCGACGTGGACGGCTGGGCGATCGTCATCTCGTCGTTCGCGGCGAGCTGCAGGAAGCGCTCGATGCGTGCCGACGAGTGGTCGGGGCCCTGGCCCTCGTAGCCGTGCGGCAGCAGCAGCACGACACCGGACTTCTGGCCCCACTTCGTCTCGCCCGAGGAGATGTACTCGTCGATGACGGACTGCGCGCCGTTGACGAAGTCGCCGAACTGCGCCTCCCACATGGTGAGCGCCTCGGGGCGGGCCACCGAGTAGCCGTACTCGAAGCCGAGCGCGGCGTACTCGCTGAGCAGCGAGTCGTAGATGTAGAACGTCGCCTGCTCGTCGCCGACGTGGGCCAGCGGGGTCCACTCGCTCGCGTCGTTGCGGTCGATGATCGTGGCGAAGCGTGACGAGAAGGTGCCGCGGCGCGAGTCCTGGCCGGCGAGGCGCACGGGGCGTCCGTCGAGCAGCAGCGAGCCCATGGCGAGGATCTCGCCGGTGCCCCAGTCGATCGGGCCGGTCTCGATGGACTGCGCGCGTCGCTGGAGCTGGGGCAGCACCTTCGGGTGCACCGTGAAGCCGTCGGGGACCGACGTGTAGGCCGACGAGATGGCCTTCATGGTCTCCGGCGTGATCGCGGTCTCGAGCGCACCCGCCTGCTCGGGCTTCTCGGGGTAGTCGGGGGTCCGCGTGTACTCCAGCTCGCCCGAGGAAGCCTCCTTGACGTCGGCGAAGTTGCGCTCCAGCTGCGACTGGTAGTCGGCCAGGGCCGCCTCGGCCTCCTCGATCGTGATGTCGCCACGACCGACCAGCGCCTCGGTGTAGAGCTTGCGCACCGACTTCTTGGCGTTGATCGTGTCGTACATCAGCGGCTGGGTGAACGAGGGGTCGTCGCCCTCGTTGTGACCGCGACGGCGGTAGCAGACGAGGTCGATCACGACGTCCTTGTTGAACGTCTTGCGGTACTCGTAGGCGAGGTCGGCGACGCGGATGCACGCCTCCGGGTCGTCGCCGTTGACGTGGAAGATCGGCGCCTGCACCATGCGGGCGACGTCGGTGCAGTACGTGGAGGACCGCGACGACGACGGGCTGGTGGTGAAGCCGACCTGGTTGTTGACGATCAGGTGGATCGTGCCGCCGGTGCGGTAGCCGCGCAGCTGCGAGAGGTTGAGCGTCTCGGCCACGACGCCCTGGCCGGCGAACGCGGCGTCGCCGTGCACGAGCACCGGCAGCACCGGGAACTCGGCGCCACGGTTCAGGCGGTCCTGCTTGGCGCGCGTGATGCCCTCCAGCACGGGGTCGACGACCTCGAGGTGCGACGGGTTGGCTGCGACGGAGACCTTGATCGTGTCGCCGTGCTCGGAGCGGAACTCACCCTCGACGCCCAGGTGGTACTTGACGTCGCCGGAGCCCTGCACGGTGCGCGGGTCGATGTTGCCCTCGAACTCGCGGAAGACGGTGCCGGGGCTCTTGCCCGCGATGTTCACGAGGACGTTGAGGCGACCGCGGTGGGCCATGCCGATGCAGACCTCCTCGAGGCCGTCGCCGGCTGCCTCCTCGCAGATCTCGTCGAGCAGCGGGATCGTGGTCTCGCCACCCTCGAGGCTGAAGCGCTTCTGCCCGACGAACTTCGTCTGCAGGAACGTCTCGAAGGCCTCGGCCTGGTTGAGCTTGAGCAGGATGCGCAGCTGCTCCTCGCGCGGAGGCTTGGTGTGCCCGACCTCGATGCGGTCCTGGAGCCACTGGCGCTCGCCCGGGTCCTGGATGTGCATGTACTCCAGGCCGATGGAGCGGCAGTAGGAGTCGCGCAGCACGCCGAGGATCTCGCGCAGCTTCATGAACCGCTTGCCGCTGCCGCTCGCGAAGGAGCCGGTGGCGAACTCGCGGTCGAGGTCCCACAACGTGAGGCCGTGCGACGCGGTGTCGAGGTCCGGGTGGCTGCGCTGGCGGTACTCCAGCGGGTTGGTGTCGGCCATGAGGTGGCCGCGCACGCGGAACGCGTGGATGAGCTCGAGCACGCGCGCCTGGCGGTGCACCTCGTCGTCGTGGCTGACGGCGATGTCCTGGGCCCAGCGGATGGGCTCGTACGGGATGCGCAGCGCGCGGAAGATCTCGTCGTAGAAGCCCTCCTCGCCCAGCAGCATCTGGTGGAGACGGCGCAGGAACTCACCGGACTGCGCGCCCTGGATGACGCGGTGGTCGTAGGTGGACGTGAGCGTCATCATCTTGCTGACGGCCAGGTTGGCGATCGTGTGCTCGGACGCGCCCTGGAACTCCGGCGGGTAGTCCATGGAGCCGACGCCGACGATGACGCCCTGGCCCTTCATGAGCCGGGGGACGGAGTGGTTGGTGCCGATGCCGCCGGGGTTGGTGAGGCTGACGGTGGTGCCGAGGAAGTCGGAGACCTCGAGCTTGCCGTCGCGCGCCTTCTTGACCATGGCCTCGTAGGCCTGCCAGAACTGCGCGAAGGTCATGGTCTCCGCGGCCTTGATCGACGGCACGAGCAGCTGACGCTCGCCCTTGGCGTTCTTGGTGTCGATCGCCAGGCCGAAGTTGACGTGCTCGGGCTTGAGCTGGACCGGCTTGCCCTTCTCGTCGACGTCGTAGCCGGTGTTCATCTCCGGCATGGACGCGATGGCCTTGACCACGGCGTAGCCGATGAGGTGGGTGAACGAGACCTTGCCGCCGCGGGCACGCGCCAGGTGGTTGTTGATCACGACGCGGTTGTCGAAGAGCAGCTTGACGGGGACGGCCCGCACGCTCGTGGCGGTAGGGACCTCGAGGCTCGCGTCCATGTTGGCCGCGGTGCGCGCGGGCGCACCCTTGAGCGGGACGCGCTGCACCTCGCCCGGACCGGACGGGGTGGGCGCCGCGGACGCCGCAGCCTTCGGCTCGGCCTTCCTGGCGGCGGGCTGTGCCTTCTTCGCCGGCTCGGCGCTCTTGGCGGGCTCAGGCTTCTCCGCGGCGGGCTCGGCCTTCTTGGCAGCGGGCCGCGCCTTGGGGGCCGGCTCGGGCTTCTCGGCGGCGGGCTGCGCCTTCGGGGCCGGCTCGGCCTTCGCGGCGGGAGACTTCGTGGCCGTGCTGCCGTTGGCCGACGGGGCGCTGCCGTTGCTCGCGGCCAGCGCTGCTCCGTCGCCCTCCTCGAAGAACGTCACCCAGGTCTGGTCGACGGAGGAGGGGTCGGCCCGGTACTGGTCGAACATCTCCTCGACGAGCCACTGGTTCGTCCCGAAATCGGGGGTTGACGGGTCATGTGAGGACTCGGCCACGGCCTCGATCGCCTCTTCCGGTTGGTTCCCTGCGCACTGGACACGGTGCGGCTCCAGGGTAGCGCGGAGGGTCCGACGCCGAACGCCCGGTTCGACCACCGCGGAGCCGTGCTCTCACCGTGCCACGGCGACGTCGACGGCGCAGCGTTTCGCGAGCCTCGAGACGGTGCTCGGCGCAGGCTCAGGACGCCGCGACGCGGGCCTCGGCGAGCCCGTGGAAGGTGGCGAGGGCCTGCGCCTCCTCGTCGAGGGCCGAGCGGTGTCGCGGCGACAGCGACGCGTCGGTCCGCACCGTGACCTCGAGCCGACCCGCGCTCACCGAGCGGTTCCAGCTCCCGGCGAGGCGACCGTCGAGGACCAGGATCCCGACCCCGCCCAGGACGTCGTCGTAGCGGGGACCCACCTCGGCCCGCAGGTCGCCGTCGCGCGCGTGGGAGATCAGCTCGTCGAAGTTCGCGAGCAGCAGCACCGGCGGGACGTCGACGCGCTCGGACTCGAGGGCGCCGGCATCGACGTCGGTCCACAGCGAGCGACCCGCGACCTGCACCTCGTGCAGGCCCGCGTCGACGAGGGCGCGCCGCGCCTGCGTGAGCGTGAGGCTGGACCACCAGGCGAGGTCGGCGGCACCGGCCGGCCCGTGTCCGCGCACGTAGGTGGCGGCCAGCCACGCCCGGGCTGCCTGGGCGTCGAGGGAGGACGGGGTGAGGACGACGGGGTGGTAGCGGTGCTGGGTGCCGGGGTCGCGCCGACCCGCGATCTCCCCCCGCAGCTCCGCCGCCATCACGACGTGGGCCAGGACGTCGCCCCGGGCGGGCAGACCCGCGGCGGCGAGGCGGTCGGCGATGACGTCGCGGGTGCACCCCGGCGTCTCCCGGACCGCGGCGGAGACCACCTCGCTCGAGGCCACGAGGGTCGCCTCGTCGACACCCTGACGACGGACGTGCGGGACGACCTGGGCCATCACGCGGTCGCCCGCGGCGGCCACGACGAGCGGGAGGTCGTCGAGGTGCACGTGGTGCCAGGTCGTGCGCAGGGCGTGGGTCCGCACGACCCGGCCGACGTCGAGGGCGTCCAGCACCTGGGTCAGCGTGGCGCCGCACCGACGCCCGATGCTCCACGGCGCCGTGGTGTGCTCCTGCGACTGCACGGCGCCGAGGTGGCGCACGACCGCGACGGGATCGGGCAGGCCGGGTCCCACGAGTCGTTGCGACCGCAGGCGGTAGGGAGCGAGGGACTGGCGCACGAGGCCATCGTGACACCGGGCGCGGACACCACTGTCCCTCGAAGACGCTCCGACGTCCCGCGTCAGTCGCCGAGCACGGCCTTCACGGCCTCGACGACCTTGGCCCCCGCCTTCACGTTCTTGCGGCCGTCGAGGAGGGCCTTGGGCTTGTCGTCGAGGCCGCCGGCGACGACCTCGAGGTTCGCGCCGCTGGCGGCCGGGGTCACGGTGGCCAGGTACTCGTGGCCCCAGGAGAAGGCGGTCTTGCCGCTCGTGAACGCAATGGTGCGCGACGCGTCGTCGCGCGTGGTGAGGGTGTAGGAGCCGGACTCGACCGTCTCGACGAGCGCGCCGAAGGTTCGGTCCGCATCGTGCGCGGTCGTGATGGCGGTGGTCTTCGGTGCGTGCATGGGTTCCTCCCGATGGCGTCGCGGCTGCTGCCGTGGTGGTCACGACGCTAGGGCATGGGGTCCGTGCCGGTGCGCCGCACGGACCGAACCGGGGCTCCGGCACCCGCTGCGAGGCATGGCAGCATCGGGGCATGCGGACCCCCATCGAGGAGTACATGGCGCAGCTGCTCGACTCGTGTGGCAAGGACGGTGGGGCGGTGGCCGACTACGTGCCCGAGCTCGCGAACGCCGACCCCGACCGGTTCGCCGTGGCCTTCGCGACGCCCGACGGGAAGGTCTACAGCCGTGGCGACACGGACGTCGCCTTCTCGATCCAGTCGATCTCCAAGCCCTTCACGTACGCCCTGGCGATCGCCGACCGCGGTCTCGACGAGGTCCTGCGGCACATCGACGTGGAGCCGTCGGGCGACGCGTTCAACGAGATCTCGCTCGACCCGGTCTCGGGGCATCCACGCAACCCGATGATCAACGCCGGTGCGATCGCTGCGCACTCCCTGGTCGAGGGGGCCGGTCACGAGGAGCGCACGGGTCGCATCCTCGACCTCTACTCGAGCCTCGCCGGGCGCCGGCTCGACGTCGACGAGGCGGTCTTCGAGTCCGAGCTCGCCACGGCCGACCGCAACATGGCGATCGCCTACATGCTGCGGACGGTCGGCACCCTGGAGGGTGAGCCGCAAGACGTGGTGCGTGGGTACACCCGGCAGTGCTCGGCCGCGGTCACGGTCGAGGACCTGGCCCGGATGGCCGCCGTGCTGGCATCGGGTGGGCGCTCGCCGGACGGCGAGCAGCTCATCGAGCAGGCGGTCAACCGACAGGTCCTGAGCGTCATGGCCACCTGTGGCATGTACGACGCGGCAGGCGACTGGCTCACCACCGTCGGCATCCCGGCCAAGAGCGGCGTCGCGGGCGGACTCATCGGGGTGCTCCCCGGTCAGCTGGGCATCGCGGTGTTCTCGCCGCGTCTCGACGCCCACGGGAACAGCACCCGCGGCGTGAAGGTGTTCGGACGGCTGAACCAGGACATGGGCCTGCACCTCATGGATGCGGCCGAGGGTGCGCGGTCGGTCGCGCGACGCTACGTGGAGGGCGGCGTCCCGGTGCAGGAGGTGGCCGGCGACCTTCGATTCGTGGAGGCAGAGCGGGTGCTGCGGTCGTTCGAGCAGGAGCCGGGAGGAACGAACGTCGTGGTCGTCGACCTGGACCGGGTCCACCACGTCAACGACATCGCCCGACGGATGGTGCTGGAGGGCATCCGGCGTCTCCACGAGGACGGGCACCCGGTGCGGATCGTCGATCCGTCGAGGGTGCTGGGCGAGCCCGAGACCGGCGACGGGGAGATCGTGCGAGGTGAGCAGCCCCGCGGTGGCTTCGTCCCCGAGTCGTTCGAGGACGTCGCCACCGCGGTGCGCTCCTAGCGCGGGCTGCCTGGCGGCTCAGGACTCCAGTGCGGCGTCGAGGGTGATCTCCTCGACCGACGCGAGCGCCTTGCTGAGCGGGCAACCGGTCTTGGCCTCCTCGGCCGCCTCGAGGAACCCGGCCTCGTCGACTCCCTCCACCTCACCGCGGACGGTGAGCGCGATCTTCGTGATCTTGAAGCCGCCGTCGGCGTCGTCCTTCCCGAGGGAGACGTCGGCCTTGGTCTCGATGGAGTGGACGGTGCCGCCCTTCTGGCCGAGCAGTGCGGTCAGCTGCATCGTGTAGCAGGCCGAGTGCGCGGCGCCGAGGAGCTCCTCGGGGTTGGTCGCGCCGCCCCCGTCCTCGGAAGAGCGCTTCGGGAAGGACATCTCGAACGTCCCGAGGCCGGAGCTGCTGAGCTCGACCTGGCCGGAACCGTCCTCGAATCCGCCGTTCCAGGCGGTGCGTGCGGAGCGTGTGGGCATGGGTGACTCCCTTGCATCGGGTGCTGGTGCTTGCGAGGTCGACGCTACGGTCGTCGTGGCGGGACGCAAGCCGATCCGCTCCCTCGGGCGTCACTCCAGCGTGAGGTCCTTGAACCACGAGTCGGTCACGTAGTCGGTCTCCCAGCCGAGCGACAGGTAGAGCTGGTCGGCCGACGTGGGGGAGTCGTCGTCGACCTCGAGGCCGACCCGGTTGCGTCCGCGACGGGCGGCGTCGCTGATGACGGCGGCGAGCAGCGACTTGGCGACGCCGCGTCCCCGGGCGTGCCGGTTGACGCCGATGTACTCGACGTACGAGCCCTCGGGTCCGCCGTCCTTGCCGGGCAGCACGGAGCAGACCACGGTGCCGGCCGGAACCTGCTCGCCGTCCTCGTCGGTGACGTAGGCCAGCCACCACTGGTCCCAGCGGTGCCCAGGCTCCTCCCGCATGCGCTGGACGAACTCCGGGAACGACTCGCGGTAGTTGTTGAAGTGGTCCTCGAACGACGTCTCGAGCATGTGGTGCACGGTCTGCAGGTCCGCGGCGACCGGGAACCCGTTCTCGTGCTTCTCGACGGTGCGCACGAGCACGCCCTCGCGCGGCTCGAGCTCGGCGTCCTCCGGCGTGACCGGGCGCTCCATGTGCAGCCAGGTGCGGCGCTTGGTGTATCCCGCGTCGCGCAGCCAGCCCGCCTGCCGGGTGTCGCCGCCGAACGGACTCTCGTCGAGCCGGGTCTCGGTGATGCCGCGGATCCGTGCCATGAGGGTCGCGACGTCCTCGGCCCAGGCGTAGAAGAGGCGGGCGATCTCGTCGACCTCGGCGACGTCGCGGTCGAAGTAGCCCCACACGAGCGCACGCCCGGCCGCTCGGTCGTGCACCGTGATCCAGGCCCGCGGGACGTCGTCGTCACCCACGGCGACGAGCTGGCGTCGGGTCCACGACGCCTGTCCGGCGACCTCGTTCTCGATGCCCGCCGGGTCGACGTGCGCCTCGCCCGTGCCCTGGAGCTCGTCGAGGTGGCGCAGGGCGACGAGGGCCTCCACGTCTCCGTAGGTCGGGACGCGGGCGACCCATGGCGCAGGCAGCTCGGGGACGTCGGGCTCGGTGGGCGGCACGTTCTCGTCGGCTGGGCTCATCGAGACACGAGTCTCCCACTTCCGCCGTCCGGCGCGCACGGGGCCGTGGTGACGCAGGATTCTGCGTTCGTGCGCACGGCGCGTTCGACGAAGTGGTCAGGAGGGACGCAGCGCCTGCTCGACGAGCTCGACGACCGAGATCTCGACCTGGTCGTCGGGGAGAGCGGCCCGCGACTCCAACCAGCTGAGCACCTCAGCCGGATCGACGTGAGCGCCGGTCCATCGGCTCGCGTCCACGAGCGCTCGTTCGTCGACGCCGGTGGGCACGCGGCTCCAGGCGACGCCGACAGTCTCCAGCCACATCACCCAGGTCGGCGCGGCTGCATCACTGACGCACGCGCACAGCCACAGGGCCACCGGGCTCGATGGACGCAGGTACGGCGAGATCAACGGTCGGCGTGTGGCGCGAACGTCGAGCGCCGCCTCGACGTCGGGGACGAGCGGGTCCTCGGCGGGCAGGTCGAGGTCCACGGCGGAAGCGTAGCGACGGGTGGACGTGCTTCTCAGGATCCGCAGGTCGCTCGTCGGCACCGATCTGCGACGGCCTCGGAAGGCTCGCTCAGCGCCAGCCGAGCTCGGGCGCGACGTGCTTCAGGATGCTCTCCACCACGTGGGCGTTGTACTCGACGCCCAGCTGGTTGGGCACGGTGAGCAGCAGGGTGTCGGCGGCCTCGACGGCGGAGTCCTCGCGCAGTTGCTCCACGAGCTGGTCCGGCTCGGCTGCGTAGGTCTTGCCGAATCGTGCGCGGCCACCGTCGATGTAGCCGACCTGGTCGTCCCCGCCCGAGCCGCCGAAGTACGCACGGTCACGGTCGTCGACGAGGGCGAAGATGCTGCGGCTCACCGACACGCGCGGCTCGCGGTCGTGCCCCGCCTCCTTCCACGCGTCGCGGAACCGCTGGATCTGCTCGGCCTGCAGCTCGTGGAACGGCACCCCGGTGTCCTCGGTGAGGAGCGTGGAGCTCATGAGGTTCATGCCCTGCTGCGCGGTCCACTCGGCGGTCGCTCGGCTGCCGGCGCCCCACCAGATGCGGTCGCGCAGGCCGGGGGAGTGCGGCTCGGGGCGCAGGAGGCCGGGAGGGTTGGGGAACATCGGACGCGGATTCGGCTCGGCGAAGCCCTCGCCCTCCAGCACGTGGAGGAGCACCTGCGTGTGCTGGCGTGCCAGGTCGGCGTCGCTCTGGCCCTCGCTCGGCACGTAGCCGAAGTAGCGGTAGCCGTCGATCACCTGCTCCGGTGATCCGCGGCTGATGCCGAGCTGGAGCCGACCGTCGCTGATGAGGTCGGCCGCCCCCGCGGTCTCCGCCATGTACAGGGGGTTCTCGTACCGCATGTCGATGACGCCGGTGCCGATCTCGATCCGACTCGTCCGCGCGCCGACGGCGGCCAGCAGAGGGAAGGGCGACGCGAGCTGCTGGGCGAAGTGGTGCACCCGGTAGTAGGCCCCGTCGCCACCCAGGTCTTCCACTGCCTCGGCCAGCTCGATCGACTGGTGGAGCACGTCGGAGGCGCTGCGCGTGGCCGAGTGCGGCGAGTCCGACCAGTGCCCGAAGGAGAGGAAGCCGATGTTCTTCATGCCCACGTCAAGCATCGGGACCGGCCCGACATTCCCTCGTGATCGATGGTCATGGTCCGATGTCCTCGTGACCGCAGCCGACGACACCGCTCCCACCGGCCTCCTGCACCTGGTTCCCGCCTCCGACTGGACGGCCGAGCCCGACCGCCCCTACGCGCCGGCGTCGCTGGAGACCGAGGGCTTCGTGCACTGCTCGCCCGACGTGGCCACCACGCTGGCGGTCGCCACGGCGTTCTACTCCGATGCGCCGCGTCCGCTGCTGGTGCTCCACCTGGACGAGTCCCGACTGCGGGCTCCCGTCGTGCGCGAGGCGGCCGTCCCGGTGCCGCCGCCGGGCGTGGGGGACGACGTGCTCTTCCCCCACGTGCGCGGGCCGCTCGACCGCGACGCCGTGGTGCGGGTGCAGCAGGTCGTGTGGAGCGGTTCGTCCGCGGTTGACCTCGTGGAGTCCGCACCTGCGATGATGGGCGTCACGGTTCGGGGCACGGATGGGCGTGGTGTGTGAGCGAGACACGATCGGATGCACGGACGGCGGCGACGTCCATGGTCGAGCTGGTGCGCCGCGAGCTGGGTCTCAACGTCGCCTTCATCAGCGAGATCGAGGGTGACCGGCGCACGTTCCGGGCGCTCGTCTCCGACGTCGACCTGCCCATCGAGATCGGCTTCAACGAGCCGTACGAGGGCACGTACTGCGAGATGATCACGAGCGGGAAGCTCGAGGAGGTCGTCCCCGACACGTCGCGTGACCCGCTCACCGTCGATGCGTTCCACACCTCCTACCTGGGCATCGGCGCCTACGTGGGCGTGCCGATGATGCGCCGCAGCGGGGAGCTGTTCGGGACGCTCTGCGCGTTCTCGCGGAAGCCACGCCCCGACCTGTCGCCCGCCCAGGCGGAGGTCCTGCGGGCCACGGCCGTGCTCATCATGCGGCTGATCGAGGTGGAGGAGGAGGTCGACGGCAGGCTGCGCGACCTCGCCGCCACGGTCGACGAGGCGCTCGAGGCCGGGACGACGATCGACCTGCTGCCCGTCGTCGAGGTCGCCACCGGGGCGGTCGTCGGCCACGAGGCGGTCGCCCGGTTCGGCGACGGAGTGCCGTTCCGCCGTCGGCTCGCCGAGGCCCGCGAGCTGGGTCGAGGGGTCGAGCTGGAGCTGTCGGTCCTGACCCAGACCCTTGCGGCGGTGGAGGACTCCACCGTCCCCGTGGTCAGCACCTCGCTGTCGGCCGAGGCGCTCCGCGATCCGGCGTTCCAGGCCCTGATCTCGGCCATGCCGCCCTCGCGGCTCATGCTCCGCTTCGACGTCGACGAGAAGATCGACGACTACGAGGAGCTCACCCACCTGCTGCAGCCGCTCCGTCTGCTCGGGGCCCGGGTCGCGGTCGACCGCGTCGGCGACGGGTCGGCCGACCTGCGCCACATCCTGCTGCTCTCGCCCGACGTCATCCGCATCGATGCCTCCCTCGTCCAGGGCCTCTCCGAGGACTCGAGCCGACGGGTGCTGGTGGAGTCGATCGCGACGCTGGCCGCGAAGATCGAGGCCGACGCCGTCGCGCTCGGGGTGTCGTCGGACCAGGACCTCGCCTGGATGGAGGAGCTCGGCATCACCCACGTGGTGCGCGAGCTGTAGCGCTGGGCTCCTGCCGTCGCCGACGAGCGGAGAAGTTGGACGTCCGTATCCTCGAAGCGGGCTCGCACCCACGTGAGCCCGTGGGCGCCCCTGCTCTCCTTGTACGAGAGCAGGGGCGCTGCCACCGGCCGCTACCAGGGGATGAAGCGTTCGGCGCGGGGCTGACACTAGGGCCTCGGGACCCCTCTGAGTGCTTCTGTCGCGAGAATGTCACCGAGAGTTACATTTCTCACGTGGAAGACCCGCCGCAGCTCGAGAAGGCGCGCCGACGGAGCGCACGCGTCCACGAGTGGTGATACTCGCGGTATCCGACGCTGACGGCACGACAGGAGACGGCATGTCGATCCAGCACCAGATCAGGTCGCAGGCGGGGGCCCGTGCGGCCAGCACCCTGCGGTGGGGCCTCGGGCACGCCCTGCCCAGGGCTGCCATCCGTGGCTCGTCCAAGCGGGGCGACCTGCACGGTCGTCTGATCGAGGCGTCCGACGAGGCCGAGACCTTCGCGCTGTTCGACCAGATCCGCGCCGGGGGACCGCTGCACCGCGCGAGGTTCGCCTACGTCACGGCCACGCAGCCGGTGGTCAAGGAGGTGCTGACGAGTCCCGACATGCGGACCGGCATCGACTTCGGGCCGGGCGGACCGCTGGCCAAGGTCAGTGGCTGGGCCTTCCGGTCGGCGCCGCTCGGCCCGCTGACCCCGCCGTCGCTCCTGGTCACCGAGCCGCCGGACCACACCCGGTACCGCAAGCTCGTCACCCGCGTCTTCTCGGTGAAGGCCGTGCAGGGTCTGCGGGAGCGCACCCAGCAGATCGCCGACGAGCTGCTCGACGGCCTCGACCCGACCCGGCCCGTGGACCTGGTCGAGGCCTACTGCTCGCAGCTGCCGGTCACGGTGATCGCCGAGATCCTCGGTGTGCCGAGGGAGGACCAGCACCGGGTCCTGCGCTTCGGCACCGGCGCGGCGCCCTCGCTCGACCTCGGGCTGTCGTGGTCGGTCTTCCGTCGGGTCGAGTCGTCGTTGACCGAGTTCGACCGCTGGCTCGAGCAGCACATCGAGAAGGTGCGCCGAGAGCCCGGGGACGACCTGCTGAGCCAGCTGGTGACCGCGCACGACGACGGGGAGGCGCTGAGCGACGCCGAGCTCAAGTCCACCGCGGGGCTGGTGCTGGCGGCCGGCTTCGAGACGACGGTGAACCTGCTGGGGAACGGGATCCGGCTGCTGCACGACCACCCCGACCAGCTCGCCGTGCTGCGCGAGGACCCCACCGTGTGGCCGAACGCCGTCGACGAGGCCCTGCGCCACGACCCGCCGGTGCTCCTCACCGGACGCATGGCGGCGCGTGACACCGAGATCGCCGGCGAGCGAGTGCCGCGCGGCTCGATGATCACCACCCTGCTGGCCGGTGCCAACCGCGATCCCGAGGTCTTCGCCGACCCGGCGCGCTTCGACGTGACCCGTGCCAACGCGGGCGACCACGTGTCGTTCTCCTCGGGACGGCACTACTGCCTCGGAGCGGCGCTGGCCCGCATGGAGGGCGAGGTCGGCCTGCGCACGATCTTCGAGCGGTTCCCGGACCTGCGGCTCGAGCCGGGCGCCACTCGCCGACCCACCCGCATCCTGCGGGGCCACGCGACGCTCCCGGCCACGCTCGCACCGTGAGTGCGCCGAGGCTGCGGCCACGACGCACGAGTGCCCCCGGGAGGATTCGAACCTCCGCTTCCGCCTCCGGAGGGCGGCGCTCTATCCCCTGAGCTACGGGGGCCTGATGGGTGCCGCGCGAGGGCGGAACCCGATCTGGCCGAGTGCGGTGTGAGCCTACCGCACGGCCGATACCGTGGGACCCGTGCCCACCGTCCTGGTTGCCGACGACACGCAGTCGATCCGGTTCCTCATCCGGACGAACCTGGAGCTCGCCGGGTTCGACGTCGAGGAGGCGGTCGACGGTCTGGACTGCCTGGAGAAGCTGCGCGAGTCGGCCGACCGAGGGAGCCTCCCCGACGTGATCACGGTCGACGTGATGATGCCGCGGCAGGACGGTGTCAGCACGGTGCACGCCATCCGGTCGGACCCCCGGCTGCGGCACCTCGGCGTGGTGATGGTGACCACCCAGAACCACCCGGCCGACGTCCAGCGGGGTGTCAAGGCCGGCGTCGACGCCTACGTGACGAAGCCCTTCGACCCCGACTTCCTCGTGGCCACGGTCCGCGACGTCATCCGCCAGCGCGCGCAGGGCTGACCGGGCAGCACCTACGGGTCGTTCCCGCGGCGCGGCGGGGCGTCGCTGCTCGATAGGCTGGCCGGGTGACTCCCGAGCAGCTCAGCGACGTGATCGTGTCCGCCCTCTCCCGGCTCGCCGACGAGGGTCGTCTGAGCCTGCCCGACGGCGTGCCGACGCAGGTGCGCGTCGAGCGTCCGAAGGTCAAGGAGCACGGCGACTACGCCACCAACATCGCGCTGCAGCTGGGCAAGAAGGCCGGGCTGAACCCGCGCGACCTGGCCACCGACCTGGCCGCCGTCCTTGCCGAGCACGACGGCGTCAGCGCGGCCGAGGTCGCCGGGCCCGGGTTCCTCAACCTGCGGGTCGCCGCCTCCGCCCAGGGACAGGTCGCCGAGAAGGTGCTGCAGGGCGGAGCCGACTATGGCCGCAGCGACCTCTACGCCGGCCAGAAGGTGAACCTCGAGTTCGTCAGCGCCAACCCCACCGGGCCGATCCACATCGGCGGCGTGCGCTGGGCCGCCGTGGGCGACTCGCTCGGCCGACTCCTCTCCTTCGCCGGCGCCGACGTCACCCGCGAGTACTACTTCAACGACCACGGGGCACAGATCGACCGGTTCGCCCGGTCCCTCCTGGCGTCCGCCCGCGGACAGGACGCACCGGAGGACGGCTACGGCGGCCAGTACATCCACGACATCGCCGCCGACGTCGTCGCCAAGCACCCCGACGCCGCCTCGCTCCCCGACGCCGAGGCCGTCGAGCTGTTCCGCGCCGAGGGCGTCGACCAGATGTTCGCGGAGATCAAGGCGTCGCTGCACGACTTCGGCGTCGACTTCGACGTCTACTTCCACGAGAACGACCTGCACGAGTCCGGTGCCGTGGATCGCGCCATCGCTCGCCTCGACGAGCTGGGCAAGATGTACGAGCGCGACGGCGCCCGCTGGCTGCGCACGTCCGACTACGGCGACGACAAGGACCGTGTGGTCGTCAAGTCCGACGGGCAGGCCGCGTACATCTCCGGCGACCTCGCCTACTACCTCGACAAGCGCGAGCGCGGTTTCGACCGGTGCCTGATCATGCTCGGCGCCGACCACCACGGGTACGTCTCCCGGATGCTGGCCATGTGCGCGGCCTTCGGTGACGAGCCGGGCGTCAACCTCGAGCTGCTCATCGGGCAGATGGTCAACCTGCTGCGCGACGGCCAGCCGCTGCGGATGAGCAAGCGGGCCGGCACGGTGATCTCGCTCGAGGACCTGGTCGAGGCCATCGGTGTCGACGCCGCCCGGTACGCGCTGGCGCGGTACTCCACCGACTCCCAGATCGACCTCGACCTGGACCTGTGGGCGAGCACCACGAACGACAACCCCGTCTACTACGTCCAGTACGCGCACGCCCGCCTGTCGAGCATCCTGCGCAACGCCATCGACCTCGGCATCGAGCACGGGCTCGACCGGTTCGACCCGGGACTGCTCGAGCACGAGAAGGAGGGTGACCTCCTGCGGGCGCTCGCCAGCTTCCCGGAGGTCGCGGCACGCGCCGCCGAGCTGCGGGAGCCGCACCGGGTGGCTCGCTACCTCGAGCGGACCGCGGCGGCGTTCCACGCCTTCTACGCCGTCTGTCGGGTGCTGCCCCAGGGCGACGAGGACGTGAGCGACGTCCACCGCGCGCGCCTCGTCCTCGTCGACGCCACGCGCCAGGTGGTCGCCAACGGTCTGGCGCTGCTGGGCGTCTCGGCCCCGGAGCGCATGTGATGAGGTCCCACGAGGCAGGCGCCCTGCACGGACAGGCCGGCGACCGCGGACCCGCCTGGCTGCGCAAGCCCGACGACGCCGACGCGCTGGTCCCGCACCTGTGGGCCCAGAACGTGTCGAAGGTCGACGGCGTGGTCACCGTCGCGGGGGAGCCCGTCACCGACCTCGCCGAGGAGTTCGGGACCCCGCTCTACGTCATCGACGAGGACGACTTCCGGGCCCGGGCTCGGGCGTTCCGCGATGCGTTCCCCGACGCCGACGTCTACTACGCCGGCAAGGCGTTCCTCTGCGTCGCGACCGCCCGATGGGTGAACGAGGAGGGCCTCAACCTCGACGTCTGCACCGGGGGTGAGCTCGCGGTCGCGCTGCGCGCCGGCTTCCCTCCGGCCCGCATCGGCCTGCACGGCAACAACAAGTCGGTCGCCGAGCTGCGCCGTGCGCTCGAGGTGGGGGTCGGGCGGATCATCGTCGACTCGCTCGAGGAGATCGACCGTCTCCAGGCGCTGACCGCCGAGACCGGGCGCGAGGCCGCCGTCATGGTCCGCGTCACCGCCGGCGTGGAGGCCCACACCCACGAGTACATCTCCACGTCGCACGAGGACCAGAAGTTCGGCTTCTCGATCGCCGACGGTGCCGCGCTCGCCGCGGTCCGTCGTGTGCTCTCGGCGCAGCGTCCTGAGGGTGGGGGCCTGCGGCTGCTCGGCCTGCACTCGCACATCGGGTCGCAGATCTTCGTCACCGACGGCTTCGAGGTGGCCACGCGGCGGGTGCTGCGGCTGCACGCCCAGATCGCCACCGAGCTCGGCGTCACGCCGCCCGAGCTCGACCTCGGCGGGGGGTTCGGCATCGCCTACACCACCCAGGACGACCCGCGCTCGCCCGAGGACCTCGCCGGCGGCCTGCTCAAGATCGTCGATGACGAGTGCGCGGCGATGGGTCTGGAGGTCCCGCGCATCTCGATCGAGCCCGGCCGGGCCATCGCCGGCCCGTCCACGTTCACGCTCTACGAGGTCGGCACCACCAAGGAGGTCGGTCTCGACGGCGGCGCCTCGCGTCGCTACGTGGCCGTCGACGGCGGGATGAGCGACAACATCCGTCCCGCGCTGTACAGCGCCGACTACTCCTGCACCCTCGCGTCGCGTCGGTCCGCGTCGCATCCGGTGCTGAGCCGCGTCGTCGGCAAGCACTGCGAGAGCGGCGACATCGTGGTCAAGGACGAGTACCTCCCGGCCGACGTCGCTGCCGGCGACCTGCTGGCGGTGCCCGGGACCGGCGCCTACTGCCGATCGCTGGCCAGCAACTACAACCACGTGCCGCGGGCGGCCGTCGTCGCCGTCCGCGACGGCGAGGCTCGCCTCGTGCTGCGCCGCGAGACCGAGGACGACCTCTTCACGCTCGACGTCGGCTGAGCGGCTACGGCAGTCCCGCGAGCCTGAGCAGGGCGGTGAGGACCACGGCGATGCCGATGGTCGTGATCACCGACGCGCCGCGCCAGGCCGCCACGCCGGCCGTCGCGACCCCGACGGTGTCGGCGCCGGCGTGCCACCGGTCGCCGTCGGCGAGCACGCTGGTGACCACCAGGGCGGTGAGCAGGGCGGGTGCCATGAGCGCGATGACCCCCGTGAACCGCTCCGGCAGGTCCCTCCCGCCCAGCAGCACGGGTCCGACGCCCTTCACCGCGGCCGTGGCCAGGGCGAGACCGAGGATCGTCCACCACACCGTGCTCATGCCGGGTCCTGCAGGTCCGGGCCAGGGGGGCCCTGCTCCCGAGGGCCTTGATCCCGAGGGCCTTGATCCCGAGGGCCCTGATCCCGACGGCCCTGATCCCGACGGCCCTGATCCCGATGGCGCAGCCCCCACAGGGCCGCGAGCCCGGCCGCCAGCACGGGCACCCCGGGCGGGGCGAAGGGCACGAGGGCGAGGGCAAGCAGCCCGCCGACGACGGCCACGCCGAGCCGGTTCCGGTCACGCAGCTCCGGCAGCAGGATGCTGAGGAAGAACGCGGGGTAGATCGCGTCGAGCCCGAACCGCTCGAGGTCGCCGATGAGGTCGCCGCCGAACGCGCCGACCACCGTGCCGAGCTGCCAGGCCACCAGCTGGGGTGCCGTCGTCCCGAACAGCCGCCAGCGGTCGAACGTCCCGTCCCCGCGGGCGGCGACCGCCCACGACGAGTCGACGACGGCCTGGCCCTGCAGCCCGCGCCACCAGGCGCGGCCAGGCAGTGACGGTGCGAGCGCCACCCCCATGGGCAGGAACCGCGAGTTCATGAGCGTGCCTGCGGCGACCGCCGCGCCGGCCCCGCCACCGGTCGCGATCACGGCGACGGCCGCGAACTGGGCGGACCCGGCGAACACCACCAGCGACATCACGACGGCCGCAGCCAGGCTGAAGCCGGCCTCTCGGGCCACCACGCCGAACGACATCGACAGCAGGAACGAGGCGAGTCCGAACGGCACGCCGAGTCTCAGGCCCTCTCGGAAGGAGGACCGTTCGGCCGGGGTCACCGCGTCAGTCTGTCATCGGGTCGCGGCGAGCCGTCAGTCGGCGCAGATGGTCTGGGCGTAGAGCCCGGACTCCTCGTTCGACGACGCCTTGCGGCCGTCGACGTCGATGCGGCAGCGGATCGTGGCGTCGGCCGAGGTCTGGGCGCTCGCGAACACGTACGGTCCCGTTCCCTCGTAGACGCGGGTGAACACGACGTCCTCGCCGGCGGAGGTGAACGTCCGCTCCTTCTTCGCGGCGTCCACGACCGTGGCGGTGAACGGTCCGTCCGACGAGAACGTCACCCGGACGGCGACCTGGACCGCGGTGGTGGCCTCCCGGGTCCCCGTCGTGTCCTGCGCCGGGGCGGCCACGGTGGCCGGGCGGTCGGCCAGCAGCGACCGCACGTCGAGCACCGCCCAGACCAGGATCACGGCGACCACCACGATGGTCACGAGACCCACCAGGGGAATCGCCCCGAGCCCACGAAGTCGACGCTTCAGGCGGCTGGATCGAGAGGACACGCGCACAGAGTAGGCGACCGCGGGACGGCGTCGGGCCCGATCGTGCGGAGCCATCGGTGGATCCGCACCATCAGGGCCCGCATCGGTGGATCCTCAACCGCAGACAGCGGTCTGCGGTTGAGGATCCACCGATGGGGGCGGGGTGGGGGTGGGGGTGGGGTCGAGGTGGGGTGGAGCACCGGATCGGCGACAAGGGGTGCGACCGGCGGGCCGCGTCGGTCACACGAGACCGCGGTGCGGTCCGGACCCCAGGCCGGCGAGCTCGTCGTCGTGGTTGTAGACGGCGCAGCTGCGCAGGGACAGGCAGCCGCAGCCGATGCAGCCGTCGAGGTCGTCGCGCAGGCGCTGGAGGCGCTCGATCCGTCGGTCGAGGTCCTCGCGCCACCGGGCGGTGAGGCGCGCCCAGTCCCGCTTGGTGGGCGTGCGGTCGGCCGGGAGGGTCTCGAGCGCCGCACCCACCTCCGCGAGGGGGATGCCCAGCCGCTGGGAGAACTGGACGAAGGCGAGGCGGCGCAGGACCTCGCGCCGGTAGCGCCGTTGGTTGCCGCTCGTCCGCGTGGCGCTGATGAGTCCACGTGACTCGTAGAAGTGCAGAGCCGACACGGCCACGCCGGAGCGCTGCGACACCTCCTGGGGCGTGAGCTGGTCGGTCGGGCGCACAGGGTCTCCTCGATCGGCTTGACCTCAACCATACTCGAGGTTGTTGCATCAGGGCATGGCGATCGGAGCAGGGGTGGGGAGAGCGCCGACGGGGAAGCCCGTCGCGCTGTGGACGGGGCCCTTGGGCCGGACGACGGTCGGGCTCTTCGCCCTGGCGTTCCTGGTGGCCTTCGAGTCGCTGGCGGTCATCACGGTGATGCCCGAGGTGGCACGGGACCTGGACGGGCTCGGCGCGTACGCGGTCGCCTTCGCCGCGCCGATCGCCGTGAGCATCCTGTCGCGCACCGTCGCGGTGCCGTGGATCGACCGCTCCGGCCCCGGCCCGGCCCTCGCCGGGGGCGTGGCGGTCTTCGCCCTCGGGCTCCTCGCGTGCGGGACGGCGTCGACCATGACCTGGTTCCTCGTCGGACGCGCCGTCCAGGGCCTGGGAATGGGGGCGATCGGCGTCGGTCTGTACGTCGTGGTCGCGCGGGCCTACCCGGTCGACCTGCGGCCCCGGGCGCTCGCCGTCATGACGAGCGCATGGACGCTGCCGGCCGTGGTCGGACCAGCCATCGCGGGAGGGCTCGCCCACCTGCTCGGCTGGCGTGCCGTCTTCCTGATGGCCCCGGCCCTCGCGGTCGTGAGCCTCGCCGTCGCCTGGCGGCCCGTCCGGGACCTCGGTGGAGCCGTCGAGACCCCCGACCGGGCCGGTCCGGCCGCACGACGTGTCCCGGTGGCGGCCGCCGCGACGGCCGGCGGTGCGGTGCTCCTGCTCTCCGTCGCCGGCCAGCGCGCGGTCACGTGGTGGCCCTGCCTGCTCGTGGGCTCGGCGGTGCTGCTCGCGGGGGCGGTCCGGCAGCTCGTCCCGCCACGGACCTGGACCGGCGGACGGGGCCTGCCGTCGCTCATGGGTGCCAGGTCCCTGCTCGCCTCGGCCTACTTCGCCGCCGAGGTCTACGTGCCGCTCGCCCTCGTGGACCTGCACGACGTGCCGGTGGGCCTGGCAGGCGCCGTGCTGTCCGTGGCCGCCTTCACCTGGTTCGCCGGGGCGTGGGCGGTCTCGCGTCCTGAGCGTCTCGGGCCCTTCCTGGCGACCACGCAGCGTCGGGCCGCTCTCGGCGCCGGCGCCATCTGCCTGGGCATCCTGGCGGTGCCCCTCGTGCTGCTGCCGCAGGTCCCGGTCGTGCTCGTGGTCGCGGCCTGGGCCGTGGGCGGGTTCGGCATGGGTGCGGCGATGACGTCGTTCGTCACCGAGGTCCTGGCGCGGTCGGCGCCGGGGGAGCAGGCATCGAGCAGCGCGTCGCTGCAGACCAGCGACTCCGTCGCGGAGTCCACCGCGCTGGCGCTGGGGTCGGCGGTGTTCGCGTCCGTCGTGGTCCACGGCGTGGGCGCCGCCGTGCTCGCGGCCTTCGTGGTCCCGGTGGGCTGTGCGGTCGCCGCCCTCGTGGTCCTGCGTCGCGGCTTCACCTCCTGACGGGGGCCGTCCGTGCGGGGTCGGGTCTCACGGCGACCCACTGCGGCCCGGGGCGCGGTGCGGCGCCGATAGGCTGTCCGCGTGACTACCGCACCCGCCGCCGTCCGACCCCTCAAGGTCGCCCTGCTGGGCTGCGGCGTCGTCGGCTCCGAGGTCGCACGCCTGCTGACCCGCGACGGTGACGAGCTGGCCCGGCGGATCGGTGCGCCGATCGAGCTCGTCGGCATCGCCGTCCGGCGGCTCGGGCGCGACCGCGACCTCGACCTCCCGACCGACCTCTTCACGACCGACGCCCTCGCGCTCGTGTCCCGGGGCGACCTCGACGTCGTGATCGAGGTGATCGGGGGCATCGAGCCGGCCCGCGAGCTCATCCTCGCCGCACTCGAGCACGGAGCCTCCGTGGTCACGGCCAACAAGGCCCTGCTGGCCGAGGACGGGGCCCACCTGTTCGAGTCCGCCGAGAAGGCCGAGCGCGACATCGCCTTCGAGGCCGCCGTCGCCGGCGCCATCCCGATCGTCCGCCCCCTGCAGGAGTCCCTGGCCGGTGACGCCGTGGAGCGGGTGCTCGGGATCGTGAACGGCACGACCAACTTCATCCTCGACGCCATGACCACCACCGGGGCCGGCTTCTCCGAGGCGCTCGACGAGGCTCAGCGGCTCGGCTACGCCGAGGCCGACCCGACCGCCGACATCGAGGGCTTCGACGCCGCGGCGAAGGCCGCGATCATCGCCTCGCTGGCCTTCCACACCCGCGTCACCATCGGCGACGTGCACCGCGAGGGCATCACCGACGTGACCGCCGGCGACGTCCGCTCCGCCGACGAGATGGGCTGCGTGGTCAAGCTCCTGGCCATCTGCGAGAAGATCCAGACCCCCGACGGCCCGGCCGTCTCGGCGCGTGTCCACCCCGCGATGATCGCGAAGAGCCACCCGCTCGCCAGCGTGCGCGGCGCGTACAACGCCGTGTTCGTGGAGAGCGAGTCGGCCGGACGTCTGATGTTCTACGGCCCGGGGGCCGGGGGAGCGCCCACCGCGAGCGCGGTCCTGGGCGACGTCGTCTCGGTGGCGCGCAACCGCCGCCAGGGCGTGCACGGCCCGGGCGAGACCTCCCACGCCGACCTCGAGGTGCTCGACGTCGGCCGGGCGCGCACCCGCTACCACGTGTCGATCGACGTGGACGACCGCGCGGGCGTGCTCGCGTCCGTCGCCGACGCGTTCGCCGGCTTCGACGTCTCCATCAAGACGGTCCGCCAGGAGGGCCACGGGTCCGACGCACAGCTCGTCATCGTGACCCACGAGGCCGACGACGCCGCCCTGGCCGCCACGGTCGAGGCCGTGCGCGCGCTCGACATGGTGCGCGACGTCACCTCGGTCATGCGCGTGGAGGGTCTCGACCAGTGAAGGGAACACACTGATGGCACAGCCGTGGCGCGGAGTCGTCGAGGAGTACCGAGAGTGGCTCCCGGTCGACGAGCACACCCCTGTGATCACGCTGGGTGAGGGCGGGACACCGCTCGTGCACTCCACCTGGCTGTCGGCGCTCGTCAAGGGCGACGTCTGGCTCAAGGTCGAGGGGGACAACCCCACGGGGTCCTTCAAGGACCGTGGCATGACCGCCGCGATCTCGGTCGCGGTCGGTGAGGGCGCCAAGGCCGTGGTGTGCGCCTCGACCGGCAACACGTCGGCCTCCATGACGGCCTACGCCGCACGGGCGGGCCTGACCCCGATCGTGCTCGTCCCGCACGGCAAGATCGCCACCGGCAAGATGGCGCAGGCGGTGATGCACGGCGCCGAGGTCATCCAGGTCCGTGGGGGCTTCGACGAGTGCCTCCAGCTCTCGCGCGGGCTCGCCGAGGAGTACCCGGTCGCCCTCGTGAACTCGGTCAACCCGGTGCGTCTGCAGGGGCAGAAGACGGCGTCGTTCGAGATCGTCGACGTGCTCGGCGACGCCCCCGACCTGCACGTGCTCCCCGTCGGCAACGCCGGCAACATCTCCGCCTACTGGATGGGCTTCACCGAGTACGCCGACGCCGGCCTCGCCACGCGGCGCCCCCGCATGTGGGGCTTCCAGGCGGAGGGCGCCGCACCGATCGTGCGCGGTGCGGTGGTGCCCCGCCCCGAGACCGTCGCCACGGCCATCCGGATCGGCAACCCCGCGTCGTGGCACCTCGCGGAGGCGGCTCGGGACTCCTCCGGGGGTCGCATCGACGCCGTGAGCGACGAGCAGATCCTCGACGCGCAGCGCAGGCTCGGCTCGCAGGACGGCGTGTTCGTCGAGCCGGCGTCGGCCGCGGGCGTCGCCGGTCTCCTCGCCGCCGCCGAGGCGGGCGAGGTCGAGCCGGGTCTCACCATCACGGTCACGGTGACGGGCCACGGCCTGAAGGACGTCGAGACGGCGCTGTCCGGCGTCGGCTCGGTGGTCGACTCCGTGATCGACGCCGACGTGCACGACGCCGCCGCCGCTGCCGGCCTGGCCTGAGGGCGCGATGACCTCACCCTTCGTCGACCGCCCGGTGACCGTGCGCACCCCGGCGAGCAGCGCCAACCTGGGGCCGGGCTTCGACGCCCTGGGCCTGGCCCTCGACGTGCACGACGAGCTGACCGCCGAGGTGCTGCCCGGCGACGCCCTCGAGATCGTGGTCGAGGGTGAGGGTGCCGACGAGGTGAGCCGCGACGCGGGACACCTGGTCGTCCGGTCGTTCGACGCCGCGCTCGACCTCATGGGGCTGAGGCGTCCCGGCCTTCGACTCACCTGCCGGAACGTGGTCCCCCACGGACGCGGGATGGGCTCGTCGTCCGCCGCGATCGTGGGCGGCATCGTGTTGGCGAAGGCCCTCGTCGAGGGGGTCGAGGTGCTCGACGACCGGGCCACGCTGCAGCTCGCCCACGACCTCGAGGGTCACCCCGACAACGTGGCGGCCGCGCTGCTGGGCGGCCTGACGATCGCCTGGACGGAGGGGTTCGCCGCCGAGGCGCTCCGCCTCGACGTCGCGGTCCCCGTCACCCTCTTCGTGCCGGACAGCCCGGTGTCCACCGAGGCGGCTCGCGGCCTGCTGCCCGACGCCGTGCCCCACGCCGACGCCGCCGCGAACGCGGGGCGTGCGGCCCTGCTGGTGGCGGCGCTCACCCAGGCCCCGGAACGGCTCGCGGCGGCCACCGAGGACCTCCTGCACCAGCAGTACCGGGCGTCCGCGATGCCCGACTCCTACCAGCTCGTGCGGAGCCTGCGCGTCGACGGTGTGCCGGCGGTCATCTCGGGTGCCGGGCCCACCGTGCTCGCCTTCGCGCGTGGTGTCGCCCAGGCCTGCCCCGACGGCTGGCGCGTGCTCGAGGTCGAGGTCGCGGACCGAGGTGCGCACGTCGTCGACGCCCCCTGACCCGCACGGGAGCGCGTGATCGGGGCAGGACGCCGGGGACCGGCAGCGCTGCTAGAGTGACGATCGTCGGTGTGGAGTCCGCTCCCCGACACCGTTGTTCGATCACCCGCCGTCGGCGGGTGGCCGTGGTGCCCCGGTCTTCGCCGGGAGAGTGCCCGGCGCCCCTCCCACCCAGGAAGCTCTCACGTGACCGACTCCCCGAACGACCAGGCTGCGCCCGACACCTCCGGTGCCGCGGCTGAACCGACCACCAAGCCCGCCCGCCGTGCGGGCGGCGCGCTCGGCGGCAAGGTGCTCGCCGAGCTGCGCGAGATCGCGTCCGGTCTCGGCATCGCCGACGCCGCCAAGCTGCGCAAGGGCGAGCTGATCGACGCCATCAAGCAGGCCCGTGGCGAGACGGCCACCAGCGCGGTCCAGGCCGCACCGGTCGAGGCTCCCGCAGTCGAGGCGAAGGACGAGCGCGGACCGCGGACCCGGGCCGGTGCGCGCCGTGAGCCCGCGACGGAGCAGACGCCGACCGAGGAGCAGGACCGCCGTGGCCAGGACGACGCCCCTCAGGGCGGTGCCCCCCACGAACAGGGCGCTCCCCAGGACCAGGACGGCAGGAAGCGTGACGGCCAGCGGGCCCAGGGCGCCCCGAAGAAGCAGGACGCCCCGAAGAACCAGGACGGGCAGAAGACCGACGGCCAGAAGAACCAGGACGGCCCGAAGCAGGGCGGCCGCGGGCAGGGCCAGGACGACGCCCAGCGCTCCGGCGGACCGAAGAACCAGGGCGCGAAGAACCAGAACGACAAGAACCAGAACGACAAGAACCAGAACGACAAGAACCAGAACGACAAGAACCAGAGCGACAAGGGCCAGAACGACCGGGGCCAGAACGACAAGAACCAGAACGACCGGGGCCAGAACGACGTCGACGACGAGAACGGTGGTCGCCGCCGCAACCGACGCGGCCGCAACCGTGGCGGCCGAGGCGCCGACGGCGAGCCCACCTACGCCGACGACGACGTGCTGGTCCCCGCGGCCGGCATCCTCGACATCCTCGACAACTACGCCTTCGTGCGCACCACGGGCTACCTGCCCAGCGAGAACGACGTGTACGTGTCCCTGTCGATGGTGCGCAAGTGGGGTCTTCGCAAGGGCGACGCCGTCACCGGTCAGGTGCGCCAGCCCCGTGAGGGGGAGCGCAAGGAGAAGTTCAACCCCATGGTGCGGGTCGACACGGTCAACGGGATGCCCCTGGAGGACGCTCGTGGCCGGGTCGAGTTCGCCGGTCTGACCCCGGTGCACCCCGACGAACGTCTGCGCCTGGAGACCGACCCGACGCTGGTCACGACGCGGCTGGTCGACCTCTTCGCGCCGATCGGCAAGGGTCAGCGCAGCCTCGTCGTCGCGCCGCCGCGGGCCGGCCGCACCACCCTCGTGCGCGCGGCCGCCGAGGCCGTCACGACGAACAACCCCGAGTGCCACCTCATGGTGGTGCTCGTCGACGAGCGGCCCGAGGAGGTCACGCAGCTGCAGCGTGCGGTGAAGGGCGAGGTCATCGCCTCCACCTTCGACCGGCCGGCCACCGACCACACGATCGTCGCCGAGCTCGCCGTCGAGCGGGCCAAGCGTCTGGTCGAGCTCGGTCACGACGTCGTGGTGCTGCTGGACTCCATCACGCGGCTCGGTCGCGCCTACCACCAGGCGACGCCGGCTTCCGGACGGGTGACCGCGGGCGTCGACGCGTCGGCCCTGCACCCGGTCAAGGCGCTCTTCGGGGCCGCCCGCAACGCCGAGGACGGTGGATCGCTCACCATCGTCGCCACCGCCCTCGTCGGGACCGGCTCGGCCGTGGACGAGACGGTGCTCGAGGAGCTCGACGGTGCGGCCAACAGCACGCTGCGGCTCGTCGTCGACGACCGCGGGACGGTCTTCCCGGCCGTCGACGTCATCGCCTCGCGGACCCACCACGAGGAGCTGCTCCTCGACCCGCAGGAGCTCGAGATCGTCGCCGGGCTGCGTCGCGCCCTGGCCGGTCGCGAGCCGCGCGAGGCCCTCGACGCCGTGGCCGAGCGGCTCGGTGCGACCGGGAGCAACGGGGAGCTGCTGCTCCAGCTCTCGCGCACGCCGCTGGCCTGAGCACCGGTCGTCGGTCGGGCGGGCTCGCGGATGCGTCCGCGAGCCCGCTCAGGCCCGGCCGGCCAGGTGGGTCATGAGGTCCTCCAGGTGGAGGACGCCGAGGAACCCGCCCGCGGAGTCGGTGCACGCCAGCGGCCCGAACCGGGTGCTGCGCGGGCGTGCCATCGCCCGGGCGACAGCGTCGCCGAGCGGGGTGTCCACGTGCACGGCCAGCACGTCGCTGGACTGCCACCGCCCGTGGTCGTCCTTGATCAGGACCGCGTGCGGACGCCGGTGCTCGTCGACGGCGACGACGACCTCGAAGCCGACCGTCTCCGCCAGCACCGATCGGGCCGAGCCGACGTCGTCGGTCGTGTAGGCACGGCGGACCAGGTCGCGAAGGACGCCGTCCCCGGCCGGTGCCCGGTCCCGGGGCAGGGCTCGATGAGCCTGGGGCGCGGCGCTCTGCCACACCCGTCGGGCCGGGCCGACGAGCGGTCCCTGAGCCAGCGGGACGCCGAGCTCGGAGAGGGTGCGGAGCTCCGCGGCCGTGCTGACCCCCTCGGCGAGCAGCCAGGCGTCCAGCTGGGCGGCCATGGTGCCCGTCACCTCGATGGCGTCCCGCTTCTCCGCGCTGTGCTCGATCCCCTCGACCCAGGCGCGGCCGAGCCGGACGATCGAGGGACGCAAGCGGATGACGCTGCGCAGCGTGGGCTGGGCCGCCTGCTCGCCCCCGAGCGCCACGCTGGCGCCCGCCTCGCGCAGACCCTCGAGGCGGGCTGTCGGTGCGGCGCCCACGTCCTCGGGGACGGCGCGCAGGTCCAGCACCACGCCGGACAGGTCGCCGCGTGACGTCAGGACCGACATGAGCGCCGGGTCGTCGAGGTCGCCGGGGCCCCCGTCGCCCAGCCCCAGGGGGACGGTCAGGAACGTGTCGGGGGGCAACGTCGCCGCGGCCGCGAGAGCGGCGGTCATGATCGAGCACGGGTCGTCGACGACGTCCTGCGACCGGCGTGCGCCCACCGGGGAGGCCACCGTCTGGTAGCCGGCCACCACGCCGCGCGCGAGGTCGAGGATCGGACTGAAGGCGACGTCGGTATCGATCCGCTGGGGCGTCGAGACGACCCAGGGTGCGACGGACATCAGACGGGTGCGGGTGTGGTGCGGATCGAGGCCCGGACCGCCGCGACCAGCTCGGCCGGGACCTCCACCAGGCCGTGGACCGCCGCAGCGTGGTCGGCCACGCGCGCGAGGACGGCCTCGTCGGACGGCTCCTCCCACCGGGCGGTGCACCCGGGGACGACGTCCCCACAGGCGAACGACTTCATGACGACTCCCTCGTCCCGGCGTCCCTGCTGGATGGCTCCCCATCCACCGCCGTGCCGACATCGTAGGGCGGGGTGCGCCGCCTCGTCGGGCTTTCGCGGGATCAGGAGGTGTGTGCAGGATCGAGGACTCCTGCGGCGCTCGGGCCGTGAACCTAGGATGAGCGCGTGACCACTGCATACGACTTCACCGCGAACGCGATCGACGGAACCCCGCGCGAGCTCGCCGACTACCGGGGCAAGGTGCTGCTCGTCGTGAACACGGCGACCCAGTGCGGCTTCACACCACAGCTGGCCGGCCTGGAGGAGCTCTACGCGAGCTACGCCGACCGCGGCCTCGTGGTGCTGGGCTTCCCGTGCGACCAGTTCGGCGGGCAGAACCCCGACTCCGACGACGACACCGCCGCCTTCTGCGAGCGGAACTACGGGGTCAGCTTCCCGATGTTCTCGCAGGTCGAGGTCAACGGCGACGACGCGCACCCGCTCTACCAGTGGCTGCGCAGCGAGAAGAGCGGGTTCGCCGGGAACAAGATCAAGTGGAACTTCACCAAGTTCCTCATCGACACCGAGGGCAACGTGGTCAAGCGGTACGGCTCGACCACCAAGCCCGAGAAGATCGCCTCCGACATCGAGGCCCTGCTCGCCTCCTGAGCGGGTCCTCCACCCCACGCACCGGCGGGCGCGGCGCGCCGGTCACGGGCATCGGGGTGGGGAACAGACGGGGCACGATTTGGGTTGACCAGGGTGCCCCTGGCAGAATCCAGCCTTGGTCCTGGTTCACGGCCCGCGCCGCGGTCCGACCCAGTACCGACGAGAGGACATCATGAAGCGCGACATCCACCCCACGTACGTCGAGACCCAGGTCACCTGCACCTGCGGCAACTCGTTCACCACCCGCAGCACCGCCACCGAGGGATCCCTCCGTGCCGACGTGTGCTCGGCCTGCCACCCGTTCTACACGGGCAAGCAGAAGATCCTCGACACCGGCGGCCGCGTGGCCCGGTTCGAGAAGCGCTACGGCAAGAAGTAGCTCCTCCGACACGCCGACCCGATCCCTCGAGGGACGGGTCGGCGTCGTCGTCCCAGGGCCGCCGGCCCAGGGACCGGACGCGTCGTCGAGACGCCGAGGGCACGAGAGGATCGCCATGTTCGAGGCTGTCGAGGGCCTGGTCGCCGAGCACGCCGAGCTCGAGCGGCAGATGGCCGATCCCGCCCTGCACGCCGATGCCGGCCGTGCCAAGCGCGTCGGCCGGCGGTATGCCGAGCTCGGCGCCGTGGTGGGCACCTACCGCGAGTGGCAGCAGGCGGTCGAGGACCTGCAGGCCGCGCGTGAGCTCGAGCTCGACGACGAGGCGGCCGAGCTCGAGGCGACGCGTGCAGCCCTCGCCGAGCGGCTCCAGCGCCTGCTCGTCCCGCGGGATCCCGCCGACGGCAAGGACGTGATCCTGGAGGTCAAGGGCGGGGAGGGTGGCGAGGAGTCGGCACTCTTCGCCGCCGACCTGCTGCGCATGTACACCAGGTTCGCCGAGCGCAAGGGCTGGCGGGTCGAGATCATCGACGCCACGGAGTCCGCGCTCGGTGGCTACAAGTCGGTCACCGCGTCGGTCGCGGCGAAGGGCACGCCGGAGCCCGGTCAGGCACCGTACGCGCTGCTCAAGTTCGAGGGCGGGGTGCACCGCGTGCAGCGCGTCCCCGTCACCGAGTCGCAGGGACGGATCCACACGTCGGCGGCCGGGGTCCTGGTGCTGCCCGAGGCCGAGGACGTCGACGTCGAGATCCACGACGCCGACCTGCGCATCGACGTCTTCCGGTCCTCCGGCCCGGGGGG
>NZ_LMMY01000014.1:173824-185631 GCF_001422865.1 Aeromicrobium sp. Leaf272
AGCTGCCAGAACGAGAAGAGCCAGCTGCAGAACAAGGAGCAGGCCCTGCGGATCCTCCGGGCCCGTCTGCTCGAGGCGGCCCAGGCCGCGGCGGACGCCGAGGCCTCGGACGCCCGCAGGTCCCAGATCCGCACCATGGACCGCTCGGAGCGGGTGCGCACCTACACCTTCCCCGAGAACCGGATCTCCGACCATCGCACCGGGTACAAGGCCTACAACCTCGATGCCGTGATGGACGGCGCGCTCGACGACGTGATCGGCTCCCTCGTGGACTCCGACCTCGCCGAACGACTCGAGTCGGTCGACGGGACGAGAGCGTGAGCCGGGTGCGCAGCCAGGCCGAGCGGCTCCTGGACGAGGCCACGGACACGCTGACGGCAGGAGGCGTGGCGTCGCCGCGGGTCGATGCCGAGATCCTGCTCGCCCACGTGACCGGGACGCCACGCGGTCTGCTCCTGACCGCACGGCCGCAGGGTCCCCAGGCGCAGGTGTACCGCGACATGGTCCAGGCGAGGGCTCGTCGGGTCCCGCTGCAGCACCTCACCGGGTCCGCCGGGTTCCGCTACGTCGACCTCGAGGTGGGCCCGGGGGTCTTCGTCCCGCGTCCCGAGACCGAGCTGCTCGCGGGGTGGGCCGTCGAGCAGGCGGCCGCCGTCGTCGCCGCGCGCGAGGAGCCGCCGGTGGTCGTCGACCTGTGCACCGGCTCCGGCGCCATCGCGTTGTCGATCGTGCACGAGGTGCCGCGGGCCCGCGTGCACGCCGTCGAGCTCGACGAGGCCGCGTACGGCTGGGCCGAGCGCAACCTGGGGGACACCGGCGTCGACCTCCGTCTCGGTGACGCCTTCGAGGCGTTCGCGGACCTCGACGGCACCGTCGACGTGGTCGTCTGCAACCCGCCGTACATCCCGCTCGAGGCCTGGGAGAGCGTCGCCCCCGAGGCACGCGACCACGACCCGTCGCTCGCGCTCTGGTCGGGCGACGACGGTCTCGACGCCATGCGTGCGCTCGAGCAGGCCGCGTGGCGGCTGCTGCGCCCGGGCGGCTCGGTCGGGGCCGAGCACGCCGACGCGCAGGGCGAGTCCGCCCCCGGTGTGTTCGCCCGACGTTGGTCCGACGTGCGTGACCACGTGGACCTCGCGGACCGGCCCCGCTTCCTCACCGCCCGTCGCCCCTGAGGCTCGCCCCGCCGACGGCGCTCCCGCCGTCGCCGCGGGTCCCGTGCGCTGCCGTGGGGGCCGTCCGCGACCGTCCGAACGGTCCGCTGCGCCGGGCCGTGTGACGTGACCCACGCCTTCCTGGCTCGTTCTCTTCCCCGAGAGGCCCTGAACTAGTACCTTCGTACAGGTATCATCTGCGGCGGTGAGGGAGGTCGGATGAGCGCGGACACGTCGGTGCCCCCAGGCGCGGCCTCCGGACGCCTGGCGCGCACCGCCACGGGCCTGCGTGCCTCCGGCAACGCCGGCCTCGAGACCTTCGGCGAGATGATCCTCCTCGGCCTCGGGTCCCTGCGCTTCGCCGTCGTCGACATCCTGCGCGGCCGGTTCGCCTGGCGCGAGTACGTCGAGCAGGCCTGGTTCATGACGCGCGTGGCCCTGCTGCCGACGATCCTCGTCGCGATCCCGTTCGGCGTGATCGTGGCGGTGCAGGTCGGTGCGGTCGCGTCGCAGATCGGTGCGGTCTCGTTCTCCGGGGCGGTCAACGGCATCGGCGTGCTCCGCCAGGGCGCGCCGCTCGTCACCTCGCTCCTCATGGCCGGAGCCGTCGGCTCGGCCATCTGTGCCCAGATCGGCTCGCAGACCGTGCGCGAGGAGATCGACGCCATGCGGGTCATGGGACTCAACCCGACGCAGCGCATCGTGGCACCGCGCATGGTCGCAGCGGTCACGGTCGGCCTGCTCCTCAACGTGGTGGTGGCCGCCACCGCCATGACCACCGGCTACGCGCTCAACGTCTGGTCCGGCGACGTCAGCTCGGGCACCTACATCGGGTCCTTCACGAGCTTCGCCCAGCCCTCCGACCTGCTGCTCGCCGAGGCCAAGGCCGCGATCTTCGGCTTCATCGCCACGATCGTGGCGTGCCACAAGGGTCTGTCGGCGCAGGGCGGCCCCAAGGGCGTCGCCGACGCCGTCAACGCCAGCGTGGTGATCAGCGTCATCGCCCTGGCCGTCGTCAACGTCGTGATCACCCAGGGCTACGTCATGCTCGTGCCGCAGAGGATGGCATGAGCGGCCTGGAACGCGCCGGCCGGCGCGCCATGGCGGCGCCGGGGAACGCGCTGGAGCTGATGGGGGCCCAGCTGACCTTCGCCGCGAAAGTGGTGGGGGCGATCCCCGCGACGCTGCGCACCTACCGGCTCGAGACGTTCAGGATCCTCTCCGACATCAGCTGGGGGACCGGTGCGCTGCTGGTGGGGGGCGGGACGGTCGGCGTCATGGTGCTGCTGTCCCTGTCGGCCGGGACCTCCCTGGGCATCGAGGGCTTCAACGGGCTGGAGACCATCGGCCTGGCACCTCTGACCGGCTTCGTGTCCGCGGTCGTGAACACGCGCGAGCTCGCCCCGCTCATCGCGGCGCTCGCCCTGGCCGCCCAGGTCGGCTGTCGCTTCACCGCACAGCTCGGATCGATGCGGGTGCACGAGGAGATCGACGCCCTCGCGGTCATGTCGGTCCCGCCCCTGCACTTCCTGGTCACCACCCGGCTCGTCGCGGCGATGGCGGCGATCCTTCCGCTCTACCTGATCGGGCTGGCGGGCTCGTACCTGGCGACCCAGCTCTCCGTCACGTTCATCTTCGGACAACCGCCGGGCACGTTCGAGCACTACTTCACCTCGTTCGTCGCCCTGCGCGACGTGCTGCTGTCGGTCGTGAAGATCCTGGTGTTCGCCGCTGCCGTGACGCTCATCCACTGCTGGTTCGGGTTCACCGCGAGCGGTGGGGCGCAGGGTGTCGGCGAGGCGACGGGCCGGGCGATCCGGGCCAGCATCGTCGTCGTGGTCCTGCTCGACATGGTGCTCACCCTGCTCTTCTGGGGCGGCGACCCCGGCGTCCGGATCGCGGGGTGATGCGGCGATGGACCTGACGACGATCGATCCCGACGACCCCGGCCGCGCGGTCCTCGTGCGCCGCGGCCTCGTGCTCGTGGTGCTCCTGGTGCTCGTGGGCGCGGCCCTGGCCGCGGTGTCGCGAGGTGCCCTGGCGGACGACACGACGGCGCACGCCCTCGTCGACGACGCCGGCGGGTCGCTCGTCCCGGGCTCGGACGTCAAGCTCGACGGCGTGATCGTCGGACGCGTCACCTCGATCACCCAGGAGCCGGGCACGACGGCCGACGGTGCCGACCCCTCGGTGCGGATCGACCTGCGCATCGACGAGCGGCACGCACGTGAGGTCCCGGCGCAGGTGACGGCGCGCGTGCTGCCCGCCACGGTGTTCGGCACGACCTACGTCGACCTGGTCCGACCCCGGAGCGAGCGCGGCGCCCTGCGAGCCGGTGCCGCCATCGAGCAGGCCCGGGACGCCGAGACGCTCGAGCTGCAGGACACGCTCGACAGCTCCTACCGCATCCTCACCGCCGTGGAGCCGGCCGAGCTGTCGGCCACCCTGGGTGCGCTCGCGACGGTGCTCGACGGCCGCGGCGACCAGCTCGGCGGCACGATCGAGACGGTCTCCGGCTACCTCGGCCGCCTGGAGCCCCGGCTGCCGCTGCTGCGCGAGGACCTCGAGCTGTTCGCGCAGAACATGACGACGCTGGCCGAGACGTCGCCGCAGCTGCTCGACGCCACGCGCAACGCGCTCGTGACGAGCCGCACGATCGTGCAGAAGCGGGCGCAGCTCACCACGCTCCTCGCCGGGAGCAACGCCCTCGTGGGCGAGGGGCGTCGGGCGCTCGACGCCGTCGGGGACCCGTTCGTCGAGGCGCTCGACGGTGCCGCGGTCGTGGTCGACGCCATGTACGACGAGCGCGCCGGTCTGCCCGACAGCTTCACCTCGTTCGTCGACTTCGCCGCCAAGCAGGCCGAGACGTTCTCGCAGGGCTCCTACATGTCGACGAACGTCTTCATCAAGACCGGCGACGACGCGCCGTACACCGCGTCGGACTGCCCCACCTACGGGACGGCCCGCGGCCCGCGGTGCGGTGGCACGCCGGGCTCGACCGGCAGCGGCACGAACACCGCGACGCCCGCCGACGACGCCCTGGTCGCCGAGCTCCGCGACATGCTCGACGAGCTGGAGGCCGCCCCCCAGGGTGGTGTCGCCGAGCTCCTCGGGCGCCCCTACCTGGAGGGCGGCGACCGATGAGGGCCACCGTCGTCAAGCTCGTCACCTTCGCCACCGTGTGCGTGCTCGTCCTCGTGGTGCTCGCGAACACGATGCTGAACAGGACGGAGGGGACCACCCGGACCTACGTGGCGGACTTCACCTCGGTCAGCGGGCTGCGCGTCGGCGACGACGTGCGCGCCGCCGGTGTCCGGGTCGGTCGCGTCGACGGCATCGAGCTCGTCGGTGGTGACACCGCCCGCGTGCGGGTGTCCGTGGGGGAGGGGCAGCGTCTGACCGACACCACGGGCATGGTGATCCGCTACCAGAACCTGCTCGGCCAGCGGTACCTGGCGCTGCTGCCCGGCCGTGAGCGGGGCACGGCCCTGGAGCCGGGCAGCGTCGTCCCGACGTCGCGCACGAGCCCCGGCTTCGACCTCACCGCGCTGCTCAACGGCTTCGAGCCGCTCTTCGAGACGCTCCGGCCCGAGGACGTGAACCAGCTCGCGGAGTCGGTGGTCAAGGTGCTCCAGGGGGAGGGCGGCACGGTGGAGAGCCTGCTCGACGAGACGGCGACGCTCACGCGCAACCTTGCCGACAAGGACGCGGTCGTCACCGACGTCCTCACCCACCTCACCCCGGTGCTCGAGAACCTCGTCGACCGCGAGGACGACCTCACCGCCACGGTCGGGGAGCTGCGGGCGCTGATGACCGGCCTGGCCGAGCAGCGCACCACGATCGGTGAGTCCATCGACGGCATCTCCGAGCTCTCCCGGGTCACGGCCGACCTCGTCGAGGACACCCGCCCCGACGTCGCCCGGGTGACGACGGCGCTGCGCACCACCGCGGCGCTGTTCGCCGACAACATGGGCGAGCTGCAGACCATGCTGGCCGCCGTGCCGACCGCCACCGGCGCGTTCGCCCGACCGATGTCCTACGGCACCTGGCTCAACATGTACATCTGCAACCTCGGGGTGGAGGTCGGTGGCGAGCTGATCAACCTCGGCTCCACCGACGGCCCCTACTCGGAGGTCTGCCGATGAGCGATCGACGGACGCACGCACGCCGCGTCGGCATGGTCGGGGTCGTCGGACTGGGGGTCCTCGGCCTGCTCGTCCTGGCGCTCAGCGTCATCCCGTTCGGCCAGCGCACGTACACGGCCGAGCTCGAGCACACGGCCGGCCTGCGGGTCGGCGAGGAGGTCCAGGTCGCCGGCGTCGGCGTGGGGGAGGTGACCGGGATCCGACTGGCGAAGGATCGCGTGGTCGTGACCTTCACCGCCGACCGCGACGTGCGGCTCGGTCGGTCCACGGGGGTCGCCGTCAAGGTCGCGACGCTGCTCGGGAGCCACTTCCTCGAGGTGGCACCGCGCGGCACCGGTGACCTCGCCGACGCCAGGATCCCGCTCGCGCGGACCTCGGTGCCCTACAACCTGCAGGACGTCGTCGACGCCTCGACCGACGCGCTGCAGACGCTCGACGCCGAGGGTCTGGCCCGCTCCATGAACGTCATGGCCGACGTGCTCGGTCGCACCCCCGACGAGACGAGGGCCGCGGTCGAGGGCGTGGCCGACCTCGCGCGCGTCGCGTCGCGGCGCAGCGACCAGCTGTCCCGTCTCCTGGCGGCCAGCAACGACGTGACGGGCACGCTCAACCGCAACGCCGACGCCGTGCTCGACCTGCTGGAGCAGTCGACGCTCGTGCTCGGCGAGCTGACCTCCCGTCGTGAGGTGATCGACCAGATGCTGTCCGACGCGCTGCGCATGGCCGTGCAGGTGCGCGGTCTGCTCGACGACACCGAGGAGGACCTCGACCCGATGCTGCGCGACCTCACCACCGCTCTCGACGGTCTCGAGGACGCCCGCGACGACGTGACGAAGGCCCTGTCGTCGTTGGCCACGATGACGAAGTACGTCGCCAACGCCTCGGGCAACGGACCCTGGCTCGACCTGCACGTGCCGGTCGCCATCAACGACAACCTCGCGTGCCTCGCGAGCCCGGACGAGTGCTCATGAGGACCCGACGGTGGTGGCGGGCCCTCCTGCCCGTGCTCGTGGTGGCGCTCGTGGCCCCGCTGCTCTCGAGCTGCGTCGGCTCCGGTGGCCGGACCGTGACCGTGCAGCTGCGCGACGCCGCAGGACTCTTCGAGGGCAACGACGTCGGCGTGCTGGGGGTGCGGGTCGGTGAGGTCGTCGAGGTGCGCCCCCGCGGCGGGCACGTCGACGTCACCCTGCGTCTGGACGACGGGATCGACGTCCCGGCCGACGCCGCCGCGGTGGTGGTGTCGCGGTCGGTCGCCACGGATCGCTACGTCGAGCTCACACCGGTCTACCGCGACGGAGCGACGCTGGGCGACGGCGACGTGATCCCCCTGGAACGGACGCGGACACCGGTCGAGTTCGACGAGCTGCTCTCGACGCTGGAGTCCACGTCGTCGGCCCTGGGCGCGGACGGTGGGGACGCGCTCAACGGCCTGCTGACGTCGTCGGCGGCCAACCTCGACGGGAACGGTGGCGCGATCCGCGACGGGCTGGCCGGGATGGCCGACGTGCTGGGCACCATCGACGCCCAGCTGGGCGACGTCGAGGGCACGATCACCGGGCTCGACCAGCTGACGACGGCGGTGGCGAACGACGACCAGGTGGTCCGGCAGTTCGTGGACCAGGTCGCCGAGGCCACCACGATGCTCGATGAGCAGCACGAGTCGATCGAGGCGACGTTCGACGCCGTCACGGCCATGGTGCGCGAGGTCGGCATCGTGGTGCGCGACCAGCGCGGGCGGATCAGCTCGCAGATGGACGACTTCGTGGCGCTCGCCCAGGACCTCGCCGACCACCAGGCCGAGTACCAGCAGCTCCTCGACACCGGCCCGCTCATGCTGCAGAACCTGGTCCGGGCGATCGACGAGAACGACCGGCTCAGCTTCCGCACCCGTCCGCTCGACCTCGTGCCCGGCAGGACGGTGGTCGCCGACCTCTGCGAGCGCGCGCCGCAGGACGCGTGCGAGCGACTGGGCCTGCTCGACCTCCCGCTGTGGACCGTCCTGCTGACGCTGGCGGGGGTGAGCGAGGGATGACCTCCTCGACGCGCCGCCTGGGCCGTGCCGTGGTGGGCGTGCTGCTGGCCGTGGCCCTGGCCGGGTGCAGCACCACGGCCTCGGACCTGCCGCTCCCCGGGAGCCGACTGGGCGGCGACTCCTACCCGTTGTCGGCGGAGTTCGACGACGCGCTCAACCTCGCGGTCGGCGCGCCGGTCAAGAGCGGCGGTGTGCTGGTCGGGCGCGTGCGGGAGATCTCGGTCCGTGACTTCCGGGCCCGCGTCACGATGGACGTGCTCGCGGACCGTCGGCTCCGTCAGGGCACCACGGTGCGGCTGCGCGCCACGACGCCGCTCGGTGAGCTCTTCGTCGACGTCGGCGAGGAGGGCGCGGACGGTCCGTTCCTGGCGCCGGGCTCCGTGCTGGCCGCGGGCGACGCGTCGAGCGCGCCCACCATCGAGGACACCATGTCGGCCGCCTCGATGCTCATCAACGGTGGTGGGCTCGGCCAGGTCCAGACCATCGTCGAGGAGGCCAACGCGGCACTCGGGGGCCGCGAACCGGCCGTGCGCACCGCGCTGCGCAGGATGGCGGGGACGGCGTCGGCCCTCAACGCCTCCGACGACGAGCTCGATGCCGCCCTCACCGCCCTGGCCGAGGTCTCGCGGGTCCTCGACGAGCGCGAGGACGTGGTCGACGCGGCCCTGACCGACCTTCGCCCGGCCGCCGAGGTCGTCCGGGAGAACACCGACGAGCTCGTGGACCTGCTCAGCGGGATCGACCGGCTCGGCGCCGACGTCGTGGACGTGGTCGGCCGCTCGCGCGACGACCTCACCACGGTGCTCGCCCAGGCGGGGCCGGTGTTCGAGTCGCTCAACACGACGGCGGACGAGTTCGAGCCGGGCCTGCGGACCCTCGTGGGCTTCTCGAGGCTCATCGACGAGGCGGTGCCGGCGGAGTACCTCAACACGTACCTGTACTTCCAGACCTCCGTGAGCGTCGGGCTGCCGTCGTTGCCAGGGGTGGGCGACCTCGACCTGCCGCGGATCGAGACCCCCGGGACGGACGGGCTGTCCGGGGACGGGCTGGTCGACGGGATCGAGTCGTTGGTCGGGTCGCTCCCGGGCCTCGGCCGCATCGTGCCCCCGAGCGGCGCCTCCTCGGGATCGGGCGCCGACGCCTCGAGCGGCGGCGGTCTCACCGGACTGGGTCTCGACGGACTGCTGGGAGCCGCGCGATGAGCCGTCCGATGCCCATGAGGTACCGCACGAGCGCGTTCGCGCTGCTCGCCGTGCTGGTCCTGGTCTCGATGCACCTCTACACCTCCGTCCTGGGCGGGACGGTCGGGCAGCGCCAGGATCGCGTGGAGGTCGACCTCGCCACGACCGGCGGTCTGTTCGAAGGGTCGGGCGTCACCTACCGCGGGGTGCGCATCGGGAAGGTCGACACAGTCCGCGCCCAGGGGTCCGGAGCCGTCGCGACCCTGTCGCTCGACCCCGGTGCCCAGGTCCCGGCCACGGCCAGGGCGGTCGTGCGCTCGCTCTCCCCGGCCGGTGAGCAGTTCCTCGACCTGCAGCCGGAGCAGCACCGCGCACCGTGGCTGGACGACGGCGACCGCATCGCGGCGTCGGCGACCACCACGCCGACGACGGTCGCACAGACCCTGCGCTCGGTCGACGACCTCATGTCCGACGTCGACACCGCCGCCCTGCGGACCACGCTGCGGGAGCTGCGCGTGGCCTTCGAGGACCCCGACGACCTGCGCCGTGTCCTCGACTCCGGCTCGCGGATCGTCGAGACCCTCGACCGCACGTGGCCGGAGACCGAGCGGCTCCTCGTCAACGGACGCACGGTGCTGCGGACAGGGGTGGACGTGGAGGACGAGTTCCGCGAGTTCGCGCGGTCCGCCGAGTCGTTCACCGCCTGGCTCGCCGACTACGACCCGACCCTCCGCACCAGCATCGAGACCCTCCCGGCGCGGGTCCAGGACCTGAGGGAGCTCACGTCGCTCGTCGCGCTCAAGCTGCCGCGGGTGCTCGACGAGATGATCGTCTTCGCCGACATGACGATCCCGCGCGACCAGCACCTGCGCGAGCTGCTCCGGGTGTTCCCCAGCGGGTTCGACCGGTTCGCCGAGGCCGTGAAGGGCGGGCGACTCCAGACCAACATGCTGGTCTCGCCCGGTGGGGTGTGCTCCTACGGCGTCGCCGACCCGAGCCCCAAGCATGCGGAGCGCCGGCCGATCGATCCGGACCGCTCGTGCCCGACGACGTTCGGGGGCCAGCAGCGCGGGTCGTCCAACGCGCCCCTGCCGCAGGACCGACGGTGACGACCTCGCGCGGCAGTGCCGTGGAACGCCTGTCGTCGGGCGGGGACCGGCGGGTGCGTGTCGTGGCCCTCGCGCTGGCGGTGGCGCTGCTTGCCTCGGTCGTCGGTGCGGCCTGGCTCGTCCTGTCCGGTCGCTCGGCACAGCAGCGTGCGGACGCCGCGGCGGAGGCCACGGCCGTGGCGCGCGACCGCGCCGTCCAGCTCACGAGCTACACCGGCGAGACCTTCGACGCCGACACGGCGTGGGCGCGCACCGGCGCGACCCCGCAGTTCGCGCGGGAGTACGCCGAGGCGAACGAGCCCGTCGCCCAGGTGGCGCGCCGGGTCGAGGCCCGTGCGGTCGGCGACGTCGTCGAGGCGGTCGGCAGGGCCGTCTCCGCCGACGAGGTCGAGGTGCTGCTGTTCGTCGACCAGACCATCACCCGCGGCAGCGACGGCACCCAGCGCACCGAGCGGAGCCGGGTGGTCATGACCATGGTCCGCCAGGACGGTGCCTGGCTGGTCGGCGACGTCGTGCTGCGCTGACCCGGCGCGCCGGGAGGTCCTCGGCGACGGGTGTGCTCGCAGGGCGTCCGCCTGCCGATAGGCTCCCGGACCATGGCAGTCGTCCTGGTCCACGCGGCCGCCTTCGCCTTCGGCGTGGGCTCGGCGATCCTGCCGATGTTCCTCAACGCCGAGATCTACGTGCTGAGCCTCGGCGCCCTCGTCGACAGCCGGTTCGACCTCGCCCTGGTCATCCTCACGCTCGGCGTCGGCACGGTGGTCGGCAAGGCGATCGTGTTCCAGCTGGTGCGCACCGGGTCCGCCCGCTACCGCAAGCAGGCCGAGCGCCGACCGCCGCGGAACCGGGTGACCGCGTGGCTGCGCCGTACCGGCGACCTCCTGCTCACCTGGCTCGACCGCCCCGTGGCCGGTGCGGCCACGGTGTTCCTGTCGGCGCTCGCCGCCGTGCCGCCGCTCGCGGTCGTGACGCTGCTCGCCCCGCTGTCCCGCCAGCGGCTCTGGGTCTTCCTCGCCATGGTCTTCCTGGGTCGGACCATCCAGTTCCTCGCCATCGCCTTCGTCATCCACGGTGTGCTGTGAGGCCCTGGGCAGACGGCGTGTCGGACGGCGTGGGCAGACCGCGTGGGCGCTGCGTCGGCGCTGGCGCGGCCGTTAGGGTGTCCCGGTGAGGTACGACTGCGCCGACGAGGAGACACGCCAGACCGGGATCGACGCCGCCCAGGGCGTGCTCGAGTCCGGTGAGCTGGTCGTGGTGCCCACCGACACGGTGTACGGGCTCGCCGCCGACGCGTTCTCGCCCGAGGCCGTGCAGCGCCTGCTCGACGCCAAGGGCCGGACGAGGCAGATGCCTCCGCCCGTGCTCGTGGGCGCCCCCACGACCCTCGAGGCGCTCGCCACCGACGTCCCCGGATGGCTCCGGTCCATGACCACCGAGCTCTGGCCCGGGCCGCTCACGATCATCTGCCGTCAGCAGCCGTCCCTCACGTGGGACCTGGGCGAGACGCACCACACCGTGGCCGTGCGGATGCCGGACCACCCCGTCGCGCTCACGCTGCTCAAGCAGACGGGCCCGCTCGCGGTGAGCAGCGCGAACCTCACCGGCGAGCCCGCCGCCGTCACCGTCGACGACGCCGAGCGCATGCTGGGCGACGCGGTGGCCGTCTACCTCGACGCCGGGACCAGCCCCGGCGGCACCGCCTCCACGATCCTCGACGTGACCGGCAGCTCGCCACGCATCCTGCGCGAGGGACCGGTCACCCTCGACGTCCTCCACCGCTACAACAACACCGTGGAGCCGTTCGGTGCGTGAGTACCTCGTCGTCTTCGGGGTCGCCCTCGGGGTGACCTACCTCCTCGCCTCGATCGCGCGGATGCTCGCGGTGCGCTTCGGGGCCGTGGCCCGCGTGCGCGACCGCGACGTCCACGCCATCCCCACCCCGTACTTCGGCGGCCCCGCGATGCTCGGCGGGCTCGTGTCGGCCTACCTCGTGGCGACCCACCTGCCGTTCCTGTCGCGCAACGACGACGCGGTCTTCGGCGACGCCCAGGCGGTCATCGTCGGGGGAGCGGTGATCTGCGTCGTGGGCGTGATCGACGACCTGTTCGAGCTCGACGCCCTCAGCAAGTTCGCCGGCCAGGTGCTCGCCGGGGTCGTGGTGGTGGCCATGGGGGTGCAGTTCCTGT
>NZ_LMMY01000014.1:185692-202279 GCF_001422865.1 Aeromicrobium sp. Leaf272
GCTGATCGTCACCACGGCCAACGCGGTGAACTTCGTGGACGGCCTCGACGGCCTCGCTGCCGGCATGGTCGCGATCGGCGCCGTCGCGTTCTTCTCGTACGCGTTCTCGCTCGCCGTGGTCAACGGCGAGACGCGCGCCATCGCCGCCGCCCTCCTGACCGCGGCGCTGGCCGGGGCGTGCATCGGGATCCTGCCGCACAACTTCTTCCCGGCCCGGATGTTCATCGGCGACTCCGGCTCGATGCTCATCGGCTTCATGCTCGCCTGCTCCTCGATCAGCCTCACGGGCCAGTTCCCGGCCACGAGCCTCTCCGAGGGCGTGGGCGGGGGAGCGGCGAGCTTCCTGCCCGCCCTGCTGCCGCTGTTCCTGCCGTTCGCGATCCTGCTCGTCCCCTTCCTCGACCTGGCGCTCGCCGTGGTGCGCCGCACCCGGGCCGGGCGCTCCCCGTTCAGCCCGGACAAGATGCACATCCACCACCGGCTGCTCGAGATCGGCCACTCGCACCGCCGTGCCGTGCTGCTCATGTACGCGGCGGCCGGGCTCGTGGCGTTCGGCAGCGTCGTGGTGAGCCTGTTCAGCGGGTGGCAGTCGATCGTCGGATTCGTCGTGCTCGCCCTGCTCACGGCCGCCTCGGCCTTCGTGCTGCCTCGGTTCGAGGGTCGCGTGTGGAACCGCACGTGAGCGGCTCGGCTCCGGACCCACGGCCCACCGTCCGGCGGGTGGTCCCCGTCGCGGTCCCGATGGTGGTCGCCGTGCTGCTGTGCGCGACGGTCGCCGGCGCCACCCACGGGTGGCCGGGGGTGCTCGGCGCCCTCCTCGCCGGGATCGTGGTGGTGGCCTTCCTCGGCTCCACGCCGCTGGTGATGAACCCGGTCGCGCGCTCGAGCCCGGTGCTCGCCCTGCCCGCGGCGGTGCTGTTCTTCCTCGTCAAGGCGTTCGCCGCCATGGCGGTGCTGCTGCTGCTCTTCGACGTCGGTGGGGTGGCCGAGCACGTCGACCGCCGTGCCTTCGGCCTGTCCGCCGTGGTGTGCAGCCTGGTGTGGACGGCCCTGCAGGTCCGGGCGTTCCGCCGCCGTCGAGTCCTCACGTATGACCTGGACGACACCCCGCCGTGACCTCCTGGTAGCCTCTCGAGTGCGTCGAAGCCCAGCCGGTTCCCGGTCGGTCACGACGTGAACGATGACGCTGGCCGTATGCCGGATCGCCGACTTCCCAGTCGGAATCGACCGCGCCATGAGACAAAGGTGACCGAGTGACCCTCGCCTCGACCGCCCTGGCGGCTGCCGCTGACGGCCCGCCGCAGCCCGGCCCCGGGAGCTTCCTGCTCCCGCCGACGTTCACGATCGGCGGCTGGGAGGTCAACAAGCCCGAGCTCTTCCTCGTCTTCTCCATCGTCATCGTCTTCGGCTTCGCGTATGCGACGAGCCGCAAGGCCGCGGTGGTCCCCGGCCGACTGCAGTTCGCCGGCGAGTACGTCTACGGCTTCATCCGCAACGGCATCGCCCGCGACAACATCGGCAGCCAGGACTTCATGAAGTACGTGCCGTACCTGTTCACGGTCTTCCTGTTCGTGCTGGTGAACAACTTCTACGGCGTGATCCCGGTCATCCAGTTCCCGTCGATGTCGAAGTTCGGCTTCCCGGTGGCCCTGGCCCTCGTGACCTGGCTGATCTACAACGTCGCGGGCATCGGCAGGCACGGCTTCTTCGGCTACCTCAAGCACCAGACCGTGCCGGCCGGGGCCAAGGGCCCCATCCTGCTGGCCCTGGTGCCGCTGGAGTTCCTCTCCAACATCATCGTGCGACCGTTCACGCTCGCGCTGCGACTCTTCGCGACCATGTTCGCGGGGCACCTGCTGATCCTGCTGTTCTCGCTCGGCGCCGCGTACCTGGTGACCGACTACGCGAACGCCGCCATCGGCATCCCCGCGGGGATCGTGTCCTTCCTGCTCGGCATCGGGGTCAGCTTCCTCGACATGCTGATCATGTTCCTGCAGGCCTACGTCTTCACGCTGCTGACCGCGATGTACATCGGCAGCGCGATCGCCGACGAGCACTGAGCTCGCTCGGTACCACCTGACCACCTCTCGACCCGCACCCGACGCCTCCTGCGTCACCACGAAAGGAAAGAACCGTCATGACTGGTTCCATCGCCACCGTCGGCCTCGGACTGGCCGCTGTCGGCCCGGCCATCGCCGTCGGCCTGATCTTCGCCGCCTACGTCACGGGCGTCGCCCGTCAGCCCGAGGCGCAGGGCAAGCTCCAGGGCATCGCGATCTTCGGCTTCGTCCTCGCTGAGCAGTTCTTCATCATCGCGCTGGCCCTGGCCTTCGTCTTCGGCTACAACTGATCCTCGCTAAGGGAGATTCACCATGAGCGCGATCCTGGTCGCCGCAGCAGAGGGCGAGGAGCACAACCCGCTCGTCCCCGAGCTGCCCGAGATCGTCCTGGGCCTCGTCGTCCTGGGCATCCTCTTCCTGCTGGTCCGCAAGTTCGTCGTGCCCAACTTCGAGCAGGCGTTCGCCGAGCGGACCGCCGCCATCGAGGGCGGGATCGAGGAGGCCAAATCTGCCCAGAAGGAGGCGCAGGCCGCGCTCGAGAAGTACAACGCCCAGCTGGCCGACGCCCGGCACGAGGCCTCGCGGATCCGCGAGGAGGCCAAGGAGCAGGGCGCGCAGATCATCGCCGAGCTCCGGGCCCAGGCCCAGGACGAGGCCGCCCGCATCACGGCCACGGCGCACGCGCAGGTCGAGGCCGAGCGGTCGCAGGCCCTCGCCCAGCTGAAGGCCGAGGTGGGCTCGCTCGCCACGGACCTCGCCGGACGCATCGTCGGTGAGTCGCTCGAGGACGAGGCGCGTCAGCGTCGCACCGTCGAGCGCTTCATCACGGAGCTGGAGGGGTCGGCCAACTGATGCGAGGCATCTCCGCGAGGTCCCAGCACGAGGTCCTGTCGGCCGTCGAGTCGGCCCAGGGTTCCTCGGCGGCGCTCGGCAGCCAGCTCTTCGGGGTGGTGGCGCTGCTCGACGCCAACCCGGCACTGCGCCGCGTGCTCACGGACCCGTCGACCGAGCCCGAGGCCAAGGCAGGCCTCGCGGCCACCGTGCTCGGCTCGCAGGTCGACGGCGCGACCCTCGACGTGGTCAAGGCCGCGGCGGCGTCGCGCTGGAACGCCGGGCGCGACCTGGCCGACGCCCTCGAGACCGCCGGTGCGGCCGCCCTGGTCGGGCGTGCCGACGCCGCTGGTGACCTCGAGCGGGTCGAGACCGAGCTGTTCGAGCTCGGCCGCACGGTCGCCGGCGACGTCGAGCTCCGTGGCGTCGTGGCCGATCGCTCGGTCCCGGCCAAGGCCAAGGCGTCCCTGCTGGCCTCGATCTTCGAGGGCAAGGTCTCGACCGAGACCCTCGAGCTCGCGCAGCAGGCGGTCGTGGCACGCACCGGGTCGTTCGAGAAGGTCCTGACCGCGTTCGGAGAGGTGGCGGCCCAGCGTCGCGACCGCCTCGTCGCGGTCGTGCGCGTGGCCTACGAGCTGTCCGACGACGAGCGTTCCCGACTCGCGGCCGCCCTGGCCGGCAAGTACGGACGCGACGTCCACCTCAACATCGTGGTCGACCCGTCGGTCGTCGGAGGCATCGCCGTCTCCGTCGAGGGCGAGGTCGTCGACGGAACCATGTCCAGCCGACTCGAGGCCGCCCGCCGGCAGCTCGCCGGCTGACGTCCCCTGATCATCCGGCACCACCCAGCCACCAGACCCACAGAAGGCAGGCAGAAGACATGACGGAACTCTCCATCCGTCCCGAGGAGATCCGCGACGCGCTGCAGCAGTTCGTGTCCGACTACTCCCCGAGCGCCAGCAAGACCGAAGAGGTCGGCATCGTCGCCGAGGCCGGCGACGGCATCGCACGGATCGAGGGTCTGCCCTCGGCCATGGCCAACGAGCTGCTCGAGTTCGAGGACGGCACGCTCGGCCTCGCGCTGAACCTCGACGTCCGCGAGATCGGTGTCGTCATCCTGGGTGACTTCTCCGGCATCGAGGAGGGCCAGAAGGTCAAGCGCACCGGCGAGGTGCTCTCCGTGCCCGTCGGCGACGGCTACCTCGGCCGCGTGGTCGACCCGCTCGGCCAGCCGATCGACGGTCTGGGCGACGTGGAGACCGACGGCCGTCGTGCCCTCGAGCTCCAGGCCCCCAACGTGGTGCAGCGTCAGTCGGTCTCCGAGCCGCTCATGACCGGCATCAAGGCCATCGACTCGCTCACGCCCATCGGTCGCGGCCAGCGCCAGCTGATCATCGGTGACCGCCAGACCGGCAAGACGGCGATCGCCATCGACACGATCATCAACCAGAAGGAGTTCTGGGAGAGCGGCGACCCGACCAAGCAGGTCCGCTGCATCTACGTCGGCATCGGCCAGAAGGGCTCGACCATCGCCGGCGTCCGCGGCGCCCTCGAGGACGCGGGTGCGCTGGAGTACACGACGATCGTCGCGGCCCCCGCCTCGGACTCGGCCGGCTTCAAGTACCTCGCCCCGTACACCGGCTCGGCCATCGGCCAGCACTGGATGTACCAGGGCAAGCACGTCCTGATCATCTTCGACGACCTCTCCAAGCAGGCCGAGGCCTACCGTGCGGTCTCGCTGCTGCTGCGTCGTCCGCCGGGCCGCGAGGCCTACCCCGGAGACGTCTTCTACCTCCACAGCCGGCTGCTCGAGCGCTGCGCCAAGCTCAACGACGAGCTGGGCGCCGGCTCGATGACGGGTCTCCCGGTCATCGAGACCAAGGCGAACGACGTCTCGGCCTACATCCCGACCAACGTCATCTCGATCACCGACGGCCAGATCTTCCTGCAGTCGGACCTGTTCAACGCCAACCAGCGCCCCGCCGTCGACGTCGGGATCTCCGTCTCGCGCGTCGGTGGTGCGGCCATGACGAAGGCGATGAAGGCGGTCACGGGCTCGCTCAAGGTCGACCTGGCGCAGTACCGCGCCATGGAGGCGTTCGCCATGTTCGCCTCCGACCTCGACGCCGCGTCCAAGGCCCAGCTCGCCCGCGGACAGCGCCTCATGGAGCTGTTCAAGCAGGGTCAGTACGCCCCGTTCCCGATGGAGCAGCAGGTCGTCTCGCTCTGGGCCGGTACCCAGGGCAAGCTCGACCCGGTCCCCGTCGAGGACATCAGCCGCTTCGAGGAGGAGTTCCTCGACTACGTGAAGCGCTCGCACGAGGGCATCTTCACCACGATCCGCGAGACGGCGAAGTTCGACGACGACACGGCGTCCTCCCTGGAGTCGGCGTACACGTCGTTCCTCGAGCAGTTCGAGACCAGCGAGGGCGGACGCATCTCCGTCGGTCGCGAGGACTTCGACGCTCTGGACGACGAGGACGTCGAGCAGGAGCAGATCGTCAAGCAGAAGCGGGGCTGACCCACATGGCAGCGTCGGTACGAGAGCTACGAGCGAAGATCAGGTCGACCCAGGCGACCAAGAAGATCACGCGCGCCATGGAGCTCATCGCCGCCTCGCGCATCATCAAGGCGCAGCAGCACGCGGCGGCGGCGGCTCCGTACGCCCGTGAGCTGACCCGGGCGGTGTCGGCGGTGGCGACGTTCTCCAACGTCGACCACCCGCTCACCACCGAGAAGGAGAACCCCACGCGGGCGGCGGTGCTCGTCATCACGAGCGACCGCGGCCTCGCGGGGTCATACTCCTCCAGCGTCCTCAAGGAGGCGGAGCGGCTCACCGAGAAGCTCCGGTCCGAGGGCAAGGAGGTCGACTTCTACCTCTCCGGTCGCAAGGCCGTGACGTACTTCTCCTTCCGCCAGCGCGAGTTCGTCGCGTCGTGGACCGGGTACTCCGACAAGCCGGAGTACGCCAACGCCCGCGAGATCGGCGACGCGCTCACGAGCCTGTTCGCCCAGGACGAGACGGACGAGGAGGCCGTCGACCCGTCCCGCGCCGTCGACGAGCTGCACATCGTGTTCACGCGGTTCAAGTCGATGCTCACGCAGGAGCCGGACGTCATCCGTCTGCTCCCGCTCGAGGTCGTCGAGGGCACGGAGGCTCCCGAGGAGTCGGACCTGCTGCCGCTGTACGAGTTCGAGCCCTCGGCCCACGAGGTCCTCGACGCGCTGCTGCCGAAGTACGTCAACAGCCGCATCTACTACTGCCAGCTGCAGGCGGCCGCCTCCGAGCTCGCCGCCCGCCAGAAGGCCATGAAGTCCGCGACCGACAACGCGCAGGACCTCATCGAGAAGTACACCCGCATTGCCAACCAGGCCCGCCAGGCCGGCATTACCCAGGAGATCAGCGAGATCGTGGGCGGCGCCAACGCGCTCGCCGACGCCACCGCTGGTCAGGAGTGAGAGAGCTATGACTGCCACTGCCGAAGAGAAGACCACGACCACCGGTCGCGTCGCGCGGGTCATCGGCCCGGTCCTCGACATCGAGTTCCCGTCGGACTCGATGCCGGAGATCTACAACGCGCTCACCGTGGAGACCAGCATCCCCGGGAGCGAGGAGACCCTCACCCTCGAGGTCGCCCAGCACATCGGTGACGGCCTGGTGCGCGCCATCAGCCTGCGCCCGACCGACGGTGTCGTGCGCGGCAGCGTCGTCACCGACACCGGCGAGCCGATCTCGGTGCCGGTCGGCGACCAGACGCTCGGCCGGGTGTTCAACACCACCGGCGCGGTCATGAACATGCCCGAGGGCGAGACCTTCGAGGCGGCAGAGCGCTGGGGCATCCACCGCAAGGCCCCCGCGTTCGACCAGCTCGAGTCCAAGACGCAGATGTTCCAGACCGGCATCAAGGTCATCGACCTGCTGACGCCCTACGTCCTCGGCGGCAAGATCGGCCTGTTCGGCGGCGCCGGCGTCGGCAAGACGGTGCTCATCCAGGAGATGATCGCCCGTGTGGCCAAGGACCACGACGGCGTGTCGGTGTTCGCCGGAGTCGGCGAGCGCACCCGCGAGGGCAACGACCTCATCGCCGAGATGGAGGAGGCCGACGTCCTCGACAAGGTCGCCCTCGTCTTCGGCCAGATGGACGAGCCGCCCGGAGCGCGTCTGCGCGTGGCGCTGTCGGCCCTGACGATGGCGGAGTACTTCCGCGACGTCCAGAACCGCGACGTGCTGCTGTTCATCGACAACATCTTCCGGTTCACGCAGGCCGGCTCCGAGGTCTCCACGCTGCTCGGCCGCATGCCGTCCGCCGTGGGCTACCAGCCGACGCTGGCCGACGAGATGGGCGTGCTGCAGGAGCGCATCACCTCCACGCGTGGTCACTCGATCACGTCGCTGCAGGCGATCTACGTGCCGGCAGACGACTACACCGACCCGGCCCCGGCCACCACGTTCGCGCACCTGGACGCCACCACCGAGCTCAACCGTGAGATCGCCTCCATGGGCATCTACCCCGCGGTCGACCCGCTGACGTCCACCTCGCGCATCCTGGACCCGCGCTACATCGCCGACGACCACTACACGACGGCCAACCGGGTCAAGGGCATCCTGCAGCGCAACAAGGAGCTCCAGGACATCATCGCCATCCTCGGTGTCGACGAGCTGAGCGAGGAGGACAAGACGATCGTCTCGCGCGCCCGTCGCATCCAGCGCTTCCTCAGCCAGAACACCTACGTGGCCAAGCAGTTCACCGGCATCGAGGGCTCCACCGTCCCGCTCGACGAGACGATCGACGCCTTCACCAAGATCTGCGACGGTGAGTACGACCACGTGGCCGAGCAGGCCTTCTTCATGTGCGGCGGTCTCGACGACGTCGATGCGAAGTGGGCCGAGATCCAGAAGAACTCCTGATGGCGGACACGACGCTCCAGGTCGAGCTGGTCGCCGCCGACCGCGTGGTGTGGTCGGGGGAGGCCCACGAGGTCGTCGCCCGCACCGTCGAGGGTGACCTCGGTGTCCTCGTCGGGCACGCGCCGCTGCTGTCGGTGCTCGTGCCCGGCGTGGTCAAGATCAAGGCCGACGGCGAGACGGTCGTCGCGGTCGTCGAGGACGGGTTCCTGTCCGTCGCCGACGACCGCGTCTCGATCCTGAGCGAGGACACCCACCTGGTGTCCGAGCTCGACCGCGACCAGGTGCAGGCCGAGCTGGAGCAGGCGCGGTCCGACGACGACGACGCGGCCGTCCAGCGCGCCGAGGCCAAGCTCCGCGGCATCGAGCTGGCCTAGGGTTCTCGGCCGTCTGCCGGAGGAGGGAGGGCGGGGTGCCGCTGTGGCTGTGGGCCGTGGACCTCGTCCTCGCCGCGATCGCCCTCACCGTCGTCCTGCTGGCCGTCCTCGTGCTGCGCCGTCGGTACCTGGCGCGCACGCTGGGCGCCTTCGACCTCAGCATCAACAAGCGGGACGGCGCGTCGGCCCAGGGGTGGACCCTGGGCCTCGCGGTGTACCGCGGAAGCACGCTGGAGTGGTACCGGACCTTCTCGTTGAGGCTGCGTCCGGCGTACCGGTTCTCGCGGGACGCCATGGCCGTCGACGGTCGTCGTGACCCCGTGGGCGGTGAGGTGCACGCGGTCCACGACGGGCACGTGGTCGTGACCACACGCAACCCGACACCGGTGCAGCAGCTCGCCCTGACCCCGGCGGCCCTGACGGGGCTGCTGGCCTGGCTCGAGGCCTCGCCCCCCGGGCAGCGCGTCAGCACCGTCCTCTAGCTCCTCCCCGCACGCAGGGCCAGCGACCACCATGTGCGAGAACGAGGTGGATCGGTTTTCGGCGTTTCGATTGACGATCTCCCGAGGACTACGGGACCATGGTCCCGATGGACCATGCCCGGTCGACCGGGTCCCCCGATGGAACAGGTAGCCCCATGAACCGAATGACCAAGCGCATCGTCGTCGCCACCTTCGCGTCGGCCCTCGCGTTCCTGCCGCTGTCGTCGCCGGCCCAGGCTGACGTCGACTCCACGTCCTCCGTCACGAAGGTGACCAAGGTCAAGTCCGGCGGCACCGTCACCACCCAGCGAGCCATCGACTGGGAGTGACCCCCACCAGCACGTGACCGGATCGCCGTCGTCCCGCGTGGACGGCGGCGATCTGCGTCTCCGACGGGCTCGCTGGGGCTCGCCGCTGTGCCGTCGGGCGGGCTCGCTGGCGCTCGCCGCTGTGCCGTCGGGCGGGCTCGCTAGCGCTCGCCGCTGTGCGGTCGGGCAGGCTCGCTAGCGCTCGCCGCTGTGCGGTCGGGCAGGCTCGCTAGCGCTCGCCGCCGGGCACCCAGAGGATGTCGCCGGCCTCGCGGTTCGCGTAGCGACCGAGGATGAACAGCAGGTCGCTCAGCCGGTTCAGGTAGCGGGCCGTCAACGGGTTCATCGTGTCGCCGTGCACCTCGATCGCGGCCCACGCGGATCGCTCGGCGCGCCGGGTCACCGTGCGCGCGACGTGCAGGGCCGATGCCGAGCGGGTGCCGCCGGGCAGGATGAACGAGCGCAGCTTCTCGAGCCGGTCGTTGTACTGGTCGCACCAGCCCTCGAGCCGGTCGACGTAGTCGGGCTCGACACGCAACGGCGGGTGCTCGGGGTTCTCCACGACCGGAGCGCCGAGGTCGGCACCGACGTCGAACAGGTCGTTCTGCACGTGCCGGATGACCGCGGTCACCTCGTCGTCCAGCTCGTCGAACGCCAGGGCGAGCCCCAGCTGGCTGTTGGCCTCGTCGACGTCGGCGTAGGCCACGAGCCGCAGGTCGTTCTTCGAGGTGCGGCTGAAGTCGACCAGGTTGGTCGTGCCGTCGTCGCCGGTCCGGGTGTAGATCCGTGTCAGGTTGACCATGACCTCACCCTAGGGCGTGTCGCTCGGGACGGCCGGGCCACCTGAGGCGGGTCGCGTGGCTCACAGAGTCTGCCGCGTCACGTTACGGCGCGGTAACCTGACCGGCATGCCTGACAAGTCTGCGCCCGACCGTCCCTGGGTGATGCGCACGTACGCCGGACACAGCTCGGCGGCCGAGTCCAACGCGCTGTACCGCAAGAACCTGGCGAAGGGCCAGACCGGGCTCTCGGTGGCCTTCGACCTGCCCACCCAGACCGGCTACGACCCCGACCACGTGCTGTCGCGCGGCGAGGTGGGCAAGGTCGGCGTCCCGATCCCGCACCTGGGATCGATGCGACGGCTGTTCCAGGACATCCCGCTCGGCGAGATGAACACCTCCATGACGATCAACGCCACCGCCATGTGGCTGCTCGCCATGTACCAGGTGGCCGCCGAGGAGCAGGGCGTCGATCCGTCGGCGCTCGCCGGGACGACCCAGAACGACATCATCAAGGAGTACCTGTCGCGCGGGACCTACGTCTTCGGTCCTGCCCCGTCGCTGCGGCTGACGACCGACATGATCGCCTACACGGTCAACACGATCCCCAAGTGGAACCCGCTCAACATCTGCAGCTACCACCTGCAGGAGGCCGGCGCCACGCCCACGCAGGAGATCGCCTACGCGCTGAGCACCGCCATCGCGGTGCTCGACGCCGTGAAGGACTCCGGCCAGGTCGACGACGCCGACTTCGAGAAGACCGTCGGGCGCATCTCGTTCTTCGTCAACGCCGGTGTCCGCTTCATCGAGGAGACTTGCAAGATGCGTGCCTTCGGGCAGCTCTGGGAGCAGATCACCCGCGACCGCTACGGCGTCACCGACCCCAAGATGCGTCGCTTCCGCTACGGCGTGCAGGTCAACTCCCTGGGACTCACCGAGGCCCAGCCCGAGAACAACGTGCAGCGCATCGTGCTCGAGATGCTCGGCGTCACGCTCAGCAAGAACGCCCGGGCCCGGGCGGTGCAGCTGCCCGCCTGGAACGAGGCGCTCGGCCTGCCCCGCCCGTGGGACCAGCAGTGGTCGCTGCGCCTCCAGCAGGTCCTCGCCTTCGAGTCCGACCTCCTCGAGTACGACGACATCTTCGAGGGCTCGCACGTCATCGAGGCCAAGGTGGCCGAGCTCGTGGAGGGTGCGCAGGCCGAGATCGACCGCGTGCAGGCCATGGGCGGTGCCGTGGCGGCCGTCGAGTCCGGCTACATGAAGTCCGAGCTGGTCGCCTCGCACGCCGCCCGCCGCTCGAAGATCGAGTCCGGCGAGATGAAGGTCGTGGGCGTCAACAGCTACGTCGAGACCGAGCCGTCGCCCCTGACCGCGGACCTCGACGGCGCCATCATGGTGGCCGACCCGCAGGCCGAGGCCAACGCCGTCGCCGACGTGCAGGCATGGCGCGAGCAGCGCGACCAGGGTGCCGTCGACGCGGCTCTCGAGAGGCTGCAGTCCGAGGCCAAGACCGAGACGAACCTGATGGAGGCGACGCTCGCGGCCGTGCGGGCCGGTGCGACCGTGGGGGAGTGGTCGGGTGCGCTGCGCGAGGTGTTCGGCGAGTACCGGGCACCCACCGGCGTGTCCGGCGCCGTCGGCGTGGCGGAGGCCGGCGCCGAGCTGACCGCCGTGCGCGAGAAGGTCAAGCGCACGGGTGACGAGCTCGGCACCCGGCTGCGCTTCCTGGTCGGCAAGCCGGGCCTGGACGGCCACTCCAACGGGGCCGAGCAGATCGCCGTCCGCGCCCGCGACGTCGGCTTCGAGGTCGTGTACCAGGGCATCCGGCTGACTCCCGAGCAGATCGTCTCCGCCGCCGTGGCCGAGGACGTGCACGTGGTGGGTCTGTCGATCCTGTCGGGGTCGCACATGGAGCTCGTGCCCGACGTGCAGCAGCGCATGCGCGAGGCCGGCATGGACGACGTGCCCCTCATCGTCGGTGGCATCATCCCCGACTCCGACGGTCGTCGTCTCGAGGCGGACGGCGTCGCCGCGGTGTTCACCCCGAAGGACTTCGGCATGACCGACATCATGGGTCGCATCGTCGACGAGATCCGCAAGGCCAAGGGCCTCGAGGCCTGACCGCGCGCGAAGGGCCCGGGACCACACGGTCCCGGGCCCTTCGTCGTCCGTGGGTCAGTTGAGGACGCGGAAGCCCTCGGGCAGCGCGCCGCCGGACTGGATGTCACGGGTCAGGTCCTGCAGGGCCATGAGCGCGACGGACTGAGTGAACGGGCCGTACGACACGCGAGCGACGCCGAGCTCCTGCTGGCGCGCGAGGGGGATGGACCCCGGGTAGCCGATGGTGGTGAGCCGCTGCGGGCCCCAGGCGTCGACGAACGCGCTGACGTCGTCCTCCGAGAGGGGGCCCGGGACGAAGACGATCGGCGCGCCGACCTCGATGAAGGCCCTGCCGCGCTCGATCGCGTCGGCGATGACCTCGTCGTGCGGACGGTCGCCGGCCTTCGCGACGACGTCGGTGCGGGCGTTCAGCACGAACGGGATGCCCTCGGCCTCACCGGCCTTCACGACGGCCTCGACCGCGGCCACGGCCTCGGCCAGAGGCTTCACCTGGTCCTCGAGGTTGGCACCGACCGCGCCCACGCCGATCGCCTTGCGGGCGGTCTCGCCGGGGTCGCCGTAGCCGGCCTCGAGGTCGGCCGTCACCGGCAGGTGCGTGTTCGCGACGATGAGCCCGACGGCGGCGATCATCTCGTCGACCGGGATGTTCTCGCCGTCCTCGTAGCCGTGCGACGCGGCGATGGAGTGGCTCGCCGTGGCGAGGGCCTTGGTGCCCTCGACCTCGGTGACGATGCGGGCGGTGATGGCGTCCCACACGTTCACGACGGTGAGCAGCTCCGGGGCGGTGTGCAGGTCGAGCAGCGTCTGGGCGCGTGTCTTCAGGTCCATGACGCCGACGCTAGGGCACGACGTCGGGACCCACCAGACGAATCTCGCCCCGGGACGGACTCAGGCGGCGAGGGCGTGCTTCTTGGCCTTCTTGCCCGGCGTCTTCGCGTTCTTGGAGCCGGACTTCTTGCCCTGGGACTTCGTGCTCTTCGACCCGGACTTCTTGCCCTTCTTGCCCTTCTTGGACTTCTTGTCCTTCTTCTCCACCGGGACGACGGTGCCGTCGGCGCCGATGCGGACGAGCCGCCTCTTCTTCACGCCGTAGCCGTCGGGGAGGGTGCCTTCCTTGAGCATCCGGATCGGGCAGCGCTTGCAGCGGTTCTTGCTGACGCAGCACTTGCGCTTCGGCTCCTTGGACACGAGCAGACCGTAGCATCGGGCCCATGAGGTCACCCGGCGACGATGGAGGACGACGATGACGTCACAGGCGTTCGTGGAGAAGCTCAACGAGCAGCTGGGGCACGAGTTCGGGGCGCACCAGCAGTACGTGGCGATCGCGGCGTTCTACGACGCCCAGACGATGCCGCGGATGGCGGCGCTCTTCTACGACCAGGCGGCCGAGGAGCGCGACCACGCCATGATGATGGTGCAGTACCTGCTGGACGCCGGCGAGACGCCGCACATCCCTGCCCTGCCTGCGCCGGTCGGAGAGTTCGGCGACGTCGTGGAGCCGGTCCGCGCTGCGCTCGAGCAGGAGAAGAAGGTCACCGAGCAGGTCAACGAGCTGACCCGGATCGCGAGGGCCGACGGCGACTTCGCGTCGGAGCAGTTCATGCAGTGGTTCATCCGGGAGCAGGTGGAGGAGGTCGCCAAGATGGGGGACCTGCTGGCCGTGGTCACGCGGGCGAAGGACGACGTCGACCGCATCGAGGACTGGGTCGCCCGCGAGGACACGGGGGAGTCCTCCGACCCGACGGCGCCCAGGATCGCCGGTGCGTAGGGCCCTGCCGCTCCTCGCCCTCGTCGGGGCACTCCTGGTCGGTTGCGGCCTGGACTCCGACGACGAGCCCGGTACGGACGCCGAGGCCGGCGGCGGCTCGGTCGCGGCCACGTCGATCACCATCGAGGTGCGCACCGAGGCCGACGCCGAGCCGAACGTCATGACCCTCGAGTGCGACCCGGTGGGTGGCGACCACCCCCAGGCCCAGGAGGCCTGCGCCGCGCTCGCGTCGGCCGGGGCGGACGTCCTCGAGCCCGTGCCGGCCGACCAGGTCTGCACGATGATCTACGGCGGCCCCCAGACCGCCACGGTGAAGGGCACGGTCGACGGCGCCGACGTCGATGCCACCTTCACCCGCGAGAACGGCTGCGAGGTCGACCGCTGGGAGACCCTCGGCACCACCTTCTTCGACGTCCCCCTTCAATGAGGCGCGCGGCTCGTTCCTCGCCGCTCCAGCCGTTCGTTCCTCACGGCTGCCGGGCTCTGCCCGGGCGCCTGCCGTCACTCGCTGGCGCTCGCTCGGCCCATGCTGGCGTCGCTGGCCGAGCCCCACACGGTGGGAGCGTTCAGAACAGGCGCAGGGAGGGGTCGTCGATGCCGCGGAGGGCGTCGTAGTCGACGACGACGCACTCGATGCCTCGGTCCTCGGCGAGCACGCGGGCCTGGGGCTTGATCTCCTGGGCGGCGAAGATGCCGCGCACGGGGCGCAGCTTCGGGTCGCGGTTCATCAGCTCGAGGTAGCGGGTGAGCTGCTCGACGCCGTCGATGTCGCCGCGCCGCTTGATCTCGACGGCCACGGCGGCGCCGGCGTCGTCGCGGCACAGCAGGTCGACCGGTCCGATCGCGGTCATGAACTCACGGCGCACGAGCGACATGCCGACGCCGAAGGTGCTCGTGTGCTCGGCCAGGAGCTCCTGCAGGTGCTTCTCGACGCCGTCCTTGCGCAGGCCGGGGTCGACGCCCAGGTCGTGGCTGGAGTCGGACACGACCTCGTCGATGAGGATGCGCAGCGTGTCGTCGGTCTTGCCGGCCTGCACGACCCACTCGAGGCGACCGTCGTCGGCGGTGCCCTCCTTGAGGCTGCAGGGCGGGCTCATCCAGTTCAACGGCTTGTAGGAGCCACCGTCGGAGTGCACGAGCACCGAGCCGTCGGCCTTGACCATGATGACCCGGGTGGCCATGGGCAGATGTGCGGTGAGCCGCCCGGCGTAGTCGACCTGGCAGCGTGCGACGACCAGACGCACTACTGACGCACCAACGTCCCGAGCTTGAACACCAGCGTGCCGTCCTTGATGGTGCCCTCGTCGTCGTTGCCGTCGCCACCCTGCAGCGTCACGACGCCGTCGGCGACCTCGTAGTCACCCGTCCGGAACTCCGGCACGCCCTGGAAGTCCTCGGAGAACGTGCCGTCGGCCTTGAAGGTCACCGTCCAGTCGGCCTCGTCGTCGCGCCACGTGCCGGCGAGGTCGGCCGCGTCGGCCGGATCGTCGGTGGGCTCGGCCGCCGTGGGGGACTCGGACGCGGAGGCGGAGGTCGACGGGGACGGCGAGGAGCCGTCGGGGGTCCCCGGTCCGTCGTCGGACCCGCAGGCGGCGAGGGTGCTCAGCGCGAGGGCGGCGATGCCCGTGGCCAGGCTCATACGACGATTCATGTGACAGCCCTCCCGTTGGTGCGGATCGGACGCTAGTGTGTCACGACCCCGAAGTTACCTAGGAGTAGGCATGCAGGAGATCGTGGACCGTCTCACGGCCGACGACCGCGGCGCCGAGATCGCCCGGACGCTGGTGTACCCGTACCTCAACCACGCCGCCACCATGTACGAGAGCGGCTACGCCACCAAGGACGACATCGACGCCTCGATGCGCTTCGGCTGCGGCTACCCGATCGGCCCGCTGGCCCTGGTCGACGCCCTCGGTGCCGCCACCGTGGTCGAGGGCCTGCGCGCCCAGCACGCCGGCACCGGTGACCCGCTCCACGAGCCGGCTCCCGTGCTGGTGAAGCTCGCCGAGTCCTCCGAGACGTTCGAGGCCGCCGCCGACGCGGGCGCCGACGCGGCCCCCCAGAAGCACCACCCGGTCGCCAAGGTCGGTGTCGTCGGCACGGGCACCATGGCCTCCGGCATCGTCGAGGTCTTCGCCAAGGCCGGGCACGACGTGGTCTTCGTCGGTCGCTCCGACGACAAGGTCGCCGCCGTCCAGGCCCGGATCGAGAAGAACCTCGACCGGGCGATCGCCAAGGGACGGCTCACCGAGGACGAGAAGTCCGACGTCATCGGTCGGCTGACCGCCGCGACGGACCGGCACGCGCTCGACGACGTCGACATCGTGGTGGAGGCCATCGCCGAGGACCTCGACGTGAAGCTCGAGCTCTTCGGCGACCTCGACCGCATCACCAAGCCCGGGGCGATCCTCGCGACCACCACGTCGTCGCTCTCCATCGCGTCGTGCGCCGAGGCCACCTCGCGTCCGCAGGACGTCGTGGGCATGCACTTCTTCAACCCCGCCCCGGTCATGAAGCTCGTCGAGGTCGTCTCCGCGGACTCGACCTCGCCCGAGGTCGCCGAGACCGTCAAGGCCCTGTGCCTCGACGTCGGCAAGCACCCGGTCTCCTGCGGTGATCGCGCCGGGTTCATCGTGAACGCGCTGCTGTTCCCCTACCTCAACGACGCCGTGACGCTGCACGAGTCCGGTGAGGCCTCGCTCGAGGAGATCGACACCGCGCTCAAGGGGACCAAGCTCCCCATGGGTCCGTTCGAGCTGCTCGACGTGGTCGGCAACGACGTCTCGCTGGCGATCCAGCAGACGCTGGTGTCCACCTTCGGTCACGAGGGCTGGACGCCCGCGCCGACCCTGGAGCGCCTGGTCGCCGAGGGCAAGCTCGGCCGCAAGACCGGCGAGGGCTTCCACACCTACTGAACCGATCCGACGAGAGGAGGGCGCCCGGGGTAACCCGGGC
>NZ_LMMY01000014.1:202319-266844 GCF_001422865.1 Aeromicrobium sp. Leaf272
GGACCAGGGGGGTTCTGCGCATCGCTGCGGCGCTGCGGCGGCTCACGCTCGTGAGCGTGGCGGCCGCCGTGCTCACGCTCGTGTCGCTGCACGCGTTCGACCGCGGGTACGGGACCACGGACGAGGACGTCTGCGCCGTCGCGGGCTGTCCCGCCATGGCGCCGGCACTCGCCGAGCTGGTGGAGTCGCAGCAGGCGCTCGGGATGCACTGCACCAGCACGCCACGACTGAGCGACGTGGTGGCCGTCGACGACGGTCGCGGCGGCGCCACCCTCAGCTCGCTCGCCGACGTCGTGGCCACGAGCGTCGGCATGACGCATCGCACGGTCGTCTACTGCCGCTGAGCGGTAACCCCGACCCCACCCGCTCGTTGAGGTGGGCGTGGCGGTCATCCGGCCGTCGCCTCGGGGGCCGACGGATCCGGAGCCCCCGTGTCGACGATGCAGACCGCCCAGCAGGCGAGTCGGGTCGTGCGCATCGCGGCGTTGTCGTTCGGGCTCTCGTTCCTGCCGGCCCTGGGCGTCGTCCAGCAGCTGGTCGACCCGCCGGCGGCCACGGAGGACGTCAAGCAGGTGATGCGCTGCGGCGCCGCTCCCTGTGACCGGGAGATGTCCTCCGCGGCCACCGCGCTCGTCGCCCGGCTCACGGAGCAGGGACTCGTGTGCAGCTCGGCGCCCCGGCTGACCGACGTCGTCGTGGTCGAGCGGATGACGGGGGAGGCCGAGGTCGTCGTGTTCGACCGAGCGCTCGAGGTCGCCGCCCACCGGGAGGGCTGGCTCCGCTCCTACTGCGTCGAGGACGTCGCCGGACGATAAGGTCACCCGGGTGTCCAGACGACGGCCGCCCCGACGACCCCGGCCGGGACCACCGTCGGCCGGCTCACCCCCTGTCGAGCCGAAGGCCGACGGCGGCTGGCACGTGCGACGCCTGACGGGTGCCGGTGCGACCAGCAGCTACACGTGCCCCGACTGCCACCGTCCGATCCCGCCCGGGACCCCTCACGTGGTGGTCTGGCCCGTCGAGAAGCCGCTGCTCAGTGCGGCAGCCGTCGACGAGCGCCGGCACTGGCACACCGCCTGCTGGCGCCGCAAGCCCTGACCCGCGCGAACCTCGCCGGACCCGGGTGGCCCGGACCGGCGAGGGGTCGTCGATCAGCGGGCCGCAGGAGCCTCGACGGTGTCGTCCGTGTCGCCCGTGTCCTCGTCCGAGGCGTCCTGCGGTGCCGGCTCGTCGGCCCGCCCCTGCGGGGCGGACGCGGACGCCGTGCTCGCCGCCGAGTCGCCCGCGAAGGACGCGACGATGTCGCGGAGCTGACCCATCTGCGCCAGGATCCCCTCGCGTCGACGCTGCAGGTCCTCGACCTCGGTCCGCAGGGAGCGGGTCTCGCGCTCCACGTCGGTGGTCGCGGAGGCGCGCAGGTGGTCGGCCTCGGCCTTGGCGTTCGCCACCAGGGCGGCCGCCTCCTTGCGCGCGTTGTCGACGATCGACGACGCGTCCGTGCTGGCCGACTCGCGCGCCGCGTTGGCCTTGCTCATGAGGCCTCGGGCGCGCTCGTCGGCGGCCGCGGCACGCGTCTCGGCGTCCGTGACCAGCTTGGACGTCTGCTCGGTGGCGGCAGCGTGGTTCTCGGCGGCCTCGCGAGCCAGGCGCTCCTTCTCGACCGCCAGCACGCGACGGGCCTCGGTGACCTCCCGGTCGGCGGCCGCGCGAGCCTGCTCGACCTCACGGGTGGCGCCGAGACGCATGTTCTGGGCGTCCTGCTCGGCCGCGAGACGGATCTGGGCGGCCTCGCGGTCGGCCTGGGCGCGCACGTCGTCGGCGTGTGCAGCCGCGTCGGCACGGCCGGCCTCGGCCTCGGTGAGCAGCTCGCGCCGCTTCTCCTCGAGCTCGCTGACCGCGCGCGTGCGCAGGTCCTCGGCCTCCTTGGCCGCAGCGGTGCGGACGAGGGCGGCCTCCTCCTCGGCGACCTTCAGCACCTCGTCGGCCTCGCGGCGAGCACGCGAGCGCACCTCGTCGGCCTCCTGCTCGGCCAGCTGCAGCAGCTGGGCGGCGTGCCCGCCGAGCCCGGAGTACGTGGGCCGGTCGATGGCCTCGACCCGCTCGCGCAGCTGCTCGACGAGGTCGTGCAGCTCGTCGTTCTCCTCCTGCAGCGACTGGACCGCGTCGGCGGCCTTCTGCAGCTCGGCGGACTGGGTGCGGGCCCAGGCGTCGACCGCGTCGCTGTCGTAGCCGCCGCGCCGGGCCAAGGGGAACGAGACCTCGGCGGACTTGCGTGCCGCGTCGAAGATGGACAATCCGGACTGCTCCTCGGACATGCCGCGGTACTCCCTCTGGCTGGATCGACTGGTGCGCGAGCCTGCATCGGACGACGTCGCGTCGACTTCGCTCGCGGTGGGACCCACCATACCCAGGTGGGCCGACGCCCCCGCGCTGCCGCGACCGCGTGCCGGACGCTCGTCCGGCGTCCCCACGCCCCGGGCGGCGCCCGACCCCGAAGGAACCGGCACGCCAAGGACGCGGACGTGCCGAGGGACCCGGACGGATCGTCCGGGCCCCTCGGTCGAGCGGTGGTGCTGGTCGGTCCTGCGTCAGATGCCGCGGAACCGGTTGATGGCGTCGAGGTGCTTGGCGCGGAACTCCTCGTCGCGGACGCCCAGCCCCTCCTCGGGGGCGAGGGTGAGCACGCCGACCTTGCCCTGGTGGAGGTTGTGGTGGACGTCGAGCGAGGCCTGGCCCACGTCCTCGAGCGTGTACGTGCGCGAGACCGTGGGGTGGATCTTGCCCTGGGCGATGAGCCGGTTGGCCTCGTACGCCTCGCGGTAGTTGGCGAAGTGGCTCGAGACGATCCGCTTCAGGTTCATCCACAGGTAGCGGTTGTCGTACTCGTGCATGAAGCCGGTGGTCGACGCGCAGGTGGTGATGGTGCCGCCCTTGCGGGTGACGTAGACCGAGGCGCCGAAGGTCTCACGACCCGGGTGCTCGAAGACGATGTCGATGTCCTCGCCACCGGTGAGCTCGCGGATCTTCTTGCCGAGGCGCTGCCACTCCTTCGGGTTCTGCTGGGTGCCCTCCTCGTTCCAGAACTTCCAGTTCTCCTCGGACCGGTTGATGACGTGCTCGGCGCCCATGCTCCGGACGATCTTGGCCTTCTCCTCGTTGGAGACCACGCAGATCGGGTTGGCGCCACCGTTCAGGGCGTACTGCGTGGCGAAGCCGCCGAGGCCGCCGGAGGCGCCCCAGATCAGCACGTTGTCGCCCTGCTTCATGTTGCCGCCGTTCTTGGAGACCAGCTGGCGGTACGCGGTCGCGTTGACCAGTCCGGGCGAGGCGGCCTCCTCCCACGTGAGGTGGTCGGGCTTGGGCAGCAGCTGGTTGGACTTGACCAGGGCGATGTGGGCCAGTCCGCCGAAGTTGGTCTCGAAGCCCCAGATGCGCTGCTGGGGATCCATCATCGTGTCGTCGTGGCCGGCGGGGTCCTCGAGCTCCACGGAGAGGCAGTGTGCGACGACCTCCGCACCCGGCTTCCACTGGGTGACGCCCGGGCCCGTGCGCAGCACGACTCCGGCGAGGTCGGAGCCGACCACGTGGTACGGCAGGTCGTGGCGCTTGGTGAGCGGGGAGAGTCGGCCGTAGCGCTCGAGGAAGCCGAACGTGGAGACGGGCTCGAAGATCGACGTCCAGACGGTGTTGTAGTTGATGGCGCTCGCCATGACGGCCACGAGGGCCTCGCCCGGACCCAGCTCGGGGAGCGCGACGTCCTCGACGTGGATCGACTTGCGCGGGTCCTTGTCGCGGCTGGCGACGCCCTCGAACATGTCGACCTCGTCCTTGTGGACGGTGGCGGCGCGGTAGTGGTCGGGGATGTCCAGGTGGGCGAAGTCCTCGCTCGCCGTGTCTCCGGCGAGGATCGCATCGAGGATGTGCTGCACGGGGCCTCCAAGGTGGGGTGTTCCGGCGCTCGGTCCGGCGCTGGGTCGGGGTTTCGGCGATGTTACCGATCCGTAGCGTTCTGCGTCCCGGCTCGGGAGTGTGGGTCGGGTCACGCCCGAGACGCGGGCCTCGGGCTCAGTGCGACGTCGAGGACGGCTCGACCAGCTCGACGAGCACGCCGCCGGCGTCCTTGGGGTGCACGAAGTTCACCCGGCTGTCGGACGTGCCGCGCTTCGGCTGGTCGTAGAGCAGCCGGACGCCGCGCTCGCGCAGGATCGCCGAGACCGCGTCGATGTCGAGCACGCGGTAGGCGAGCTGCTGGATCCCCTGGCCGTTGCGGTCCAGGAACTTCGCGATCGTGGAGCTGTCGTTGAGCGGGGCCAGCAGCTGGATGCAGGAGCCGGAGTCGCCGACGGCGAGCATCGCCTCGCGGACACCCTGCTCCTCGTTGACCTCCTCGTGCACGGACCGGAGCCCGAAGACGGAGGAGTAGAAGGCGAGGGCGTCGTCGAGGTCGGGCACGGCGATGCCGACGTGGTCGATGGCGACGAGGAGGTGCTCGGGGACGGTGGCGTCGGCGGGGGCGTCCGACGGAGGGGTCGAGGTGGTCATGAGAAGCAGGGTAGGGGAGGTCCGTGTCGCCCGCCGAGGCCCGTCGGAGACCGCACGTATGGTCGATTTCCCCTACCCGTCGGAGGTCACGTGCACATCGAGCTGCGGATGTTGCGTGCCCTGGTGATGGTCGAGGCCAGCGGCTCCATCACCCGCGCGGCGGACGGCCTGGCCTTCTCGCCCGCCGCGGTCAGCGAGCACCTGCGTGCGCTCGAGAGGGAGTGCGGGGTGCGTCTGGTCGAGCGCACGGGGGCCGGCACGGCACTCACGGAGGAGGGGCGCAGGGCGGTGCCGATCGCCCGCCTCATGCTCGCCGCGGCCGTCGAGCTGGAGCGGCTCGGTCGGCGCGCGAGCCCGAGCCGCAGCGGTGTCATACCGCCTGGACCGTCGTCGATCAAGAGCAACCACAGAGATCGTGAGGTTCGTTGATCGGTCCACTCCCACGCCGCGAGGCTGTCGGCAGACGCGTCGTCGAGCGTCGGGCACGTACGTCGCGCCTGCGGGGGGAGCTGGTCCGGGTGCATCTCGATCTACGGATGCTGCGCGCCCTGGTGATGGTCGAGCGCAGCGGCTCGATCACCGACGCCGCCCGGGTCCTGCGGTTCTCGGCGCCGGCCGTGAGTGCTCACCTGCAGGCCCTGGAGCGCGAGTGCGGTGTCCGCCTCGTCCGGCGCGAGGGCGCCGGGGTGCGCCTCACCGAGGAGGGACGTCGGGCCGTGCCGATCGCGCGGCTCATCCTGGCGGCCGCCGAGGAGCTCGGTGGTGTCGCCGAGCGCGGGCCGGTGGCTCGCGGCGCACTACCCGGTGGCAGCGCTCCTCGTCAACACCTCCCGCACGAAGTCTGAGGAAGGGTGGTCGGCGCCGCGGCGCTCCCGAGAGTCTCGTCCCACGCGACACGAGACGGCGGCGGCCGACGAGGGGGACGACATGAGGCGAGCAGGGTCGGTCACGAGGGCGAGCTCGATGACGGGGTCGATGACGAGGACGGGGTCGATGGCGGGGTCGGGGTCGATCGCGAGGGCCAGGGGTGCGATCGCCATGGTGACGGCAACGATCCTGGGCGTGGCGGGGATGGCGTCGGCACCGGTCGCCGCGTCGGCCTCCGAGGACCCCGGTCCGGTGCCGCGTGACCTCTGGGTCGTCGACACCGCCGAGGGTGACTACGTCGTCGACGAGCTCTCGGCGCTCGACGGCACCCCGATCTCCACCGTCACCACCCCGATCACCGCCACGGCGAGCCGAGCGACGGCCCCCGACGGCCCGTCGGCCGTCAAGGGGTCGGGCAAGGGCGGGTCGAGCACCGGCTCGGGGTGTCGCAAGGTGACGATCTCGAACCGCGCGACGACGTACACGGGCAAGACGGCCTACCGCTACAACACGTGGACCCGCTGGTGCTGGACCAGGTCGACCCAGCACATCCACGCCGGTGGCAGCAACGGCTTCTTCGTCTCCGAGGCCGACGCGTTCCAGTACTGGCGCGGCCAGGTGGCGTCCAACCGGTACTTCTACGACGCAGGAGCGAACGACGGCCACCCGCGCAGTGCGTTCTACCACTACCGGCAGGGGCGCTTCGAGAACTGCGTGCTCAAGTACGGCTGCGTCCAGACCACCTATCCGACCAACGTCATCCGGTCCTACGCCAACGGCACCTACGCCTGGTCGACCTCGGGGGTCTCGTGACGGCGCGCCGCTGGGGGATCCTGCTGGCTGCCCTGGTGGTCCTGCTCCTCCCGACGGCGCTCGCCGGTGCGGGGCTGCAGCGCCAGGTCGGGCCCCTCGAGGCCGGCCTGGCCCTCGCGGTGCTGGTGGTGCTGGGCGTGCTGTTCTTCACCTGGGCGCGGCCCCGGGTGACGTGACCCACATCCGCTCCTGGGCGAAGTGACCCGCGAGTACAGTGACGGGCACCCCACCACCTGTGTCCATGCAAGGGAGCAACCCCATGACCCAGTCCGTGATCGTCGCCGGCGCCCGCACGCCGATCGGCCGTCTGCTCGGCGGCCTCAAGACGCTGTCCGGATCCGACCTCGGTGGCCTCGCCATCAAGGGCGCGCTCGAGAAGGCCGGGATCTCCGGCGACCAGGTCGACTACGTGATCATGGGCCAGGTGCTCGGCGCCGGAGCCGGCCAGGTCCCCGCGCGGCAGGCTGCCTTCAAGGGCGGCATCCCGCTCGACGTGCCGGCCCTGACGATCAACAAGGTCTGCCTGTCGGGCATCAACGCCATCGCGCTCGCCGACCAGCTGATCCGCGCCGGTGAGTACGACGTGGTCGTGGCCGGCGGTCAGGAGTCGATGACCCAGGCGCCGCACCTGCTCACGGGCTCGCGCGAGGGAACCAAGTACGGCAAGGCCACGATGCTCGACCACATGGAGTACGACGGCCTGTGGGACGCGCTGACCGACCAGGCCATGGGCTCGCTCACCGAGCAGCGCAACGCCGACGTCGATGCACTGACCCGCGAGGAGCAGGACGCGTTCGGAGCCCGCTCGCACCAGCTCGCGGCCACGGCGCAGAAGAACGGTGTCTTCGACGAGGAGATCGTCCCCGTCGAGATCCCGCAGCGCAAGGGCGACCCGGTCGTCGTCTCGGCCGACGAGGGCGTGCGGGGCGACACCACGGCCGAGTCCCTCGGCCGACTGCGCCCCGCCTTCGACAAGGAGGGGACCATCACCGCCGGCACCGCCAGCCAGATCTCCGACGGCGCCGCCGCCGTGGTGGTCATGAGCAAGGCCAAGGCCGAGGAGCTCGGCCTCACCTGGATCGCCGAGATCGGAGCGCACGGCAACGTGTCCGGCCCCGACTCCACGCTCCAGGAGCAGCCGGCCAACGCCATCGAGAAGGCGCTCGCGAAGCAGGGCAGGACCGCGGCCGACCTCGACCTCGTCGAGCTGAACGAGGCCTTCGCGGCCGTCGGCATCCAGTCGGCCCGCAAGCTCGGCATCTCCGAGGACATCGTCAACGTCAACGGCGGTGCGATCGCCCTCGGGCACCCGATCGGGATGAGCGGCGCGCGCATCGTGCTGCACCTCGCGCTCGAGCTGAAGCGACGCGGCGGTGGGCTCGGCGCTGCCGCGCTCTGTGGTGGCGGCGGCCAGGGCGACGCCCTGCTCATCACCGTGCCGTCCGCCTGACGGTCACCCTCACCAGCGCAACCGACCGCCCGTGCCTGCCCCCACTCCCGACGTCGCCGACCTCGTCGCGCGGCTCCAGGAGGGGCAGCCGCGGGCGGTCGCGCGTCTGATCTCGCTCGTCGAGGACGAGTCGCCCGCGCTGCGCGAGGTCAGTGCGGCGCTCGCCCCACTCGTGGGCCGCGCCCACGTGGTGGGCCTGACCGGGTCGCCCGGTGTGGGCAAGTCGACCTCGACCGCAGCCCTGGTCGGGGCTCTGCGTGCCCAGGGCAAGCGCGTGGGTGTCCTCGCGGTCGACCCGACGTCCCCGTTCTCCGGTGGAGCGCTGCTGGGTGATCGCATCCGCATGGGCGAGCACGCCACCGACAGCGGTGTCTACATCCGCTCCATGGCCAGCCGTGGTCACCTCGGCGGCCTGTCGTGGGCGGCGCCGCACGCGTTGCGCGTGCTCGACGCCGCCGGCTGCGACGTCGTGCTGGTCGAGACCGTGGGGGTCGGACAGTCTGAGGTGGAGGTCTCCGGGCTCGCCGACACCACCCTGGTGCTGCTCGCCCCCGGCATGGGCGACGGCATCCAGGCGGCCAAGGCCGGGATCCTGGAGGTCGGTGACATCTTCGTGGTCAACAAGGCCGATCGGGACGGTGCGCAGTCCACCCGGCGCGAGCTGCGCTCGGTCATCGCGATGTCGGAGCGTCCCGAGGGCGCCTGGAAGCCACCCATCACCCTGACGGTGGCCTCGCGTGGTGAGGGCATCGACGAGGTCGTGGCCGAGATCGAGCGGCACCGCGAGCACCAGGAGTCCTCGGGCGGGCTGCGCCGACGCCGGCTCGCCCGCACGCGCCGGGAGATCGAGGCGGTCGCCCTGCACGAGCTGCGAGAGCGGTTCGGGCACGTCGGCGCAGACGAGCGCCTCGACGACCTCGCCGCGGCCGTGCTGGCCGGCGACCAGGACCCGTTCGCCGCGGCCGACGTGCTGCTCGACGTCGTCCGCTGAGGCGTGTCGACAGTCTCAGCGATCACCCGGGCGCGCCTGCCGCTGACGGGCGGTCGAGTGCGATAGGAATGTTCGCGTGCTGAAGAAGCTCCTGGTGCTCCTCGTCGCCGCGTTCGTGGTCTACTACCTGCTGACCGCGCCCGCCGGCGCGGCCGACGCTGTCTCCGGCGCGGTCGAGGCCGTCATGAACGCCTTCGGCCAGGTCTTCATCTTCTTCAACGAGCTGACCCGGTAGGCCCCGTGCTGGCCGCCCTGCTGGCGCGACTTCCCGAGCAGGACGTCGAGGGGCACCTGCTGCTCGACGAGGGCGAGCACGTGATCGACCTGGTCCGCAAGCACCCGGTCGTCTACCTGCGTCCCGCCGCCGAGGCCCTCGGTGCCGTGCTGCTGTGGGTGCTGGCCGTCGTCGGTCCCATCCAGATCGGGTGGCTGTTCATCCTGCTCGGCGTCGGGGTGCTGCTGCACGCCGGCTACCTGGTGCTCCAGGAGCACCGCGACGTCTTCGTCATCACCAACATGCGGGTCTTCCGCGCCTCGGGCGTGTTCTCGGTGCGCATCGCCACCATGCCCATCACCCGCATCCTCGACATCACCGTCGAGAAGCCGTTCGTGGGGCGGGTGCTCGGCTACGGGCACTTCGTCTTCGAGTCGGCCGCCCAGGCCCAGGGCTTGCGCGACATCCGCTTCATCGGCGATCCCGACGCTCGCGACCTGACGATCCAGCGGGTCGTCCAGCGCTCCGGGCTGCGCGGCCCGCGCACGGCCTTCGAGCGGCAGGCGCAGGACGGCCGCTGAGGCCCGAGGACCGAGGCCTGGGGACGTGGGGTGCGTGAGGACGCTGGCCCCACTTCCTAGGATGGGTCCATGACCTTCTCGCGTCCCGGTGCCATCGACCTGTCCGCCCTGGCGTCGCCCCCGCCGTCCCCGGCTGCAGGACCGTCGGGTGCCGCAGGCGCGTACGCGGTCGACGTGACCGAGCAGAACTTCCAGACCGTCGCCCTCGAGGCCTCGATGCAGCACGTCGTGGTCCTGGCCCTGTGGTCGCCGCGCGCACCCCAGAGCCGCGACTTCGTCGACGTCGTCGGACGCGCCGTCGACGGCCTCGAGGGTCGCGCCCTGCTGGCCAGGGTCGACGCCGATGCCAACCCCGCCATCGCGCAGGCACTGCAGGCCCAGGGCGTCCCGCTGGTCGTGGGTCTCGTCAAGGGCCAGCCCGTCCCGCTCTTCCAGGGTGCGGTCGAGGAGGCCGAGGTGCGCCAGTACCTCGACCAGCTGGTCGCGGTCGCGGTCCAGAACGGGCTGTCCGGACGCGTCGCCGCGCCGGACGCGGCGGGGGACGTCGAGGCCGAGCCCGCCGAGGACCCGCGCTTCGCCGCGGCCGACACCGCCTTCGCGGCAGGCGACACCACCACGGCCATCGCCGAGTACGAACGACTCAAGGCCCAGCACCCCGGAGACGCCGAGGTGGCCGAGCGGCTGGCCGGAGTCAAGCTCTTCGACCGGACGAAGGACGCCGACCTCCAGGCTGCTCGCGCAGCCGCGGCCGACCGGCCCGACGACCTCGACGCGCAGTTGCTGGTGGCCGACCTCGACGTCAGCGGTGGCCACGTCGAGGACGCCTTCGCCCGTCTGGTCGCGCTCGTGCGCCAGGCGCAGGGCGACGACCGCGACCGCATCCGCGAGCGTCTGCTCGAGCTGTTCGTGGTGGTGGGATCGAACGACCCACGGGTGGCCGACGCGCGACGCGCCCTCGCGTCCGCCCTCTTCTGACGGTGCGGACGCACCCGGAGGGTTAGGGTGCGGCGACGGCGACGACAGGCGTGGCCGCAGCGAGGAGAGCGACGATGGGCGGACGGCTGGCCTGGCCGGCGCTCGTCGTGGGTGTGCTCCTGTCCGTCGCCGGCCTCGCGGTCGTCGTGGTGCTCGGTCCGGACAGCCGGTTCACGACGGGTCCGCACGAGGTCGACACCGATGCCGCCGCCGTGGTGACCGCCCCCGGAGTCGTCTCCTACCGCGGGCTCCAGGTCGACGTGCTGGTGGAGGTGCCGGTGAACAAGCCGGTGTTCGTCGGCCTCGGCAACACGGTGGACGTGCAGGACTACGTGAGTCGGACGCAGCGGCTCGAGGTGACGTCGTTCCGGGTGCCGTGGACGGTCCGCACGCGGGAGGTCGAGGGAGGCCCGGCGCTGCCCGGTGCGCCCACGGCCCTCGACTGGTGGATCGCGGAGTCGGCGGGTCTCGGTGGGGCGTCGATCAGTGCGAGCCTGCCCGACGAGTCCGTGTCCGTGGCCGTGCTCGCGGTGGGGGCCTCGGACCTCTCCGGACTCACCGTCACGTTCGCCTACGGCGTGAAGGGCGGCTTCGGGCTGGGCCTCGGTGCGGTGCTCGTCGGTGCCGGACTCGTGTGGGTGGGTGTGCTGCTGCGGCGCGACACCGCACTCGCTCCCGCGCGGGTCGCGGCGCCCGGTGCCTCGGGCGGGGAGGAGGAGGTCGAGGAGGTCGAGGAGGTGGTCTACGTCTTCGTCGACGAACGGGGCGTGGAGCACGAGATCTCCGAGGACGAGGCAGAACGTCTCCAGGCCCGCCTGGACCTCGCCGAGCAGGCAGGGCGCGACGACGTGCCGACTGCGGAGGCCGCCGGGCCCGACTCCTCCACCGTGGACCGTCCGGTCGAGACGGCGTCTGGCGAGCAGACTCCTCCGGCTCCGGCTCCGGCTCCGGCGACGCCGATGGCCGACCCACCCGCACCGACGCCGGTCCAGGACGTCGTCTACGTGTTCGTCGACGAGGACGGCGTGGAGCACGAGGTCTCGGCCGACGAGCTGGCCGACTACGAGGTCGTCGACGAGGAGGACGAGCGATGAGGCGGTCCTCACGGCTCCTCGTGGCGCTGGTCTGTGCGCTGCTGGTCCTCGCGGCCTGTGGTCTCCCGCGCGAGCGCGGCGACGCGCCCCCGTCCACGGTCCCGGTCGACGCCGGGGAGGTCGACGCGGTGCTGGCCCGCTACGAGAAGGTGCGCGACACCGCCGCCGAGCTGCTCGACCCCAAGCCGCTGTCGACCGTGGAGAGCGGTGCCGTGCTGGCGATCGACACCGGGTCCTTCGAGGTGGCGCAGCGCCTGGCGCGAGCCGTGGGTGGCGACTCGGCCTCCAACGACGTCGTGCGCCTGGCCACGCCCCGGTTCACGGCCTACCCCCTGTGGTTCATGGTGGAGGTGCAGGACCGCGCGGCCGAGGTCAACCGGGTGCAGATCTTCGAGCGCGCCTCGGCCGTGGACCCGTGGTTCCTGGTCGCCAGCCCGGAGACGCTGCTCACGACGCAGCTGCCCGACCTGCGCGAGCGCGACGGGGTCCAGCTCGTGGTGCCGCCGGACAGCGCCACCGGCATGTCGATGTCGCCCCAGGAGGCGGCCGACCGCTACGCCGCGGTGCTCGCGGACCCGGCCTCACCCGCGGCCTCGTCGCTCGAGCAGGACGACTTCATCGAGCAGATGCGTGCGGCGGCCGAGCGCAACGCCTCGCTCGAGGACGTGTCGTTCACGCAGACGTGGTCGGCGCAGGAGGTGCGGCACGTCCTGCGGACCGCCGACGGGGGTGCGCTCGTGTTCGCGACCCTCGAGCGCGTCGACTCCTACGAGGTGGGGGAGGGCGTCCGGGTCACGTGGCCGGACGACTCGCCGCAGAAGGCCCTGCTGGAGTCGGGACTGTCCTCGTCGGGCAGCCTGCGCTACCTGCACCAGGTGCTCGTCTCGATCCCCGGCGGGTCGGGCAAGCCGAGGGTCATCGGACAGTACGGCGGCGTCGTGGAGGCCCAGGGGCCCTGACGGGTCAGACGGCAGGCGGCTCGGGAGCGAGAGGGGCCTCGCGGTAGGTCGCGAGGTCGTCGCCGGCCACCGCGTCGAGCAGCTCGATCGCGGCCGCGGTCGCCTTGTCGTGGACCGTCTGGGTGTCGCACCAGTGCACCGACACGATCTCGGTGGGCTGCAGCACCATGTCGTCCACGTACGACGTGTCGACCACGCCAAGGTCGAACAGGAAGATGCAGGCGTCGTCCCAGCCGCGCCAGGCGGGCAACCAGTTGACGGTCAGCAGGTCGCGCACCTGCACCGTGAGGCCCAGCTCCTCCTCGAGCTCGCGCACGAGGCCGTCGGCGGGGGACTCGCCGACCTCGACGACCCCTCCCGGCAGGTCCCACTCCTGCTTGTAGGTCAGTCGACACAGCAGCACGCGTCCCTGTGGGTCGCGCAGCAGGCCCTGGGAGATGACCCGCTTGGTGGGCAGACCCGCGTTGAGCAGGGCGATGAAGCCGTCGCGGCTCGTGGCCGGAGGGTCGTCGTGCAGCCGGGCGAGCAGCGCGCGGTCGGGGGCGTCGCCCGCTCCCCGAGCGATGCCCTCGCGGCGCAGGCCGCTGATCGAGGCCGCTCGTACGTCCTCGGTCCGGTCCACGGGTACCCGGGCCTCGACCCGCAGTAGCCCCCGGTCCCCGAAGGCGTGCTCGAGCACCAGGCGCAGGGCGCGGACCGCGAGACCGAGCGCACCGTCACCGGTGCCGGTGTTCCAGCGGACCGAGCCCACCCCACGGCCCTCGTCGAGGAGCGCGATCGTGCCGAGACGATCTCCGTCGATGGTCAGGGCCCAGCCGTGGAGTCCGTCGGATCCGCTCGTGGGCTCGAGGACGAGGTCGTCGTCTCGCAGGATGGTGCTCACGCCGCCACCGTACGCGGAGCCTGTGCGGCCGTCATCGCTGACGTCGGCCGTCGTGGGCGAGCGTCACCGCCGGCCCGTGAGGACCCGGACCGGGTGCTCGAGGTCCAGCAGGATCGACTCCGCGGCGTGCCAGGACCCGTCGAGCTCGTCCTGCAGCCGGCCGTCACTGCCGGTCAGCGTGGTCTGCACGCCCACGGTCTTGGAGAAGGCCGGGAAGAGGTCGATCACCACGAGCACCTCGTCGTCGGCGCAGGTCCTGCTGAAGGCCAGCACCCCGGCGTGGTGCACCGGTCGCAGCTCGAGTCCACGACGCGACCGCAGGGCGGGGTGGGACCGGCGCAGCTCGTTGAGGCGGGTGAGGAACGCGGCGACCGTCTCGTCGGCGGGGTCGTCGGTGGGGGAGAAGGTGCTGCTGACTCCCCAGGCGGGTCCGCCGAGCGCCGCGACGGCGGCCCAGGCCTGGAAGGTGGCCGCGGATCCGCCGGTGAGGGCCGACGAGCGCCGGTGGCGCGTGGACGCCAGCAGCTGCGGGCGGGTCACCGACCCGCGGCCGATCCCGGTGAGGACCTCCTCGACGTCGTGGACGCCGAGGGCCCGGTGCAGCGGCGGGGTGGTCTGGTGGAACCCGACGAGCGACAGCGCGTGCGCCTGCGCGGGCGACGGATCGCCCTCGGCCACCAGCACCACGTCGGGGGCCGCGACCCGGACGTCGTGGAGCAGCTGCTCCCACAGCGCCAGCGGCCAGCGGTGCGCGTCCTGCACCACGAAGGCGCTGATGCCCCGGCCGATCCAGGTGGTCACCATGTCGAGGACCGCGGCATAGGTGGCACCGGTGTCCCCGTCGTGGTCGAACCGCCAGGTGTCGTCTCCGGCGGGGACGAACCAGCTCGGGTGCTGCGCGAGCCACGGGTGGGACGACGAGATGGTCCAGGCGAGCTCGAGGGCGACCTCGAGGCCCACGTGGTGTGCCTGCTCGACGAGCTCCAGGACGTCGTCGACGGTGCCGAGGCGAGGATCCACCGAGGTGTGCTCCCCGGTGGCCGGTCCGGCATCCCAGGGGTTGGCGGACGCGGACGGGTGCAGCGGAGGGAGCCGGACCACGTCGAAGCCCAGGGCGGCGACCCGTGCGAGCTCCTCCGTGACGGTGGCCAGGTCGGACGTGGACGCGGGGGACAGCTCGTACCAGGCGCCGACGAGGGCTCGTTCCGGATCGACGCGCAACGGCAGTGGATCCGTGCTGTCGACGTGCAGCCGACCGATCTCGTCGGGCAGGGACGCGACGTAGGCGAGCGCCTCGGCCAGCCGCTCGTGGGCCGGTGCGGCGTCGTCGAGGAGGTCCTCGGCCACCTGCAGCGCGGCGGGATCGCGGTCGCCGATGCCGAGCACGAGCGCGCTGCCGTGGGCGAGGACGTTCTCGGCGTCGGCGCCGCCGTCGATGTCGGAGACGACGCGAGCCGCCCAGCTGCGCAGCGGCTCCTGCCAGCTCTCGACGTGGTAGGTCCAGGCCCCGACGACGTCGGTGGTGACGTTTGCCGACCACAGGTGGTCGCCGAGGTGGCGCAGGGGCACGGGGGCGCGCGTCTTCCCCTCGGGGTCGGTGAGGACCACGGCGGCGCCGACCTCGAGGTCGTCGGGTAGCACGATCGCCTCGATGCGCAGCGGTTCGCCGGGGACGACCTTGGCCGGGAACCGGCCGCGGTCCAGGCACGGACGGACCTCCAGCACCGGAACCCGAGCGACCATGGACCCACGCTAGTGCGTGCGTGCGGCTTTCGGGCGTGTTCCCCCGATGCCGCCCCGGGTCGCGACGACTCCTATGCTCGCGGCCACGGACCAGCGGCCCCTTCCTCGGGTGGTCGCCCGACGGAAGGAAGCAGCGTGACGCAGCTCGTCCAGCTCGACGTGACCGACGGAGTCGGCGTGATCCGACTCGATCGTCCGCCCATGAACGCCCTCGACGCCCAGCTGCAGCGCGAGCTGGTGAAGGTGGCCCGTGAGGCCGACACCCGCGACGACGTCGCCGCGGTGGTGCTGCACGGAGGCCCCAAGGTGTTCGCCGCGGGCGCCGACGTCAAGGAGATGGCGGCGATGACCTACCAGCAGATGGTCGCCCACGGCCACCTGCTGCAGGAGTTCACGCGGGCCGTGGCGAGCATCGGCAAGCCGACGGTCTCGGTCGTCACGGGCTTCGCGCTCGGCGGAGGCTGCGAGCTCGCCCTCTCCACCGACCTGCGGTTCGCTGCGGAGAACGCCAAGCTCGGCCAGCCCGAGATCCTGCTCGGCATCATCCCGGGTGCGGGTGGGACGCAGCGGCTGGCGCGCCTCGTCGGTCCCTCGATCGCGAAGGACCTCGTCTACACCGGACGGTTCGTGGGTGCCGAGGAGGCGTTGCGCATCGGTCTGGTCGACCGCGTCCTCCCGGCCGACGAGGTGCTCGAGGCCGCGCTCGCGTGGGCCCGCGGATTCGTCGGAGGCCCGGCGCTGGCCCTGCGGGCGGCCAAGAGCGCGATCGACCGCGGCCTGGAGACGGACCTGCAGACGGGGCTGGAGATCGAGCGGATCGAGTTCACCGGCCTCTTCGCCACCGACGACCGGAGCGCCGGCATGGACTCGTTCGTCGAGAACGGTCCCGGCAAGGCCACGTTCAGCGGTTCCTGACCCGGACGGGACGGTCCGAGGTCTCACGCCTCGACATCGCCGCGAAACGTCCGTGGCTCGAGAGGCGCATGGGGCATACTGTGCTGCGACGTGCCGCCGTGTCGCCAAGAAGGGGAGTCATGACCGACTCAGGGTCGAACCAGCCACAGGATCGTCGGCGTGCCGACCCCTTGAAGGTCGCGGCGGACATGCTCGCGCAGTCCGACGGCGACGACGCCGCCGACACGAGCGACGCGGGCGGTTCCGGGTCCGCGGACGACCGACGACGCAAGCGGGCAGCGCAGCGCGCCGCGCGTCAGGTGGCTGCCGAGAAGCGGCGCAGCGAGCGCAACGCGGCACGGGCGTTCAGCGCCTCCCGTCGCGGACGCCGCTCCGAGGACGGTTCGGTCGAGCCGGCGTTGCGCACGGCCGAGGAGGCGCTCGACGCCGAGCAGCCGGCCGAGGCGGCGCAGCAGGAGCCCAAGCCCACCGCTCCGGAGCCCGTCGAGGCCCAAGCCGCCGAGACTCCGCCCGTCGAGACTCCGCCCGTCGAGACCGGCGCTGTCGAGGCCGGGTCGGCGAGCCAGGTGCCCGAGGCCGAGAAGACCGCCGAGATGCCGCAGGTCCCCGCGGCGCCGGCGGAGCCCGAGGCCCGGCCCACGGTCGCGGACGCCCTGACCGGTCGGGTCCCGAACGACGACGAGCACATCGATGCGGCGCTGCTGGACGACACGGACGATCCGGCCGCCGTCGAGCCCGAGGCTCCCGCCTCCGCCGCTCCCGAGGCCGAAGCGGTCGAGCAGCCGCAGACGAGGCGGTGGATGCCGCCCACCGCGGCGAGCCTCGCCGAGCCGGAGACGCCCGCCGCGACCGACCGACCGGCCGACGCCGACCCGGTCGAGGCCTCCGGCACGAAGGAGTCCGTGACGGCGTCGCAGGCCGAGGGTGTCGCGGTCCCCGAGCCCGAGCCCGAGCGCGCCGAGCCCGAGCGCGCTCAGGCCGACGAGTCCGCGCCCGACGAGCAGCCACCTGCCGAGACCGCGACGGACCGGGCGACGAGCCCCGGCGTCGAGACCGAGTCCGCTGCGGAGGCGGAGGAGAGCGAGTCGGTCGCGGCCCAGCCGCACGAGGGCACGCAGCCCGAGAGCACACAGCCCGAGAGCACGCCGGACGAGACCGTCGTGGAGCACGCCGAGCCGACGTCCGAGGTCCCGACCGACGACCACGTCGACGCGCTCTCGGAGCCGGTCGAGCCGCCGCAGGACCGCCCCGTGGCCGCCGACGAGCCCGAGGAGGCTCCTGCCGCCGCGACGGAGAGCCTCGAGTCGCCCGCTCCCGAGGACCCCGCGCCGACCACGTCCGCACCGGAGGCTGCTGCGGTGGCGAGCCCGGCCCCGCCCGCGGTTCCGAGCACGTTCGCCGAGAAGCTGGCTGCCGCCAGCGCCGCGGCCCAGGAGCGGGTCAGCGCCGCGCGCGCCGAGGCCGCTCGCCTCATGGAGGAGGCGGCCAGGGAGCGCGCCGAGGTGGCCGCTCGCATCCGCGCCGACGAGGCCGAGCAGCGTGAGGTGCTGCAGGGTCGACTGCGCGCAGCCGAGCAGGCGGCGGAGGAGCGGGTCCGCGCCGCACGCGAGGAGGCCGATCGCGTCACGGCGGAGATCGAGCGCGAGCGCCAGGCGGCGTCGGCGAAGATCGAGCAGCTGCAGAAGGAGGCCGACGAGCGCGTCGAGGTCGCCCGTGCCGAGGCCGAGCGGGCCGCGCAGGAGCGGCTCGACGAGGCCAAGGCCGAGGCCGAGCGGCGCATCGCCGCCGCCGAGGAGGAGGCGTCGCGCAAGGCGGCCGAACGACTCGCCCAGGGTGAGCGTGACGCCGAGGACGCCGCCCAGCGACGGCTCGCCGCGGCCGAGCAGGACGCCGAGCGTCGTATCAGCGAGGCCCGTGCCGAGGCCGAGAAGCTCGCCGAGGGTGCCCGGAGGGATCGCGAAGCGGCCCTCGAGCAGCTCGAGAAGGAGCGTGCCGAGGCCGAGGCCAAGCTGGAGCAGGTGAGGCTCGAGGCCGAGAAGGTCGTGGCCGATGCCGAACGGACGTCGGCCGAGCACGTGGCCGCCGCGAAGGCCGAGGCGGAGAAGTACGCGCAGGAAGTGGCGGCCGAGCGCGTCGCCATCGCCGTGCGGCTCTCCGACGCCGAGCGCACGGCCGGCGACCAGCTGGCCGCCGCGAAGGCGGAGGCGGAGCGCCTCGCGTCCGAGGCCGCCGAGCGGCACGAGCTCGCGGCGACCGAGCTCGCCCGCGAGCGCGACGAGGCCCGGGCCCACGTGGAGCGCGTCACCGCCGAGGTGGCCGAGCTCGCACGCCAGGCCGAGGAGGAGCGCAACCAGGCCACCGCACAGCTGGCCGAGGCCGAGCGGGTCGCGGAGGAGCGCGTCCGCAACGCCCAGGCCGAGGCCGAGCGCGTGGCGGCCGAGGCGGCCGACGCCGCGCGGGCGTCCGCAGCCGCTCGCGAGGAGGCCACGCGTCGTCAGGCCGAGGAGGCCGAGCAGGCACGCGTCACCGCGGAGCGCAAGCTGGCCGAGGCCGAGCAGCAGGCGGCCGACCGCCTCTCGCAGGCCGAGGCCGAGGCCCGCACCGTGGCGCAGCGCGCCGACGACGACGCGCGGCGACGGATCGAGGAGGCGCGCGCCGAGGCGGACCGCGTCGTCCAGCAGGCCAAGCGCGACGCGCAGGAGCGACTCAGCCAGGCCGTGGCGGCCGCACGCTCGGCCGCCGAGGAGAAGCTGGCCGAGGCCGAGGCGACGGCCATGGAATGGGTCGCGGCGGCCGAGGCCGAGGCCGAGCGGGTGGCGCAGTCCCACATCGTGGCGGCCAACCAGTCGGCCAAGGCCACCCCGACGTTCTCCGAGAGCCTCTCGGAACCGTCGGTGGGGGAGTTCGTGGACGAGAAGCCGTCCGTGGGCACCGAGACCCCCCCGGAGGTGAGCGACGGGACCGGGGGATCCGTCCCCCCGACCAAAAAAAGGGTCATCCGCCGATCCTGAGTACCTGACCGCCGGCGCGATCGTCGCCGGACTCGAGGCGAGCACGCCCGAGGACGAGCCGGTGGCGACCCCGGAGCCTGCGCAGGCGACGCCTGCGACCGACGACGCGCGCCCGACGCGGTCCTACGAGGACCTCGTGCCGGGTTCGCTCGCGTGGATCGCTGCGACGCACGGCGGCTCGTCCGACGACGGTGCGGCCGAGCTGGAGGACCAGCCCGGTGACCACGCGCGCCGCGACGCGGGGGACCGGCGCCGAGCCGCCAAGCAGGCCAAGGCCGAGAAGCGTCTTGCCGCGCGCCGAGCCCGTGAGGAGCAGCGAGCCGCCGCCAAGGCCGAGAAGGATCGTGCCAGGCGCGAGCGCGCCGAGGCCAAGGATCGTGAGGCGGCCGAGCGGGCGGAGGCCAAGGAGCGCGAGGCCGAGCAGGCCGAGGCCCGCAGGGCGGCGCAGGAGGTCGAGGACGAGCGGACGAGGCAGCTCGCCGAGGAGCAGGCCGCGGCCGCGCGGGTCGAGCAGGACCGACGTCGCCAGGCCGAGAGCGCTGCGGCGGAGCAGAAGGCTCAGCGCCGCGAGAAGAGCAAGGCCGCGGCCCTCGCCGCCCTGGCCGGACGCCCGACCACCGCTCGAGCCGACGCCCCCACGTCCCAGGACGTCGCGGACCAGGACGCTGCGCCCGAGGACCCCGACGCGCAGGACCCGATGCCGGGCGACGGCACGCCGGAGCAGGAGTCGACGACGACCCGGTCCGAGGACGGCTCCGCTGCCGACCTGGCCGAGGAGACGGCCCTCCTCGACGCCGTCGGTGCCGCCCACCAGGACGTCGAGGCCACCGAGGTCACCGAGGCCGACGCCCAGGACGCCCGTGCCGACGCGCGCGAGTCCGAGCACACCTCTCAGGAACCGGTGGACCGCGGCGGTCGAGGTGACGACCGCCGAGCAGCGGCGGCAGCCACCGTGGCGCGTCGTCGCGAGAAGGCCGAGGCGAAGGAGCGGGCCCGCGCCGAGAAGGGCGAGGCGGCCCGGCGTCGTCGGGCCGAGAAGGCGCCTGCCCGCGAGATCGACGACAGCGTGCCGGAGCCGCCGTCGGTGCCGCAGGAGTCCTCCTCCTTCGGACCGGCGCGTGTGGTGTCCCTGGTGGGCGTGGCGATCGGCGTGCTCGGACTGGTGGCCTCGGTGCTGCTGGCGCTCGCCGCCCTCCTCGTCGCCTTCGGCTTCGACGCCGACGCCGGTGTGCTCCGGGCGGTCGCCGTGGTCGCGGACCCGCTCACGGCACCACTGCGTGGCCTGGTCGCCTTCTCCGGGGAGAACGCTGCGGCCAAGGAGGCGTTCGTCGCCTACGGCGGCGGTTCGGTGGTCTACCTCATCGTCGGGGTGGCTGCGCCGTCGCTGCTCTCCCGCCGCGACGCCTGAGCCGGCGGTCGGCCGGCACCGCGGGCGACGCGGCGTGCAGCGATGTGACCGACGCCATTGCCGGTGTGGGTGGCCGCGCTTGTAACCCGCCGGTAACCTGCGACGCAAGGCTGCCCTCACCACGTGGAGCTCCACGTGGGAAGGTGGACCTCCCGACCACGCGACGCCGAGCGTCGCGTCCCCGACCACAGGAGGGTCCTCGTGACCAACATCGTCGTCGCGGTGAAGTACGTGCCGGATGCCACGGCCGACCGCACCTTCGACTCGTCCGACAACACCGTGGACCGTGAGAACGTCGACGGTCTGCTGTCCGAGCTCGACGAGTACGCCGTCGAGCAGGCCCTCAAGGTCGTCGAGGAGGGCGACGGCGAGGTCACCGTCCTCACCGTCGGCCCCGACGACGCCGCCGACGCCGTGCGCAAGGCGCTGCAGATGGGCGCCGACAAGGGCGTGCACGTCAACGACGAGGCCATCGCCGGCTCCGACGCGTTCGCCACGTCGCTCGTGCTGGCCAAGGCCCTCGAGAAGCTCGAGTACGACTTCGTCTTCTTCGGCATGGCCTCGACCGACGGCGGCATGGGTGTCGTCCCGACGCTCGTCGCCGAGCGTCTCGGCCTGCCCGCGGTCACCCTCGGCGGCGAGATCACCGTCGACGGCGAGACCGTGACCATCAAGCGTGACGGCGACGTCGCCACGCATGAGGTCCAGGGCACGGGCAAGCTCGTCGTGAGCGTGACCGACCAGACCGGCGAGGCCCGCTACCCGTCCTTCAAGGGCATCATGGCGGCCAAGAAGAAGCCGGTCGAGGAGTGGGACCTGTCCGACCTCGGTGTCGACGCGTCCGACGTGGGCCTCGACGCCGCGTGGACGAAGGTCGCCTCGACCGAGCCCCGCCCGCCGCGCACCGCCGGCGAGATCATCACCGACGAGGGCGACGGCGGCTCCAAGCTCGTCGAGTTCCTCGCCTCCAAGAAGTTCGTCTGAGCAGGGAGAGCAGAGACATGTCCGAAGTCATCGTGCTCGTCGACGTCGTCGACGGCAACGCCACCAAGCCCAGCCTCGAGCTCCTCACGATCGCCCGCAAGATCGGTGAGCCGTCGGCCGTCGTCTTCGGCGCCGACGTCCCCGGCTCGCTGGCCGAGCACGGCGCCGAGAAGATCTACCAGCTCGACGACGCCGTCTACGGCGAGTACCTGGTCGGTCCCAAGGCCGAGGCGCTCACCAAGATCGTCACCGACTCCTCCGCCTCGGCCGTGCTGGTCCCCTCCAGCACGGAGGGCAAGGAGATCGCCGCCCGCGTCGCGCTGCGGACCGAGTCCGGTCTCATCACCGACGCGGTCGACGTGAAGGTCGACGGCGACGTCGTCACCACCACGCAGTCGGTCTTCGCCGGCAACTTCACCGTGGACGCCCAGGTCACCAAGGGCATCCCGGTGATCGCCGTCAAGCCCAACTCCGTGGCCCCCGAGGCCGCCTCGGGCGCCGGCACGGTCGAGGCCGTCACGATCGAGGTCTCCGACGCCGCCAAGGGCGCCAAGATCGTCTCCACCAAGGAGAAGGCCGCCTCCGGCCGTCCCGAGCTCACCGAGGCCGCCATCGTGGTCTCCGGCGGCCGTGGCACCGGTGGCGACTTCACCGAGGTCGAGGCGTTCGCCGACAGCCTCGGTGCCGCCGTGGGCGCCTCGCGCGCCGCGGTCGACTCCGGCTGGTACCCGCACAGCTTCCAGGTCGGCCAGACGGGCAAGACCGTCTCGCCGCAGCTGTACGTGGCCAACGGCATCTCCGGTGCCATCCAGCACCGCGCCGGCATGCAGACGTCCAAGACCATCGTCGCGGTCAACAAGGACGACGAGGCGCCGATCTTCGAGCTCGTCGACTTCGGCGTCGTCGGCGACCTGAAGACGGTCCTGCCGCAGGCCACCGAGGGCATCGCCCAGCGCAAGGGCTGATCGCACTCCTGCCACGAGGGCCCCGGACCACACGGTCCGGGGCCCTCGTGCGTCCCATGGTCCGACCGAGCCAGGGGGAATGGCCCATCGGGATCAGGTTCCAAGTTGGTTAAGACGTCGTCCGGCTCTGTCGTGCGGCCCTGTCGCGGTGATAGCAATAGGGGCGCACGCGCCTGCGTGCACCCATCTTCACAGGAGGAATCCATGCGTCTCTCCCGACGTACTCGCGTCGCGGGCGTAGCCCTGCTCGCCGCGGGCAGCCTCGTCCTGGCGGCTTGTGGCGGGGGCGGTGACGACTCCGGGTCCACCGACTCGGTCATCACCAACTTCAGCACCGAGCCCCAGAACCCGCTCGTCCCCACCTCGACGAACGAGACCGGTGGCGGTCGCGCCATCGACCTGCTCTTCGCCGGCCTGGTCTCGTACCAGAAGGACGGCTCGAGCGTGAACGAGGTCGCGGAGTCGATCGAGTCCGAGGACAACGTCACCTGGACCGTCAAGCTCAAGGACTGGGAGTTCTCCGACGGCACCCCCGTCACCGCCGACTCCTTCGTGGACGCGTGGAACTACGGCGCCCTCAGCACCAACAAGCAGCTGAACAGCTACTTCTTCTACCCGATCAAGGGCTTCGACGCCGTCCAGGAGGAGAAGCCGACCGCCAAGACGCTCGAGGGCCTCAAGGTCGTCGACGAGAAGACCTTCACGATCGAGCTGAACCAGCCCGAGGCCGACTTCCCGGCGCGTCTGGGCTACTCGGCGTTCTACCCGCTGCCCGAGTCGGCCTTCGACGACATCAAGGCCTACGGCGAGGACCCGATCGGCAACGGCCCGTACAAGATGGACGGCAAGGGCGCGTGGGAGCACGACGTCCAGATCAAGCTCGTCCCGAACGACTCCTACGACGGTGTCCGCAAGCCGAAGAACGGTGGCGTCACGCTGAAGTTCTTCACGAACCCCGACACCGCCTACACGGCCGTCCAGACCGGTGACCTCGACGTCCTCGACGCCGTGCCGCCGAGCGCCCTGTCGACGTTCCAGTCCGACGACAGCGTCCAGGCCATCTCCGAGCCCGGCTCGGTCTTCGGCTCGGTCACGATCCCCGAGAGCCTGGCCGGCTTCGGCACTAACGACGAGGGACGTCTGCGTCGTCAGGCCATCTCCAAGGCGATCAACCGCGAGGAGATCACGAAGAACATCTTCGACGACACCCGCACGCCGGCCGTCGACTTCTCGGCTCCGGTCATGCCCGGCTTCGACAAGGAGATCCCGGGCAGCGAGGTGCTGAAGTTCGACGCCACCGAGGCCAAGGACCTGTGGGCCCAGGCCGACGACATCGCCGAGTTCGAGGGATCGTTCACGATCTCCTACAACAGCGACGGTCCCGGCAACAAGGAGTGGGTCGACGCCGTCGTGAACCAGCTCAAGAACAACCTCGGCATCGACGCCAAGGCCAAGGGCTACGCCACGTTCGACGAGCTGCGCACCGACGTCACCAACCGCACCATCAAGACCGCCTTCCGCACCGGTTGGCAGCCCGACTACCCGTCGATCTTCAACTACCTGGCCCCGCTGTACCAGACCAAGGCCGGGTCGAACGACGGTGACTACTCCAGCAGCGAGTTCGACGACCTCATGAAGCAGGTCGCAGGCGAGCCCGACGAGGACAAGCGCTACGCGCTTCAGTCGCAGGCCCAGGAGGTCCTCTTCAAGGACCTGCCCGCCATCCCGCTCTGGTACTCCAACGTCGCCGCTGCCGCGTCGAAGAACGTGGAGAACGTCGAGTTCAACTGGCAGAACCAGCCCGAGCTGCACCTCATCACCAAGAAGTAGCTCCGGCGCCCGCACGACCACCCGTGGGGCAACACCTCAGGTGTTGCCCCACAGGTGTGTCCGGGTCCCTCGGTGGCGCTTCCGCCCGCGGCGTATCGTCGTGGCGGGTCGCGGTGTCGCCGCCCCCTCAGACAAGGAGTTCTGCCCATGTGGTGGTACGTCGGCAAGCGTCTCCTCCAAGCGATCCCGGTGATCCTCGGAGCCACGCTGCTCATCTACGCGATGGTGTTCCTGCGACCGGGAGACCCGATCGTCGCCCTGTTCGGCGACAAGCCGGTGCCCGAGGGCACCTACCAGGCGCTGCGTGAGCAGTACAACTTCGACAAGCCGTTCCTGGTGCAGTGGCTGCTGTTCCTCAAGGGCGCGCTGACCCTCGACTTCGGCACCGCGTTCAGCGGCCAGCCCGTGATCGACCTGGTGCAGCGTGCCTTCCCCGTGACCATCAAGCTCGCCCTCATGGCCCTGGTCATCGAGGCCGTGCTCGGCGTGGCCGCGGGCTTCTACGCCGGCATGCGGCGCGGCAAGCTGTTCGACTCCACGATGCTGGTCGTCTCGCTGCTCGTCATCGCCGTGCCGATCTTCGTCTTCGGCTTCGTGCTGCAGCTGCTCGTCGGCATCAAGCTGGGGGCGCTACCGGCGCTCGTGAGCTCACAGGCGACCTTCCAGGAGCTCCTGCTGCCGGCGATCGTGCTGGGACTCGTGTCGTTCGCCTACGTGCTGCGCCTGACCCGCACCTCGGTCATCGAGAACCTCACGGCCGACCACGTGCGCACCGCCCGTGCCAAGGGCCTGCCCGACGGCCAGGTCAACCGGCGCCACGTGCTGCGCAACTCCCTCATCCCCGTGGTGACCTTCCTCGGCGCCGACCTCGGCGGCCTCATGGCCGGTGCGGTCGTGACCGAGGGCATCTTCAACGTCCCCGGGGTCGGCAACCTGGCCTTCGAGGCCGTGCGACGCGGGGAGACCCCGACGATCGTCTCCGTCGTCACCATCATGGTGCTCGTCTACGTCGTCACCAGTCTCGTCGTGGACCTGCTCTACGCCCTGCTCGACCCGAGGATCCGCTATGCCTGACGGCCGCTCGCCCAAGATCCGACCCGGCCAGGAGCGGTACCTCGCCCGGCTGGAGGACACGCCCCTGCACGACGTGGGTGCACTCGACACCACCGCGCCGCCGGAGAGCCAGTGGAAGGAGGCGTGGAAGCAGCTGCGCAAGAACCCGCTGTTCTACGTCTCGGCCGCGCTGCTGGTCTTCCTGGCCGTCGTGATCGCCTTCCCCGGGCTGTTCACGAGCAACGACCCGAGCTTCTGCCAGACGGGCAAGAGCCTGGCGGTCGGCGAGCCCGGGCACCCGCTCGGCTTCGACCGACAGGGCTGCGACGTCTACTCGCGCATGATCTACGGGGCGCGTGCCTCCGTGGCGGTCGGCGTGTTCACCACGCTCATCGTCGCGCTGCTGGGCCTGGTGACGGGCGCGGTCGCGGGCTTCTACGGCGGGTTCTTCGACTCGCTCATCTCGCGCATCGCCGACGTCTTCTACGCGATCCCGCTGCTGCTCGCCGCCATCGTCCTGCTGTCGGCCCTCAACAACGTGTGGCCCGACCGCGGCTTCTGGGGCTCGGTCCTGGCGATCGTGCTCGCGCTCGGCCTGTTCGGCTGGCCGCAGGTCACCCGTATCGCTCGTGGCGCGGTCATCGAGACCAAGCAGCAGGAGTTCGTCGACGCTGCGCGCGCACTGGGCGCCACGCCGCGCCGGAACCTGGTGCGGCACGTGATCCCCAACTCGCTGGCCCCGGTCATCGTGACCGCCACCGTCTCGCTGGGCATCTTCATCGTCGCCGAGGCCACGCTGTCGTTCCTGGGCCTCGGCCTTCCGACGAGCATCGTCTCGTGGGGCAACGACATCGCGGCCTCGCAGAACCAGGTCCGGGCCGGGCAGCGGCTGGGCACCATGTTCTGGCCCGCGGGCGCGCTCGCGCTGACCGTGTTCAGCTTCATCCTCCTCGGCGACGCCGTGCGCGACGCCCTCGACCCGAAGGCCAAGAAGCGATGAGCAACCCGAACCCCGAGGGTCGCCCCTCCAGCGAGCAGCCGCTGCTCGAGGTCAAGGACCTGCACGTCGGCTTCGAGGCCGACAAGAAGACGATCGTCCCCGCCGTCATCGGCGCGAACCTGACGGTCTACCCCGGTCAGACCGTGGCCATCGTCGGCGAGTCCGGCTCGGGCAAGTCGACGACGGCGCACGCCATCATCGACCTGCTGCCCGGGACCGGGCGCATCACCGGTGGCCAGATCCTGTTCGAGGGCACGGACATCGCCCACGCCAAGCGGTCCGACATCATCGCGCTGCGCGGGTCGTCCATCGGCCTCGTGCCGCAGGACCCGATGTCGAACCTGAACCCGCTGTGGCGGGTGGGCACCCAGATCAAGGAGTCGCTCGAGGCCAACGGCGTGGCCAAGGGCAAGGCGGCCGACGCACGCGTGGTCGAGCTGCTCGAGGAGGCCGGTCTGCCCGACGCCGAGCGACGCGCGCGGCAGTACCCGCACGAGTTCTCCGGCGGCATGCGCCAGCGCGCGCTCATCGCCATGGGCCTCGCGGCACGCCCCAAGCTGCTCATCGCCGACGAGCCCACCTCGGCCCTCGACGTGACCGTGCAGAAGCAGATCCTCGACCACCTCGACCGGCTCACCGACGAGCTCGGCTTCGCGGTGCTGCTCATCACCCACGACCTCGGTCTGGCGGCCGAGCGCGCCGACCACCTCGTGGTCATGTACCGCGGCCAGATCGTGGAGTCGGGCCCGGCGCTGGAGATCCTGCAGAACCCCCAGCACCCCTACAGCAAGCGCCTCGTGAGCTCGGCCCCCTCGCTCGCCTCGCAGCGGCTCTCGTCGGTCCAGGCGCGGGCCGAGGTGCGCGAGCAGGCGGTGCAGACCGCGGCCGAGATCGCGGCCGAGGTCGCGACGGACTCCGGCGAGTTCGGTGAGGGGTCCAGCACGATCATCGAGGCCAAGGACCTCACCAAGGTCTTCAAGATCCGCGGCAGCCGCCCCGGTCAGTCCACGGACTTCACGGCGGTCGACCGGGTCTCGTTCCGGCTCGAGCGCGGCACCACGACCGCCATCGTGGGGGAGTCCGGCTCGGGCAAGTCCACCGTGGCTCGCATGGTGCTCGGCCTGCTCGACGCCACGAGCGGGTCGGTGGAGTTCGACGGTGTCGACATCACCAGCCTGCGGTCCAAGAAGCAGCAGCTGGCGATGCGGCGGCAGATGCAGCCGGTCTTCCAGAACCCGTACGCGTCGTTGGACCCGATGTACTCGATCTACCGGTCCATCGAGGAGCCGCTGCGGCTCCACGACATCGGCACCTCCAAGGAGCGCGAGGCCAAGATCCGCGACCTGCTCGAGAAGGTGTCGCTGCCGGCGTCGGTCATGACGCGCTACCCCAACGAGCTGTCCGGCGGGCAGCGGCAGCGCGTCGCCATCGCGCGGGCGCTCGCCCTGGACCCCGAGGTGGTCATCTGCGACGAGGCCGTCTCGGCGCTCGACGTGCTGGTGCAGGCGCAGATCCTGAACCTGCTCAACGAGCTCCAGAGCGAGCTGGGCCTGTCGTACCTGTTCATCACCCACGACCTCGCGGTCGTGCGGCAGATCGCCGACCACGTGCTGGTGATGCAGAACGGCCAGGTCGTCGAGCAGTCGAGCGTGACCGACGTCTTCGAGAACCCGCAGCAGGACTACACGCGGATGCTCCTCGACGCGATCCCGGGCGGGTCGATCCCGCTCGGCGTGGTGGAGGCCGGCGACGCCTGATCCGGTGACGGCTCGGGGGTGACACCAGGTTGACTCGTTCGAACATCTGTTCGATCATGGGTAGGTGTCCGCAGCCCGTCCAGCCCTCGAGGTCGTCGCCGAGCTGCGGCGCGAGGTCGAGCGGATGCAGGGCGCACCCGCACGGCAGGCGGTGCCCACGCACCCGGCCCTCGAGGGCCTGCTGAGCCTCGAGACCGGTGGGGTCTACGGCGTCGACGCAGCCAGCCTCGCGCTGCTGCTCATGTCCGGCCCGTCCGCGGCCGGCACGTGGTCCGCGGTCGTGGGCGCGCCCGACCTCGGGGTCGAGGCCGCCGTGGCCATGGGGGTCGACCCGCACCGCACCGTGTTCGTGCCGGACCCGCAGGACCGGTGGCTGGAGGTCACCGCCGCCCTCGTCGACGTCGTCGGCCTCGTGGTGGTGCGGCCGCCGTCCGCCGTCGGTGAGGGCGACGCCGCCCGCCTCGGTGCGCGGCTGCGCAAGCAGGGCTGCGTGCTGGTGCCGTGGGGCGTCTGGCCCCGGTGCGACGCCCGGCTCACCCTCGCGACCACGCGCTGGGCGGGGGTGGGGGCGGGTGACGGCCACCTGAGGGCGCGTGAGGCCACCGTGACCGTGCACCGTGGCACTGCTCCGAGTCGGACCCGCGACCTCCTCCTGCCGGCCGACGACCTGACCGTGCGACCTGTGCGCCCGCAGGTCGCGGCGCCCCCGGCCACCGGGGTTCCCGCCATCGTGAGGAGCCCCGTGTTCGTCAGGAGCGCAGGATGAGGACGCTCGTGCTCTGGTGCCCTGACTGGCCCGTGCGGGCCGCCCTGCCGGACCTGCCGCGCGACGTCCCCGGCGCGGTCATGGACGGCGGCCAGGTGCTGGCCTGCAACCACGCCGCCCGGGTGGAGGGCGTGCGCCGCGGCATGCGGCGCCGTGACGCGCAGGCGCGGTGCCCCGAGCTCGCGCTCGCCGACCACCGCCCGGAGGTCGAGGCCCGGGCCTTCGAGGAGGTGCTGCTGGGCGTCGAGGAGCTCAGCCCCGCCGTCACGCCGCTACGGCCGGGACTGTGCGCGCTGCCCGTGCCGGCCCGGTTCTACGGGGGCGAGGAGGAGGCGGCGGCCGTCGTCGCCGAGCGGGTCGTCTCGCTGGCGGTGTGGGACGTGCGGCTTGGGGTGGCCGACGGCCTCTTCGCGGCCGAGCAGGCCGCCCGCCGTGCGGTGCCGCAAGGGGTCCACGTGGTCGAGCCCGGTGCCGACGCCGCGTTCCTGGCTCCGCTGCCGGTCGAGACGCTCGAGGCGCCGGAGGTGGTGAGCCTGCTGCGTCGCATGGGCCTGACCACGCTCGCGCACCTGGCGGCCCTGCCCGCGTCCGACGTGCACACCCGGTTCGGCACCCACGGTGCCCTCCTGCACCGCCTGGCCTCGGGCCAGGATCCTCGGCTCCTCGCCCGGCGTGAGGTGCCTCCCGAGCTGGGCGGGATCCTCACCCTCGAGCCGCCGGTCTCCAGCTCCGAGACGGTGGCGTTCAGCCTGCGGTCGGTCGCCGAACGGTTCGTCGCGCGCCTGGCCGACCACGGCCTGGTGTGCACCGCGCTCGGGATCGAGGTGGAGGTCGACGACCAGGTGGCGTCCACCCGTCGGTGGGTCCACCCGCGCTGGTTCGGTGCGGTCGACGTCGTCGACCGGGTGCGCTGGCAGCTGCAGGGCGGTCCGCTGCCGGGACCGGTCGGCGCGGTCCGGCTCGTGCCCGAGAGCGTCGCGCCCGTCGGCGAGCACGCACCCGCCCTCTTCGGGCCCGGTGGCCGGGGTGCCGCGACGGCGCAGGAGGACGACCGCGTCGAGCGCGGCATCGCCCGGGTGCAGGGTCTCGTCGGTCACGAGGGGGTGCTCGCCGCCCGGGTGCAGGGTGGCCGCTCGCCGTCGGCCCGGCGTCTGCTCGCGCCGTGGGGCGAGCAGACCCAGCCGGCGCGTGCCGTGGGGGCTCCCTGGCCGGGCTCCGTGCCACCGCCGGCACCGGCCACGGTGTACGCGTCACCGCGTCCGGCCCAGGTGGTCGGCCCCGGCGACCGGGTCGTCGGGGTCGATGGCCGGGGAGCGATCAGCTGCGACCCCGTCCGGTTCCGTGCCGCCGGCGACGAGGACTGGCGTCCCGTGGCGTCCTGGGCGGGCCCGTGGCCGGTCGACGAGCTGTGGTGGGACGAGGCGGCAGCCCGTCGGGTGGCGCGCTTCCAGGTGGTCGGGGTCGACGGCACGGCCTGGCTCATGGTCGTCGAGAACGGCACCTGGTGGACCGAGGCCCGCTATGACTGACGTGCACGAGCCCGTGGAGCGCTGATGGGCTGGAACAACCCCGACGTCCCGTGGCGCGAGCTGGAGGCCCGGCTCTCCGGCCGGCCCGCCCACGCGCTGCCGAGCGAGGGCCGCGACGACCTGCGTCCCGACCCGGTCGACGGCCGCTTCCCCGACGGGGGTGACGGACCGGCGTTCAGCCGCAAGCGCGGACGGTACGAGGCGCCACCCGATGCGCCGGGGAGTGGGCGGCAGATCGATACCGTCCCGTACGCCGAGCTGCACTGCCACAGCGACTTCAGCTTCCTCGACGGCGCGAGTGCACCGGAGGTGCTGGTCGAGCAGGCGAGCTCCCTGGGGCTGGAGGCGCTCGCGCTCACCGACCACGACGGCTTCTACGGCGTGGCCCGCTTCGCCGAGGCCGCCGCCGAGCACCCCGGTCTGGACACGGTGTTCGGAGCCGAGCTGTCGCTGGGCCTGACCGCGCCCCAGCTGGGTGCCGCGGACCCGGAGGGCAGCCACCTGCTCGTGCTCGCCCGAGGGGTGGAGGGCTATCACCGGCTGGCCGCGGCCATCACCGAGGCGCAGCTCGCGGGCGACGAGAAGGGCAGGCCGGTCTACGACCTCGAGCGGCTCGCCGAGCAGGGCCGAGGGCACTGGCACGTGCTCACGGGCTGCCGCAAGGGCTTCGTCCGGCAGGCGCTCGCGACCGGTGGGCCGGCCGATGCGTCGCGCGCGCTGGGACGGCTGGTCGACCTGTTCGGTGCCGGCGCCGTCGACGTCGAGCTCACCGACCACGGCGGTCCCACCGACTCGGCCACCAACGACGTGCTCGCGGCCCTGGCCGTCGAGCACGACCTGCCGGTGGTGGCCACCGGCAACGTGCACGCCGCCGTGCCGTCGCGCACCCGGCTGGCCCAGGCCATGGCCGCCGTGCGCGCCCGGCGCAGCCTCGCCGAGATGGACGGCTGGCTGGCCGCCTCCGGGCAGGCCTACCTGCGCTCGGGCGAGGAGATGCAGGCACGCTTCGCGCGCTACCCGGGAGCCGTGGCGCGGTCGGTCGAGGTGGCCCGGGGCGCTGCCTTCGACCTGCGTCGTGCGGCGCCGCGGCTGCCGCAGACCGACGTCCCGGACGGGTACACCCCCATGGAGTGGCTGCGTGAGCTGGTGAGGCGGGGCGCCGACGACCTGTACGCCCACGACCGCGACCGCGCCGAGGAGCGGCTGCGCCAGGAGCTGGCGGTCATCGAGGCCAAGGGGTTCTGCGGCTACTTCCTCATCGTCCACGACATCGTGGCCGAGGCCCGTCGGCGCGGGATCCTGTGCCAGGGCCGGGGCTCTGCGGCCAACTCCGCGGTCTGCTACGCCCTGCGCATCACGGCCGTCGACTCGATGTTCTACGACCTGCCGTTCGAGCGGTTCCTGGCCGCCACGCGCGACGAGGAGCCCGACATCGACGTCGACTTCGACGCAGGTCGCCGCGAGGAGGTGATCCAGTGGGTCTACGACACGTTCGGACGCCGCAACGCCGCCCAGGTGGCCAACGTCATCAGCTACCAACCGCGCTCGGCGGTCCGCGACGTCGCGAAGGCGCTGGGCTACTCCGTGGGCCAGCAGGACGCGTGGAGCAAAAGCATCGAGTCGTGGCGTGCGGTCGAGACGCCCGAGGAGAGCCCGTTGCCACCGCTGGTCGGTGAGCTCGCCGAGCAGCTGCTGAAGACCCCGCGGCACCTCGGCATCCACTCCGGCGGGATGGTGCTCACCGAGCGCCCGGTGGGCGAGGTCGTGCCGATCGAGCGGGCGCGGATGGACAAGCGCACCGTCGTGCAGTGGGACAAGGACGACTGCGCGTGGATGGGTCTGGTCAAGTTCGACCTGCTGGGCCTCGGGATGCTCGGCGCGATCCAGCGCACGTTCGACCTGCTCGCCGAGCACACGGGGGAGCAGTGGGACCTCGCGTCGATCCCCAAGGAGGAGCCGGCGGTCTTCGACATGCTCTGCCTGGCCGACTCCGTCGGGGTCTTCCAGGTCGAGAGCCGTGCCCAGATCGGCACGCTGCCCCGTCTGCGTCCTCGTTCGTACTACGACCTCGTCATCGAGATCGCGCTCATCCGGCCCGGTCCGATCCAGGGCGGCGCCGTGCACCCGTACATCCGTCGCCGCACGGGCAAGGAGCCGGTCGAGTTCATCCACCCGTTGCTGGAGCCGGTGCTGGCGCGCACCCTCGGGGTGCCGCTGTTCCAGGAGCAGCTCATGCAGATCGCCATGGCGGTGGGTGACTGCACGGGCGACGACGCCGACCTGCTGCGTCGGGCCATGGGGTCCAAGCGCGGCACCGAGCGCATCGAGCGGCTGCGGGAGAAGCTCTACGCCGGCATGGAGCGCCACGGCATCACGGGGGAGGTGGCCGACGGCATCTACGCCCGCATCCAGGCGTTCGCGAACTTCGGCTTCGCCGAGAGCCACGCGTTGAGCTTCGGGCTGCTCGTGTACGCCAGCAGCTGGCTCAAGCTGCACGCGCCGGCGGCGTTCCTCGCGGCGCTGCTGCGCTCCCAGCCGATGGGCTTCTACTCCCCGCAGTCCCTCACCGCCGACGCGCGGCGCCACGGCGTCGAGGCGCGGCGGCCCTGCATCGCCCGCTCACAGGTCCATGCCGACCTGGAGGTCATCGACGACGCGCCGGGCCGTGGGCGGCGGACCAGCACCGGCCTCGACGGGTGCACGCATCGGGTGCAGCCGCCGGCAGGCGACTTCGACGACACTGAGGGCCGGACGGAGCTGCAGGCGCGGCTGGCCGGGCACCGCCGCGACGGCCACCACGCCGTGCGCCTCGGCCTCACCGAGGTCCAGGGCATCGGTGAGGCCGACGCCGAGCGGGTGGTGGCGGCGCGAGCCGACGGTCCGTTCGTCGACATGGCCGACGTCGTGCGACGTACCGGGCTGTCGGTCCCGCAGATGGAGGCCCTCGCCACGGCCGGGGCGTTCGACGTGTTCGGGATCAGCCGCCGTCAGGCGCTCTGGAACGCGGGCTACACCGACGCCCCCGACCTGCTGGCGGGCACGGCGGTGCAGGCGCCACCTCCGATGCTGCCCGGCATGAGCGACGTCGAGCTGACCACCGCCGACCTGTGGGCCACCCGCATCTCGCCCACGGAGCATCCGTTCGTGCACCTGCGACCGCTGCTGCGCGCCGAGGAGGTGCTGGCGGTGCAGGACTGCCCCGACCTGGGCACCGGGCGTCGGGTCCGGGTGGCGGGGCTGATCACCCACAAGCAGCGCCCCTACACCGCCTCGGGCGTCACGTTCCTGAACCTGGAGGACGAGACGGGCATGCTCAACGTGGTGGTCTTCGCCGACGTCTGGAAGCGGCACCGGCGGGTCCTGCAGAACGCGGCGGGCGTGGTCGTGCGCGGTGTGGTCGAGAACGTGGAGGGTGCCACCAACCTGCGGGCCGAGCGGATCGAGCGGGTGGAGGTGCTGTACCCCGAGGCGGCCTCGACCATCGGTCCTCACCGGTCCCGCGACTTCCGGTGATCGACGTCACGTCGGCCCTGCCGAGCGATCTCAGGGAGCGAGAACCGACCGGCGGTCGACTCCGCCGGACGTAGCGTCGAGGACATGGCCACCCTCCTCAGCCCCGCCCGTACCCGGGTCCCCACCCCACCCGCGCCGCCGGCACCTCCACTGCAGCGCGGACCGGCGGTGGCCGCCGGGGTGCTCGCCGTCGTGCTGCTCGCGGTCGTCCAGACCCAGCACGGCACGCAGAAGGCCGTGCTGCTCGCGCTGGGTCTCGGGCTCGGAGCGGCGCTGTTCCACGCGCGCTTCGGCTTCACGTCGGGCTGGCGCCAGCTGGTCGCCGTCGGCAACGGGGCGGGCGTCCGCGCGCACTCGCTGCTCCTCGGCACGGCGGCCACACTGGGGCTTCTGCTGCTCGCGTCAGGGTCCGGGCTGTTCGGCACCACCCCGGCGGGCGTCGAGGGCCCGATCGGCGTGGGGCTCGTGCTCGGCTCGTTCCTGTTCGGCATCGGGATGCAGCTGGGCGGCGCGTGCGCGTCGGGCACGCTGTTCGCCGTCGGGTCGGGCCAGAGCAGCATCCTCGTGACCCTCTTCGGGTTCGTCGTCGGGTCGGTGCTCTACACGTGGCAGTACGACCTCGTCGACGACCTGCCGGCGTGGGACCCCATCGTCCTGCAGGACCACGTCGGCTACCTGGGCGCGTGGGTGCTCACGATCGGAGCGCTCGCGCTCGTGGTGTGGGGGACCCGGGTCGTGCAGGCCCGTCGCAACCCGCCGCCCACCTCGCCGCCTCCGACGGCCCAGGGTGCGGCACGCGTGGTGCGCGGCTCCTGGTCGCCGTACGTCGGCGCGGTGGTGCTGGCCGTCCTCGCGGCCGGCGTGCTGTGGGTCTCCGGCGGCATCTGGGGCATCACCAGCGCGTTCGCGCTGTGGGGCGCCAAGCTCCTCCAGCTGGTCGGGGCCCACCCCGAGACCTGGAGCTTCTGGCAGCAGCCCGACCAGGCCGCCCAGCTCTCGGGGTCGGTGCTCGCGGACAAGAACTCGCTCACCAACATCGGCATCGTGGTCGGGGCCGCCCTCGCCGCGACGCTGGCCGGTACCTACTCCCTGCGGCACCGGTTCGCGACGAGGCAGGTCCTGGCCTCGCTGATCGGTGGCGTCCTGCTGGGGATCGGTGCGCGGCTCGCGTCGGGCTGCAACATCGGCGCCTACCTCGGTGGCATCTCCACCGGCAGCCTGTCGGGCTGGATCTGGGGCCTCGTCGCGCTCGCCGGCACCTGGGTGGGCCTGCGCCTGCGGCCGTACTTCGGCCTCGACGTGCCGAAGCGGTACGACGGGGTCTGCTGACTGAGGGACTCCCTGCGCAGGGCGCCTCGACGAGCCCGACGGCCGGGTGCTCAGAAGTAGTCGTGCACCGTCACCGGCCCGCGTGAGAACAGCAGGTCCCACGTGACGTCGTCGGCGTCGTCACCGCCCACGTGGCCCAGGGCGCGCAACGCCGCCGACGTCTGCGCCCCCGCGAAGGTCAGGGCCAGCCCACCGCGGGTGAACGAGCGGCCGCTCCCGTCGCCGTCCTCGAGCCGACCCGAACCGTCGGCCAGGACGAGGGTGTGCGGTCGGCCCTCGACCACGAACGGCAGGCGCGCGCCGATGCCGGGATGCACGCGAGGGAGCGCGAGGGCCGCCGGATCGAGCACGGCGAGGGCGTAGGGCGTCGACGTGACGGGGGTGGGGTGCGCGACCCGCATCAGGTGCTGCCACGCCGGGATGCCACTGGAGCGGAGCAGCACGTTCGGCGTGACCGACCCGAACGTCGAGAGCAGCGTCATGAGCGAGCGCAGGGCGTCCTCGTCGTCGGCCACGAGGTCCCACACCCGCAGCTCGCCGTCGGCGGCGTACCCACGACCGCGGTCCCACGACGTGTAGCCGACGACCACGCCGTCGCGCTCGGCCACGGTCACGCCGCTGACCCGGAGCGTGGGGGCCTCGGCGAACAAGGGTCCACGACGCTGGAGCGGGCCGTTGCCGCGAGAGACGACCCGGTCGTGCACGGCACGGATGGCCTCGGCGTCGGACTCGTCGGCACGGCGCACCGACGTGGTGCCGCCGGCAGCGAGCGCCCCGGTGGGCACGCGGACGTCGTCGAGGGTGGTGACGTTCTCGTACCCGAGGCGCCGGTAGATGCCGGGGGAGGTGGCGTAGAGCGTGGAGACCAGGGCGCCACGTTCCCGCGCGGCGTCGAGCAGCGTCGTCAGCAGCGGCGTGAGGATGCCGCTGCCGCGGTGCTCGGCCGTGATCGTCACCCCGCCGATGCCGGCCGTCGACACCAGCGTGCCCCCGAACCACGAGTCGTAGGCACGGTCGAGCGCGGTGGCCACGAGGCGTCCAGCGACGAACGCACCCCACCAGGTCTTGCCCGGGGCGTGGATCGCGACCGGCGGCTCCGGGGGGTCGAACGCCCCGAACGCCTCCACGAACAAGGGACGCATGGCTGCGGTGTCGTCGTCGGTCAGGCGGCGGATCTCCATGCACTCATCCTGTCCCCACCCCAGGGACGCACACCACACCGACTTCGGGTTGACCTGACCATAAGAGGGGCTTAGGGTCAGAAGTACCTGAAGGGAGGCGGACCATGACGACGACACCGGACCTGCTCGCGAGCGACCAGGTGAGCCTGGCCGTCTCGACGGTGATCTTCGCGCTGCGTCCGCACCCGACCACCGGCAGCACCACGCTCTGGCTGCCGCTGGTGCGGCGGATCCGCGAGCCGTACGAAGGCCTGTGGGCGCTCCCGGGCGGCCCGCTCGAGCCCGACGAGGACCTCGCCGCGTCGGCGCGGCACACCCTGGAGCGGACCACCGGACTCACGCCCGGGTACCTCGAGCAGCTGTACTCCTTCGGCGCGGTCGACCGGTCCCCGGCCGACCGGGTCGTCTCGATCGTCTACTGGGCGCTCGTGCGCCCCGACGAGGACGCGCGCGCCACCGACGGCGAGAACGTCGAGTGGGTCGTGGCCGACGAGGTCGAGGGACTTGCCTTCGACCACGACGCGATCCTCGGCTACGCGCTCGACCGGCTGCGGGCCAAGATCACCTACTCGCCGATCGCCTTCGCGTTCCTCACGCCCGAGTTCACGCTGGCGGACCTCCGTGCCGTGCACGAGGCCGTGCTCGGCCGGCCGCTCGACCCCGCCAACTTTCGCCGCCAGGTCCTGGCGAGCGGCACCGTCGTCCCCACCGGCTCGCACCTGACGGGTACGAGCCACCGACCTCCGGCGCTCTACCGACGCGCCGGACACCTCGAGGAGAACCGATGACCACCTCATTCGTCCCCGCTCCCGGTGGTTCCGTCCACGACGCGATCTCGGCCCGCCCGGCCGACTCGTGCGACACCGAGCTGGCCGAGGGCCCCTGGGTCTTCGACCTCGTCCCGGGCTACGGCCCCGGGGCCTCCGAGGGCGACACGATCCCCGAGCCGGTCGTACGTCCGGGTCAGCTGCCCGCGGCCTACCAGCGGATGGCCGAGCCGGAGCTGCACGAGCGCATCCGCGCCGCCAAGGAGGCGCTGGGGGACCGGCTGGTCGTCCTGGGGCACTTCTACCAGCGCGACGAGGTGGTGCAGCACGCCGACTTCGTCGGTGACTCCTTCCAGCTGGCCAACGCCGCCCTCACCCGTCCGGACGCGGAGACGATCGTGTTCTGCGGCGTGCACTTCATGGCCGAGACCGCCGACATCCTGGCCGGTCCCGGCCAGCGCGTGATCCTGCCCAACCTCGCCGCCGGCTGCTCCATGGCCGACATGGCCGACGAGGACTCCGTCGAAGGGGCGTGGGAGGAGCTCGAGGCCCTCTACGCCGACCCGGTCACGGGCATGGGCCCCGACGCCGACGGCAAGCTGCCCGTCCTCCCCGTCACCTACATGAACTCCTCCGCCGCCCTCAAGGCGTTCTGCGGACGCCACGGCGGCATCGTGTGCACGTCGTCCAACGCGTCGACCGTGCTGGAGTGGGCGTTCGAGCGGGCGCACCGGGTGCTGTTCTTCCCCGACCAGCACCTCGGCCGCAACACCGCCAAGGCGATGGGCGTCCCGCTCGAGCAGATGCCGATGTGGAACCCGCGCAAGGCGCTCGGCGGCAACACCGCCGAGGTGGTCCAGGACGCGAAGGTGCTGCTCTGGCACGGATTCTGCTCCGTGCACAAGCGGTTCACCGTCGCGCAGATCGAGAAGGCGCGCGCGGAGCACCCCGGGGTCAAGGTCGTGGTGCACCCCGAGTGCCCGATGCCCGTCGTCGACGCCGCCGACGCGGCCGGCTCCACCGACTTCATCCGGAAGTTCGTCGCCGCGAGCGAGCCGGGCGACGTGATCGCGATCGGCACCGAGGTCAACCTGGTCAACCGGCTCGCCGCCGAGCACCCCGACCGCACGATCTTCTGCCTCGACCCCGTGGTCTGCCCCTGCTCGACGATGTACCGGATCCACCCCGGCTACCTGGCGTGGGTCCTCGACGGCCTGCTCGAGGGCGAGGTGCGCAACGAGATCGTCGTCGACGACGAGGTCGCGACGCACGCCAAGGTCGCCCTCGAGCGCATGCTCGCCGCACTCCCGAAGGACGCCTGACATGACCCGCGTGGTCGTGGTCGGCAGTGGCGTGGCGGGGCTGACCGCTGCGCTGGAGGCCGACGCCCGCGACGGGGTCGAGGTCACCCTCGTCACCAAGGCCGCCCTCGGGACCAGCAACACGGCGTGGGCCCAGGGCGGCGTTGCGGTCGTGACCGATGCGGGCGACTCGGTCGCCTCGCACGTGGCCGACACCCTCGCGGCAGGTGCGGGACTCTCCGACGACGACGCCGTGCAGGTGCTGTGCGCCGACGGTCCCGAGGCCGTCGCGGGTCTGATGCGCCGGGGCGTGCTGTTCGACGTCGACGCGGGCGACCTCGCGCGCGGCCTGGAGGCTGCGCACTCGCACGCGCGCATCCTCCACGCAGGGGGCGACGCCACCGGCGCGGCCATCTCCGAGGCGCTCGTGGCGCGGGTCCGCGCCGCCGGCATCGAGGTGCGCGAGCATACGTTGGCCGTCGACCTGCAGCTGACGCAGGGACGGGTCTGCGGTCTGCGTCTCCTCGACGGCACGGTCCTGCCCGCCGACGCCGTGGTGCTCGCCACGGGGGGCGCGGGGCAGCTCTACCCCTTCACCACCAACCCAGCGGTCGCGACGGGTGACGGTCTGGCGATGGCGCTGCGGGCCGGCGCGGTCGCGTCGGACCTGGAGTTCTACCAGTTCCACCCCACGGCGCTCGCCGTGCCGGGCAGCCCGCTCGTGTCCGAGGCGGTGCGAGGCGAGGGCGCGGTGCTGCGCTCCGTGGACGGCCACCGGTTCATGACCGACGTGCATCCCGACGCCGAGCTCGCCCCGCGCGACGTGGTGGCTCGAGGGATCGCCGCGCAGATGGCGCGCCAGGGTGGCCTGCCCGTCCTGCTCGACGCGACGGCGCTCGGGACCGCCTTCCTGGCCCGCAGGTTCCCGACCATCGACGCCATGGTCCGGTCCCACGGGCTGGACTGGGGGACCGAGCCCGTCCCCGTGTCGCCCGCGGCGCACTACTTCATGGGTGGGGTCCGGACCGACCTGTGGGGGCGTACGTCGCTGCCGGGTCTGTACGCCGTCGGCGAGGTGGCCTGCACCGGTGTGCACGGTGCGAACCGGCTCGCCTCGAACTCCCTGCTCGAGGGTGCGGTCTTCGGTCGGCGTGTGGTCGAGGCCGTCCTCGGCGCGGCGCCCCAGGAGACGTTCGACGCCGAGTGGGCCGCACCGGTCGAGGTGCCGTCGGCGGTCACGACCGAGCCGCTCGAGCGCGCCGACCTGCAGCAGCTGCTGTGGGAGACCGCCGGCCTCAGTCGGGACGCGGCGGGCCTCGAGCGGGCCTCGACGCTGATCGGCGCCGGCGCCGTCCCACCGGGTGCCGACGTGAAGGCGGTCGAGGACGCGAACCTGCACGTCGTGGGCGCGGCCGTCGTGGCGTCGGCGCTGGCACGACGCGAGTCGCGGGGCGGCCACCACCGCACCGACGCCCCCGGCACCGACCCGACGCAGGCCCGGCACAGTGCCGTCGTCCTCCCGGCGGCGCGCCTGCTGATCGCCGGGGCGCGGGAGTCGGTGCCGTGCTGAGCCGGGAGCAGGTGCAGCGCGTCGTCGACATGGCGCTCGCGGAGGACGCGCCCTTCGGCGACGTCACGTCCCAGGTCTTCGTCCCGGCCGAGGCCGTGGCGCGTGGGTCCGTCGTGGCGCGGGAGCCGGGCGTCCTGGCCGGTACCGACGTGCTCCGGCAGACGTTCACGACCGTGGACCCCCGGGTCGTCGTCGAGCTGCTGGTGGCCGACGGTGAACGGTTCGCCGCCGGCGACGTGCTGGCGCGCGTGCAGGGCCCGGCGCGGGCGGTCCTGCAGGGGGAGCGGGTCGCGCTCAACCTGGTGCAGCGGATGAGCGGGATCGCCACGCTCACCTCGCGCTACGTCGAGGCCGTCTCCGGCACCGACGTGCGCGTCGTCGACACGCGCAAGACCACGCCTGGCCTGCGCGCGCTGGAGCGGCACGCGGTGCGCTGCGGGGGCGGCCACAACCACCGCTTCTCGCTCTCGGACGCGGTGATGGCCAAGGACAACCACCTCGCGCTCGTCCCGGACGTCACGGCGGCCGTCCGGGCGGCGCGCGCGACCCTCCCGCACACCATGCACGTGGAGGTCGAGGTGGACCGGCTCGACCAGGTGGAGGCCGTCCTGGCGGGTGGGGTCGACACGATCATGCTCGACAACTTCACCCTCGACGAGCTGCGCGAGGGAGTCGCTCTCGTCGCCGGCCGCGCGATCGTGGAGGCCAGCGGTGGCATCACGCTCGAGACGATCGGCGAGGTCGCACGGACGGGGGTCGACGTGATCAGCGTCGGGGCGCTGACGCACTCCGTCCGCGCGCTCGACCTGGGGCTGGACCTCGACGTCGCGCCCGGCGGGGGTGCCGGGCCGTGGGCGGCTGGAACAGCACCATGATCTATCTCGACGAGGCGGCCACGACACCGTTGCGCCGCGACGTCCTCGCCGCGATGGGCCCGTACCTCGGGCCTGCGTTCGGCAACCCGTCGAGCCACCACGAGCTCGGGGAGGCGGCTCGTGCCGGGCTCGAGCAGGCTCGCGCCGACGTCGCCGTGTCGCTGGGGGCGCGGCCGGGCGAGGTCACGTTCACGTCGGGTGGGACCGAGTCCGCGAACACCGCCGTGAAGGGGATCTGCCTGGCGCAGCCGCGGGGGAGGCACGTCGTGGTCAGCGCGGTCGAGCACCCGGCCGTGCTGGAGTCGGCGCTCTGGCTAGGACGCATCGGGTACGACGTCACGCTCCTCGACGTCGACGAGCACGGCGCGGTCGACCCCGGCGTGCTTGCGGCCGCCCTGCGCGACGACACGACCCTGGTCAGCGTGCAGCACGCGAACAACGAGGTCGGCACGGTCCAGCCGGTCGCGGACCTGGCCGCCGTCGCCGCAGAGCGTGGTGTCCCGTTCCACACCGACGCCGTGCAGTCGGCTGCCTGGCTCGACGTCGACGTCACTCGGCTGAACGTGCAGGCGCTCAGCCTGTCGGCCCACAAGCTGGGCGGTCCGAAGGGCGCGGGCGTGCTGTGGGTCCGGCGGGGCACGCGGTTCGAGCCGCTCGTGCACGGCGGAGGTCAGCAGGACGGGCGACGGTCAGGTACCGAGGACGTGCCCGGCGCGGTGGGTCTGGCTGCTGCCCTGCGCCTGGCTCGTGGCGGCCCGTCGACGGCCGAGGAGGTCGCGGCGCGCCGTGACCGCTTCGTCGCGGCCGTGCTGGCCGGCGTCCCCGGTGCGCGTCTCACCGGCCACCCCACGTCGCGGCTGCCCGGCCACGCGTCCTTCGTGCTGCCCGGCCGGTCGGGGGAGTCGGTCCTGCTGGACCTCGAGCGGCGCGGCATCGTGTGCTCCAGCGGCTCGGCCTGCCACGCGGGCAGCGACGAGCCCAGCCACGTGCTGACGGCCATGGGTCTGGAGCGCGAGGTGGCGCAGACGGCGCTGCGCTTCACCTTCGGGGTGGCGGTGACCGACCACCAGCTCGCCGAGACCGCCGACGCCCTGGTCGACGTCGTCGGGTGAGCCCGGGCCGGACCCTCGGTTCGGGCGTCAGGTCGTGGTGCGGGAGCGACGTGTCGCCCGGACCGCGAGAAGTCCGGCTGCGCCCCAGAGGGCGAACCACGGGTCCCAGAGCGCAGCGTGCCAGCGGATCGCCCTGAGGTCGGCGCTGTCGGAGGGGCTGATCAGGTCGAGGGCCACGGCCGCGTTGCCGACGGTCATGAGTGCCCCGTAGACCAGCAGCGCGCCGGTGGCGAGGGCGGCCGGGCGGCGGAACCGGCCGTGCAGCACCGCGACGGCGACCAGCGCCACGACGACGAGCTTGGCGACCACGACCGCAGCCAGCGCCGCGAGCACGCCGGCGCCCCGGTCGGTGCCCCACGACACGAACGGCTCGCCGACCGTGTCGAGCAGCCAGGTCGAGCCGAGCAGCCAGAGCAGGCCGATCCCGGCGTGAGCCGCCCCCAGCACGGTGGCCACCACCAGCCACCCACGTGGCGCCGACGTCTGCACGGTGCTCATGGACCACCCCCGACGGGAGCGTACCTGCCGGCCTCGGGGCCAGTGACTACGCTGGGAGAGCCATGACCTCGTCCGATCCCTCCTCGAGCCTCGACGCCGTGTACCTCGACCACGCGGCCACGACGCCGATGCATCCCGAGGCCGCCGCGGTGCTCGCCGACCAGCTCGCCCGCACGGGCAACGCGTCGAGCCTGCACACGTCGGGTCGGGCGGCCCGGCGCGTGGTCGAGGAGTCGCGCGAGGTGATCGCCGAGTGTCTCGGCGCACGGCCCAGCGAGGTGGTGTTCACGTCCGGTGGGACGGAGGCCAACAACCTCGCGATCAAGGGTCTGTACTGGGCGCGGCACGACGAGTCCTCGGCGCGGGACCGCGTCCTGTTCAGCTCCATCGAGCACCACGCCCTGCTCGACCCCGTGACCTGGTTGGCGGCGCACGAGGGCGCCCGCATCGACACGACCCCCGTGGACCGCCAGGGCCGGGTCGTCGTCGACGCCCTGCGCGGCCAGATCGAGTCCGACCCGGCGTCGGTGGCCGTCGTGACGACCATGTGGGCCAACAACGAGATGGGCACGATCCAGCCCGTGGCCGACGTCGTGGCCCTGGCTCGCGAGCACGGCATCCCGGTCCACAGCGACGCCGTCCAGGCAGCGGGCTACCTCCCGCTCGACTTCGCCGGCTCGCACCTGGACGCCATGACCGTCACGGCCCACAAGCTCGGGGGTCCGGTCGGCGTCGGGGCCCTGGTCGTGCGACGCGAGGTGACGCCGGTGCCGCTGGTCCACGGCGGCGGCCAGGAACGTGACCTCCGCTCGGGCACCGTCGGCGTGGCGCTCATCGCCTCCTTCGCCCGGGCGCTGGAGCTGACGGTGCAGCGCCAGGCGGAGGTCTCGGCACGCATCGAGGGACTGAGGCGGCGGCTCGTCGACGGCATCGGGCGAATCGTTCCCGACGCGATCGTCAACGGGGACCCGGAGCCCGGGCCAGACCACCGTCTGCCCAACATCGCGCACGTGACGTTCCCGGGGTGCGAGGGCGACGCGATGCTCATGCTGCTCGACGCGCAGGGGGTGGAGGTGTCCACCGGGTCCGCCTGCCAGGCCGGGGTTCCCCAGCCCAGCCACGTGCTGCTCGCGATGGGCTACGACGACGCCGCGGCTCGCGGTTCGCTGCGGCTGAGCCTCGGCCACACCAGCACCGAGGCCGACGTCGACCGGCTGCTCGCGGTGCTGCCCCAGGTGCACGAGCGTGCCGTCCGCGCCTCCCTCGTGCGGAGCCGTTGATGTCCGGACCGACGACGGAGGCCCGCTGATGGCCCGCCTCGTCGCGGCCATGTCCGGGGGTGTCGACTCGGCCGTGGCGGCCGCGCGTGCCGTCGACGCCGGCCACGACGTGACCGGGGTGCACCTGGCCCTGAGCCGCAACCCCCGGTCGTACCGGTCCGGTGCCCGTGGGTGCTGCTCCATCGAGGACGCCGGCGACGCCCGACGTGCCGCCGACGCGCTGGGCATCCCGTTCTACGTGTGGGACATGAGCGCCGAGTTCGCCGACGAGGTGGTCGACGACTTCGTCTCCGAGTACGCCGCGGGTCGGACCCCCAACCCGTGCCTGCGCTGCAACGAGAAGATCAAGTTCGCGGCCGTGCTCGACCGCGCCCTCGCGCTCGGCTTCGACGGCGTCGTGACGGGGCACTACGCGCAGCTGAGCACCGCGACCGACGGCACGGTCGAGATGCACCGCTCGGAGGACGCCGGCAAGGACCAGAGCTACGTGCTGGGCGTGCTCACGCAGGACCAGCTGCGTCACTCGCACTTCCCCCTCGGCGGCTCGGTCAAGACCGACGTCCGCGACGAGGCGGCACGTCGCGGCCTGCAGGTCGCCACCAAGCCCGACAGCCACGACATCTGCTTCGTCGCCGACGGTGACAACGCCGGTTGGCTGGCAGAGAAGCTGGGACCGCGACCGGGCGTGGTCGTCGACGAGGCAGGTGCGGTGCTGCGCGAGCACGACGGTGCCTACGCCTACACGATCGGACAGCGGCGCGGCCTGCGTCTCGGCGTCCCGGCCGACGACGGCAAGCCGCGCTTCGTGCTCGACATCGAGCCCGTCTCCGGCACGGTCACCGTCGGTCCGCGCGAGCACCTGCTCGTCGACACCCTCGAGGCGGACCGACCGCTGTGGTGCGGAGCCGCGCCCGACGGACCGCTGGAGTGCACGGTGCAGCTGCGCGCCCACGGTGCCGAGCACCGGGCGGTCGTCGAGGTGCTCGACGACGGCCGGGTCCACGTCGACCTCGTCGACCCCGCCGAGGGCATCGCCCCCGGTCAGGCCGCCGTGGTCTACGTCGGGACCCGCGTGGTCGGGTCGGCCACGATCACCGCGACGAGTCGCAGCAGCATCTCCTCCGGGCCCGTGCGGTGAGGGCCACGGGCGTCGGCTCGATGCCGGGGGAGGGCTACGCCGAGTCGGTCAAGGCCGTGCTCGGCACGCTCGACGACCTGGCCTTCGTCCCCGAGCTGCCGGCGCGAGGCGTCGGCGCGCAGATGATCGGCCGCTCGCTCGCGTTCCTGGAGGGGCTGGGGGCGGACCTGCAGCCCGGTGGGTGGCGGCTGCTCGACGCGTCGGGCGTGGACCACCGTCGCGCCAGGTCGCTGCTCGCCCAGGACCTCGACGTCGTGGAGGAGCTGGCGCAGGACCGACAGGGTGCCGTCAAGCAGCAGGTCGCCGGGCCGTGGACGCTCGCTGCGACCGTGGAGCTGCAGCGGGGGGAGAAGGTGCTCTCGGACCACGGAGCACGGCGCGACCTCGCCCACGCGCTCGCGTCGGGCCTCACCGACCACGTCGCGTCGCTGCGCCGCCGGTTCCCCGGCGCCGAGCTGGTGCTGCAGGTCGACGAGCCGATGCTCCCTGCCGTGCTGTCCGCACAGGTCCCCACCTCCTCGGGCTTCGGGCGCTACCGCACCGTGCACCCGCCGGAGGCCGACGCCCTGCTGCGCGTCGTCGTCGACGCGGTGCGGGCGGCGGGAGCGAGCCCCGTCGTGCACTCGTGCGCTCCGGACCTGCCCGTCACGCTGCTCCGCGGCGCGGGCTTCGACGCGATCTCCTTCGACCTGTCGCTCGACACCCCCTCTGGAGGCGACGCATGGGCCGAGGCGTTCGAGGCGGGGACGGACCTGTGGCCCGGGATCCTCCCGTCGACCGACGCCGCGCTCGACCCGGCCGCGTCCCGTCGCACGCTGGAGGCGTGGTTCGACCGTCTGGGCTTCGCCGAGGACGCCTGGCACGACCGGGTGGTCGTGACGCCGTCCTGCGGCCTGGCCGGGGCCACCCCGGCCCACGCCCGCCAGGTGCTGGCCGAGCTCGCCGCCCTCGCGGGCTGACCACCGTCGAGGGCGCTGCGGCCACCCCCTGTGTGCATCGCGTGGGGGTGCGCTTCCTGCGGTCGTGTGCGACCCGCTGCTGCGTGGCTTGGGTCGGTACGTCCCTGTGGCTGCGCGGCTCCGGCTGGGCTTCCGCTTGCTGCTGCGTCGCTGTGGCTGCGAGTCGGCTCGGTCTCCGAGAGGGCCTCGACCGCACCGGTGGGTCTCGACCCGGGCGGACCTGCGGGGCGCAGCCACGATTCTCCCTCTGCGCGTGATCCACGCACGATGCTTCCTTCGCGTGGACCGTGCCTCACGAAGGAAGAGTCGTGGCGACGAAGACGGCCTCAGAAGGGCAGGGATTCTCCCTTCTCGTGCAACGGTCCGCGCAAAGGGAGAATCCCTGCCCAGCCGCCGCGCACCGAAGCCCCGCTGGACGCAGGATTCTGCCTTCGCGCACAACAACCCGAACGATGCTGCGTTCACGACGGGAACCCGTAGCTAACGCAGCATCCTTCGAGCCCTCACGCGCGAACGCAGAATCGTGCGTCCCTCGAGCCACACTCCGAGAACCCGACCGACCCCGGACCCGTCCGCCGGTCGAGGCCCTTTCGGAGACCGAGCCGACTCGCAGCCGCAGCGACGCAGCCGCAGCTCGAGGCCCAGTCGGAGCGACGCAGCAGCGAGCGAAGACCCAGCCGGGGAAGCGCACCAGCGAAGGTTCAGCCGCAGCGACGCAGCACCATGGCCCTCACACGATCTCGTCGCGGGCCGGGCGACTGCCGAGCCGCACGACCGCGATGCCGACGACCACGGCCACGCCGCACACCACGTCGGCCGTGAGCCCGTCGAGGGCGAAGAACCCCACGAGCCCGGCCACCACGAGGAGAGCGCCGAGGACGATCGGGACGAGACGTCGAGTGCTCATGCGTCCACCGTGCCAGGTCGTCGCCGGCCGTGCACCCGCGGTGCGCAGTCGCCGGGCTTTCGTCGGCGGGCGGTTCTAGGATGTCGGGGTGACCGACGGCTCCGAGACGACCCTCGACCTCACCCTCGACGAGGCCCGTGACGAGGCCGCCGAGCTCGCTGAGCGCATCACCGCCGCCCGTGAGGCCTACTACGGCCGCAACGCCGCGCCGGTCGACGACCGCACCTACGACGCCTGGATGATGCGCCTCGAGGAGATCGAGCGGCTGCATCCGCAGGTGCAGGGGCAGGACTCGCCGACCCTGTCCGTCGGCGCCGCGCAGAATTCCGAGCTGGCACCCGTCACGCATGCCGAGCGCATGCTCAGCCTCGACAACGTGTTCTCCCCCGAGGAGCTCACGGCCTGGTGCGAGAAGACCCGCACGTCCGCCGGGCGCGCGGTCCGCTGGCTCACCGAGGTGAAGATCGATGGGCTCGCGCTGTCGTTGCGCTACGAGCACGGTCGTCTCGTCAGCGCCGCCACCCGGGGCGACGGGCGAGTCGGCGAGGACGTCACCACCAACGCCGTTCGGCTCCCCGGCATCCCGCGACGTCTCGAGGGCACGGATCATCCGGCGCTGGTCGAGGTGCGCGGCGAGGTGTTCATCGCCGTCGCGGCGTTCGAGCGGCTCAACGCTCTGCAGGCCGAGCTGCGCGACCGGGTCGTCGAGGAGATGCTCTCGCGTGGGGTGGAACGTGACCGCGCCGAGCTCGCGGCATCGCGACGTTTCCCGTCGTTCGCCAACCCGCGCAACGCGGCGAGCGGAGGTCTTCGTCAGCTGCTCGGCAAGAAGCAGGGCCTGGAGCGCGAGGCGGGTGAGGCCCGGATCGCGGCCCTGTCGATGTACGTGCACGGGATCGGCGCCTGGGAACGCCCGCCGGTGGCCGCCCAGAGCGAGGTCTACGAGCTGCTCGCGTCCTGGGGACTGCCGACGAGCCCGCACTCCCGTGTCCTCGCCTCGACGGACGAGGTCCTGGCGCGGGTGGTCGAGCTGGGTGAGGGGCGGCACTCCATCGAGCACGAGATCGACGGTGTCGTGGTCAAGGTCGACGAGCTCGCCCTGCACCCCGAGCTCGGTGAGACGAGCCGTGCCCCCCGATGGGCGATCGCCTACAAGTTCCCGCCCGAGGAGGTCCACACCCGACTGCTGGACATCGTGGTGTCGGTCGGCCGTACCGGTCGAGCCACGCCGTTCGCCGTCATGGAGCCCGCCCAGGTGGCCGGGAGCGTGGTGCGCCAGGCCACCTTGCACAACAAGGACGTGGTGCGGCAGAAGGGCGTGCTGATCGGCGACACGGTCGTGCTGCGCAAGGCCGGCGACGTGATCCCCGAGGTGCTCGGACCGGTGGTCGAGCTGCGCGACGGCTCCGAGAGGGAGTTCGTCATGCCCACGGACTGCCCGGAGTGCGGCACCGAGCTGCGACCGATGAAGGACGGGGACATCGACCTGCGGTGTCCGAACGCGGAGACGTGCCCGGCCCAGGTGCGCGGTCGCGTCGAGCACGTGGGGTCACGGGGAGCGCTGGACATCGAGGCGCTCGGAGAGGTGACGGCCGCCGCGCTCACCCAGCCGAGCAGTCCGGCCGAGCCACCGCTGCGCAGCGAGGCCGGGCTCTTCGACCTCGACCTCGACACGTTGGTCCCCATCGAGGTGGTCGTGCGGGACGCGGAGAACGGGGAGCCGCGACTCGACGCCCGCACGGGTGAGCCGGTGCGCCGGGCGCCCTTCCAACGCGTCGAGGTCACGTATCCGCCGGGGTTCGAGGACGCGTCGCCCGCGGAGCGCCGAGCGGCCGGCGTGCGCAAGGACCATCGTGTGCTGCACCCGTCGGCCCAGGCCCTCACGTTGATCGAGGAGCTCGAGAAGGCCAAGACCAAGGACCTCTGGCGTCAGCTGGTGGCCCTCAGCATCCGCCACGTCGGCCCCGTGGCGGCGCGAGCGCTGGCCCAGTACTTCGGATCGCTCGAGGAGATCGAGAAGGCCGATCGCGAGACCCTCGCCCAGGTCGACGGCGTCGGCGCGATCATCGCTGACTCCCTGCTGGAGTGGCTCTCGGTCGACTGGCACCAGGAGATCCTCCGGCGCTGGCGCGCGGCAGGGGTCCGCTTCGCGATCCCCGACCACCCGGGGCCGGGAGCGGCGTCCGCCGCCGGCGGCACGCTCGAAGGGCTCACGATCGTGGTCACGGGCTCGCTCGAGGACTTCACCCGGGACTCCGTCAAGGAGGCGATCCTGGCCAACGGCGGCAAGGCGGCCGGCTCGGTGAGCAAGAAGACCGACTACGTGGTCGTCGGGGACAGTCCGGGCTCCAAGGCCGAGAAGGCCGAGCAGCTGGGCGTCCCGATCCTCGACGAGGACGGCTTCAAGAAGCTGCTCGCCGACGGGCCTCCTGCGGCCGAGGACGACGCCGACGCGGACGACGGTGCCAACGACGAGGACGGCGCTGACGCGCCGGACACCGAGGGTGAGGCCTGACCGTGCTGGAGCTTCGTCCGAGCTGTGAGTGCTGCGACGTCGACCTGGCGCCCACGAGCCGCGACGTCTTCATCTGCACCTACGAGTGCACGTGGTGCCGCGACTGCGCCGAAGGCCGGCTCGACCTCACGTGCCCGAACTGCGGCGGCGAGCTCGTCCGCCGGCCGGTCCCGTCGCCCTCCAGGCTCGCGGCGCACCCGCCCTCGACCATCCGGGTGCACGCGCCCGACTGCCTGACCCGCTCGTGAGCGAGCCGCGTCTGCGGGGGGCGGCAACAGCGATCGCGCTGGTCTCCGTCGCCTTCGCGGTGTCGGCGGTGCACTACCTCGACAACGTCGTGAACTACGCCGACTACCCGCAGCCCGAACCCGGTGCCACCCTTCCCACTCCGTCGGCGGCGCTCATCGCCGCGGCCTGGTTCACCTTCACGGCCCTCGGCACCTCCGGTCTGGTCTTGTTCCTGCGCCGTCGCCTCGTGCCGGCCGTCGTCTGCCTGGCGCTCTACTCCAGCAGCGGGCTGATCGGCGTCGGCCACTACACCGTGCCCGGCGCCCTCGACATGCCGTGGTGGAGGCAGCTCCACGTCGTGGTCGACATCGCGCTCGGCGTGCTGCTGCTGTCCTTCGCGCTGTGGGCCTTCCTGGCCAACCGAGGGCGGCGATCGTTGGCCGAAGCCAGCGCGAACGTGGGCGAGGAGCGGGAGACCTGGGCCTTCCTCGTTCGCGAGCTCGAGAGTCAGGGGAAGGTCGACCAGTCCACGCCAGGTCGGCTCGTCCTCGACGAGCGTTGGAACGACGGTCCAGCCGTCACGATCGTGGTCACGCCGGCTGAGTGGTACTCCGACGTGCTGAGCGCCGAGCTCACGTGCCGCCACCCGGGCGACGGTCCCGGACGAGCGATGTTCTACATCGACGAATCGATCGGCTCGCGGCTTGACGACGAGCACTTCGTCGTCTGGGACGGCCGCGGGTTCGAGCGCTCAGTTCAGGCTGTCCTGCCAACGCGGCGCGGCGACGGCGACTTCGTCTGACGCGTCAGCGCAGGACGAGACGGTGCAGCGGGATCGCGATCTCTCGGGCGATCCCCGCGTCCTCGTACCCGGTCTTGTGCACGGTGTAGTCAGTACCTCCGTCGGCGTCGCACACGACGTCGCGGGTCAGGCAGGCATCCACCGTCCGGTCGGCGAGCGCCCCGAGGTCCGGACCAGCGCCCAGGCTGCCGTCGAGGGTGGCCTCCGAACCAGGGAGGTCCGGGCGGATGAACGGGGCGTCGGGGTCGTGCCGCGGGCTGCCGATGAGCGCGAGCGCGTCGACGCGACGGGCGAGGGCGGGTCGGTCGGCGAGCGTCTCCTGGGCGATCTGTGCGCCCTGGCTGAAGCCGACGACCGCCAGTCGTGCCTCCGGGCAGTCCCGGACCGACGCGGTGAGCTGGCGGGCCAGCAGCCGTCGGCCCTGGTCGACGTCGGCCTCGTAGACGTCGACGTCGGAGGCGTCACGGCTGCGGTGCCGGACCGCGTCGACGTCGATGTCGTCCACGCCCTTCGCTGCCAGCCGCTCCTCGAGGTCGGTGACCACGCCGTCGACCTCGGTGCCCAGGCCACGGTTCTTGTCGAGCGACTGCGACTGCCCACGGACCCCGACGACCTGCACCTGGGGGCACCCGTCGGTGGCCTCAGGGAGTGCGTCGTTCCCGGCCGCGGAGCACCCCGTCAGCACGAGGACGCAGGCGACCAGGGGCAGCAGCAGGCGGGAGAAGGGGGACATCCCTCGAGCATGGCAGGCGGCCGACGAGGTACCCGCGGGTGCCTCCGCCCTTCCACGGCTCGGCCGCGCCTGTCCAGCGGGCGCGACCGACGAGCGGCACTCAGTCCACGTCGGCGTCGTCCGGGTCGAAGAGGTCGGCCGCCGCGCCCACGACGAGCGGGTCGGGGATGCGGACGACCTCGTGGTCCTTGCCGGGGTAGTCGAAGCGGTGCAGCACGTGGCGCATGGCCTCCAGACGGGCACGCTTCTTGTCGTTGCTCTTCACGACGGTCCAGGGGGAGTGCTTCGTGTCCGTCCTGCGGAACATCGCCTCCTTGGCCTCGGTGTAGGCGTCCCACTTGTCGAGGGAGGCGAGGTCCATGGGGGAGAGCTTCCACTGCCGCACCGGGTCGATCTGGCGGATGGTGAACCGGGTCAGCTGCTCCGCGCGCGAGACCGAGAACCAGAACTTCACGACGTGGATGCCGTCGTTGACGAGCATCTTCTCGAACGCCGGCGCCTGCTTGAGGAACTCGGTGTACTGGTCGGGCGTGCAGAAGCCCATCACGCGCTCGACACCGGCGCGGTTGTACCAGGACCGGTCGAAGAACGTGAGCTCGCCGGTCGTCGGCAGGTGGTGGACGTAGCGCTGGAAGTACCACTGGCCCTGCTCGCGCTCGGTCGGCTTCACGAGGGCCACCACGCGGGCGCCGCGCGGGTTGAGGTTCTCGGTGAACCGCTTGATCGTGCCGCCCTTGCCGGCCGCGTCGCGTCCCTCGAACACCATCACGACCCGCTGCCCGGTGTCCTTCACCCAGCGCTGCAGCTTGATCAGCTCGATCTGCAGCAGCCGCTTCTCCAGGTCGTACGTCGTGCGGTCGAGCCGCTCGCCGTAGGGGTAGCCCTCGCGCCAGGTGTCCACCGGCACGCCGGAGGGATCCAGGAGCACAGGGTCGTCGTCGTCGGAGTCGTCGACGGTGAAGTCGGTGAGGTGCTGGGCGGCCACGGTGTCGATCACGAGCGGGAGGCTAGGGGAGCGTGGTGAACGCCAGGTGACACGTCACTACGATGGGTCGGTACCCGCACCCGAGCCTGCAAGGGAGACGCATGTCGTCGGCCATCTCGCGTGAGGACGTCGCCCACCTGGCGAGCCTCGCGCGCATCTCGCTCAGCGAGGACGAGCTGGACCGGCTCGGCGCCGAGCTCCCGGCGATCCTCGACCACGTCGCCGCCGTCCAGGAGGCCGCTGCCGACGACGTCGAGCCGATGAGCCACCCGGTGCCGATCAGCAACGTGTTCCGTGCCGACGAGGTCCGTCCCGGTCTGACGCCCGACGAGGCCCTCGCCGGTGCCCCGGCGAGCGAGGAGCAGCGCTTCCTCGTCCCGCAGATCCTCGGGGAGGAGTGATGAGCGACCTCACCCGGCTCGAGGCCGCCGAGATCGCCGACGGCCTCGTCGACGGCACCCTCACGTCCGTGGCCGTCACCCAGGCCCACCTCGACCGCATCGCCGACGTCGACGAGCGGCTCGGCGCCTTCCTGCACGTCGACGCCGAGGGCGCGCTGGCCACGGCGGCCGACGTCGACGCGCGGCGCGCAGCGGGCGAGCAGCTGGCGACCCTCGCCGGCGTCCCGGTGGCCGTGAAGGACCTCATCAACACCGTCGGCCAGCCCACCACGGCCGGTTCGCGCATCCTCGAGGGCTGGGTCCCGCCCTACGACGCGACCGTCGTCAGCCGTCTGCGTGCCGCGGGTCTGCCAATCCTCGGCAAGACCAACCTCGACGAGTTCGCCATGGGCTCGTCCAACGAGCACTCGGCCTACAAGCCGGCGCGCAACCCCTGGGACACCGAGCGCATCCCCGGCGGCTCCAGCGGTGGGTCCGCGGCCGCCGTGGCCGGCTACGAGGCGCCCCTGGCCCTCGGCACCGACACGGGCGGATCCATCCGCCAGCCCGGCGCCATGACCGGCATCGTGGGCGTCAAGCCGACGTACGGCGGTGTCTCGCGCTACGGCGTCATCGCCATGGCCAGCAGCCTCGACCAGGTCGGCCCGATGGCCCGCTCCGTGCTCGACGCCGCCCTGCTGCACGAGGTGCTCGCCGGACACGACCCGATGGACTCCACCAGCATCGACGCGCCCACGCCTGACGTCGTGGCCGCGGCCCGCCGCGGCGACGTCGCCGGGCTGCGCATCGGTGTCGTGAAGGAGCTCGGTGGAGAGGGCTTCCAGCCCGGCGTCCAGCAGCGCTTCGACGAGTCCGTCGAGCTGCTCGCCAAGGCGGGCGCCGAGATCGTCGAGATCTCGTGCCCGAGCTTCGTGCACGGCATCGCCGCCTACTACCTGGTCATGCCGAGCGAGGTGTCCAGCAACCTGGCCCGCTTCGACGCCATGCGGTACGGCGTCCGCGTCGCGCCCGACGGCGTCGACGGCCCCAGCGCCGAGCAGGTCATGGCCGTCAGCCGTGACGCCGGCTTCGGCGACGAGGTCAAGCGCCGCATCATCCTCGGGACGTACGCCCTCTCGAGCGGCTACTACGACGCCTACTACGGCTCGGCGCAGAAGGTGCGCACGCTCGTCGCGCGCGACTTCGCGGCTGCGTTCGAGCAGGTCGACGTGCTGGTCTCGCCCACCGCTCCCACCACGGCCTGGCGCCTGGGGGAGAAGAGCGACGACCCGCTGGCCATGTACCTCGAGGACATCGCCACCATCCCGGCCAACCTCGCCGGCGTGCCGGGACTCAGCCTCCCGGTCGGGCTCGCGAGCGACACGGGTCTCCCGGTCGGCGTGCAGGTGCTCGCCCCGGCCCAGGCCGACGACCGTCTGTACAACGTGGGGGCGGCCCTGGAGCGGCTCGTCACGGCCCCCCAGCTGAGCGAGATCGACGCAGGAGCGACCCGATGAGCACCCAGAGCAGCAGCACGACCACACCTGCGCTCGTGCCGTTCGAGAAGGCGATCGAGCGCTACGACCCGGTCCTCGGGCTCGAGGTCCACGTCGAGCTGAACACCGCCACGAAGATGTTCTGCGGCTGCGCCACCGTGTTCGGCTCCGAGCCGAACACCCAGGTGTGCCCCGTCTGCCTGGGCCTGCCGGGCGCACTGCCCGTCGTGAACGCCAAGGCGGTCGAGTCGGCCATCCGCATCGGGCTCGCGCTCAACTGCGAGATCGCCGAGTGGTGCCGGTTCGCCCGCAAGAACTACTTCTACCCGGACATGCCGAAGAACTTCCAGACGTCGCAGTACGACGAGCCGATCGCCTTCGACGGCTACGTCGACCTCGACGTGCCCCTGCCGGACGGCGGGGTGGAGACGTTCCGCATCGAGATCGAGCGCGCCCACATGGAGGAGGACACCGGCAAGTCGCTGCACGTCGGCGGTGCCACCGGACGCATCCACGGCGCCGACCACTCGCTGCTCGACTACAACCGGGCCGGCATCCCGCTGATCGAGATCGTCACCCGCACGATCGAGGTGCCGGCCGACCGGGCCCCGCTCGTGGCACGCGCCTACGTCCAGCACCTGCGCGACCTCATGGTGGCGCTCGGCGTCTCCGACGCCCGCATGGACCAGGGTTCGCTGCGTGCCGACGTGAACCTGTCGCTCAAGCCCACTGGCTCGTCCACGCTCGGCACCCGCAGCGAGACCAAGAACGTGAACTCCTTCCGCTCGGTCGAGCGGGCGGTGCGCTTCGAGGTGTCTCGGCACGCGGGCGTGCTCGACGCCGGGCAGAGCATCCTGCAGGAGACGCGGCACTTCCACGAGTCCGACGGCACCACCTCGCCGGGTCGGCCCAAGTCCGACGCCGACGACTACCGCTACTTCCCCGAGCCCGACCTCGCGCCGGTCGCGCCGTCGCGCGCCTGGGTCGACGAGCTGCGGGGCACGTTGCCCGAGCCGCCGGCCGAGCGACGCAAGCGGCTGCAGGCGGAGTGGGACTTCACCGACCTCGACATGCGCGACACCGTGGGCGCCGGCGCGCTGGAGCTCGTCGTGGCCACGGTCGCGGCCGGGGCCACCCCGGCGTCGGCGAAGAAGTGGTGGCTCGGCGAGCTGGCGCGCCGCGCCAACGAGTCCGGCACCGGCCTCGACGAGCTCGGCGTCACGCCGGAGCAGGTCGCGGGCGTGCAGGCCCTGATCGACTCCGGTCGCGTCAACGACAAGCTCGCCCGACAGGTGCTGGAGGGCGTGCTGGCCGGCGAGGGCACGCCCGAGGAGGTCGTGACCGCGCGCGGGCTCGAGGTCGTGTCCGACGACGGCGCGCTCGGTGCTGCCGTCGACACCGCCATCGCGGCCAACCCCGACGTCGCCCAGAAGATCCGCGACGGCAAGGTGCAGGCCGCCGGTGCGCTCATCGGCGCCGTCATGAAGGAGATGCGGGGCCAGGCCGACGCCGGGCGCGTGCGCGAGCTGATCCTCGAGAAGCTCGGCGGATGAGCCCGTCACGATGACGAGCGCTCCGGACGGCGTCGGCCCGTGAGCCGGTCCACGTCGCGCGTCCTCCGGATCGCGGGTCTCGCCGTCACCGCGCTCGTCGGCTCGTCGGTGGTGGTCGCGAACCTCGTGGTCGTGGGTCGGACCTTCGACGACCTGACGCGTGACGTCGACGACCTCGGCCCGGCCCAGGTCGTGATCGTGCCGGGTGCCGGCGTCTATCCGGACGGCACGCTCGGACGGCCCGTCGAGGAGCGCGTGCGCGCTGCCGTGGCCCTCCACGACGCGGGCCTCGTCGAGAAGATCCTCCTGTCGGGCGACAACGGCACCAGCACCTACAACGAGCCCGACGCGATGCGTCTGGCCGTGCTCGAGGCCGGCGTGCCCGCGGCCGACGTCTTCACCGACTACGCGGGATTCAGCACGTGGCACACCATGCGGCGCGCCCGGGACGTGTTCGGGGTCGAGGACGCGATCGTCGTCACCCAGGGCGTCTACGCGGCACGGACGGTCGACCTGGGCGTCGCGGCCGGTCTCGACGTCGAGGGCTACGTCGTCAGCGAGGGCGGTCGACGTGCGCGCGAGTGGATCGCCCGCGTCCGCGGCCTCGGCGAGGCGACGTTCCGGCCCCGGGTCACCCCGGGCCCGGCCATCCCCATCACCGGTGACGGCCGCGCCTCGTGGGCGGACGAGCCGGCCTGAGCGGGTGCGGCCTCAGGCTCCGCGCAGCGCGTCGATGCGCTCGAGCAGCATCCGCAGCTCCTCGCGCACGACCTCGGGCTGCTCCACCGGGATGAAGTGCGTGGCGTCGAGCTCGCGGTAGCGGGAGCGCTTCACGGCCTGCGACGCGGTGTACATGTCGCGGGCGCCCGTGAGCACGTCCCACCGGCCGGAGACGAACGTGGTGGGCACGTCGATCGAGGAGAGCGAGACGCGGGAGTGCTCGGCCACGCCGAGCGCGAGCTTCGCGTACCAGGCGGGGTGGGTCGTGCAGAACTCCTTCACCATCGCCTGCAGCTCCGCGGTGTCGGCCGCGGGGTCGATGAGTCGGGTGCGACGCAGGATGTTGGTGGTGGAACGCGTCCACGGGATCCGGGTCGTGAGGGGGGCGATGCCGTGCCCGGTCACGGTGGTGATGCGCGCCAGGCCGACCATCAGCTGGCGCGCCAGGAACGGCGGGACGTGCAGCGGTGCGAGCATCGTGCCGAAGGTGTTGCCCGGCACGCCCGCGACGGCCAGGATCCCCCTCACCCTGTCGGGGTGGCGCCCGGCCAGCTCGAAGGCCACGGTCACCCCGGCCGACCAGCTCAGCAGGGGGGCCGACTCGATCCCGGCGTGGTCCATGACCGCCAGGGCGTCCTCCACGTACGCGTCGAGATCGACCCGGCCGTCCTTGGGTCGGGCCGACCCGCCGACGCCGCGGTGGTTCCACGAGACGACGCGCACGCCGCAGTCCGGACGCAGCAGCGTGGGCCACGCGTAGGGGTTGGTCCCCAGCCCGTTGCACAGGAGCACGGTGGGGCCGTCGGCGTCGTTCGTCCAGGCCCTCAGGCGCGTGCCGTCGGCACTCGTCACGTCGTAGAAGCGCACGAGTCCGGGAGTCGAGGTCACGGGCGTCGATCCTGCCTCCTCCGGCCCCCGCCCGCAACGCGTTCGCCGGAACCGGTGCCTCGCGGCCGAACCACCCTAGGCGCCGAGCCGACCCTGCAGGGCGGTCGCGAACGCCGCCGCGCCGGTGGGGGTGTGGTCGAGGAAGAACGACGGCTCGGTCAGCTCGAGCTCCATGAGTCGCAGGTCGCCGTCGGGTCCGGTCACCACGTCCACCCGGGCGTAGAGCAGGTCGTCGCCCACCAGGTCGCGTGCCACCGACACCGCGCGCTCGGCGAAGGCCACCTGCTCGGGTGAGGCGTCCCTCGACGCGATGTCCTCCTTCAGCTCTGGCAGCCCGCGTGGATCACCCTCGTCCACGAGCAGTGCGCCCTTGCGGAAGGCGTGGGAGTACGTCGGGCCGAAGAGCAGCAGACCGGTCTCGCCCTCGGTGTCGACGGAGGCGACGTACGGCTGGACCATGGTCGGCCGGCCGGCGTCGAGCAGGCTGCGGCTGTGGGCGACGGCCCGCTCGGGGTCGCTCCAGCGCGCCGTGTCGGCGGATCCGGCGGAGATGGTCGGCTTCACGACCCACTCGTCGGCCTCGGGCAACGCCCCGGCGGACCGGACGGACCAGGCCGTCTCGACCACGGCCACGTCGGCCTCGACGAGCTGCCGCAGGTACGTCTTGTCGGTGTTCCAGCGCAGCACGCCGGCCGGGTTCGCCAGCCGAGGCACGCTGTCGGCCCAGGCGAGGAACGCCGCGCGCCGCGGGACGTAGTCCCAGCACGAGCGCACGACCACGAGGTCGTAGGAGCCCCAGTCGACGTCGGGGTCGTCCCAGACGGCGGTCTCGGCGTCGATCCCGACCTCCGCGACGGCGGCGGTGAGCAGGGGGAGGTCGGCATCGACCTCGCGGAAGTCGGCCCCGCAGGCCCAAGCGATGCGCATCACCCCATCCTGCCAGGTCCAGGTTCTGTCTTACCTGAACGCATATGCTTATCTCCATGGTCGAGGTTCACACGCGGGTGACGGTGATCGTGGACCTCGTCGGGTCGCGTCGCCACGGTGATCGCGCCTGGGTGCACCGGGTGTTCACGCAGGCCCTGGCGGCGGTCAACGACGCGGTACCTGCCGAGCAACCCCTCGAGCCGACACTGGGTGATGAGGCCCAGGCCCGGTACCGCACGGTCGAGGAGGCCTTGCGGGCCACCCTGCTGCTCCGTCTGGAGCTGCCCGAGGCGCTCGATGCGCGGGCCGGGATCGGGGTGGGGGCCGTGCAGCACCTGGGAACGGGTGTGGTGGGGCTGCTCCAGGACGGCCCCGGATGGTGGGCGGCACGCGACGCCATCGACGAGGCGAAGGCCCGCGAGACCGCGCGGGACCGGACGCTGCGCACCTGGTTCGTCGTCGCGCCGGACGCACCCGCCGACCCGGACCGCCCCGACCAGGCGTACGTCGACGCGTTCCTGCTGCTGCGCGACGAGATCGTGACGGGCATGCCGGTCCGTTCCCGTCGCCTCCTGCGCGGTGTGCTCGACGGACGCACCCAGGCCGAGCTGGCCGAGCGGGAGGGCATCAGCCCCTCCGCGGTCTCGCAGAACCTGCGTCGCAGCGGCGCCTACGCCGTGCTGCACGCCCACGCGCTGCTGCTCCAGGGAGCGGTGGCCGGCCCCGACCCTCAGTAGCCGGTGAGTGCGGCGAGCAGGAAGAACGGCACCGAGGCGCCCGCGAGGCGCATCGCCACCCTCACCCAGTGGTACTTGCGCGCCACGATCCTCGACAGCTCGTAGAGCTGGTGCCGGGTGCGGGCGGGCAGCGTCGGCGGGTGGGCGTCGAGGGTCTCGTCCAGGTCGTCACGGGAGGCGAAGGCCGCCACGTGCCCCCAGTAGTACACGTGCGCCGACGGCGGGGGAACGGTGAAGCGAGGCCAGACCGCGCACGCGGCAGCACCGACGGACCCGCCCGCGAGCAGTGCGCCCACGGTCCAGACGACGCGTCCGAACGGCTCGAGCTCCGCCGGGCTCCAGTCCCGGGCCAGCAGGCCCGCGAGCAGCGCACCGAAGCCGATGCCGAGGACGGCCAGCACCATGGACGCCTTGTGGTCGGCGGCGCCCACCTCGTTGCGGGCCTCGGCGAGGATGCTGAGCTCGACCTCCAGCGGCCCGGCCCCGACCGCTCTGTCGTGGTCGGGCGCGGTGACGTCGGCGGGCTCGGGCGCAGGCGAAGGCGCGTCGCCGGTGGTCGGGCGTCGGCTGACGTCGTCGGTCGCATCGGTCATGGCATCTCCTCGCGCGCCATCGTGCCACGGGGTGGCGACACCCCACCGCATAATCAAGCCTCAGTCCTTGATTCACATGAATCAAGGCTCATGGGTTGATAGACTGCATCCATGTACGCCCTCACCATCGACCAGCGGGGGAGCCGGCTGTCCGACGACGGGGTGCCGGGGCTCCTCGACCTCCTCGCCGGCGCCGAGACCGTCCGCGCATTCGAGCGCACCGTGGGCGACGAGGTCCAGGGCCTCGTCTCGGTGCCGGACGTCGCGGTCGAGGTGGTCACCCAGGTGGCCCGCACCGGCCGCTGGTGGATCGGGGTGGGGGTCGGGGACGTCGACTCGCCGACACCGCCCTCGGTCCGCGCCGCTCGGGGTCCAGCGCTCTTCGCGGCTCGGATCGCGGTCGAGCGAGCAGCACGGTGCACCGCGGGCGTGGCGCTGGAGGCGGGTGAGGGTCGCGACGCCCAGGACGCCCTCGACGCCGAGACCGTCCTGCAGGTGCTGGGCCGGCTCGTCGTGGACCGGTCGCCGGACGGCCAGGAGGCGGTCGACGAGGTGCGGCGCCACGCCACGCAGCGAGCAGCCGCCGAGCAGCTCGGCATCTCGCCCCAGGCCATGAGCGCTCGCCTGCAGGTCGCGCGTCGCGACGACGAGGACCGCCTACGCGCCCTGGCCGTCCGACTGCTCGCCCGCGCCGACGCCGCGACCTCCTGACCGGGTGTCGGTGGCAGCCGGGGACGGGGTCGCAGACCCCGGTCGTAGGATCAGCCCATGCCCAGCGAGACCCCCGAGAGCCGTCCTGCCCCGACGCCGGAGCCCGGCGTCGACATCAAGCCCCGCAGCCGCGACGTCACCGACGGCTTGGAGAAGACCGCCGCGCGCGGCATGCTGCGTGCCGTCGGCATGGGCGACGACGACTGGGTGAAGCCGCAGATCGGCGTCGCGTCGAGCTGGAACGAGATCACGCCCTGCAACCTCTCGCTCGACCGGCTCGCCAAGTCCGTGAAGACCGGCGTGCACGCCGCGGGCGGGTACCCGCTCGAGTTCGGCACCATCAGCGTCTCCGACGGCATCAGCATGGGTCACGAGGGCATGCACTTCTCGCTGGTGAGCCGCGAGGTGATCGCCGACTCCGTCGAGACGGTCATGATGGCCGAGCGACTCGACGGCTCCGTGCTGCTGGCCGGCTGCGACAAGAGCCTGCCCGGCATGCTCATGGCCGCCGCCCGGCTCGACCTCTCCAGCGTGTTCCTCTACGCCGGCTCGATCATGCCGGGCAACGTCGACGGCAAGGACGTCACGATCATCGACGCCTTCGAGGCCGTCGGCGCCTGCATGCGCGGTCTCATCACCCGCGAGGAGGTCGACCGCATCGAACGGGCGATCTGCCCGGGCGAGGGCGCGTGCGGCGGCATGTACACCGCCAACACGATGGCCTCGGCCGCCGAGGCGCTCGGCATGAGCCTGCCCGGCTCGGCCGCCCCGCCGGCGCCCGACCGCCGTCGTGACGACTACGCCGAGAAGTCCGGCGAGGCCGTCGTCGAGCTGCTGCGTCGCGGCATCACCGCACGCGACATCATGACGCTCGAGGCGTTCGAGAACGCCATCACCGTCGTCATGGCGCTCGGCGGCTCCACCAACGCCGTGCTGCACCTGCTCGCGATCGCCCGCGAGGCCGGCGTCCCGCTCACGCTCGACGACTTCAACCGGGTCGGGGACAAGGTGCCCCACCTGGGCGACCTCAAGCCCTTCGGCCGCTACGTCATGAACGACGTCGACAAGGTCGGCGGCATCCCCGTGATCATGAAGGCGCTGCTCGACGCGGGGCTCATGCACGGCGACGTCATGACGGTCACCGGTCGCACCATGGCCGAGAACCTGGCTGACATCGACCTGGGTCTGGACGGCGACATCATCCGCCCGCTCGACGCACCGATCCACAAGACGGGCGGCCTCACGATCCTGCGCGGCTCGCTCGCGCCCGAGGGAGCCGTGGTCAAGAGCGCCGGCTTCGACTCCGACGTCTTCACCGGGACGGCGCGGGTCTTCGACGGCGAGCGCGCCGCCATGGACGCGCTGGAGGACGGCACCATCGCCGCCGGCGACGTCGTGGTCATCCGCAACGAGGGTCCGAAGGGCGGTCCGGGCATGCGGGAGATGCTCGCGATCACCGGCGCCATCAAGGGCGCAGGCCTGGGCAAGGACGTCCTGCTGCTCACCGACGGCCGCTTCTCCGGCGGCACGACCGGCCTGTGCGTCGGGCACGTGGCGCCCGAGGCGGTCGACGGTGGACCGATCGCCTTCGTGGCCGACGGCGACCCGATCACGCTCGACGTCGCCAACCGGACCCTCGAGGTGGAGATCGACGACGACGAGCTCGAGCGTCGCAAGGTCGGCTGGGAGCCCATGGCCCCGAAGTACACGTCCGGCGTGCTCGCCAAGTACCGCAAGCTGGTCAGCTCCGCGGCGCACGGCGCCGTCACCGGGTAGCAGGAGTGGCCGACTTCACCGACGAGGAGCTCGCCACCGCCCTGAAGGTGCTCGGTGAGGCGCAGCACCTCACCGAGGACGACGCGTCGTACGTCGCGCTGCGTCGTGCCTGCGGTCGGTTCTACAAGGACGTCAAGAAGCAGCGTCGCAAGGCGGCGCGGGACGCGACGGCCGCAGCCGATCGTGAAGTCGTGGAGCGGACCGCCACTGGCTCGGCGCAGCGCATCGACGACGAGACCGCCGGGATCGCCCTGACGTCCACGGCCCGCGGAGCGACCGCCGGGGTCCTGCAGGTGCCTCGCGGCTGCTACGTCTGCAAGCGCAAGTTCACGCTGGTCGACGCGTTCTACCACCAGCTCTGCCCGGAGTGCGCGGCCCTGAGCCACGCCAAGCGGGATGCGCGCACCGACCTCACGGGGCGTCGGGCGCTGCTGACCGGCGGTCGCGCGAAGATCGGCATGTACATCGCGCTGCGGCTGCTGCGCGACGGCGCCGAGACCACGATCACGACCCGGTTCCCGCGCGACGCGGTGCGGCGATTCGCCGGGCTGCCCGACAGCGCCGACTGGATGCACCGGCTCCGCGTGGTGGGCATCGACCTGCGTGACCCGGCACAGGTGGTCGGGCTGGCCGACGACCTCGCGTCCCGTGGTCACCTCGACATCCTCATCAACAACGCGGCGCAGACCGTCCGTCGCTCGCCGGGCGCTTACGGTCCTCTGGCGGAGGCGGAGGACGCCCCGCTCCCGCCCGGGCTGACCTACGAGACAGGCGGACCCGAGCTCGTCACGTTCGGCCACACGAGCGACCTGCACCCCGCCGCACTCGTCGGCTCGGTCGAGTCGCACCCCGTGCTGGCCGGCGACGCCTCGACGGCGGACGCGCTCACCGAGCGGACCCATCGTCTGGAGCAGGCGCTCACCGCGGGGTCGGCCGACCTCAGCCGGATCGACGCCGGGGGACTGGTGCCCGACGTCGTCGACACGAACAGCTGGGTGCAGACCGTCTCGGAGGTCGACGCGCTGGAGCTGCTCGAGGTCCAGCTGTGCAACCAGACGGCGCCGTTCCTGCTGATCAGCCGCCTGCGGCCTGCGCTCGCGGCCTCTCCCGCGCGGCGCACGTACGTCGTGAACGTCTCGGCGATGGAAGGACAGTTCTCCCGGCGGTACAAGGGACCCGGGCACCCCCACACGAACATGAGCAAGGCCGCGCTCAACATGCTCACGCGCACGAGCGCGGGCGAGATGCTGGAGTCCGACGGCATCCTCATGACCGCGGTCGACACCGGCTGGATCACCGACGAACGGCCGCACACCACGAAGGTCCGCCTGGCGGAGGAGGGCTTCAAGGCTCCCCTCGACCTGGTCGACGGTGCGGCGCGCGTGTACGACCCGATCGTGCGGGGCGAGGCGGGCGAGGACGTGCACGGCGTCTTCCTCAAGGACTACGACGTCTCACCCTGGTGAGCGTGGTCGGACGGTCCACTTGACCTAGGTCATGGACTTCGCCGGCTTTGGTCCCGGAAAGATCCGCGGAGCGGCGTCAGCGTCCTGGGGCGCCCTACTCTCCAAGAGCGGAGAGCAGGGGAGGGCCGCCATGTCGAGCAGGTCGAGGTTCGGTCGGGGCGTCGGACGCCTGGGTCGGGTGGTCGTGGTCGTGGTCGCACCCGTCCTCGTGGCAGTGGCGCTGGTGGCTGGCCCCGCGGCGGCCGACGACTCCGGGGCAAACCTTGCGGGACGGCTCGTCCAGGCCGACGGCAGCGCCTGGGACGCCACGCCGTGGACGGTCACGGCCGTCCCCGTCGACGGTGCCGGTGACCAGGTCGACACCGCTGTCGCGAGCGACGGCTCCTACCGACTGGCCGGCGTCCGTGACGGCCGCTACCGGATCCGCGCCGTCCCGGCCGAGGAGAGGTCGGGCATCCCCGCCATGTGGCTCGGCGGGACGCTGCGCGAGGACGAGGCCACGGTCGTGGACGTCCGTGCGGGTCGTGACCTCGACGGACTCGACGTCGTCCGGTTCGACGGCAGCAACCTCCCGCGCCGAGCCACCGCCACCTGGCGGCCCTACGTCAAGGGCACGCCGAAGGTGGGATGGACGCTCACGGCGGACCCGCAGGAGTGGACGGTCGAGGACGACTGGTTCGGTGGACCGATGCCGGTCACCGACGACCTGTTCACCTTCCAGTGGCTCGCCGACGGCAGGCCCGTCGCCGGGGCCACGGATCGCACCTTCGCGCCCACGGCGAGCCAGCTCGGGCGCTCGCTCTCGGTCCGCGTCGGGGTGGACCTGCCCAACACGACCACGTCGAACGACACGAGCGCGAGCACCGCGGTGGTCGTGCAGGGCCGCAACGCCCCTTGCTCGCGGGTCACCCTGACCGGCAAGGCCAAGGTCGGCCGCACCCTCGTCGCCAGTCGGTCGCGGTGCTGGGCCGCGCCGGGGACCAAGGTCACCCACGTCTGGTACGCCGACGGTCGTCGGGTGGCGACCACGACCAGCCCTCGCCTGACGCTGCGCAAGAAGCTCCGCGGTGACCGGGTGAGCGTCCGCGTGGTCGCCACCGCCCCGGGCTACGCCAAGGCCACGGTGCGCACGACGACGCGCAAGGTCCGCTGACGCGGTGCCGCCCCCGGCCGGGGGTTCCGGGCCGTGGGTGGAAGAGGGCCCGGCGGGGGTTCCGGGCCGTGGGCGGAAGAGGGCCCGGCGGGGGTTCCGGGC
>NZ_LMMY01000014.1:266883-267125 GCF_001422865.1 Aeromicrobium sp. Leaf272
ACCAGTCCGGATGCTGGTACGTCGCGTCTCAGTACTTGACCACGCCCCGGGCGAGGGCGAGACTGGGACGGTGCACGCCATGCTGCTCGTAGTAGATGTCTGACGCGACGACCCGCCGTCTCGCGTCACCCTCCGTACGCCATCATTGGCCGGAGGGTTTTTTCATGCGAGGACACCGTCGGGTCGGCGTCACGAGCGACCGGCGGCAGCACGACCACCACCCGGAACACCCAGCCCAGAAC
>NZ_LMMY01000014.1:267145-278544 GCF_001422865.1 Aeromicrobium sp. Leaf272
GTGGACCGAAGCGAGGAACGACCGATGACGGAACAGGTCACGAGGCCGAGCACCGAGACGCTGACGGGTGCGCAGAGCCTCGTCCGCTCCCTCGAGCACGCCGGCGTCGAGGTCATCTTCGGCATCCCCGGCGGTGCGATCCTGCCTGCCTACGACCCGCTGTTCGACTCGAGCATCCGGCACGTTCTGGTGCGACACGAGCAGGGCGCCGGGCATGCCGCGCAGGGGTACGCCATGGTCACCGGCCGCGTCGGCGTCTGCATGGCGACCTCGGGCCCGGGTGCCACGAACCTCGTGACGGCCATCGCCGACGCGTACATGGACTCCGTGCCGGTCGTCGCGATCACCGGTCAGGTGTCGTCGAGCCTCATCGGCACCGACGGCTTCCAGGAGGCCGACATCCGCGGCATCACGATGCCGATCACCAAGCACAGCTACCTGGTCACCGACCCCGCCGAGATCCCGCGCGTGGTCGCCGAGGCCTTCCACATCGCGGGCACCGGACGTCCGGGGCCGGTGCTCGTCGACATCGCGAAGGACGCGCTGCAGGCCGCGACGACGTTCCACTGGCCGAACGAGCTCGCCCTGCCGGGCTACCGGCCCACGACCCGCCCGCACGGCAAGCAGGTGCGCGAGGCGGCACGGCTCATCGCGGCCGCCGAGCGGCCGGTGCTCTACGTCGGTGGCGGCGTCATCAAGGCCGACGCCGCGGCCGAGCTGGCCATGCTGGTCGAGCTGACGCAGATCCCCGTGGTCACCACGCTCATGGCGCGCGGCGCGTTCCCCGACTCCCACGAGCTGAACCTCGGCATGCCGGGCATGCACGGGACCGTGGCCGCGGTGGCAGCGCTGCAGAAGTCCGACCTGCTGATCTCGCTCGGCGCGCGCTTCGACGACCGGGTCACGGGCAACCTCGACACGTTCGCCCCCGGGGCCAAGGTCATCCACGCCGACATCGACCCGGCCGAGATCGGCAAGAACCGCGAGGTCGACGTGCCGATCGTCGGCGACTGCCGCGAGGTCATCGCCGACCTCGTGGTCACGTTGCGCAAGCAGGCCGAGGAGACCGGCGTGCAGGGGGAGTACGGACCCTGGCGCGAGCGGATGCTCTCGACCAAGGGCCGGTTCCCGGTCGGCTACGACAAGCCGTCCGAGGGGCTCGCGCCGCAGACCGTCATCGAGCGGATCAGCGCCATCGCCGGACCCGACGCCACCTACGCGGCCGGGGTCGGGCAGCACCAGATGTGGTCGACGCACTTCATCGACTTCGAGCGCCCGCGCCAGTGGCTGAACTCCGGTGGCGCCGGCACCATGGGGTACGCCGTGCCCGCGGCGATGGGCGCCCAGGTCGGGCTGCCCGACTCGGTCGTCTGGGCGATCGACGGCGACGGCTGCTTCCAGATGACCAACCAGGAGCTCGCCACCTGCGCGATCGAGGGCATTCCCATCAAGGTCGCGGTCATCAACAACTCCTCGCTCGGCATGGTGCGCCAGTGGCAGACCCTGTTCTACGAGGGTCGCTACTCCAACACCGACCTCAACACCGGTCCGGAGTCCATCGGCGCGCGCCGCATCCCCGACTTCGTGAAGCTCGCGGAGGCCTACGGGTGCGTGGGCCTGCGCTGCGACAGCGAGGACCAGCTCGACACCGTCATCAAGGAGGCCATGGCGATCACCGACCGCCCCGTCGTCATCGACTTCGTGGTCGAGCGCGACGCCATGGTCTGGCCGATGGTCGCGGCCGGCACGAGCAACGACGACATCAAGATCGCGCGCGACATGGCGCCCGAGTGGGACGACGAGGACCTCTGATGACAACGCAGCACACGCTCAGCGTCCTGGTGGAGAACACCCCGGGCGTCCTGGCCCGCGTCTCGAGCCTGTTCATGCGGCGCGGGTTCAACATCGACTCGCTCGCGGTCGGGCCCACGGAGATCCCCGAGATCTCCCGCATGACGATCGTCGTCAACGTCGACGAGCTGCCTCTCGAGCAGGTCACCAAGCAGCTCAACAAGCTCGTGAACGTGCTGAAGATCGTCGAGCTGGACTCGGCGTCGGCGGTCGAGCGCGAGCTCATGCTCATCAAGGTGCGCACGGACGCGCAGACCCGTGGACAGGTGCTCGAGACCGTGCAGCTATTCCGTGCCAAGGTCGTCGACGTGTCCACCGATGCCGTCACCATCGAGGCGACGGGCGACTCGGGCAAGCTGACGGCCATGCTCAACGTGCTCGAGCCGTTCGGCATCCGCGAGATCGCCCAGTCCGGTCGCGTCGCGATCGGACGCGGCGCACGGTCCATCACCGACCGCACGCTGCGGACGGTGCCGGGCCACCAGAGCGCCTGACCACCCCACGAACCCATCCACGACACGAGGAGATACCAGTGGCCGAGTTGTTCTACGACGACGACGCAGACCTCAGCATCATCCAGGGCAAGCAGGTTGCCGTCATCGGCTACGGCAGCCAGGGACACGCCCACGCCCTGAACCTGCGCGACTCCGGCGTCGACGTCCGCGTCGGCCTCGCCGAAGGCTCCAAGAGCCGCGACAAGGCCGAGGCCGAGGGCCTGCGCGTGCTCAGCGTCGCCGACGCCGTCGAGGAGGCCGACGTCATCGTCGTGCTGACCCCCGACCAGGTGCAGCGTCACGTGTACGCCGAGTCCATCGAGCCCAACCTCGTCGACGGCGACGCGCTCGTGTTCGGCCACGGCTTCAACATCCGGTACGGCTACATCAAGCCGCCCGCCGGTGTCGACGTGCTGCTGGTGGCGCCGAAGGCTCCCGGCCACACCGTGCGCCGCGAGTTCGTCGCCGGCCGCGGCATCCCGGACATCATCGCCGTCGAGCAGGACGCCAGCGGCCAGGGCTGGGACCTCGCCCTCTCGTACGCGAAGGCCATCGGCGGCGCCCGCGCCGGTGTCATCAAGACGACCTTCACCGAGGAGACCGAGACCGACCTCTTCGGCGAGCAGGCCGTGCTGTGCGGCGGCATGTCGCACCTCGTGCAGGCCGGGTTCGAGACCCTCACCGAGGCCGGCTACCAGCCGGAGATCGCCTACTTCGAGGTGCTGCACGAGCTCAAGCTCATCGTCGACCTCATGTGGGAGGGCGGCATCGCCAAGCAGCGCTGGAGCATCTCCGACACCGCTGAGTACGGCGACTACGTCTCCGGACCGCGTGTGGTCGACTCCTCGGTCAAGGAGCGCATGCAGGCCGTGCTCGCCGACATCCAGGACGGCACGTTCGCCAAGCGCTTCATCGACGACCAGGACGCCGGCGCCCCGGAGTTCCTCGCCCTGCGCGAGCAGGAGGCCGGTCACCCGATCGAGGCCACCGGCAAGGTGCTGCGCTCCCACTTCTCGTGGAAGCAGTCCGACGACGACTACGTCGAGGGTTCGGCAGCTCGCTGATCGCCCCAGCTCGCAGCAGGAAGGCCCCCGTCCCTCGGACGGGGGCCTTCCTGCGTCAGGCGATGAGGTCGACCCTCGTGCCGGTCGGCTCGCAGCGTCGACCGGAGACGACGGCCGACCAGGCACGGGCGAGGCGCTGGACGGCCTCGACGCCCACGTGCTCGGCGGAGGTGCAGGGCAGCCGGAGCCGACGTTCGCCGGCGCTGGGAGCGCCGAGCGTGAACCGAGGACCGGGCGTGAGCAGCAGCCCCTCCTGCGCGGCCGCGGCGACGAGCCGGCTCGACGAGCGTGAGGGGAGACCGACCCAGAGGTTCGGCCCACCGGGCGGCACGGGCACGTCCCAGTCCGGGAGGTGGGCGGCCAGCGCCTCGACCATGGCGGCGCGCTGTCGGCGCAGTCGCACCACGGCCTCGTCGAACAGGTGCTGGTCGTGGCGGAGCACCTCGGCGGCCACGAGCTGGTCGAACGCGGCGGTGCCGAGGTCGTGGCGCATGCGCGACTGGAGCAGGGCTGTCACGTGACGGCGGGGCGCGCGGATCCAGCCGATCCGCAGCCCACCCCAGAGGACCTTCGACAGGGAGTCGACGACGATCGCGTCCGGGTCGTGCGCGGCGTACGACGCGGGCAGCCCCTCCCCGGCGAGGTCGAGCCGACGCATCGACTCGTCCACGACCGTGAGCACCTGGTGCCGGCGCAGCGTGTGGGCGAGCCGGAGTCGTGTCTCCACGGGCATGACGGCACCGGTGGGGTTGTGGAAGTCGGGGATCAGGTACGCGGCCTCCACGTGGGGTGCGGCCGCTGCGGCCGCGTCGGCGTCCCACGGGTCCTCGCCGATGGGCAGGGGAGTGGTGCGGTAGCCGAAGCCGGTCAGCGACTCGACGCCGTGCGGGTAGCTGGTGCCTTCCACGAGCAGACCGGCACCGGGTCGGCCGAACGTGCGACCGATCAGCGAGATCGCACCCTGTGCCCCGTTGGTGACGATGATCTGGTCCGGGTCCGTCGGCAGCCCTGCGGCGACGTACCCCTCGGCGATCACCTCGCGCAGCGCGGGCAGTCCGTCGGGCAGGTAGCCCGACGTCGTGAGGAGTGACGGGAGCTGCTCGGCGGCGGCGCCGAAGGCCCGGGTGAGGCCGGACGGGCCGGTGGGGGCGGAGAAGGTCAGGGCGATGGTGTCGGGGTCGTCGGGATCGACGATGAGGCTGCTGGCGGTGGTGGAGCTCGTCGGCACCCGGAGCACGCTGCCGCTTCCCTGGCGGGAGTGGAGCACGCCACGGCGACGCAGCTCGTCGTACGCGCGGGTCGTCGTGGTGCGACTCAGCCCCATGGCCTGGGCCAGCGAGCGCTCGCTGGGCAGCCGGGTGCCGTCGAGCAGGCGGCCGTCGACGACCAGCAGACGGATCGTGTCCGCGAGGTTCCGGTAGGCCGGTCCGTCGGGCAACGTCCCGATCATGGCGGCTAGCCGGAAGGCGGAGGTGCTGGGGTCCACACCACCAGCATGCGGGATGATTGGACCTGACCGAAAGGGCCACTTGACCTCGAGTGGCTGCGTCCATGATCCGCGAAGTGGCTCTGGTCGATCAGGCCACCTGCGGTCCAGGCTCGGCTCATGATCACCTTCTGGCTCCTCCTCGTCCTGGTGCCGTCGGCTCTTCTGGGGCTGGCGGTCGGCATGCGTGTCCTGGCCGGTGACGGGCTCGGCCTGCGACCGCCTCCGCTCGTCAGTGACGACCAGGAGAGGATGCGCTCATGGCCACGGTGAACCTCGCTCGCGCCCTTCGAGGGCGGCGGATGACGCGTCGCATGGTGCAGCTCGTGATCGGTCTGTGGCTCTACGGGGCCACCATGGCCCTGCTGGTGGAGTCCGGTCTCGGCCTCGACCCCTGGGACGTGTTCCACGAAGGGCTGACGCATCACCTGCCCCTCACGTTCGGCCAGGTGGTGATCCTGGTGGGTGCGGTGCTGCTGCTCCTGTGGGTCCCGCTGCGTCAGCGCCCCGGCATCGGCACGGTGCTCAACGTGGTGCTGATCGGCATCGCCGTCGACGTGACGCTCGCCCTGCTCCCGACGCCCGACGCGCTCGGCGTCCAGGTCGGCTTCCTCCTCGTCGGCGTGGTGGGCAACGGGATCGCCGGGGCCCTCTACATCGGGGCGGACCTCGGGACCGGGCCGCGCGACGGACTCTGGACCGGGATCGTGCGGCGCACCGGTCGCAGCGTGCGGCTCGTGCGGACCAGCCTCGAGGTCACGGTGCTCGTGGTCGGGTTCGTCCTCGGGGGCACCGTGGGCGTCGGCACCGTGCTCTACGCGCTCGCGATCGGTCCCGTGGTGCAGCTGTTCCTGCCGCTCACGCAGGTGCGCCGGCCCGAGCGGCCCGGCGCCTCGGCGCCTGGTCCGGAACCGGTCAACGACGTGTCGCGATGACGAGGGACGCGCCCTCGTCGATGAGCAGCTCGACCGCGGCGAACCGGTCGTCGGTCAGCCACTGCTCGCGCACCACGTCGACCTGACCGTCGACGATCGGGGGCCAGTGGACCGACGGCACGAAGTCGTCGAGCACCACGATGCCGCCGGGCTGCATCAGGTCGGCCAGCACGTCGATCTGCTCCATGACCTCGCGCACGTCGACGAACAGCAACGAGAACGGGGCGTACTGCTCGAGCGTCGACCAGTCGCCCGCGACGATCTCGACGTTGTCGACGTCGGCGAAGATCTTCTGGACGTCGCCCGCGAGGGAGGGATCGAGCTCGGCGCTCACGATCCTGGCGGCCTTGGGTGCGCCGCTGGACAGCCAGGCCGAGCCGACGCCGGTGCCGGTGCCCAGCTCGGCGAGCGTGCCCTCGCGAGACGCGGCGAGCGCCGCCAGGAGTCGGCCCGTCTCGTGGCGGGTCGACGTGATGAACCCCCGCTGCCGGGCGAGGTCGAGCGATCGCGCCACGAGGTCGGGGATCTGCGAAGGAGCGCTCACCTCGCCAGTCTGGCACCCGTGCGCGCGGCGCCGACCTCCGCCGTCTCATCGGGCGAGACACGCAGGGCAACCTGCCCTGCGGTCGACGTGGCTGGCCGTACTCTGGTCCCATCATGCGGAAGCAGCTCGTAGTCATCGCTTGCCGCGGCAGGGCCTCGTAGGGCCCACCCTGCCGCGGAGTTTGGCGTTTGGCCCGACTGTTCCGCCGCAGGCTTGAATCGCCTCGCACGGGGATCACGACCTGATTCCCTCTCCTGATCCATCCGATCACCCTCGGATGTCGTCGCCCGTGGAGCAGTCGGACCGGTGCCGGACCCGCCCATCGTCTCGATGGAACCCGTCCGTCCGATCCAGCACGACCTCAGGAGAGACCATGAACAGCTACCCGATCGAGTGGGGACCTGCCCACCTGCGCGACGACGCCGTGACCCCTGCCGCCGAGCCGTCCGAGCGTCCCGACGACAACTGATGACGGCTCCGCGACGTCCATCCTCTGGGACCGCGGTTTCAGATCATGAGACGCGACTTCTAGGATGAGGCCATGACGCGCTCCTACTCGCTCGCCGTCGTCCCCGGCGACGGCATCGGTCCCGAAGTCACCACCCAGGCCCTCACGGTGCTGCGCGCCGTGGCGGCCCAGCACGACCTGTCGTTCGACACGGTCGAGTACGACCTGGGTGCGCGCCGATACCACGCCACCGGGGAGACCCTCCCGGACGCGGTGCTGGAGGAGATCCGCGGCCACGACGCGATCCTGCTCGGCGCCGTGGGCGATCCGAGCGTCCCGTCGGGCGTGCTCGAGCGAGGACTGCTGCTGCGGCTGCGCTTCGAGCTCGACCACTACGTCAACCTGCGGCCCAGCACGCTGTACCCCGGCGTTCCCACGCCGCTCGGACCCCAGGTCACCGACCGCGGGCCGATCGACTTCGTGGTCGTGCGCGAGGGGACCGAGGGGCCGTACGTCGGCAACGGCGGGGCCATCCGCGTGGGCACGCCGCACGAGCTGGCGACCGAGGTGAGCGTGAACACCGCCTTCGGCGTGGAGCGCGTCGTGCGAGACGCGTTCGCCCGAGCGCAGGCGCGTCCGCGCAAGAAGCTCACGCTCGTGCACAAGAACAACGTGCTCGTGCACGCCGGTCACCTCTGGAGCCGCACCGTCGACGCGGTCGGCCGGGAGTTCCCGGAGGTGAGTGTCGACTACCTGCACGTCGACGCCGCCACGATCTTCCTCGTGACCGACCCGGGGCGCTTCGACGTGATCGTCACCGACAACCTGTTCGGCGACATCCTCACCGACCTCGCGGCCGCGGTCACCGGTGGCATCGGCCTTGCGGCGAGCGGCAACGTGAACCCCGACCGCACGGCTCCGAGCATGTTCGAGCCGGTGCACGGGTCCGCACCCGACATCGCGGGTCAGTCCAAGGCCGACCCGACGGCGGCCATCCTATCGGGCGCGCTGCTGCTCGAGCACCTCGGCCACCCCGAGGCCGCCCACCAGGTCAGCCAGGCCGTCGAGGCCGACATCGCTGCTCGTGGGGCGGGTGCCCACGACGCCGCCCCGCGCAGCACCGAGGAGGTGGGGGAGGCCATCGCCGCGCGCGCCAGCGCGGCAGCGGCCGAGGGCGTAGCGGTGGGCTGACCCCCACCGCGAGCCCCGTCGGGGACCCCACGGGGGCCCCGAGGGGCCGTGCCCCCTCGACCCCGGAAGGACTACCGTGTCCAGCATGACCACCGCACCGTTCGCCAGCACCCTCGAGCTCAACCAGGCTGCCCGGACGGACGCCGAACGGGAGGCGATCCTCGCCTCGCCGGGCTTCGGCAACCACTTCACCGACCACATGTTCCTCACCGAGTGGACGCCCGAGGCCGGCTGGCACGACGCGCGCGTCGTGCCCTACGGTCCGTTGCAGCTCGACCCCGCGACCGCGGTCCTGCACTACGCGCAGGAGATCTTCGAGGGGCTCAAGGCCTACGCGTGGGCTGACGGGTCGATCCGGGTGTTCCGCCCCGAGCAGAACGCGGCGCGGCTCCAGCGCTCGGCGCAGCGACTCGCGCTGCCCCAGCTGCCCGAGGACTGGTTCCTCGGCTCCATCGGCGCGCTGGTCGAGGCCGACCGCAGCTGGGTGCCCCAGGGTGGCGAGACGAGCCTGTACCTGCGTCCGTTCATGTTCGCCTCCGAGGTCTTCCTCGGGGTGCGTCCGAGCCAGCACGTCACCTACTGCGTCATCGCCTCACCGGCCGGTGCGTACTTCCCCGGCGGCGTCGAGCCGGTCTCCATCTGGCTGTCCTCGGAGTACTCGCGCGCCGGTGCGGGCGGCACGGGCGCGGCCAAGTGCGGCGGCAACTACGCCGCGAGCCTGCTCCCGCAGCAGGAGGCCACCGCGCACGGTTGCCAGCAGGTCGCCTTCCTGGACTCGGTCGAGCACCGCTGGGTCGAGGAGCTCGGAGGGATGAACCTGTACTTCGTCCAGTCCGACGGGTCGATCGTCACCCCCGAGCTCTCGGGCTCGATCCTCGAGGGCATCACCCGCGACTCGATCCTCCAGATCGCCCGCGACCTCGGCCACGAGGTCGTCGAGCGTCGGGTGAGCATCGAGGAGTGGCGCGAGGGCACCGCCGACGGCACCATCACCGAGGTCTTCGCCTGCGGCACCGCTGCCGTCGTCACGCCCGTGGGCGTGCTCAAGTGGGACGGCGGCGAGGCGGTGGCCGGCGACGGCGGGGCCGGCAAGGTCACCCTGGACATCCGCTCCGCCCTCGTCGACGTGCAGTACGGCCGCGCCGAGGACCGGCACGGCTGGATGCGGCGCACGGCTCGCTAGCGCTCCCCGTCCGGCGAGGGCGTCGCGGCCGCGTTCCGCGCGGGCGCCTCGCCTCGCTGCGCTCGGACCTGTGGGCGGGTCGACCGTCCGTGGGGTGGTCGTGTGATGAGATGGGTGTGACCACGGTCACCTGCGGCGATCCCGCGACGTGACCCACGAGAACCAGCGGCGGACCCCACCCTCGGCCCGTCCCTGCGACGGAAGGACGACATGACGCTCTCGACCAGCCGGGCTGCGGAGCAGCCGGCGGCACCGGACGGCACCACGCGACGCGAGCACGACCTCATCGGCGACCGCGACGTCCCCGTCGACGCCTACTGGGGCGTCCACACGCTGCGCGCCACCGAGAACTTCCCCATCACCGGCATCCCGATCGGCCAGAGCCCGTTCCTGATCGAGGCGCTCGCGGCGGTCAAGCAGGCCGCCGCGACCACCAACCACCAGCTCGGGCTGCTCGACGACGAGCGCTTCCGTGCCGTCGAGCAGGCGTGCGAGGAGATCAGGGCCGGGGAGCTGCACGACCAGTTCGTCGTCGACGTCATGCAAGGTGGCGCGGGCACGTCCACGAACATGAACGCCAACGAGGTCATCGCCAACCGTGCGCTCGAGATCCTGGGCCACGCCAAGGGTGACTACGCCCGGGTCCACCCCAACGAGCACGTCAACCTGAGCCAGTCCACCAACGACGTGTACCCGACGGCCGTCAAGATCGCGATCATCCTGGCGACCCACTCCCTGCTCGACGCGATGCTCGTGCTGCAGGCGTCGTTCGCCGCGAAGGCCGAGGAGTTCCGCGGTGTGCTGAAGATGGGCCGAACCCAGCTGCAGGACGCGGTCCCGATGACGCTCGGCCAGGAGTTCTCCACCTACGCGGTGATGCTCGGCGAGGACCACAGCCGCCTCACCGAGGCGGTGGCGATGCTGCACGAGATCAACCTCGGTGCGACGGCGATCGGCACCCAGCTCAACGCGCCGGTCGGCTACGTGCCCATCGCCTGCGAGCACCTGGCGCGCATGACCGGGCTGCCGCTCGTGAGCGCCGTCGACCTCATCGAGGCCACGCAGGACTGCGGCGCGTTCGTCCAGCTGTCGGGCGTGCTCAAGCGGGTCGCGGTGAAGATCAGCAAGATCTGCAACGACCTACGTCTGCTCTCGTCGGGTCCGCGAGCGGGTCTCAACGAGATCAACCTGCCGGCGGTGCAGGCCGGCTCGAGCATCATGCCCGGCAAGGTGAACCCGGTGATCCCCGAGGTGGTCAACCAGGTGGCGTTCCAGGTCATCGGCATGGACGTCACGGTCACGATGGCGGCCGAGGGTGGTCAGCTGCAGCTCAACGCCTTCGAGCCGGTCATCTGCTACTCGCTCTCGTCGGGCATCTACCGCATGCGCGAGGCCATGCTGGTGCTCGCGCGTCGCTGCGTCGACGGGATCACCGCCAACGAGGAGCTGCTGCGCCAGGAGGTCGAGAACTCGATCGGCCTCGTCACCGCCCTCAACCCGTTCATCGGATACGCCGCGGCCACCGAGGTCGCGATGGAGGCGCTGGCGACCGGACGCGGCGTGGCCGAGCTGGTGCTGGAGAAGAAGCTGCTCCCGCCGGAGCAGCTGCACGCGATCCTGCAGCCCGAGGTGCTCGCCAACCTGACGCCCCGCGCCTGACCGACCGTCCTGCGGCTGCGCTGCGTGCAGGCGTGTTGGGATTGGTGCTGCGCTGCCTGGTTTCGTCTCGACGTGCTGGTGCGCTGCTTCGGCTCGCGCCGGGGTCGGCCCCCGAAAGGGCCTCGACCGGACGGCTGCGCGGGCGCTGGTCCGGCGTCTCGGGTCCGGTCTGGTGCTGCGGGTGACGCACGATTCTTCCTTTGCGCGTGATCGGCGCAGGATTCTTCGTTCGTGCGTGCCATCGGTGGATCCTCCACCGCAGACGGCCCGCAGACGTTGAGGATCCACCGATGACGACGGCGCAGGGTCAAGGATTCTCCCTTCTCGTGGACCGGTCCACGGGAAGGGAGAATCCATGCCAGCCCGCGCGGCCAGGCGGCCACGATGCTGCGTTCACGACCGGATCCCGACACGAACGCAGAAGCTTTCGCCTCCCAGCGCGCGAACGCAGCATCCTGCGTCCCCCACACGCGAACGCAGGATCGTGCGTCCCCCACGCGTGAACGCAGATTCCTGCGTCCGACCAGCACCCGCCACAGCCCGA